>NZ_CVRU01000196.1 GCF_001261715.1 Dysgonomonas sp. HGC4 | reverse complement strand
GTTTGCCCTAATGCTGTTACAGTAATTATAAAATATAAGAATATAAGAATTACAGATTTCATAATGTTACCTTTTTGATATTCGTGTTATTGATAACATGTAAACATTATTTATTGTTCAATAAGCAAAATAAATATTAAAATATAAAATATGATGACATTAAGTCAAATCTGAAATACTCTGAATCTTCATCCTTGATTAATACTCAGACTGAGCGATAGAAGAATATTTTGGAAAATTTAAACTTAGCAAAACAAAAAAACATTTCACTTAGCAAACATCCAAATAACACACTACAAAACAGATAGTTAATAAACATAAGCCAATAAATAAAAAAAATGTTTTATAGCATGTAATTCATTAAATAAAAAATGGAAATGATCAGAATTGACCTATAGACCTTCTATAATTAGAGATCTGACTAATATATATTCATTAACAAATATTTGTAGAGGTTCTTTTCTGCCTTTTTTAATATCAAAAGAAAGATCTGATAAACCACATTATCAAAGCTTTTGAGAAATACATAAAAGCCTAGTTGAAAAAAGTTAGCATCTTTAAAACATAAAAGCTTATCACGGATTGTGATAAGCTTTTATGTTCTTTGCTGTATAAATAGTTTCGTTTATTTCTTTAAGATTATAATATGCATCTTGTTTACTAACTAAGCAATGGCAACCGATTCAGCATATTCTTAATTTTAATCGCTACTCGTGGCATCGGTTCAGCTATGGTAAGACCTACAACATCATATTCAGAAGCTATATCATTAATTACCCGCACAACTTCGTCAATTCTCATCCCATTGGGATCAGGACCTACTGCCGCTATTATCTCCGCAGGATCCAGTACATCCATATCAAAATGAATAACAACTTTCGAGACGTTTCTATCTTTTAGCCAGTCCATTATCAGAGTACTATTTTCTGCCACATCCGATGGAGATAAACCTTTTATACCTAATTTGTTTTGCCTTTCCTGCATACCTTCATCCCAAGAACGGAGCCCAACAATTAATGCTTTGGAAGCGTCCACTTTTCCTGGTAGAGCATTCAAAATATTCTCATCTCCCATCCCTAGACAAGCTGTTAATGCCATAGCATGATAGCCCTTATAATCGTCATACGGCAAGGTTACATCAGGATGTGCATCTATCCAAATAATAGCAATATCATCAGCATATTTCGCTGCCAGATAAGAAAATGGCACAACGCTCACTGCACAATCCCCACCGAGTGTTACGATCCTATCCGGATTATTCTTCTCAACAATTTTCAGAGCCGCTTGTGTTTGCTTCAAAATAACTCTGTAAGAACTGATTCCGTTTTCTATTTCCCTGTCATTTATATCCAATGAAACTGGAACTTCTTCAGTAGGCTGATCACTTACAGGAGCTAAAAAATTTAATAATTGTGCACCTAAATAATAACCACGAGACGAATCATCGGGAGCCAGATCAGGCATCCAATGAGCAACTATACCTCCTTGCCATTGAGGGTATATAAGACGAAGTGTAGATGTTTTATTTTCCATTTTATGATTATTATTTATGATTTTAAGATTCTTGATGAAAAATACAATTAACTACAATGGCTCTATTATCGAGCGAAGTGGGTTCTACCCCCTTTCACAAAATGCCTAGAAGTTTTACAATATGTATGATAAAAATCATACATATTATAAAACTATAATTTTTTAATTCATCTTTCAAATTAATGTCACTTTAAGCTACATTAAATCTATTCCTTTTTTCTTCATTTCGTCCCTTAGACTCACGCCTTGTTGAAAATGAATAGTGTGAAAACCTAGATTTTGTGCTGCCTCAATATTTATTTTATTATCATCTATAAAAAGAGAGTGTTGTGAATCTATTTCACATCTAGAAAGTAATCGCCTGTATATTTCGGGATTAGGTTTAATTACGTTTTCTTCACCTGAAACAATGATAGCATCCAATTCTTTAAAGAAAGAGTATCTTTCATAGACAAGTGGAAATGTTTCTGCAGACCAATTTGTTAATCCAAATAGCAAATATTCTGATTTCAATTCACTGATTAAAGCAGTGTTTTCTTCTATTTCTCCGCCAACCATATCAATCCAATGTGTATAGAACAATTCTATTTCCCTTTTATATTGCGGATGCTTGATAATTAATTCTGAAATACCATCTTTAAAAGATCTTCCTGCATCTTGTTTTTCGTTCCATTCATGATTGCAAACCTCATTTAAAAAGAAATTTAATTCAGACTCTTCTTTAAAAATGTTCTTATAAAAATATCTTGGATTCCAATCCAAGAGAACACCGCCAAAATCAAAAACTATATTCTTTATTTCTTTCATAATTTATTCTGCTATTTCTACGTAATTTCCTTCCGGGTCTAATACCACACTTTCATAATAGCCGTCTCCTGTTGTTCTCGGTTCGCTTGCAATCACATATCCATCACCTCTCAAGCGTTCGGTAAGAGCGTTTACCACATCTTTACCACCAACCGAAATAGCAAAATGAGCTAAGCCTTTCATAAAACCTCTACGTTCAGGACTGTCTGGCATATCAGGAATATGCATTAACTCAATTCGAGTCTTACTTTCGCCAAACGACAAGAAGTAAGCAGTGTAGTTTCTCATTGTGTTAATATATTTTTCTCCACAAGTAACTTCGAAATATTTTAGATAGAATTGACGAAGAAGTTCAATATCATCTACCCAAATTGCTAAATGTTCAATTTTCATATTCATATCCATTTATTTTTTTAGTATATTTAGTTTTCATCTGATGCAAAAATAAATGTAAACAAGTGACCCAAAAATGACCTGCGTCAATTTCGATCAGCACAGTGAAAAATTATTACTTTTGAGACTGATTATACGACTTGTAATAATGGAAATAATAAAAAAAATATTAGATAAATACGATGTAGTTTTTTCTGATGAATCAGTCGAGAAGCTAGCATCAATAATGGAAAGAAAAGAATATCAGAAAGAAGAAATAATCTTAGATAGAGATCAAACTTGCCATTTTCTATATATTGTTGAAAAAGGGATGATCCGCCAATTTTATTATAAGGATGGACGAGATATTACAGAACATTTCTCACCTGAAGGCTATGTTGCTACTTGTATAGAAAGCTTAATTATGAAAGAACCTACTAGCTTATTGGTTGAAGCGATAGAGCCATCGGTAGTTTATCTTCTAGATTATGCAAAATGGGAAACTCTATGTGATGAATACTCCGATATTAATAAACTATATAGACGTATTATAGAATATAAGTTAGTTGTTTCCCAAAGGAAAGCCGATTCTTGGAGATTTGAAAGCTCACGAGAACGTTACGAACGCTTTTGCCAAGAAAACCCAACCATAGCTAGACGTGCATCAATAGCCCATATTGCATCCTATCTTTTGATGAGCCCCGAAACCTTAAGTAGAGTGAGAGCTGGTATTTTGTAATGAATCCAACATAAAGCAAGTAAGTTTATTTTCATATATTCTCATAAAAAAAATCCAAAAAGGATGAATGACCTATTGAAAAGTAGATTGAATAACAATCTCCTTTTTGTGCTTTTTTGAAGTTTTAATTATTTTTCTACTCTACCATATAATCGATATAAATATACAGAAATACTGCATCAGTCAAATATTGCACTATTTGCTGATTCTCTCAATATAGCTAGTGGGGCTTTCGTTATAAAACTCTTTAAAGCATTTAGTAAAATAAGAAGGGGATGAAAATCCTGCTTCGTAAGCCACTTCTGAGATCGTTTTATCTTTTGAATTCAACAAATGTTTGGCATATTTTAAACGGATAATACGAATTAACTCATTGGGCGAATAATTCGTCAAAGACTTTATTTTTCTATATAATTGAGATTTAGATAACCCGATGCTTTTAGCAACATCATCCAAATTCAGCTCCGAATCAGAAATATGAGATTCTACATAATCTCTAAAACTATCAATGAAGTTTTGCTCGCTTTCAGCCAAGGACGTTTTCTTTGAGTCATTTATTAGACTGTGTCCAAAAGCTTCTTTTATTTTCTGCCTGTTTTCAATCAACTTCCTGACCCGTATATTTAATAAATTAGCATTAAAGGGTTTAGGTATATAAGCATCTGCACCACTTTCAAAACCGATGACTTTTTGCTCATCCAACGAGCAAGCTGTTAGCAGAATTACAGGTATATGGCTGGTCGAAATATTTTCTTTTAAATAATGACAGACCTCAAAACCATCTTTTTCGGGCATCATTACATCGCTTATAATGAGGTCGGGAATATACTTCTTTGCTTTTTTAAGCCCTTCAGCTCCATCTTCAGCTTCTATTACGGTGTACTCCTGATTGAGAATATGATACATAAAACTACGCATATCTGCATTATCTTCGATAATAAGTACTAGTGGTTTATCTTCTTTTGAATTGTTTTCGGGTAAAACTTCCTCATCTACAACCATCGAGTCTAACTCTAATCGAGCTTCGGTATAGCCCTTTTCATACGAGATTTGATTATTGTCCGAATAATCATGTTCCTGAGAAAAAGGTAGTAACACATAAAAAGTAGTGCCCTTACCATCTTTACTCTCAACATATATTTTACCTCTATGAATATCAACTAAAGTACTTGTCAAAGCTAGTCCTATTCCAGTACTGCCATCACGAGAATCTAGTTTATAGAAACGATCGAATATATTATGCAATTCTTCCTGAGCAATAAAAGAGCCACTATTAAATACCGAAAGCTTTGCATATTCAACATCTGATATAATCTCTTTTCTTAAGGTTATAACTATTCTACCTCCTGCATTGGAATGTTTGAGAGCATTTGATAACAAATTGAAATATATCTTCTCAACTTTTTCTTTATCAAACCACATCAAAAAGTCAGAATCATCTGCCTCAACTGACAGCTGAATTTGCTTTCTCTTTATAGAATCATAAAAAAGTGGAGTTAAGTCATTTAGAAAAATACTCAAATCATTATGACTAAAATTAGTCTTCATTTTTCCATTCTCGTAACTTCTGAATTCTATTATCTCAGAAATAAGATGTAACAAACGATTACTATTACGTTTCACCAATGTGAGTAGTTCCCTTTGATCTGTAGTCAATTTATCAGTAGCAAGTAATGCTTCCACAGGACCTAAAATAAGAGACAAGGGTGTCTTAAATTCATGAGAAATATTGGTAAAGAAAACCAATTTAGCATGGGTAGCCTCTTCCAATTGCTTGGATAGAGATATTAGTTGTTCTTTTTGTTCTGTAAGAATTTCTGCCTGACGTTTTATTTCCTCATTTTGTTTTTCCAATTGAGTATTAGCTCTGCTTTTAGCTTTGTAAGCCTTATAGGCTAGAAATAATAGTAACGTAATCAGACATAAAGCAATCAGTGAAATATAAAAAAGAGTACGTTGATTAGAGTATTGGAGCAGACTCTTATCTAAAAGCCTATTCATTTTATCGAACTTGAATTGATGCTCGAATATCTGATTAGTCTGCAATTGTAGCACACGTACATTACTCTTGTCTACAACTGCTGTATAAAGAATATTCTCTTTATCAAAAGATTCTTTGTTTAAAATACGGTTGGCAATATCAATGACCTTATCTCCTCCTGTGGGATAAATAAAGGAAGCATCTATCAACCCCTTTTGAATACTTTCAATACCTCCACCCTCACCAGAGAGTGCGTCTATACCAACAATAAATGGAGACTTCCCACTATATTTCATAGCTGCATTGTGTACACCTAATGCCATAGGATCATTCATCGCAAAAACCAGGTCAATCGACTCATGGTTTTTAAAGACTTCTTCCATTTGCTGTTCTGCTACATTTTTCAAGAAGTCACCCCGTTTTTCAGCTATAATCTTTATACTAGGATATTTTCCGATAGCATCCATAAAGCCTTTGTATCGTTCAGCATCTGCTGTTGATCCTTTCCATCCTCTCATTACTACTACATTTCCTTTTTCTTTCAAGACATCGGAAACATATAAACCAAGCTCATAGGCAAGCTGATAATTATCAGCACCTACATAAGCGGTATAATCATCAGTATCTATTTTTCGGTCTAAAAGAATAACGGGAATACCCGACCTATAAGCTTTCTGTATAATGGGAGTAATTGCTGTGGACTCATTAGGAGAAACAACGAGAAGATCTACACCTGCATCAATAAAAGATTCAATATCTTTTATTTGTTGCTGGGTATCATCTTTTACCGTTTTTATTTGAACTTGCATGTTCTGAAAGAAAGAAGCTTCCCTCAAAATCTCTCCATTAACAGTTTCCCTCCATAAGTCGTCACTACATTGCGAAACACCAACCACATATTGCGACTTCTTATCTAATCGGCATGCAGTTTGGATAATCGAAAGCAAAATACAAATAACTAATAAGGTCTCAGACCTTTTTATTACTTTGGTAAAAAAATAGCCTGAGGTAGTTATAGTTTTAAGATGTAACAATAAATATTTAATACTACTTACTATATTTTTCATGGTCGGAGTATCTCTGGTAGAAGAACAAAAGTAAGAAAAAGCACTATAACCCAACAGCGGTTATAGTGCTTTTAAATATATAGGAAGGTTATTTTCGGAATAACTCCAAATAAGAATCGGCTAGTTTAGGCATAGCACCATGTTGCAAACAAACATAAGCTGAAACTTCAACTGCCAATTGATGAGCATCTTCAATACGCTCACCATGTAGATAAGCGGCAACAAATGCAGCTGTAAAAGAATCACCTGCGCCTACGGTATCAGCCACATGCACTTTTGGTGTAGGCTGATAAGATGTTTGACGGGGAGTAAATACAAAACTACCATCAGTACCTTTTGTCAATACAAGTATATCTAATTTGTAATCTTCCAGAAGTCTGCCGCAGATTTCTTGCTCATCTCCTTTCCAGCCATACAGATTGGCTACCTTGAGAACTTCCTCGTCATTTATTTTCATCATATTCGACATCTCTAAAGATTCGTGTATAATCTCTTTTGAATAGAAATTGAGACGCAGATTAATATCGAATATCTTCAAACTGTCTTCGGGCATAGCAGTAATAAACTTACGGATAGTCTCTCGAGATACACTGTTTCGCTGAGCCAAAGAACCAAAACATACTGTTTGAGTATTCTTTGCCAGATTTTCGGTTCGTGCAGTGAAAGGGATATTATCCCAAGCTACATTCTCACAGATTTCATATTGAGGAACACCTGCTTTATTTAAAGTTACTTGAACAGTTCCTGTCGGATAGTCAGTTTTCTCCAACAAATAATTCAAGCCTTTCTCTTCGAGGCTCGTAAGAATTTCCTTACCTAACAAGTCGTCACCAATTGCGCTTACAGCATAACCATTGAACCCAAATTGAGAAGCATGGTAAGCAAAGTTGGCAGGTGCACCACCCAGAACTTTTCTTTCGGGAAATACATCCCAAAGGATTTCTCCCAATCCTACTACTATATTTTTCATGTCTAATTTATTATATATCGTAAAGTATTATTTATAACGCTTTTTCTTTCAGCTTGAATGACATCAAAACCAAATAAAGTATGCCAATAGCCAATATTAATAAGGCTCCTGTTTGAGAAGATAGTAAATCTGTCATTAAACCCATCAATAAAGGGAAAACTGTTCCTCCGAAAAGTCCCATAATCATAAGTCCCGAAACTTCATTCTTCTTATCAGGCATATACAAAAGTGCCTGAGAAAGAATTATAGGGAATATGTTCGAATTTCCCAAACCTATAAGTGCTATACAAATATAGATCATTGTAAGGTTATGAAACATAAATAATCCGATAATCGCAAGAACCATTAAAGCAACGCTCATTATAAAGAATTTCTTCGCAGAAAAACGAGCCAATACAAAAGCTCCTGTAAAGCAACCAATAGTACGGAAAAGGAAATAAACACTAGTCGCATAACCAGCTGCATCGAGAGTCATCCCCAAACGCTCCATTAATATTTTAGGAGCCGTAACGTTAGTACCTACATCTATTCCTACATGACACATAATCCCAATAAAAGATAAGAGTATAACCTTGTTACCTAACAAAGCAAAACATTGAGCAAAAGTAGAACTTTCGCCCTCTTCATCGGTTTCCGATATGGATGTCATACTCAACAGTAAAGTCGCTAAGATGGCTACTACCATAAAGATAGGAAATAAAAACTTCCAATCGCCTAACGATGCTGCTGCCCATGCTGCAATAATAGGAGCAAGAAAAGATGCTATCGCCTTTACAAACTGACCAAAGGTAAGTGTACTTGCCAATTTATCGCCAGTGACAATATTGGACAATAATGGATTTAGCGAAACCTGCATCAATGTATTACCAATTCCCAACAATGAGAACGAAACAAGCATAGTGGCATAAGAGTAGCTCACAAAAGGTAATAATAGAGCCAACGATGTTACTGCTAAACTGATAATAACCGTTTTGCGTCTCCCTATCTTATTCATAAGCATGCCAGTTGGAACTGAGAATATCAGAAACCAAAAGAAGACCATAGACGGAAATATATTTGCTTCTGTTTCGGATAGCGAAAAGTCTGCCTTAACATAGTTGGTAGCAATTCCGACTAAATCAACAAATCCCATGGCAAAGAATGCCAGCATAAGAGGGAGTAACTTAATATATATATTTTTTTCTTTCATTACTTTATTATTAGTGTGTGCGACCTACTTTAATTCATAGATATTAATATTCTCCACTGCTGTATTTCCTTCTGATTCAAAAACCAAAGAATTATAAGGCTCAGATGGGAACATCGTATTTGTTTGTACAAGTTCACCGTCATTTATAAATAATTCAGATGAGGCCTTATCGATAAGTAGCCTTATTCTATAAGTATCTTTTTTTACCAAAGGAGCTTTAATTTCGGCAGATGCAAAATTGTTGCTGAAATCAGATATTCCACTATTCGATCGGTCTACAACTAAGCTTTCTTTTGCTAAATCAAAAATAAACTTAAGATTCTCTCCCTTTTTATTTACCAATTTGAAATTGAAATTAGCAGTTGGTTTAATTGTCATTTCGATCTCATAAGCACCTTGATTGTCTTTCAATAAACGATCAATTGTATATGTTTTATCAACTGTAAAATCAGAAACTTTCTCAGTCGTTCTTCTCAATTCGGTAATCTCCTTTACCGGAGCATTAGCTACGACTAGATGCTTTCCGTTATTTACAAGTATTATCTCACGTGGAATTGTCATCGCATTGCGGAAATTAACGGTAGGTACGTGATTTGTATAATCCCAGTTACTCATCCATCCGATAAATACACGTCTATTGTCAGGAGCATCAGCCCATGTAACACCAGCATAATTATCACGTCCATAATCCAACCAAATAGGATAAGGGAGATCATCTGCTTTAAATGTCTTACCATCAAAACTTCCTATAAAGTATTGTGTGGCACTACCTCCATTAGGTCCTCCGGGATTGATACTTACAAATAATACCCATTTGGTTTGCCCATTATAGGTAAGCGGAAATAAATCGGGACATTCCCACACTCCGCCATGATCGCCTATACCTTCGCCAAACTCACTGAGTTTACTCCATTCTTTCAGGTTTTTCGACCCGTAAAAAGTAATAGTCTGCGTAGTTGCCAATGACATTATCCATTGATTTGTTGCTTGATGCCAAAAAACTTTAGGATCGCGAAAATCTACAAAGTTAAGATCCGACAATACAGGATTTTTATCGTATTTAGTGAATGTACGTCCATTATCCAAACTGTAAGCAACACTTTGAGTTTGAATACGCCCTGCTGACGTATAAATAGCTACCATTGCATTTTTGCCAAATCCTGCTGTATTATTTTTATCAATTACAGCACTTCCCGAAAATATCGTTCCCAATGAATCGGGAGCTATAGCCACAGGCAAATATTCCCATTTCTTCAGATCTTTACTTACCGTATGTCCCCAGTTCATATTTCCCCACATTGATCCGTATGGATTGTGTTGAAAAAACAGATGATATTCACCATTGTGATAAACCATACCATTAGGATCGTTAGTCCATCCATATTGAGGTGAAAAATGATAAAGTGGACGGTATTTTTCATTGTAATCGAAATCGAAAGTATCCGATTGCTTTATTTGAGAGTATCCTATATCCCCGCTCTTTACATGAGCAAATAATAAAGTCAAATCTTGTCCTTTATATTGTTCTACATCTATAGGTACCCAATAATCGATCTTTGTTTGTGCAACACGTATGCTCAAAAGAGGGCTCACCGTTTTGCCATTGGTTTCTAAATAGATTTGAGATTCGGGTCCTTTATCTTCGATTGGTACAAGCAGATATTTTTTGTCTATCTTGAACGATAAGCGATGATCTACCATAATATTGCTTTTTTGAGTGTCACTCATTTCTATTTGATCTACGAGAATATGTCCCCAACCGCCTCTTTGGTTGTCTACAATCTTTATAACGGCTTTCTTTCCCTTATAGTTCTTCACATCCCACGTCATCCAAAGTAAAGACTCAGTCTCTACAATAGATCGCGATACATATACACTTTTTCCTTCAACCAATAACTCAATATAAGTATCGGCATGCATACCACCACCTATCAGGTAATTTATATAATCGCGTTCGATAGTAAACTCAGGAGAGATAAGAGTTCCTCTTGAATCATCGCCTCCATAATAGCTATTAGCTAAACGTTTTCCTTCGAATCCTTTTACCTCTTGCTGACCGGGAAGGCTTCCTTCTGACGGACTTGTACCAAAGGCTTCTCCTTCAACTGTCCAGTTCTTGTAAGAATCAGCCTCGAAATCCTCAACTACAATATCTGATTTTGTTGAACAGCCTATTAAAGTAAGAAGCCCCAAACAAAAAATTGATTTAAAATATATTTTCATAATTTCTATGTATATGTTCTACTTTTTTATTTTGATAAATTCAGATTCGAAAATGTAACTTCTCCATTATCTGAGAATATACCCCAAGGATTCCAACTCATTTTATAGATCCTATTTGTAAACGCAGTTTGATGATTCACATATACCACACAAATAGAATTTTCGACCATTATAGTTACATCAAATTCTTTATTCTCTGGTATATTTAGTTTTACATTATCAATACGTAAAGGATCTTCACCAAATACTCTTCTTTCTAATCTTAATTGTTGTTGTTCTAAGTCGAATACAACCGCATACACTTCTCGGCGATTACCACACGATCCGAATTCGAAACCAAAGCTATTTGATGTTGTAGCCTTCACCTTTGAAGATATTTTGTAAGTACCTTCTTGTCTATCAAAAACTGAGATAGCCTGATCAGCGGAAGCTTTCAATGTAAATGAATTAGATTCAATCTGAGTATTAACAGAACTTGTCATATTCAAATTTTGAATGCTGGTCAATCTATCATTCAAACCATGAGGGAAAGTCATTGAAATTGTTCCGTCTGCATATTGAATAAGTTTGTGAGTAATCAATGAACCTGCCCAATCGAAACCAGTATAATCACTGTGATTTTCTCTTGTCGGACACCATGCTGTTATATAGCGGTCTGCTCCATCCGATGCAGTTTTCCCCGCATAAAAAGCAATGCCATCTAGCGCACTATTTGTCGGGATAGTCCATGCACCTGTTGTTCCTTTTCTGAACTGATAATGTACTTTACGATCATCAATATTCGAATAAATCAGATATTGGTAATCTCCCATTGTAAATACATCTGGACATTCAAGCATAAAGGTACTAGGATCGTCATAAAAGGGTTCTATCAGTTTCCAATTTCTTAAATCCGTAGAACTGTACTGAGCAATAACTGCTCTCCATGAACCTTTATAATCGGCACGTGTACTGATCAACATTCTAAAAGTTCCCGAAGGCTCATCTTTAATGATCAGCGGATCCCGAAATTCATTACGATCATAGCCATCCGATGCAGCTAAGAGAAAAGAAGGGTCTTTTGTCCATGTATTTAAATCGGTAGATGTGGCTAACATTATTTTTTCACGAGGGTCAAGATCTCCGTTATGTCCAGTATAGAAACCATAATACACTCCATTATGTTTAAATACACTACCCGTACCCAATGCACGATCTTGTTGTTCAATTGTTCCCGTAGGAACCATTTCCCCATCATCAGTAAATGTTGAAAAGTTCTCCGTAGTTGCCTTATACCAAGGATGAAAAGTAGGAGAGCCATCTCTTGCATCATGAAGATAGAATATATGAAATTTTCCATTTTCATAAAATGGCATAGGATCCCCTACCCATCCTGCAGCAGGTTTAAAAAAGGTTGAATAGGTTCTATGCAAATCATTCACGTTATAGCAAGTAGGCGCCCCAGCCTCTGCTGATCTGGGGTCATTACTTACATAATCCATATTGTTATTGCATCCCGTCAAGCCAATCAGGCATAAGGACATACTTAAAAATTTATTCTTGAGTTTCATGGTTTTATAAAATTTGAAAGGTTAAGGTCACAGACCTATTTGGTTTAGTTTTTATAATACTCACTTCAATAGATAGTTGAAAATATTAGATGTCAGTGTTTCGATATTTCCCTTATAAGGATTTACGATAGAGCCATCTTCATTATACCAATCATAGGATTCAACTCCAATACAGATTGTAATTCCCGAAGTACCTACTTTAGGATATTCAAACATTACAGAACGTCCTTTCAGTTGATCATCCCAATGATAACTAGCTAAATTAATTGCACCATTCTTAGTAGTCCATAGAGGAATATTATTTGCATAATCGCCCCATTCGAAATTCCAGATTGCATTATGACCTCTCGCTTTTACTCCTTTACCCAATAGGTATACTTTATTATTTACACCAATAGGTTTTTGTAATCCTGCGAATATCGGATGAGATTGATTCCCTGTGAAGCATAATCCCCAATCATCACCTATTGGTGTCGCATCGTTAGTTTCACCCCACATATTATTTACAGCTTTTCCGTCTTTAGCTATACCCAGTGCCGATACGTACTGAACAGCCCATGAAGAAAAGAAGAATGAACCTCCGTTTTGATAATATGTTTTAAGGCTTGTAATGATTGTTGGCTCTAGAGCCACCGTTGGTAAGGCTTGTGTATTACCGTCAGAATGCCACCAGATAGCTGCAAAACCCTCTAAATCTTTACCGTTTTTAATATCATTAAAAGAGACATATTCAAAGTCAGCCACATTAGCAGCAAACCAGTCATAAGCAGTTTTTTCATCCATATTTTCTATTGCAGAAGCACTGTTTGCAACTCCTAAAAATGCAATAGGTTTTATGTCTACTTTTTCTACAGTAACCACATAAGGGAATGTCTCATTCATGTAAGATATTGTATAAGTTACAGGCTTTGTGAAATCAACCGTTGCTCCTTGTGCAGGAGTTACTGTGGCACCATTTGTAATCGTAAACTCTGGAACTAATTTAGTAACATCCTCTGTTTTAGGATATCTTACATGAACTGTTCTCTTATCATTATCAATTGTACCTTTGTATTTACCAATACTGAAACTCAACATCTCTCCTTTGATATGTGAAGCTACCACCATATAATCTTTATACAGATTACCGTTTGCAACTCTGAATTTTGTAGCCTTCGATAAATCCATAGCTTCATTGCCCGCAGGATTTATAACTGCCCGATCAGATAATGTAATTTTAGGTGTTAACTTTGTCAAATCCGTACCCATGGGTAGTAAAATTTGCACCGTTCCACTCTCATCATTTATAGTTCCATCTACCCCATTTACTGAGAAAGATAATATTCTAACACCTCCCGACAAATCCAAATTCTCCCGATCATCATCGCTGCATGTAATGAACCCCACACAAAGAATCAGGGAAAAGATAAAAGGCAATATTTTATTTATTCTTTTTTTCATTGTATCCTTATTTTAATTTTCATAGTTATAACTAGCTTGGGTTATTTTACAAGCCAAAGCTATAAGAAGGTCTGCGACCTTTACCTTTACCAGCCATAGTTTTGTTTGTATATTCCGTTTACAAAGTTTATTTGCTGTTGAGGAATAGGAATATATTCGTTCTTGTTTTTAGTAAAGTTTCCACTTTTCAAGAATGGTCGTCTTGACGATTCTGTTTTAAAGAATGAGTTGACTACCTGATCGGTAATACCCCAACGCACCAAATCGAAGAAACGGCTGCCTTCCATAGCAAATTCTAAACGACGTTCCCAACGCAAAGCTTGACGAGCAAAATCAGTTGACCAAGCACAATTCACTCCGGGTTGATAAAGTGACATACTCAATTTGGGAGCATAATCAATCATATCAGTACTACGTTGTGCTCTTTCTCTTATTTGATTAATAAGAGGTAAGGCTTCGTTCGGACGTCCCAATTCTATTAAAGCCTCGGCTCTCATTAAAATAGCATCTGCGTAACGAATAATGATTCTGTTTTTAGAGTTTCCATAAAATGGAGCAACATTCACAAAACAATCGCATGAAGGATCAACATTTTCTTTTAATGAAGCATAATAACCATATACGGTAGGATTACGGTTCCAGCCCTCTTCATAAATCAAATCTTTATTGTATTTGTAAGGAAATCCGGGCATAGCCACAGTGTGAAACAAACGAGGGTCTGCATTATTTGAATTCGAATCATAATTCGTATTATCGAACGAATCGAACATCGGTAATCCCGTTTTATCCGTTTTAAAAGCATTCACTAAGTTTTGGCTTGGTTTATGAAAATCGCAACAACCTACACCCATTGGAACAGATAGCACATCGCCCCAATTTAATCTACCAAACATAGTTCCATCATCAATCGAATACTGTACCGCAAACAATGATTCTTTACCATTTTGATATGCTCCGGGTAAGAAATTATAGGCAAAATCGTATTCTAATCCATATCCCGAATTAAGAACCTTATCAGTATATTTAAGCACTTCCTCAAGATCGGTACGATTTATTTCAGTTACGTTATTTCGATCATCTTGTCTGTAAGCTTTGTATAGATTTGCTTTCGCCAAATAAGCAGCCGCAGCTATTTTATTAGCACGTCCTACCTGATCTTGTTTGTCTGGAAGCAGATCATATGCTTTCTGAAAATCACTAACAATCCAAGCCCATTGCTCATCATTAGGCAGTTTATTATCTACTTTATCATATTCGTCAATCGGCAGATCTTCATCCACAAAAGGAATACGCCCAAATACGGTTTTAAGGATAAAATAAAAATGACCTCTAAGGAAATACATTTCACCCATACGTGTATCTCTCAATGGAACATCGTTTGTTGAAACCGTTTTGAGTACACTCAATGCTGTATTGGTTCTTGAAATTGCTTTGTAGCAATAAAACCAAAGTCCATCGGCTTCTCCAAAGTCTGTTTTTATGTTTTGTGCTATTTCATAGAAATGAAATGCACTGATATCATTTTCATCATTTCCTCCTTTATAGGCATCGTCTGAACGAACATTACCATAAGGCCACAAACTGAATGGCTTATCATAATGATCGTTCCCTAATGAAGAATAGGCTGCCGTAACCAAGCCTTCAACCTGATCGGGACCTTTTACCTGCTCATCACTCAATATTCCTTGAGGATCATCATTCAAGAAATCACAGCTCGAAAATATGATTGTTGCTGCAAAAAGTACAGCTATATATTTTATCTTTTTCATTGTTGTATACTGCTAATTTAAAATGAAACATTAAGCCCAAAAGTAAATGTCATCGGAATAGGATATCCCCATGCAGGATTTTCAGGATCTACCCCCGTAAAGCTTTTACTTTTAATGGTCAATAGATTTTGGGCACTTACATAAGTACGCAAATGACTTAATCTTATTTTCTGAACAATATGTTTAGGTAATGTATATCCTAATTGTACATTTCTAAGTTTCAGATAAGAACCATTTTCAACAAAATAAGTAGACATACGTGCCTCGTTATTTGTATCTGTATAAGATAAGCGGGGAATATTAGAGTTAGGATTGGTTATAGGATCCCATGCATCAAGCAATCGTGTACCTTTATTAGATCGTGTGTCTGAAACGCTCCAAAAATCGGTTGCATATTTCACTGTATTTATAACATCCACATTGTGTATCCCTTGAAGAAATATAATAAAGTCGAAATTCTTATACGCAAAATTCAAGTTCAATCCATATGCAAAATCGGGGAATGGATCACCTATCCACGTACGGTCGTCATCATTTATAACACCATCATTATTTAAATCACGATAACGAATACGTCCTAAATCTTTTCCGTCTTGCTGTGGGTGTCTATCTAGTTCGTCCTGAGTTTTGAAGATTCCATCAGCTACATATCCATAGAAAGAACCCAAGGGACGCCCTAGAATATTATCCCATTTACCATTTCCTCCGTATGAGTTTTTAACTGATTCGGGAAGAAAAGTCACTTGATTTTTATTGGTTGAGATATTTCCTGAAACATCGTAGGTAATACCACTTGAACCAATTTTGCCTCTATATCCAACTGTGAATTCAAAACCTTTGTTTTCCATACTGGCACCATTGTACCATTTGTTGGCTCCTTCACCTTTTATTGCCGCATAGCCCGGAGAATACAAAATATCTTTGGTGCTTTTCCAATAGTATTCAGCCGAACCATAAAGAGCCTGACCGAAGAATCCAAAATCAAGACCAATATTAGTTTGAGTTGTGGTTTCCCATTTCAAATCAGGGTTTGATAACTGAGAGCGTTTAAATCCTGATGGTAGCAACCCTGCCCCTTTACCATTCAAATCATAGGCTGTTCCCCAAACCGAATCCCAAGTAGGATTTCCTTTGCCATAGTCGGTCACATAAATATCGTATATCGCGGTATTATTAATTTCCTGATTACCATTTTGTCCCCAACCGAAACGCAATTTCAAGTCAGACAAATAATCGCTGGTCGAAGCTATAAAAGCTTCTTGACTTATTCTCCATCCCAGATTGAAAGCTGGGAATGTTCCCCATCTGTTATTCTTTCCAAAACGAGACGAGCCATCTCTACGAACTGTTACCGAAGCCAGATACTTATCATCGTAAGCATAGTTTACCTTACCAAAGAAAGACATTAGCGAATATCCGGTAGATATACCTGTACCCTCACTTAATCCTGTACCTAAATCAGGCCACATATAATCAGGAGTTTCTACAGCAAAACCTTCTCTTTTGGCTGAGAAATTGATATCTTCCTGATTGAACATTTCCATACCAACCAATGTCTCGAAACGATTCTTTCCAATTTCGAAGTCATAGGTTGCCGTATTAGACCAAGTCCATTTAGTCCAATGAGCTTGCTCCATCAAAGAAGCAGTTCTGTCACTTTCGAGGTATCCCGACTGATAACTATAGGTTAGGCTTCTCTTGTAGAAGTTCCCATAATCTAAACCGAAACTCGAACGGATATTTAGTTTCTTTATGGGTTGCAGATTCACATAAGCATTACCAAACATACGCCAATAGCGGTATCTGTTATCTTGATTATCATGAATCAAACGAGCAGGGTTCTGACGGTCAGGTAATCCTGTTATAGGTCCTCCCCATCCTGATCCATCTGCTGTGCGAACCGGAATAAAAGGAACCGCTATCAAGGCCGATTCTATTATTTTATCAGGTTGAGCAACTTCCGAAGTTCTGTTCAAAGTAAAATTTTCTCCAATGGTAAGAATATCACCATACAGTTTGTAATCACTATTCATACGTACTGAAAATCGAGAAAAATCTGTATATTTTATCAATGCATCATTGCCAAAATGCCCTAAAGAGAAATAATAACTTCCTTTTTCGGTACCGTTACTTACTGCTAAGTTATACGATTGTGCTACACCTGTTTTTGTAATCTGATCGAACCAATCGGTATTAGAAGTTCTTAAAGTTCTGTTTTTATCTAGATATTCAGGAAAATAGACACTTTCCAAGACTCTATTGCCTTGAGCACCTATTCCGTCTTTATAAACAATTCCTAAGTTATTGCTATTAGGATCAACTCCCGAATTTACAGAAGCCTGCCACATTGCCTGTGCATATTCACGAGAATTCAAAACATCAATTTTCGTATTATAATTAGCTACAGACACAAAAGCATCGAAGTCAATTTTGAGAACTCCGGCTTTTCCTCTCTTTGTAGTTATAATGATTACTCCATTTGCAGCTCTCGATCCATAAATACTAGCTGCAGAAGCATCACGAAGCACCTGAATACTTTCTATATCATTAGAATTCAACTCGTGCATACCTGCCTGAGATGGAATTCCATCAATGATATATAATGGATCATTATTATTCAAGGTTCCTATACCACGAATACGTACAGTAGCCGATCCACTTGGATTTCCATCTGCCGTAACTTCCATACCGGCAACCCTACCCTGCAATGCTCTTATAGGATTGTTTTCGGGCTCAGACATCATATCATTTACTTTTACAACTGATACAGCTCCTGTTAGGTCGGCTTTACGTTCAGTACGATATCCAACTGCTACTACTTCATCAAGGATCTTCGAGTCATCAGCCATTAAGACATTGATATCGCGTTTACCGTTTACAGAAACGTTCTGTGTTTTAAATCCGATATAAGTAAATTCTAGAATAGCATCAGGACTAGCTTTCAATGTAAATTGACCATCCAAATCTGTGGTAGTACCAATACTTGCATTCTTCACTTTCACACTGACCCCGATTAAAGGCTCATTGTCTGTTGCAGATTTTACAACTCCTTTTATATCTATATCCTGAGCTTTGATAAAACTACAGAAAGAAAATAGGAGTAGTATTAAGAAAAGGTTTCTCATACTCATTTTTCATTTTGGTATTAAATTAATAAACGTACTTGTTAACAAAGGTCTCAGACCCATTTATTGCTTAGGTAAGTATAAGATTAGAACTGACAGCTATAATTAGATAATATAGCATTCAATACTTACCATTACTTACAAGCACAAAGAACTAGATTTGAAATCTTCCTACCTATAAAAATTAGGTCAAAAACATGTATAAATAAAGCATGTACAATTAAGGAACAAGCATAAACAAATGATAGACAGATATATAAACTTATTATTTAAAAATAGCAACTAACAATCGTTGCTATACATGGTTGGACAAACAACATCTGGCGAGATCATGAAAAAATCAGATACCTAACTACGTGACGTGAATACTTTCTTTATTACAGATACTTCTAATTATTCCTTTTAGGAGTAGTAATACTCACACAGAAAAAAGAGAAAATAATTGAGAGAGTTCGAAAAGTGATTGAAGTAGAAGTTCTAAATAAACTAAGATGAAATTAAGTTAGAAGTGTCACTACTTTTAAACACGAAAAAAACAGAATGAGTATCTTAAATATTTACATATATTTACAATGAATTTATTTCATAATTTATGGAGTAAAAAAATAGAAGTCGAAAATGATAAATAGTTTTAGAGGTATTAATATATCATCAAAAGATCCCGAAAGGCTCGTTTCGTTTTATAAAATAGTTCTGGAAATCCCTATTTTGGAAGATGATGAAAACTACGATGGCGTAGTATTCGGATTTATCAAAGATGCTCCCGTTTTTTGGATTTGGGATGAGAATAAATGGGGGAAAAGTAATGAGGGACCCGTTTGTTTGGTCTTTAATTGTGATGACCATATAAAAACATATGAAGATTTGACTCGAAAAGGTGTTGAACTTAATCCTCCCACCACTGCCCCATGGGGTGGAAAAGAACTACTATTAACTGATCCTGATGGAAATAAGATATTAATTTTATAAAGATAGTGTCCAATATTTCTTAATTATGATTGCAATAAATAATATACGAATTTAGTATCAGGTTATTCTACTATAAAACCTACCATCTGCTGACTGCATGTTTAGTTATACAATATCTTCGTATAACTGGCTTCTTTCTGTAACTTATTCTCCGTCCCACTATTATTAGTTAGGAAAAGCCTATTGTAATTCAAGAATTGGATGCATAGTCGAGCGGAGTTTTCCCTGTATAAGATTTAAATTCTTTTAGAAAATGATTGTAGTCATAGAAACCACTCTTAAGGGCAATCTCTGTTAGATCTTTATTTTTACTTTCAATGAGATTGCCATATGCAAAGATAAACCGTTGAAGCAATATGTATTCCTTTGGAGAGATGCCCAGACAATTTAGAAAACTACGTTCCAACCATTTATAGTTTACCCCTATTTGACAAACTACATCTAACACGCTGGTTTGTCCCTTCATTTCATTTATATATCCTATGGCTGCATCAAATAAGGCATTGCTTTTAGAGCTAAGGACTTTTTGCTCAATGTAAGATTCTATTTGCCTTATTCTCTGAATATTTTGTTGTTCTCCATAAATTTTATTTAATACAAACGTATCAAAACCAATATCAGCAAGCGAAGCAACACATTTATTTCTAAAGAAGTGAAGCGGCAGATTAAAAATATCATAGAATGCGTAGGATTTGAACCGCATGACTAAAATAGATTTAACCTTATTAAGATTATTCACATAGATACTTTTCATAATCCCACCATTAATCCATGCTGTTTTAAATGTAATCAAAGAACCATTATTCTGAATATCAATTTGATCAGTTATGGAAGGAAAGAAGATAATAGTTGGTAATCCATCATTAAACACTAACTGGTTTTGTGCCATATCATCACACGAGAAAATATAAAAACCTTCAATATAGTTTTTTACACTTTCAGACGGAGCTATCCTTTCACAATTAGGATTCCCGTTGATAGATTTAATTATTTGTCTCAGATGCTCAATAGGCATAATAGTACAAAAGTACGTAAACTTATATATTCTGGTTTATTTCTTTATGTCTAATTTATACTATAGATAAAGTATTTAAAGACATAGTTTTGTGCTATTAATATTATAGAATATGTAGATATGATTATAAATGACGATATAGAGCGAGAGGGATTATATAAAGCAAGCCAAACTGTAGCCGTAACCCTGAAGAAGATGATAGAGTTTGCAAAAATAGGAATGACAACCAAAGAATTGGATGATTATGGAAAATTGATCCTTGAAAGTTACGGGGCACAATCCGCACCTTTTTCGACGTATGAGTTTCCTGGCTGGACTTGTATCAGTATCAATCACGAAATGGCACATGGAATACCATCACACAACAAAGTTCTCAAAGAAGGAGATTTGATCAATATTGATGTTTCGGCTAGTCTAAATGGATTCTATTCTGACAATGGAGCTTCTTTTGTTTTAGGTCGGGATATAAACAATCAACAAAAATTAGTGGACACTTCTATCTATGCATTACACGAAGCAATCTCTCACATAAAAGAAGGAGTAAAAATTTCGGAAGTCGGACGAATTATCGAGAAAATAGCCAAGAGCAGTGGATATAAAGTAATCGAGAATCTCGGAGGTCATGGTATTGGTCGAAAATTACATGAAGAACCTGACTGCATTCTTAACTATTACGACAAATACGAGCAAAGGCGGTTAAAAAAAAATATGGTTGTTGCTATCGAAACATTTTTAGCAACCAACTCTACTTTAGTTAATACCGAACCTGATGGATGGACATTGATTGGTAACAAAGGTGGATTTTGTGTGCAACACGAGCATACTATTATTGTTACCTCCGACAAGCCAATTATTTTAACAGAAAGAAGCAATATTGAATAAAGGTGTGGATGACAGTCTGTATACAATACTATGTAAGCAAATAATCAATCACAATCTAGAAATGGATAAGATTATATGTCATTCTTTGAATACTTCCCCTTAACATACAGATTTTAATGTAACCCTAAATAGGGTGTATAAGTTGTTTAAAGTTGTCCAAAAAACATCATCCAGCTTTTAAATTGGCAATATACGAATTGACTTAACCTCCCATCTTGTGCAAGCACAAATATAAAAAGCGTATAACTTGTTAAGTTATACGCTTTTATTGCTTTTAAAAGTGATCCGACCAGGATTCGAACCTGGGACCCTCAGCTTAGAAGGCTGATGCTCTATCCAGCTGAGCTACCGGACCTCACCTTTTCGGTTTAGCGAGTGCAAAGATAGCCATTTTTATTAAAAAAGAAAATATTAAATAAAAAAAAATACTGATTTCACGTAATAAATAATTAAATCGCCTCTACGTTATATTACAAGCCATCTTATTGAATAAAACATAAGAACTATTCAAACAACAAAACCCATATCTATGAAATTTAGATGGACTTTATTTAGAGTATCATAAAAGTATTAGGGTTCCTAGACAAAAGTCTAAATACAAGTAGATGTTCTATTACTCTATCCAATCTTTTACACCAGTCACAAAATCTTGTATATCATTTATTAATTTACTGGTATGATATCCATCCGCAATCGCATGATTTACAAAAACAGCTAGAGGAATCAATATCTTGTCCTGCTCTTTATAATATTTACCGAAACGAATAAGCGGAAAAAGAAAATTTGAAGCCTCATAAGTATCTTGTGCAAAACTGCTAAAGCTTAGCCAAGGCAATGCAGAAATAGAACAAAAGTTAGGAGGACAATTCGATCGTGCTTTAATACCTTTCACATCTTTATATTTCGTCATGTCATCAACTACCGTTGTATAGAAACTAGGGAAATCTTCATGATATTCACTCCACACATCCGAGAAGGTTTTATCATCGTCATGAAAAATCGTGTATGAAGGATAAAGAAAGTTCCAATAACCCAATTGTTTTTGTTCGTTATAGCTCATCCTAAATTCTTTATTTTGATTAATAGCACGCATAATAGAATATAGGAAAGTCGGAAAAAATTTAAGATGTCTTTCTTTTGACATCTTTAGTAAATCTGTAATATCAATATTAGCATTAAGTGTGTACTTACATTTTATGATATTGTTGTAATAATCAAAATAGGGCTTTCTTTCCCATTTCTCAAGATCTATAGTTTCGAAGATTGCTTTCATAATAGAGAAGTCATTTTTATTTTCACTTAGAAACAAAAAGAAGTGTCTGCTTAGCTAGCACTAAACGATTAAGTAAGATCACCTCCTTTTGATAATGTATGAAGTAAAGATACAATTGAAATCTGAAATATTGGATTAAATATTAATACAAAACAAAGAGGCTATTCTTTTAAGAATAACCTCTCTCCTATTTATTATTACTATTCTATTACTTTACTAAAGACGAAAACCCATATACATTACCACCAAAATCGGTTACAAACAAAGAGTTTCCTGATATAGCTACAGTGCTGAATATAGGAGCTCCCGTAGCCTGTTTCCATTCTACTTTTCCGCTATTTGCATTTACTCCATACAGAATACCATCCGAAGCTCCGAAGAAAATAGTACTGCCTGCCAACACAGGACTAGTCTCTATAGTGGTTACCGGAAAACGCGTATAAGGAGCAGTATAGATAAGTGCAGGAAGTGTAGGTACATTCCATTTCTGCTCCAACGTTTCCCTATCTAAAGCAATCAGACCATTATCAACAGAGCCAAATACAATTAATTTATCAGTTACTAAAGGTGTAGACGTTACGTCTACACTTACTTTCAATTCTTTGCGACTCACAACAGCGCCCGTTTTCACATCGAGAATAAGCAAAGATTCACCAGATATGATATACAATAGACTACCATGAATTGCCGGTGAAGCTCCCCTACTCGACAAACCGTAGTTTGCATGCTGCCAAAGCAGTTTTCCAGTCTTAGCATCATTACCATACAAACCTCTCCACTGTGAACCCGATACCACAACATCACTTCCTACAGTTGGGGTTGATGTAGTGCCTTCTCCTTGACCCCATCCTTCGTTTTTCCAAATTTCATTACCGGTCTTGGCATTATACGCAGCAAAACCTTTACCCGTACCTGCATATACTGTACCATTGTCGGCAGTAAGACCATCAACGAGCGCGGGCAATCCATTTATTCCGAGTTTTTTCTCCCAACTTAATTTTCCACTGTTAGCGTCAATTGCATATAAGTAGCCTTCTGCATCTTGGGCGAAAATATTTCCATTATCACAAGCAATTGAATTTTTCACTGAGTTACGTGTATTGTATTTCCACAACAATTTCCCTGTTGTAGCTTCAAGAGCATATACCCCGCCCTCGCCTCTCAAATCCTCATCTACTGCACCTACATATACTGTGTTATTATAGATTATAGGAGACGAGAAAAATAAGTTAGCTTTAATATTAGTTATCCAACTCAAATTAAGAGGCAAACTCAACGTATCTTTTGAAATACCAATATGTGCCGAATTATTCAATAGTGTCAACCAATCTTGATTTGTTTTAACAGACAACTTCTCATTCGGCTGATAGATAAACGATTCTTTAGTTTTAGCAACTTCTCCGTTATTAAAAACAACTTTTGCTTCAACAAATATTCGTCTATTTTGAGCCGATAACGGCAATTGTAATTCGCCCGACCAATTCCAATCGGTATTCTGGGTAAGAGCTACATCGCTCACCACTTTCTTATCATCAATTGTACAAGTATAAGATACACTTCGAGCAGGCGATACGGCACTATATGCATTGACCGAAATAGGGATTTTACCATTTGCATTAATAGAAGCTCTTTCATTTCCGATCGACGCTATCTGGATAGAATTATTTATATAAGTATAACGTAACTGAGTTCTGACATCACCCTTTTTATCGACTGATACTACACGATAAGCCGATGTAGAATGATCTATACCTCCTTTATCCAGATTAGCGGTAGAGATAGCCAATACATCGCCTTGTTTACGGACAAAATTGATATGCCAGTGACCATATAACCAAGCTTTAAGATTATGTGCATTCAGATCAACAAACTCAGCATCATTTATTCCAAAAATGAATTTATCAGCATACGATAACAAATCGTGATTAAACACAATTACGGGAGTATTCTTATCAACATGCGCCAAATCGTTTTTCAACCACCGATATACATCCTCTTTGGTATATCCCGGTTTATAATCTCCTCCTGCCATAGGCGTTACTACATAGTGTACATTACCAACATTAAAAGAGAAGTAAACCGGTCCGTAAATACTTTCGAATAACTCCTCACCATACTTTCCTTTTACTAGATCGTGATTGCCAATACTATAAAATACAGGACAATTCATATTGCTGGTATTCATCAAACCAATATGTGCTTTCAGACCATTTTCGTAACAAATATCGCCGGTGTGCATTATAAATGCAGTTTTTTCGTCTGCCACATAATCACGAACATTGTTTGCCCAACGTTCCATATCTACCGAATTATGTATTTCGGTATCTGCTATGTGAACAAAATTATGGCTACCATCTGCATTGATTTTTCCATTCAATACATCTAATCCGAAATCGTAGCTTTTATTTTTATCTGAGATAGCTCTATAATGAGCATTATCAGTTTTATAACCCGAGGGTGTAGTTATAAAAATGAATCGTTCCTTTGCATGCCCCGGTAATTCGAATGTACCATCTGCAGCTGTTAAAACTACATTTAAGCCATCCGAAACCATTACATTTTTGAGCAGTTTTTCGCCTTTGTCATAAACACCATTTTTATTGGCATCAACATAAACTCTTCCCATATGAATGGCAAAGATGCTTGCTAATGGGAGAATTGTAGAGATTAAGATTAAAATTAGTTTTTTCATTTAAGTGTATATTTCTCTGATTAAAAGTAATGTATTTGAGTATATTTTTCAGTCCATAACCTATTCTGATTATCAAGGAAAGAACTAAGCCTTTATTTATTCTGATTTAAGTAAAAATAGGTAATAACGCTACCATGATCCGAAGGCCAGAAAGGCGGATGGTGATCTAAGCTTTTACTCCAATAAGGTTGCACATTTTGGCCCTTATAGTAAATATAATCTATTCGATCGCGGATACAAGTAGGTTTTACTGACGAATTACTAATAAGTGGAGACCACGTAAAGCCAGGATCGGTTAATGGATTTAGATTGATTTCCCTATAACTATCCTTATACTTTGCGCTCTCCATTTCTATAGAAGCAGGCCACTTTATAATTCTGCCATTGTGAATATCTTTGGTAGCATCATTCCAATCGAGGTGCGAACCACTATTGAAATCGCCTACCATAAATACAGGCACATTATCTGCATTTTGAGTATAGGGTTCTATCTCTTTTAATATGGCTTTTATCTCTTTGCCTCTTCTATTATTCTCTTCCTTCATAAAATCTGTAAGATTCACTTTATCACTAACCAAATCGCACATATTAGGTAAGTAGTCCAGCCAAATATCAAAGAATGCCATTTTATTACCATTTCCTAAATTAAGAACAGCACCTCCCGAATTGAAACTCTTGTAAACTTTTATTGTTTCGTCTATCGGATATCTACTCATGATACTAAGGTTAGAACTGATTAAGTAGAAATAATATCCTAGAGAATCGGCTATAACTTCTCCCGAACCGTATGTTTCGATAAGACCTATTACATCTGCATTCTCTTTTTTCAGTACATTAATCACACGCTCCAATCCCACATGTTCACCAAAACGATGCCCTCCATGCCATATATTCCATACTTGCACTTTTAATTCATTGGGAGAAATAACCTTTGGGTTCTCACTTCTATTGGGTACAAATTCACTATATAAAGATTTAACAGCAGACGATGTAAGAGTATTATTATATATTTTCACCTCATCTATCATACCATTGAAAGCTGTCCATTCCCGACGAGACGACCAATCATTATATTCATCCGATCCTCCAATTATAGTTGCCAATTCGCTACTTGCGGTCGCAAGCCCATCAACATTGTAAATTCCAACATTTTCACCATCATAGTAAAACCATATTTCTTTCTTATCCAGATCGACACTTACTGCAATCTGATGCCACTCACCATCATTTAGAGATTGACGGTCAGGCGTTGGAGCATAATTATAAGTAGATTTACCATCACTTATATTGAAAAACCAAGCACCACTGTCGTTTGTTCCCAGCATCCATCCTGCTTTGTTTTTATCCTCTACTTTCTTATTACTCATTATAGGTGTCCCTTGTCGGGCATTCTTCTTCGTTTTTACCCATAACTCAATGGCGAAACTCTTATCATATGGTAAGGTTTCACTAGCATCCAGTGCAATAGGTAAACGTATGGCTACATCACTCGTAAGGTCTAAACACAACCCTTTAAGACCCTTGCTATATGTGGGTACAAATGCTAGGCGAGAATCTTCGGCTTCGCTCAGATTCTCTCTAACTTTAGAGAAATCTACCGAGTTACTATCAAATGATTTATGAATAAATGGTTCCTGAGCATGTATCAGCCCTACGATAAATGAAACAATCAGCAGTGTTATGCATCGTTTTTTCATAATACTATATTTAAGGATTATCGTACTTATCAAATTAGACCAGAAGTCTCAGATGATTCTTCCAGCCTAAATTGTGTTTTTCAATTATCAAATATAAAAATTATATCCTTATTACTTCAATTATTTTCGATAACAAATACAACCCAATTGTTAATATAACATTTGAGCTTCAACTTTCGAAAAAGTAAGTCTTCTCCTTTTACAACATAAGTAAGTAAATCTTATGAAAAAATGCCTAAATAATTTATAGTATAAAAAAACGGTCATTATACGAAGTATGCATTATCAATACAAATAATATACTATTTTTGCATCGAACTAAAAAAGATTCAAATGGATTTAGGTACTCTTGTAATTTTTGCGATTATAATTATTACAGCAATAACAAGCTATATAGGTTTTAATAACAGACAATTTTTCGATCGCTATAAGTTCAGCACTTATGCAATTCTCGAAATGAAGCAATATGACAGAATGCTGACTGCTGCTTTTCTACATGCTGATCTTATGCACTTACTATTCAACATGGTAACTCTGTATTTTTTCGCACCAGTATTAGTAGCTTATGTAGGACCCGTAAAATTTCTGATCTTGTATTTGGCTGCCATAATAGGAGGAAATACAATATCACTATGGATGTATAGAAGAGACTCTATATACACAGCCATAGGAGCATCGGGTGGAGTTTGTGGTGTATTATTTGCTTCTATTGCTATGGACCCTCAACGTATGATAGGATTCTTCTTTATTCCTATGCCAGGGTGGGTATTCGGGATATTGTATTTGGGATATTCGGTGTATGGGATGAAAAAATCAATAGGTAACATCGGGCACGCAGCACACTTGGGTGGCGCAGTTGTTGGATTACTGTTGGCTATATTATTCGTACCACAGTTACTTCTATTTCACGGTTATTTTATAGCCTTAATGTCACTACCTATTATCGCTCTAGCATATTTCGTATATAAGGAAAAATAAATAATACTTATACAAAAGCCCGATCATATT
>NZ_CVRU01000195.1 GCF_001261715.1 Dysgonomonas sp. HGC4 | reverse complement strand
TTTTACATCACGATCTCTATTAATAGAAGAGGAACAAGAACTAATCGTTAATAAAGATTGCACATATCAATTTAAACAACAATATATCTGAATATTGCAAGTTTCACATCTAGGATATTACAACAAATCAGATATAAGTTTGCGATTATAACTTTTTTCTAATTTTATCTTCCTTATTCTCTTTGTAAAAAAATGAGATTAGTTAAAAAACGAGAGGGATAGAAATAAAAAACTGAAACTTTCATTTAATCATTATCTTTTTTAGACAACAGTTAAATGAAAGTTTCAGTATATACAGTGAGCTTACTTAAATTAAGAAACTCATCATTTACGAGCTCGCATTGTGTATTACAGCTTTATTATGACTCACGACTAAGACATAATCATCTGTTTTTTTTAACAGTGATATACAAAAACTGTATATGCATTTTCAGCTCTAATTAGACAATATGAAAACAAAATATCTTACAAGAAAAGTGCTCGGAGCATGTGCGCGAATCGAAAAGTTAAACACTTTCCGCTACATTTAACTCTCAGATAAACAACACATTCTTGATTAGAAGGAGATAACAGCTTCTCTAACGGACAGTTCTATCACGCTTTGTAGTTACAAATGTAAAAACACAGCATCATAGTAATATAAGAGAAGAAAACAACTACAATAAGTCAACAGAAATTATGCTTTATAAAAATCTTATAGAACAAACACATTTAAAATATGATAAAATTTCAACTCTTCCCCCTCTTTATTTCACACAAACTACCTTAGAGAAGCATTAAAGACATTTCCTAAACTACTAAGAAATTAGTCTTGTACACTTTTTCTAGTGATTCTTTCCTTACTCGCCTCATTCTCATTTGCAGAGGGCATTACATCGGAATATATTACGATGCTGCTCCACAATTTTTGAAATGCAAACTTCGAAATTTCAATATTTTTATTGATTACAGGGTCGTAAAAAACGACATTACCCTCAGTCCCTAAGCTCTTCAGCACAACATAACGACCTCCATCGATTCTCAGATGAAGTATTCCTTTACGCTTATCTTTTCTTAGAGTTTCAAAATCAGAGTAATAAGTTTTACAACTCAAATCATAATCTTTTAAAATATTGGATATTGCGAGAATGGAAGAATCTTTTTGCTCAAAATCTAGCTGAACGCCAATCACTTTTCTATTATGCACAACATTGCATAACGAAAGGTATGTTGACACGAGATTCACCATGTAGGTACTACGTACATTCATAACAGAAATGTATTTTAACAATTTATATTCAAACAACCAACTTTATTACAAAGAAACAATAAATTTCCAAGTAATGCTATAACCTTTTTGTCATCTTTTCTTATGTTTAGGCAAAACCGAGCCATATTTTATATATTTAACATAGAAAAAAGTGATTTACGAACATAATCGCACTTTTAGAAAGCCAAAAACGACATACATTAACAAACAGAAACAATAATTAAGCTTTAGGCATGCGTTAATTTTATTGCAAACAATAACTATACATAAAACATGTATCTTATAAATAGCTATATTTGTACACAGTGTTATATAGAAGTTTAATACAGAAGTTTTATGTTAGAAAGAAAACATCCTCTTTATCAATTCAAATACTGTCCCAAATGTGGATCGAACCACTTCGTCGACAACAACTTCAAATCTAAACGTTGTCAGGACTGCGGATTCATCTATTACTTCAACCCCTCATCTGCAACAGTAGCCGTCATCATCAATGAGAAAGATGAAATACTGGTAGCTACGCGAGCTCATGAACCGGCAAAAGGAACCTATGATCTTCCAGGGGGCTTTGTAGACATGCAGGAAACTGCAGAAGAGGCCGTTATCAGAGAAGTAAAAGAGGAGACTGGACTAGATGTATCTTCTGTTCAATATTTATTCTCTCTGCCGAATCTATATATGTATTCTGACTTTGAGGTTGAGACAACCGACCTATTCTTCTTGTGCAAAGTAGACAGCAATGCTAAATTTGCCGCTAACGATGATGTGGCTGCACTTAAGTTTTTACCGTTATCCGATTTAAATCCCTCTTTATTTGGGCTACGCTCTGTTAAACATGGGATCGAAAAAATACAAATGATGAATTTATGAAGAAAATACTACTTATTACAGGGATAGGAATAGCATCTACCCTACAGTTAACTTATGCCCAAAAGGGAATAAATAATGAATTGCCCGAACGTTTGTTTCTACAAGGCAAAGAGATGTTTTTGGACAATAATTTCGTAGGGGCTCAAAATACTCTTACTGAGTTTAAAAGGCTATCTAAAGATAAGAATGCCGAGTTGGAAGCTGATTACATGATTGCAGCTGCATCTTATTTTACAGGCAAGCCGAATGCGGTCAATATCCTACGTGAATATTTGGACACATACCCTGAATCTTATCATAGAAATGATATTTGCTTCTACATAGGATCGTCTTACTTCAACGAAAAAGACTGGTCTAAAGCTCTATATTGGTTCGAACAGGCTGACGTTGCCTATTTAGCAACAAAAGAGCAAGAAGATTACACCTTCCGCTCTGCCTTTGCCAATCTTCAAGAAGGCAAAAGATCTGTTGCAGCCAATCAATTTGAGCTATTAGCACGCAACAGCAATAAATATTATGAACCTGCAACTTACTACAAAGCATATATCGATTTTCAAGAAGGTAAATATGATGATGCTCTTGCAACATTTGAACGCCTAAAAAATAGCCCCGAATATAAAGAACAATCGTTATTCTTTATAACACAAGGACTGTTCTTGAAAAACAACCTAAATGAAGCAATCAATGCAGGACATAATTATCTGAATACATACCCGAATAATAAAAACTCTGCCGAAATACATCGTATTCTGGGCAATTCTTATTACAGACAAGGCAATATAAATGAATCTATTTCGAATTACGAGCAATATCTGGCATCCGAATCTAAACCATTTGCAGAAGATATGCTACAACTAGGAACTGCATATACACAGATAGGAGATTATCAGAATGCAATAAAAGCTTTACAGTTTGCAGCCTCAACAGAAGACAAGCTTGGACAAACTGCTTATATGCTATTGGGACAAAACTATTTAAAAGTAAATAACAATGCAAATGCTTTAATGGCTTTTGATGCAGCATCGCGTGTACAATTCGACCCTTCCATTAGCGAAGTAGCATTATACAATTACGCAATGTTGGTTCATAAAACATCATTGTCTGTTTTTGACCAATCGATTACAGTATTACAACGTTTCTTAAACGAATACCCTAACTCGAAATATGCAAATGAGATAAACAACCAATTAGCTGCAACTTTACTTTCAACCAAGAACTATCAGGCTGCGCTTGCGGTTATCGACAAAATGCGTAATCCGGGAAGACAAATAATTGAGACTAAGCAGACTATTCTGTTTCAACTTGGAGCACAAGATTTTATCGATGGAAATTACGATCAGGCAATTCAACGTTTCAACGCTTCAATCAATTTAGGGAACTATGACGTTAAGTCTAAAAACGAATCGTACTTCTGGCGTGGCGAGACATATTATCGTGAGAATAATTATCCGGCAGCAATAAAAGATTATCAAACATATCTTTCGGTATGTAATGCTTCGGACGATAACTATACTAATGCACTGTACAATCTTGGTTATACATACTTCAATTTAAAACAATATTCTAATGCTTTAAATTACTTTAAACAATATACATCACAAGAAAGAAACAGGCAGCTATTGACTTATTCTGATGCTTGGAATCGTATTGGAGATACACATTTGTTTAACCGCAATTTTATTGAAGCAGAAAATGCATACTCACAAGCTTCCATCAACAATCCTCAAAGTGCAGAATATGCAGATTTCCAAAAAGCATTTGTACTAGGTTTACAACACAACTATAACGGCAAGATTGCTGCATTGGATGTGATGATGAGAAAATATCCAGACTCGCAATACTATGATGATGCAATGTACGAGAAGAGTCGTGCTTTGATCATGCTAAATCGTGAGGCGGATGCAATTCCAATTCTGACTAGAATATTAAACGATTACCCCAATTCGAATGTTGCACCACAAGCAGGCGTACAATTGGGTCAGTCTTATTACAATACCAATAATCCACAAAAAGCAATAGACGCTTATAAACAAGTGGTACAAAATCATAAGAACTCAGAAGAAGCCCGTATCGCCATACAAAGTCTCGAGGGTATTTATCGTGACATCAATGACATTAGTTCATATGCCAGCTTTGCAAACTCTTTAGGAAATGGTATTATAATTACTGCCAGTCGTCAAGACTCTTTGTCTTACCTTGCTGCCGAAAACATATACATGAAAGGTCATGCAGGAGAAGCAGCTAATGCAATGAATAAGTACTTACAAGCTTATCCACAAGGTCAGTTTGCAGGAGATGCACATTATTATATTGGAGCAATAGCCTACAACAAGAAGGATTACGACACTGCACTTCAGGCATTCAACAACACCATCAATTCGGGCAATTCTAAAAATCTGAATAAAGCACTCGCTCTTGTTGGAGAAATACAATTAAGCAAAGGCAACAATCAAGCGGCATACAATGCGTATAAAGAAATGATGCGCACAGCCACCAGTGCCGATGATAAGAGTACAGCTCAGTTGGGCATGCTTAAAGTAGCCAATAGCCTAAATAAAGATGTAGAAGTAATTACTGTTGCAACAGCTTTATTATCTCAAGGAAAAACATCACCCGAAGTAGTAAGTGAAGCACGCCTTTACAGAGCTAAAGCATATCTCAATACAGGAGAGACCAATAAGGCTATAGACGATCTTCAAAAAGCAGCAAGCGATACTCGTAGTGTATATGGAGCCGAAGCTCAATACCTGCTGGCTAAAACATACCTTAAAAACGGTAACTACGACAAAGCAGAGCAACAAGTTCTTGCATTGATGAAACAAGGAACACCTCACGCTTACTGGATGGCACAATCTATCATTGTATTGTCGGATACCTATCTTGCAAAAGGAGATAAATTCCAAGCGAAGCAATACCTTGAAAGCTTGAAGGCTAATTATACCGGAAACGAAGCGGATATTGCTACAATGATAAATGATCGTTTAACTCAATTAAATAAATAAGGCGTAGACCTTTGCATTGCTTTATTCGAGTATAAGATACAACTATAAAGCAGTAAAATATTTACTATACTTAAATTAAAAGATAATGAATACATTATATAAAACTTTATTTATTAGCACATTGGGACTAAGCGTTGCATCAGTAAACATTGCAGCTCAAACCGCGGCTAAAGATACAACCCTAAACCGTCAGGTATCTCTCGAAAGAGAATACACTCCCACGATACAGGATGCTTCAAAAATCAATACGCTTCCGGCTCTTCACGAACCGGCAAAGAAGCAATATGATATAAAATTTGAAAATAGTATTCCTAATACCAGTATCACCTCTCATCCCATCGGAGATACCGGTTCGGGAGATATAAAAACAGACATTCCTTTTAGCAAACACAGAGGATACTTTCTATTCGGAGCTGGGATGTACTCTAACTTAGATGGTGCAGCCGGATATAGAATTGTAGATTCAGAGAACGATCAATTCGATCTTTTTGCGACTCACAATTCTACCGATGGTAAGATTAAATACCTAAACCCGAGTTCTTATCTTGATGAAGCGAAAGCCAAAAACATGGAGAACCTGATAAAAGCTAAGTATAGCCACAAATTTGAATCATTAACATGGCACTTGAATGGCTCATTTTTCAACAATACTTTTAATTACTATGGTAATCCATATGTATTTAGTAATATATTAGGCGAAAATGCTTCTTTTCATGAAGGACTTATGAAGCATAACCAAGGAGTAAATGTTATTGAGGCTGAAACAGGAATTACATCAACTGAACATAGCAATGCAATGTATTATTCTGCAAATGTAAAATACAACAACTTCACATCTAAATATGGCTATGATACAAACTATGATGGTGTATCAGGAAGCATATTCGATGCGATGGTCAATATTGCAGCACCAGTTCAAACAGATCATAAAGCAGGTGTTGAAGGAGGTGTTTTCTTTCAATCGTTTAGCAATATCGACTTTTTGCCTTTGTTAGACACAGATCCGTTTCATAATCTGACTATATTCAAAGCCAGACCATATTATAGTATTGATGGCGGAGACTTCAAACTATCACTCGGGGTCAATATTAATTGGGCTTCAGATATAGAGAACAAATTTGTAGTTGCTCCCTCCATCAAAACATCTTGGAACTTCAACGAGAAGAGTTTATTGTACTTTAATGTAGGTGGTGGTATTAACGACAATAACTTTGTAGAAATGAATAGGGAGAATAGATATATAAATCCTACATCTCGTGTATTTATTTCTCAAACATTATATGATGCTCAGATCGGAGTTAGATCAGGAATCGTAAGCGGTCTTGAATTTGATATCTTCGGAGGATATAAATATACTAAAGACGATCATTTATTTGTACCATACGATGCTGCATCATGGGGTAATGTTTCAGATATGTTGTATGCTAATCTGGGCGAAGGTCATTTCGGTGGAGCATTAAAAACTAAGTTAATCCCTTATACCGATCTTTCGTTGAAAGCAACTACACATTTTTACAACCTCAGCAAATATACTTTAACAGATAATGCACCTGAAAAGAAAGAAGCTTGGGGATTACCATCTTTAACTTTCGACTTTAATGCAGATTTTTCATTCATTGATAATCTTACACTATCAGTTAATTATATATTCGAAGGTGGACGCAAAATGTATGTAAGCGAAGCTTCTTCCAAAATGGATAACATTAACGAACTGAATATTAAAGGAACTTATAATATATTAGATTGGTTATCATTCTTTGTAAGAGCAAACAACGTAATGAATCAAAAATACGAAAGACAATACGGTTATACCAATCAAGGCATTAATGCTCTTGGAGGTATAAGCCTAAAATTCTAAGAATAAATCTCATAACAGACAAACGCCCATATCTACGATTGTAGGTATGGGCGTTCTCTATTGACAGAGAATAGGAAAAAAAGGATCAATTCTAAGAAAAAAAAGAGATTTTGGTTATACCCCTATCAAGTCTTTATGCCGTTCTTTGCACTTAAGAACGAGGTTTTTCATACACATACATATAACGAATATCAATTACTAACAGTAAGTCTAAAAAAAGTGCCAGGAAAACACAATCCATAATATCTCAATTTAATATAGGACTCTCCTTCTCCTATAGGCACATTCTTGGAACAAAAAATCTTTCCTTCATTAAGGGAAGATTTTTTTGTTTCTGAGTGTAGCATCAATCATACATTTTATTATCTTTACACTGATTTTGGTGTTATTCTATCACAATCGCAGATAGAGTAATGAAAAGGGAATCCGGTGTAAATCTGGAACAGACCCGCTGCTGTAAGCTTCATTAAGAGTTTCTAAACAATACTCTAGCCACTGTCCGAATAGTAAGCAAAAACAGTAAACAACAAACTTGTTGATAACTGAGACCTGATAAATGCTGACTAAAAAGATGGGAAGGATGTTTAGAAATGAAGTAAGTCAGAAGACCTGCCAAAAAACACGAGCAAGAAACTCTCGGGAAATAGAGTTGATGCGACATATCATTACAACAATGATAGAAACTAAAAAAGACAAAGATGCTTTAGAAAAAAGCTATCAACAAAGACATGATCAGATCTTTCAAATAATCTGACCATAGAGAAAAACTTGTAGAAACATTAAATACAAAGGATGGATAAAATATGCCCTTGCTGTTCAATAAACTTTACCTGTAGAGTAGATAAAATTGAATTGTGTAATTGTTCAAGAATCAACCTAGCAGAGGGTGTCAGACAATACATTAAGACAACTTATGGAAACTGTTTATGCTTTGATTGTCTTAAAGATCTAAATGATCAATTTGAGAAATCACATGAAGAAAAGGCAAAGAATAAAGCAATCAGTAAGTAAACCAAAATAAGTCTTTTATCAATTCTTCTAATACAAGTAAAATGATTAAATTTGAAATTAGATTTTTGTTGAAGAAAATATCAAAACAGGATTATCAAAATAGATTCTAATAACTAAAATTATAAACAAAACCGAATAAACAATGCTAAACGAATTTACAATCAGTCGAGGAAAAGCGATGATTAACTTCTCGCTGAAATATTGTGATAACCGTCAGAAACTTTTGAATAGTTATGGTTTCAAGAAAGTAATCGACTCATTTATTCAAGTATTAAAGAAAGACAATGTCATTATATATGACTATTATATCAAGTACTTTAATAATAACGATGACGAATTTGCTCAATCACTTGTACAAGTATTCAAGTTCCTTACAGTTTGTGACGAGAACGAAATAGTAAAAGTAGACAACAGATATTCGGTTTGCTTTGCTGACAAAGACCTTTTCATTGAACTTATCGAATTATTATATTCATATTGGAGACGCTTAGACCGCATCTCAGTTGTTCGCAATTCAAGCCTTGGAGAAGGTTTGCAAGATGTTAGATTTACTCAGGCAAACTCTCAATTCAACGATCTTATTCTTGCGACTTATCGCCGCATTGAAGAGACCGTTATGGGATTTCAACACAGAGTATATCGCCAGTTAATTGCAGGTGCTAATGCTGGACTTATTCTTAATGACGAAGTATCATGGAATTGCCCAATCGAATACAAAGGACTATCAGCAGTACCATTTATAAGCACTGTGATATTTCAACCACCATTGATTACATACACTAAAAGAAATACTCGTGACGGAATATTCCACGAACATTCTTCGAACCCCATAGCAAACATTTCTTTGAATGATGACGAATGGTTTGTATTCCCTGCTTGGGTAGGTAATATGCTTACTTTCGTCTATTTCCACAAAGACTTTATCGATCATGGCTTAGGTTTGTCTAATCTATTCGAATTGGCAACACCAAGCAGCTATATTGGTAAAAAGCCCGATATGATCTACGTATTCGGTTATGCTGATGGGCATGAAGAAAAACGCACATTCTATTATAAAGACAAACAGAATGACATTCTTATCGGATATGCAAACTATTGCGACGATATCGACTATTTTGGCTATATGAAAAAAATGCTCCTAACTCTTCACAATGTGAAACAAATGGAGTTGGGTCGTTTACCAATACACGGAGCGATGGTAAACATTGCACTGAAAAACGGAAAAGAATCAAACATTATCATCATGGGTGATAGTGGTGCAGGAAAATCTGAGAGTTTGGAAGCATTCCGTAACCTGAATGAAAAATATATTAGACACATGCGCATCATTTTCGATGATATGGGATATCTGAATATAGAAGCTGACGGTTCGGTAAAAGGATACGGTACTGAAATAGGAGCATTTGTTCGTGTAGATGATTTAGATCCTTCGTATGCTTACCAACAATTAGATCGTGGAATATATACCAATCCCGATAAAGTGAATGCTCGTGTAACTATTCCCGTTTCAACCTACGAAGTTATTTCTAAAGGATATAAAGTAGATTATATGCTTTACGCCAACAATTATACTGAAACCGATCAGAAAATTAAATTCATGGATAACCTTGATCAGGCTATTCAAGTATTTGAGGATGGAGCTAGAAAGGCTAAAGGTACAACAACAGAAGTAGGCTTAGTAAAATCTTATTTTGCAAATCCATTCGGACCTGTTCAAGAAAGAGAGCTTGCCGAGAAGTTGGTACGTCAGTACTTTAGTAAAATGAACGAAAACGGTGTTAAGATCGGAGAGATCCATACATCTCTGGCTATAGAGGGCAGAACAAAAGAAGGACCCCGTTTAGCGGCAGAAGAATTGTTCAGTCTTATAAATGACTAAAGGTTGTGGTTTACTATAAAGTATACTAAGCCTTATTAACAATATCTCCTTTGTATTTTGATTAATTTCTTTCTACAAAGGAGATATATTGAATAAATAACATAAAACAAGAAACTATGAGTCAATCAAATTCTTTGATGAACGACAACATAGCAATGCTCGGAAAATTACTTGGTGAAACCATCAAGGGAGCACTGGGTGAAGGCACCTATGAACGCGTTGAAACAATTCGCCAATTATCCAAAGCTTCACACAATGGTGATAAACAAGCACATGATAAGTTGGTAGAAACTCTTCAAAATCTGCCTGATAAAGATTTTTTACCTGTAGCACAAGCATTCAATCAGTTTTTAAACCTTACAAATACTGCAGAGCAATACGATACAATATCGCAACATGCAATGGGAAAAGAAAATCCTGTAAACTTTGCTCGTATTTATGAGACCTTAAAAGGTAAAGGTGCAAATGATGAAGAGATAAGAAAAGCAATTGATGAAATATCAATAGACTTGGTTCTTACTGCTCATCCAACTGAAATAAATCGCCGTTCTTTGATTAACAATCTTAACGAAGTAAGCGATTGTCTTCAGCAATTAGACCACGATGATATTGTAAGCTACAAGCAAGAACATATAATGAGTCGTCTAAAACAGCTTATTATTCAGTATTGGTTTACTGCTGAAATAAGAAAAGACAGACCAACGCCTAACGAAGAAGCTAAATGGGGTTACGATGTTATCGAAAGCAGCCTTTGGTCTGCCGTGCCCTCTTTCCTGAAAGAATTCAATAAACAGTTGGAAGCCTCTATCGGATATAAAATTCCAGTTGATGCTCGTCCCATACATTTTACATCCTGGATGGGTGGCGACCGCGATGGTAATCCTAATGTTACAGCAGTAGTCACAAAAGATGTATTACTTCAAAGCCGTAAACGTGCAGCTACCCTATTCTTAAAAGATATAGAAGTACTGGTTAAAGAATTGTCAATGTTTAATTGTACGGCTGAATTCAGAGACTATCTGGGCGATGCCGAAGTACAAGAACCATACAGAGCTTTGATGAAGAAACTCCGATCAAAACTAAAGAAGACAATTATCTTTCTTGATGAAACGATCGAAGGAAAGCATACAACAATAACTGATGACATTATTTTCCATAACGAACAATTATGGGAACCACTCATCAAATGCTACGACTCTCTGATTGCCTGCGGCATGGAAAGTATTGCTGATGACAAACTTTTGGATACACTTCGTCGTATAAAATGTTTTGGAGTTACATTAGTAAAAATAGATATACGTCAAGAAAGTACCAGACATACCGAAGCATTATCCGAATTAACTCTTTACTTAGGTTTGGGAGACTATGCAGCTTGGTCTGAAACAGAGAAGCAAACGTTTTTAATAAAAGAACTTTCTTCAAAAAGACCGCTAATACCCCAACAATGGCAGCCTAGTGCAGAAACTAAAGAGGTAATAGATACATTTAGAGTAATTGCAGAGACTCCTCAAGGGGTAATCCCCGTCTATGTTATCTCAATGGCTCGTACTCCTTCCGATGTTTTGGCTGTACATTTGTTACTTAAAGACACAGGTTGTCCTTACACATTACCGGTAGCTCCATTATTCGAAACTCTTAATGACCTTAACAATGCCTCTGATGTTATGCAACAATTGCTAAACATCGGCTGGTACAGAGGCATTATCGGAAATAAGCAAATGGTAATGATCGGATATTCCGATTCAGCCAAGGATGCTGGAGCATTAGCAGCAGGATGGGCACAATACAGCGCACAAGAAGCTTTACTTAAAACCTGTAATGATGCCGGAGTAACACTTACTTTGTTTCATGGTAGAGGGGGAACAATCGGTAGAGGGGGAGGTCCTGCTAAAGTAGCCTTATTCTCTCAACCTCCAGGTTCTCTAAAAGGAGGACTTCGCGTTACTGAACAAGGCGAAATGATCCGTTTTAAACTAGGTTTACCTGATTTAGCGATCACAACATTGTCACTGTATGTAGATGCAATATTAGAAGCAAATATATTACCTCCACCTGCACCAAAAGAAGAGTGGAGACAAACGATGGATGAGCTATCTAATATTTCATGCAAAATATATCAAGACCTTGTTAGAAACAATGATAATTTCATTCCCTATTTCTATCAAGCAACACCCGAAGCTGAATTGGCAAAACTTCCATTAGGTTCACGTCCTGCTAAACGTAAATCGACAGGTGGCGTAGAAAGCCTACGTGCTATACCTTGGATTTTCGGTTGGTCACAAAACAGACTTATGCTTCCTGCATGGTTAGGAGCAGGACAAGCCTTACAACAGATTATTGATGAAGGCAAAATGAATATATTGGAAACAATGTATCAGGATTGGCCTTTCTTTAATACTCGTATAAGTATGCTTGAAATGGTATATGCAAAAGCTGATAGTCGTATTGCAGCCTACTACGATCAGCGATTAGTAGATAAAAACATACAATACTTAGGTACTGAGTTACGCGAGCAATTAGCAAAAGATACTAATACGATCTTGAACATTGCTCATGATAAATCTCTGATGGAAAATTTACCTCTTATAGCAAGCAATATAGCTATGAGGAATATTTACACAGTACCGCTGAACCTTCTTCAAGTTGAATTATTACAACGAGTAAGAAGCAATGAAGTACACCCAGATGAATTAGAGCAGGCGCTCATGGTTACAATTTCAGGAATTGCAGCTGGAATGAGAAATACTGGTTGATCTCATTTATGGTATCATAAAATGAAAAGAGGAATATAATTTAAATTATATTCCTCTTTCTTTATACATATATATACGATATTATCTTTCCATAAGTTTATAACCTACTTTCGATATTGTAACTAATTCTACATAAGGATTCCCTTCAAGATATTTTCTGATCTTATGAGTCAAATTATTTAGAGAATGTTCTTTTTGATATACATCTTGCTCACCCCATAACAACCAGACAATACTTTCTTTGGTAACAACTCCATTTACATTTTCGCAAAGAAGACGTAAAAATGCCGCTTCAGTTTTTGCGACTCTCAGTTCCTGACCATCATATTCAATAACTTGATCAATCGGGCTAAATGAAAAACCAGAGAAGACAAACTTCTTTGACCCCGATTCGCTCACTCTATTTAAAAGATTATTTATTCGAGCCAACAACTCTTTTGTTCCATAAGGTTTCTTTTGATAATCAACATGTCTTAATTTCAATCCACGTTCAATATCTTTAAAGTGTGTTTTGCCTGTGGTAAATATGATAGGCAAAGACGAATTTGATAGTCTGACTCTTTCCGCGACATCAAACCCATTCATTTCTCCAGCTAAATCGACATCCATCAATATAAGATCGATAGGTTGCTCGTCAATTGTCTCCATTACATATTCGCCTTTCTTCACATGTTGTACATCAAATCCTTCAACTTCCAGATTCTCTGATAGCATAAAAGCTAGATTCTCATCGTCTTCTACTAATAGTATATTTGCCATAGACATAAGTTTGTAAAATGTGCTTAAAAAAAATTAATCTGTTTCACAAAGATAGTAAAGTTTAACTTACTCAAATAAATTAATAATTATTAATCGGCAATTCAATATAAGCATTTTTAATCGCAAAAAATGTTATCATTTTGCAATTCAATGTACGCATTTATTGTTATCATCTAGCAATTCAATGCGTACATTTTTGTTATCATTCTGAGAGGTCGTTGCGAAGTATTTTCCAGTTTGAAGCCTTTGAGTATTCTTTCAAACTTCTTGAGTGATCTTTAGTTCCTACATATTGAAGTTGGAGTAGGTACGATAAGCGAGAACGAACACCAAAGCTATTTTGAGCTAGTATAACAGCCTGAAAAGAATATTTAGCACTATCTTCCCTTATTACTTTATTATACTCATATTCCCAACCATCTGGGTGCTTTAACTGTTTCACTAGAATCTTTTCGGCAAAGACTTGAGCTGCTGATGATAGATCAGCATAGTCTGTCACTTTCTTATCTTCATCTGTTATTCTTAGGATTGAACCTAATACCATTAAAACCACAAATACAGCTATAATTGCTATTAAACCGCCTTTTTTATTCTTCATTTTAAGAGATTGTGTTATAACGAATAGATAGTTTAATGATGGCTAATCCTTTGATGTGTGAGATGTGTTCATCTTTGGGTGCGTGATATTGATTTTGGCTTACAAGCTTTACATAATCCTTACCACGATCAGACAATTGTACATATTTTATAGTCAAATATTCATCATCACCATCATCTATATAAAGCAGGTATATTTCACCAAATCGTATATTGTTTTGAGTGTCTTTAATCTGCTTATAACAAACAATATCGCCTGATTTCATAATAGGATACATACTATCACCTCTAACAAACAAAGCCCCATCACATTTAGGTGCATTTGGTACTGAAATATAATCTATCGGTGATTGATCTATCTGATTGCTAAATAACGTATTTAATCCTGCAACAGCCTCTATTTCATATAGTGGTATCAGTTGATTGTTAATATTGAAATAATCAGATTTGAAATTATATTTTTTGATATTTGATTCAGACTCTGCTAAAGTATTAATTATCTCTTCTTTCTGAGTATACTCTTTAGGTTCATTTTTCAACATATCACCTTTGCCAGTTATAAGCCATTCAATACTTACTTCTGGATAATAAGCGATAAATCTCGCTGTATTATCTTCACTCATACCACCGTCAGAGTCTAACACACCTCTCGTTATACCAGTATTTTTATAAAATTGGTACTTTGAAATCCCTTTAAAATCGAGGAATTGCAAAATATTTCGCTTAATGGACGAATTTTCTTGCATGTTTATTTGTTTAGACAAATTATCTCGCCTATATTTGTATCAATATCGAAACAAAGTTATAAAAAATATGGATGCAGCAAAGTTTCTTAACAGCATTGAAAATATTAAACAGCATGGTGATGCTGTGCGTATTTCTAAATTAGTTAACAAGTTACGCTTAGAACGTGGTGAAACTTCATACTCACCTGCTACAGTTCGATCTATGCTAAATGGCAATAGAACTGCAAATGAAGAAGTAATTGAGATTGCTAAGAAATTCTACAAAACACAACTACAATTTGAAGAACAAAGCTTATGAAAACTAAAGACAAAATCTACCTAACAATCATTATCGTATTGACATTAGCATTATCAAGTCTCGAAGGGAAGCGTGAAGCTGAAGAAGATGCACAGTCTGCAGAGATTTGCAAACTACAAGATACAGATAACAATAACTATTAATACTCACTATTATGTATATCAAAGAAATAATGTATGGTATATCCTGTGATGGCTGTGAAACGATTTATGAGGACTTTAACGGCTGGACATTACACACTAAGAAAGAAGAAGCTAAAGATGCAGCTTTAGAGAGTAACACAGGTTGGATTGAACACGATGAAAAGCACTATTGCCCGAACTGTCATTTAATAGATGACAATGATAATACAGTTGTAAGAAAATCAAAAGAAACTCTAATCCCTTAACGGTTTATTGCAAGGTTCGACTCCTTGCAAGGGAACATTATACAAAAAAAATGCAAGTAAACTCAGGCGACATAATAAATTATAATTCAGAGATATATTTATCCCAAGATTATATATTAAAGCATGCTGATGTTGGTTATAACTATTTGCGAGTAGCTAAAAGTAGATTTAATACTTCCAAATCTGTATCATGGAAATATGAGAAGATTTTGAACAAAGATTATTTCGCTTACAATTACTTACCTATTGCTATACAAACTAAACTTTTACCACTTGCAGCACTAATAGATAGTGCAAGGGAAACAAACGATGATATTACATCAATCATCCAAGCTGCAAAAATCAGTTCATATAAGAAATTTCAATCTAAATTCAGTTCTGATGAGTTAACTATTGCTGCAGCTATAATCAATGATGCAAGCATCTATATATCATTAAATGGTATTTCTTTTTCAAAATCAGCCTTCTTTGAAAAGTTGGCAAAAGAAGTTGAACTGCAAGAAATTAAACACCTGCCTAAAACATGGCGAAACCTGCGTGACAAGATCAAAGAATATGCTGAAGGTAAAGCTATAACTGACCTTATTTTCGAAAAGAATAAAGGCAATGCAAACCGTGCTAAGTTCGCTAATAACGACATTATTAAAGGTTGGTTATTCGGTCTTATTGAGTCTCAAAAGAATTATTCTGCAGCATATATTTTCAGACAAACACGCAGAATGTGTTTACAGTCGCAAATTAGTGATTTTCCTTCTAAACGTTGGGTTAGTGACTTTTTAGCACTACCTGAAACGCAATACATTACACAGCAAAGATACGGTGCAAACAACCGTCACAATCATAAATATAGAGTCTATACACCTACTCAATCAGCTTTATTTGCTGGTGACTGCTGGCAAATTGATGGTACTCGTGTTAATATCATAGATCATAAAGCAACTTATTACAACAAAGAAGGCAAAAAGGTTACAGGACAAAAGTTCTTGTACATCATTGCTGTACGTGATGTTATGAGCGGTATGGTGATGGGTTGGGAATATTGCTATGATGAGAGTGCAACGGCTGTAACAAACGCTTTGGCAAACGCTGTGCGTAATGCTGGCTATTTGCCTTATGAGTTTATTTATGACCGCTTTCCTGGACACAACACTTCTGAATGGAAATTTATTGAAACACAGTTCAGAATGGCTGGTACTGTAATGACTGTTACCCACAAAGCTGAAGGAAAAGCAAATATAGAGCGTTGGTGGGGTACGTTACAAGACGTGTTTATGATGGATAGCGAACTGTATTATGGTGAGGGTATTAAATCTACTCGCAGATACGCACACAGAAGCAAAGAATATGTTGCAAGCATGCGACAATGGGCTAGCAAAAACGACTTTAATTATGACAAAGCTTGTAACGAAACTAACAAGATTTTAACAAGCTATATAAATACTCCATTTTCTGAGTATTCAAATAAATTCAAAAACATAGATCAGTCACCGCTTCAATTGCATGAAGAATGCGAGAAACCAAATGTATATCGTATTCCTGATTATGCGTGGTGCTTCATGTTTGGACTTAATAAAGGTGTGCAAATATCAAACTATATGATTACTACACAGATCGAAGGTGCAACTTTTTACTATGGTATTGATGATTGTGATCTGATTGAAAAATACACTGGCGTGAAGCTTACTAATTGCTTCGATTATGAAGATTTAAGTAAGGTGCATCTGTTTGACGGTGATACTTATCTAGGCACATTCTCAGAAATAAAACCTGCACAACGTTTCGGACCGAATAAAGATTTGCGTGCAGTGGGTAAGATTAAATCTATTGCTAACAAAGTAGAAGCTGACAGAAAAACTAAGATAGCTGCAATAAAAGCTATTGAATTGCCTGATCAACAAGATAATTACGGTGAAGTTGCCATTATGCAAGGCGGTATTATGAAAAAGCCAGCATACGAAGCTGCAGAATCTGCTTTTCTCCTAAATGAATGGGATAATGAAGATGTAGTAATAACAGCCAGAAATCAATATTAATATAAACAAAAAAGCTCAATAAAGCCACTTTTGAACCGACTTTAAAGAGCCTTTAAAACTCAATGAATATGACAAATGTACAAAAAAAAGAAATTCTTCAACTAATTGAAGATGAAAAAACAAGACTTGGTTCTTACCGTGCAGTAGCAAAAAAGTGCAGTATTTCAGAAGCAGCTATTTCACAGCTTCGTGGTGGTACTTATTTGGCTGAAGGTGATGATGTGTATTTAAAAATTGCTTTGGCACTTGATTATAGTTTTGACAATAGTGGGTGGAACATTGCAACTGAAACTACAGACTTTAGAATCATTACCGAGGTGCTGAGCGATGCTAAGAATGAAAGTATGTTCATTGGGGTTTCAGATAACGCTGGCTGCGGTAAAACTGCACCCTCGGATATATACCTTAACTGGCATAAAAAGGAGGCTGTATTTAAAATAAACTGTAAAGAATGGGGTGCACGTAAATTTCTTGAAAAAATAGCTGTAGAAGTTGGTGCAACAATACCTAAAGGTTACGGATATTCTACTGAGTTTATTGAAACTATAACTGATACTATTAAAGGAATGGCAGACAAAAAGCCTCTTTTAATCATTGATCAGGCAAATTCTTTGAAACCTGCAGCTACATGTATGATCATACATTTATTTAATGAGCTTGAAGGTATGACAGGGCTTGTAGCACTGGGTACTGAAAATCTTGAACATCAGATCAAAAAAGGTGTAAGACTTAATAAAACGGGGTTTGATGAAGTAGACAGCCGTTTTGGTCGCAAATACATTAAAACCGTTGGTGCAACACTTGCTGATACTCGCAAAATATGTGCTGTTAACGGTATCACCGATGATACACTGCAAAAGGAGGTTTTTAAAGCCTGTGAGCCTATTGAACGTATCCTTTCAGATGGTAGTAAGATTCTTGTAATTAAAGACAAAAGACGCTTAAAAAGAGTTATTCAACGTGAACGCTTAAATCATAATTAATATGTCAACAAAATCACAAAATATACACGGTCGTTTTTACGGCTTGCTTAATCAAATGAAAGGTGCTGAAAAGGATGCACTGGTATGGCAATACAGTAATATGCTTACAACCTCATTACCTGAATTTTTAGAGAAAAACCCTAGGGGTTATGCACAAATGATTAAAGGAATGGAGCAGACTGTATCAGAAATGACACTGCAGGTAGAAAGGGTTGAAAAGAAAGCCTACATAGCCGATAGAGAGCTTAAAAAACGTAGATCAGCTATTCTTTTAAGATTGCAAAAGGCTGGCATTAATACTACTGATTGGCAGGCTGTAAACAAGTTTATGAGAAACCCGAAAATAGCAGGTAAAACGCTGGGTGAAATGTCAACTGATGAAATGGACTTACTTATACCAAAACTCGAAGCAATACTAGCAAAAGATAAGCTTGAGCGTGAAAAATTGATAAGGTTAGCACAAGCAAATTAAGGTGACAGGGTGTGTGTTTGACGGTAACGTTTACAGGTTCGATTCCTGTCACACTCACAAAAAAATACACAATAGATTATGAGTAAGATGAGAAAAATGCAGTTAGGTCGCAGGCGTGCTTATTTACGTAAATGCGTACTGGTACAAGAACTTTTGGCAAAGCATGAGAATGAAACAAGTATTCGAAAAAGAGTATTTGACTTACATATAAAACCTATTGTGTTATGCAGTTATGTACAATTTAACAACATGTTGAATGAGCGTAACCCTGCATCGGAACTACAAGAAATAGAAGATGAATTTAATAATATTTAATCGTATGGAAAATGTATTATCACCTGCTGAACTAGCAGAATTTAAAGAGTTTAAAGCTCAGAAAGCCGAAAAAGAAAAGGCTCTTAAGATCAAAGAAGATAAGATAACCTACAAAGAAATCAAAGATGAGACTATCAGAGTTCAATTTGAATTACTCAAAAGGATATCTGGCTTAATGCTTGAGGCTAAAAAGACTGTGTTTAACAACTGTGACGGTCTTATTCAGATGAAAGATGATCTTTTCAAGACCAAATCAGACAGATCATCCAACACCTTCACCACTCAAGATGGTTCAATTTCTATCAAGCTGGGTAATCGTGTCAATGAAGGCTGGGCTGATGAAGTTGAAATAGGGGTTTGCAAAGTACAGGACTACTTGAGAACATTGGCAAAGGATGATAACAGTGCAACGCTTGTAGAGGGTGTTATACGCCTGCTAAAACCCGATAAAAAAGGAAATCTAAAAGCGTCTAAAGTGTTGGAGCTTGAACAAATGGCTATCAAATCAAACAATGCTGATTTTATGGACGGTATCACACTTATTAAAGAGGCTTACAGACCGTCACCCTCTTGTATGTTTATAGAGGTTCGTTATAAGGACGAAAACGGTGAAGAACAAAGCTTACCACTATCAATGAGTGCAATAGAAAAAACATGTCCTAACTATGAAAATAGAAAAAGTCACTAATGTATCTTTTCTAAGAGTTGATACAGATGATAATGTTTATGAACGATATGGCTATGATGGCTGGTATATACGCATAGGAGAAAGCACAGAACCTGTATACGATTGTGAGGAACTAGAAGAAGAATTTCAAAGATTTATCACTCTAAATAATATCTAAAACTATGGCTGCAGACAGATTTAAACAGTATCAATATGCTTTAGTACGTTTCTTTCGTTCTCGTGGATATGATATAAACTCTATCAAAAAGACTATTAAGATTGATAAATATGATCTTCCAGTTAAAGAGGCTCAGAGACTAAAGCAGCTAGAAAATTACGGGTTTCAGGTGATTGACCCTAAACCTGAATATAGTTTCAACCCAACAATCAATTATGAGTGTGAAGAAACTTTTATAGACTTTGCTGATGAAATAATTTACTTATGTAACAACGGATTATAAAAAAAACAATTATGAGAAAGTATTTAAAGAAGTTTTTTCAATGGGTTTTCAGTTATGAATTAGGCAAAATTGCATCTGAAATAAGACAATGCGAAAAAGAACGCAAAGCCTTAAAGGAACAAGCTGACCGAGTAAGTAACTTACTTTCTAATCTTGATATTAGTGTAGACTTACATCATTATTCACCATCATGGGCGGTTATATCCTTACAAGGGCAAAAAACCGATTACATAAAGTTTATTCAAATGAATGATCGCACAATAATGGATATAGACAGAGTTTTGAGACAATTCGAGAGGTCTAAAGTTGATTGTTCGCCAATGGAACACGCCTTTTTAAGAAAGAATAAAACATTTAAAATATAAACAATTATGGATAACCAGAGAATAGTTATTACAATATCAGATCATCAAGGTTTATCTGCTGTAGTCCATGCAACAAAATCTGATGGGCAATGGATAGCACGAGATATTATTACTGAAGAAGTCAACGAAAATGCAACTGCTGTAGCTATGTTAACTAACATAATTTCAGAAGGAATCAATAACCTATAATCCTAAACGGTTCAAGCTGGGTTCGATTCCCAGCATAGGAACAAACAATCCTTATTTTTTTATTAAAGACATCAATATGAAAAATAAAAACATCATGTATTGCCTTATATACAGGGTCAGAAAGCAGAAAGGGATAAATATAGACACACGTACATGTACGATTTTTTACAATCATCAATACCCCGAAAGCATTGAGATTACAGCAATAAAACGCCTGTGTGATGAGTATGGTTTTGGGAGGCAAGCAAGAATAATCTAAAACAAAAATACAATGATAACTGAATTTTCAAAAATAGTAGGTATTCCAGAATCTGAAATACTGAGTAACAGAAGGACTAAAGAGATTGTAAATGCTCGACAAATATACTGGCTTATTTTATACAAATCAGGATATTCATACACAGCAATAGCAAGATTAAATAACAAATATCATTCTTCAGTTCTCACTTCAATTGGTAGAATCAAAGGACTACTTGAGATAAAAGATTTTGATGTTACCGATATATACAATAGAACAAAACATTTAATTCAATCAAGCATGAGTATAGCAAACAGCACGATAACGCTTACACGCCCTTCTTTATTTAACGCTGAAGGCAAAGCACACGAAGAGTTTATATTTGATCATTTTGACTGTCCTCGCTGTAACGGGTTAGGCTACATACATGTAGGCAGTTACAACGATATTGAAGATAAAGACAGTACGTGTCCGATCTGCAGAGGCACGAAAAAGATAAAAGCAATAGTCAATATAGACTGGTCTGCATCTGAAATAAAGAAAGCCCCATAATAGGGGCTTTTTGCTTTATACCTTTACAAACTTATAGAGCATCATATCTGTATATCCTGCAGACTTATTAAGCGTTATATTTTGCGTGTTCAGCACTGAATTTTTGAAAGGATTACCTATATCCCTGTTATCAGCAAACCACTCACACAACTCAATTAATGAACTCTTATTTGATGTAAAAAAGAAGTAGTTCGAACCACATAAAACATTTAGTACATCTAAATAGTCTCTGAGCTTCCAGTATTTATCCGATTGATATGTTTTTGTATCTGTACTTAAGTAAGGTGGGTCAACCAGAAACAGCACATGCGAAACATCTTTATATTGGTTGTATAACTGCCTGTAGTCACACTTCACAATATCTAAACCTGCAAGATATTCAGTTGAATTAACATCATAATCAGAGGCTTTGATATTGTTATATAGAGTTTCTGATTTTAACTCTTTCAGATCAGTTACATATTTAGATGAAAAAAGAAGCGAAGAGGATAGTGTAATGTAATCTACAAACCCTGCATTATCTTCAATTTCAATACGATCTAACATTGTTTTACATACTTCTGCTGGAATCTTCTTTTCTCTTGGGTGAACGCCTAAAACAAGCCTCAGATCAGCAAGCAGTTTGTTTGTTTTCGCAATATTCTTAAGGCGTAAACTATAATTATCAAAGTCATTATATATAACTTTTGCTTCAGGAAATATTTTCTTTGCAGTATGCGAAAGCAAGCCTGACCCCCCGAATAAATCGACTATTATTTTTACTTCTTGTTTGGCTTTCAGCTCAGTCATTGCTAAACCAAAGGCATTAATGAAACGTCTCTTTTGTCCTTGAAACGGTAACGGAGCTGTAGTGTAATTCTTTTTCATTTTTAAATCTGTTTTAAACTGTTTTTAAATATTATCTTTGTGGTCTCAGGTAAATAAAAAATAGGTGCAGACACACCGATCAAAGGCATTTAGCCTCTGTCGTGGTGTGTCTGCACCTTTGTTATTACAGCTTTGCCTGAGAAACAAGCTGTGTAAAGATGGGGGCTTTCTTATTACTCCCTTATATACCTCATAAAACTATACATCTTTCGATGCTTTAAATACTCGCTATCAGATTGTTTGTCGTATGCTTCACGTTCGAAAGATATGTTTCTGTAAGCCTGTTTCGTGTTGCGGTACTGTGCTAGCCTTACCAACCATTCTAAGCCGTATAATACATAAAAGAACACATATAACAACTCTCTCATTTGAAGCGTGTGTATAGCTTCGTGTGTGGTTAGTTTGACTGATAACGGGTTGTACTCATTCCGTGCAAATACGAACCCGAACACATTAATAGCTGCATATCCTTTGATTGGGAAATGCTTAGTGTATTTAACTTTCATATAATTAATTACTTAAAGTTTCCTACTTCTATATCTAGCGATTTTATTTTAACTTCAGTGACAGCGGTTAATACAAAAGTTGGTTTTGCATTTATGAAGATATTCCCGAATTGATAATGTTCGAATTGCTTATTCGTGTTCTCTTCTTCGGCTGCAAAGTTTCCTGAGATAGTGAATTTTCCAACTGCTTCAAGTTTTACGGTAATTCCTCCATACTCTAAGAGTTCTAAATTGGCATTATTTAGAGTCAATTTTGTAGAGACAGGTAGAGTTATTAATGTACCGTCAACAGTTCCCGTATTGGTAAAATCGGATATTTTCGAACTTGAAAACTTATTGATCATGTACTTATGTGGTATATCTAAGATCACATAATCGGCAGCAATAAAGGAAATCTTATCTTTAATACATTTTGTTACTGTTTTGTTGGTCACATCATAAGTAAATGTATCTAAGCTTTGTTGTCTGAATCGCTTTACCAATTCTGGTATATAACTAAGTACTGCTGAATCATACCCTAAATTATTATCAAACATCGTTTGTACTTCTGATTCGGACGGATTAGCATTGTACATAACTTTTAGCATTCTAGTATTTGAATACAAGAATCTAAACACATCATCAAAAGGTGGTTCGGGTGCTATAATGAAATTATATAATCCCATTCTCGAATTGCAGGTTTCAACGAAGTTCTTAATTGTATACATCGAATAACCCAACAGGCGAATGTGAAAAATAGGTGTAATATTTAGTTCATAACATAAATCTGCGACCTCTCGTATTGATGGTATAACAGTCCTATAAGCTGCATTAGTAGAAATGTATGTAAATGTATTTTGTATTTCTTCTAATGTTAGTGTGTATGAGTTTGTTAATGTCGGTATTAATGGATTGTTGGAGGTTGCCACTCTCGCAAAATTATCATCATGTAATAATATTACATTCCCGTCACTAGTTGTTGAACAATCTATCTCGACACTATGCAAACCGCATTTTGCAGCAAAGGCAATTGCCGACAATGAATTTTCGGGTATTGCTCCGATACGTAACCCTCTATGCCCACACATTTGGTGTGTTTTTTGAGAGCGTGGCGGGTTACCACTTCGATAGATAATGTTATTTACATTCTTATCTATTTCTTCTACTTTTTCACCTATTGAACTGCTTTCAACATTTTCTAAAATGTTTGGGTTGCTTTTTTTAGTGATTAAAATATCATTTGTTCCTGTCATTGAAACTTGGATAAATAATATACCTGTTGGTATAGTCACTTCATAATTGTTTATCAGATATTCTGTACTTGTACCCGTACTTCCATTATACACAGGTACATCTAGTATCTGTGATTTTGGAAAACCTGTTGTCGGATTAATTTCTGATACATACCTCATACTTGCGTCATATCCTACAACACCTGTTGCACCTCTTAACGTGCCTGTTATTGATAATATATCACCTTCTAATACGGATATAGGTTGTGTTAATCTATATACATTACCAGATGATGAAAAGAACCCCGTTTGTGTATTTACATAAGCTCTAACATTAACATACTTTGAGACTAAATTATTAGAGGCTGTTATGTCGTTGAGTATATTTCTTTTAATTGCTCTATTTCTTGTGTCGATTAGATCGACTGAGGTATTGCCTTCTATTAATCTAATTGTATTTAAGCTATCATATAAGGGTAATACTTGTATATACATCGCTAAGTATATATTAGTATCATCCGTTGTGAATGTAAAGGGTTTGCCTTGTTTTTTATTGAATTTCTTAAAACTTGCTGCATCAGATGTTTTTGAATTATACAAATAGATAGTAGGGTTTATATCAGTCACTATATAGTTATGACCTACAACTGTATAAGTTGTATTTTTTTTCAATTTACATCTATCTGCTATTAGATACGCCCCTGTATATACTATTGCACCCGTTGTTGTGTTAATCGTTGCTCGTGCTAGGCTTGCTATTAACTGATTAGTTATATCGTTTCCAGATGTTCTAGCGATTAAATCCGAGGGGTTTTCGGTAGTTGCACCTAATACCGATACCCCTATTGTTATATCTCGTTTCGGATAAACACCTGTTGTATTTTCAAATTGATAAAAATAGCCTCCAGCTACGGGGTTAGAAGTTGTTGTATTTACAAGAAATTTACAAGAATCGGATGTTTCTCCAATTCCTAGAAATTCATTTTTCAATAAGAATATAGACGGGATGTTTATTATTTGTTCACCTATTCCCGTAACCATTACATTTAAACTTCTTAGACGTTCAAATGTTGGTGTATTGATGTCTTTGGCTATGATAATAGTTAATAAACCTGCAACGGACACATTTAACCGTATTTGATTGATAAACTGCCCTCTTAAACTATCTTGGTTTAGGTAGTAAAACGTTGCATTTGATACTGTTGCACCTGTTGATGAAAAGGGTATAACTTCTTTGAGTTCATCGGATACGGATATTTGAGGCATTTCCCCTGTCTCAGAATATACAACTTTGAAATTATCGGTTATTCTTATAAGATCAGCTTTTTTTGCTACATCTGTAATTTTCGCATAATCAGCCAAGTTAATAACGGGGGCTTGTGGTGTATCAGTTGTAGCTAACCATACCCCTGCAACATTACATTTATACACCACGCCAGGATAAGGAATACCCACCCATGCAGTATCACCTATTTGTGGGCTTGGGTGCGCTGCCTGTAATGAACTTGCAGACGTAAAATAGCCTTTAAATTTAGCAGCATTATTCATTGCTAAGTTTATTTCTGCTAATATCTGTACAAGCCCCTCAACGTTATCAATTGGCATTTGATCGTTCTTATGCCAAAAGGAATCTAACCACGCCCAAAACTGTAAACGTGTAGGCATAGCACTGCGAATGAACCAGTTTTTTATTGCTTGTCTCTCTGTAATTGCCATTAGTGTTGTTTTTTAATGAGTACATAATCAAACGTACCCGATTGACCATAGTTTGTTGACTCTCGAACTATATAAAACTCTATCAGGGTTAGTGTAGGTGAATAATAACAACTTGTAACCCTATCAATAAGACCAAAGTTTAAAAAACCAACATATTCAAGAGGATTAACCCCTTCTGGTGCTGCAACCGACACTTTTAAACCTTTAGCCCCCTCTAAGGGTAAATCAACATAAATTTTGCCCGTAATGATCTGCTTATTCAGTACTTCAACAGAATCAGAAATAGACTGAAAACGTGTTGACATTTCTTTGATGGTTTTAAGCCTCGTTAGGCTATTAAATAGTATTGTTGAAGTACCAAATGTGCAATATCTGTGAAATTGTACTTCTTTGAAATTTGCATCTTCAAATTCCAATGAAGTCGCCATTTCTTTGACTGTTATTGTCTCATTGCTAATATCACCTATAACACCGCCTACAAAGGGGTATAACACGCCACTAAGAACAACCCAACCATCGCTAATGGTGTTACCTGCAATCACGCAACCCGACACTATTACACTGTCACCTATAAGACTAGCAACAGCTTGTAAAGCTTCTGTATATGATTGTTGCATCCATGAAAGGGAATCCTGATCGAGAGGAAAACCGCCCGTCTTGGTAAAATCGAATCTTTTGTGACTACTCATATTTTGTTTATATAAAACGTTTTACTTACTAATTTGTAGGCATTTAAAAGCCCTTTAAATACTGCATCATCATATCTTAAAGTAGATGGTACACATACTATAAAATCTACACCTTTACTCTCCGTTTCAGTCGATGTATTAATGTAAATCGGCTTATTTTCGGCTTTGGTTCGTATAAAAATGGGTTGTTTTTCCTTTCTCTTATAGAGGTACTTACTTTTGTAGAACTCACCATCTGTAATATATATACGCCTTTGATCGGTGTCAAAACGGTCATTCAGCAATCTCTCAAGTGAGAAAATTTGCGGTGTGATTGACAGTCTATAAAGATTTTCGTCTCTGAAAAGCAAGAAGCGAGAATAAATACTTCTTACACCGCCTAACATCGAATTAAGAATGATTATCAATACCTCTTTTCTCAAGAACGTAGGTAATAATAACCTGCTGAGACGTGAATAATCAATGCTATATATCTTCATAATATTTCGCTCTGTGCTTCGTAAGTAATTTCTAAATCAGCATCAGCTATACGCATATAACCTGCATAGGGTTGATATATAATACCTATATCACCTGTTTGATTGTTATATCTATATTCTGCGAGCGTAATAGTAGGCACAACAACACCATCAACACGCTGTAAAGCATCAACCAGAAAGGCTGGTACAAAAACACCGTTAAAAGGTAGATTCTTAAGAAATAGCCTTATAGCATCGGCAACAGGTGTATCGCTCGCAGCATCTAAACGCTGACCGTTTGAATTGAGAACTAAAGGATTGAAATGTACATGCAGTCTCAATTTCAGCTTATCAGCTTCTTTACTTATTATTTCAATTTGAACTCCTGCATCTTTCACACGAAAGACGTAATCTTCGAAAGCATTCAATTCAACAGGAGAAATAGGTGCAAGGTCGTCACCTGCATTTTTAGCAACTTTAAGAACCAAACGCTTTTGAAAAGAGACTACTGCACTGTGTGCAATAATCCGTGAAGCTTCTATTTCTTCTGTTGTTAAGCCTGCATTATCGTACTGGTCTGTATCTGGTATCAGGTTGTGACCTAGTTGAAACAGCTTTGCTTTATTTGCGTACCATCGTGCGGTGTGAGGCTTAAGGTTGTCTATTATTCGTATTATCTCAGTTACAAGATTATCGAATAGAACTTCAAGCGTCCACATAGATGCAGCAACGATATAAAACAAAATGCTTTCGAGGCTTACAGGCGAAAATTGCTGTTCGAATGTTCGATCAGGATTAAGCCCATACATATTGATGATAGTAGGGTGTGCAGTAAACCTGCCTGTTATATCTGCTTTTATTTCTGCTATTGTACGTGCCATAATTTAACTAACTATAAAGTCATGTTCTATATACCAAAACTCAATGCCTTGTTCTGTTTCGCTATCTGTATCTGTTGCAGGTCTAAGCCCTTTCATGTTGTAATATTCTAACACCAAAGCATTAGTTACTACAGGGTTTGTAAGCACCTGCGAAGGGCTTAGAGAGTCGGTTATACTTAAGCCGTTTTTTATAGCCAGATCAAAAACCGACTCTACAGAGCCACCTGTTTGTATTGCAATATCAATAGTAGATTGACCGTCTAAAACTTTCGTTTCCATATAAATACTATTACTCCAATGATTGACCCCAGCCCTAATAAACACATGAATATTTTACCAAACCAGCCTTCTACAACCTGCTTATCTGTTTGTTTATAGACCACAAGAGGCTGTGATGGTATGTAATAGGTGATCGGTTTATCACGTTCTATTATAGTGTCTGTTACCTGTATATAAATTGTATCTGGGGGCTGTATCAGACGAAACTTTAATATCCCGTTTTCAAAAGAAAAGCTTGAGATCAGACCTCTTGCTTTGAGTTCTTCAAACATTTTCATGTTCACCTTATTGAGGCTGTCACACTCAAATAAGGCTGTTATAATAGTACTGTCTGCAGGTAAAGCATAGGGAACTAAGCGTTCTGTTACCTTTTCTTTCGTAAAAACTGGTATTTGTATCGGTGGTGTATAAGTAGGGGCTTGAGTCTTACAAGCTACCAGACCGATAAAGCAAAGCCCTATTATGAATATTTTTCCCATTGTTCTGTAAATTTTATGCTGTTTAAGCGGTTTAACCATCCGTTTAAGAATCGTTTTTGCGTATTTGCAAGCAGTTCTTTTTCGGTTGCTTTGCGTCCGATCTTCTTTTCATAAGCTTCAACAGATCGGTTAACAATACCGTTTATAAAGTCTGCTCTTCTTTGAAATATCAGATTAAATAACTTCTCAGAAGGAAAGACATTCAATGCTGCTAATGTGTTTTTACCTACAATTCCATCAGCTTTAACACCCAGTATTGTTTGAGGTATTTTAATACCATGAACGCCTGAAGCCCACACCCAATCTACCAAGATGTTTGCTATTGATTGATTGCTGATCTTATCAGCCTGCCAACAATCCCAGAATATTATTTTCAGTACATCCATCCATTCTTCATCTGAAATGTTCTTTAGGTCTTCAATGGACGGAGTCGGTAATCCTTTTAGTTTTCGGTAATGAATAAAAGTACGAAGTGTTATACCCTTGTTAGTTGCACCGCCTCTGTCAATCGGATCATTCACAAAACCGCCTTCCCATTTTTTGATAAAAGGGGCTAATAATTCAACTTTCGCCATTTTGTTAGTCCTCCTTTTTTAAATCGCTCAGGTCAACATTAAAATGTCTTTCAGCTTTGTTAACCAGTACTTTTTGTAAAACTTTCGCTCTCTTATCATCATTCTCAGAACTCCAGTTCTCAAGTATGGATATACCCTGATAGATGAAAAAAGCAGCTAAAACAAAGCGTACTGCAGCATCTGTATTTTTGATTACATACATATCCACATAATTTGCCAGAATAATCAGTATGAAAGCCACAATCATGGTATACATTATCCTGAACTTGTATTCGCTTTTAAATTTACCGTCTGATCGTTCAGGATATTTGATATGTACCCTTTTGCCCAGACAGTATGCAGACCACACATCTAAAGCCGTTGCAGCAAGGCAGGGTATAAAAAACAGCAGTGAAGTTTCAACAGCCAGCAAAAGACCTGTACAAATACTAAGCAGGTACTGCATGCACTTATCTATAAAATATTGTTTCATAATTATATATCTATATCAAATTTTGAAATATCGTTACCATCGACTCTGATAGGGGCTGTTATACCGTCACTGGATAGCTCAGACTTTAGCTCTGTGATAAATTGCTGCCTGCTGTGTGATGTTATAGGTTTCTTTAAATAGTTATCTATACCAAGCCCCAGCGTAGGCACTTGTTTAAATTCGCCTTTCTGAGCTACTATAATGAATTTGCAACGCTGAAAATCAATATTATCAAGCTGCAAACCTTGTGTTATCATACCGTTTGCATCTCTTTTTACAGTGATTTTAAGCTCATTGTTTTCATCAACCAAAATGCCAATCATTGTGTTATCTTTTTGTTTTCGAACATGTCGATAGTTGGTGATTCGATAGTAGGGTTGAAGATCAAAGCAAGAGGATTGCCGTTACCCGTTACAGGGTGTGTTAATAAGAGTTGTTTCAGTGTCTGTATATCTGTATGTAGCTTTGTCATCCAGTCAACCAATTCAACAATTTTGACTAAGCCTTTATTATCACCAGCATTGAATATAAAACCTTCCTTATCTATGTATAATGTTTGCGTTCCTATCTTTACTTTGATCTTTTCAACCTCAGAGCATTTAAGTATGACAGCTTCTGTTTTCAGATTCTCAACTATGCCAACCAGTACATTGCTATTCAAAAGAGGATATACTGTTACATAGCTTTGCAGATCATCATCAATTGCATTGAGCAAAACACCGTACAATGTTGGAGCGTTGTCACGTTCTACAGTACAGGTTGTTTCTGTTACCTCTGTAACCACACCCCAGCTTACTGTTTTTATCTGTGATCTTTGTGATTGTGCTTGTATTGCTAATGATATAGCTTGCTCTAGCTGTCCTGACATACTTTAAACTATCTTTAAAATCGTTTATAATCGCTTTACAAAGTCTTTGCGTGTCTTTTATCGACTCGCTTCAAAATAATGCGTTAAATCACACCTTAAAGCTTAGTGTGTTTTTGCGTGAATAGCCTGATGAGTCATTAAATGTTATATTCACTTTCTCAATAAGATACCTGCCAGCTCGCTCAGGTTCTAAGGCATCCCGAATATCAAGCGAGTCACCAGCATGTGTGAGAGGTAATCCAAAGCCTGTAATATCACCTGTGTAACCATCGTATACCGTTTTTGCCATTACAGCTAAAGCCCTTTCACGTAGCTGGCTTTCAGTAAGCGGACCAGCAAAGTTTAGTGTACGTTCTGAGGCTTCTTTCTCTTTATTTCCTACTATAACGGTTGTTTTCTTTCCATTTGGATTGTTCGAAATAGCTTTGTAACGTACTTTAAAATCTTCTTTTCGTTTAAATTTCAGATCGTTCTTTTTTACATTTGTGGTGAAAGGTCGGTCTGCAGGTGAATTAATTGTATAAATGTGAGTTGTGGTTTTATCTCCGAAATCGTATGCTAACCCTACATTTATTTTTCCATCCTGTAAGCGACTGTATAAACCGTATGTTTTCATTAAATCTTGCATCACGGCAAAGGCACTGGCATTGTCAATCTGATATTTGCCAATATTGACATCAGGACATTCAAAAGTCATAGTTGACGGTATAATATCAGTAAGTATTTGCTTGAGTGTTGCAGATTGATAGCTTTTGATAAAATTAGTTTGTCTGAGTGGGTAAGTTTCGTCATCGCAATGAATGATAAGAGGTATATCACTTTCTATTTCTCTGATATAGCCTGTAAACTCACGATTGAAAACATTGTCATAACCAGCCTCAAGCGTTACTTTATCACCAGCTTTTATTTGTTCAAGTATTGCTTTTCCTTTCAGTTTACCATAATTGCGTGGAATGGTAATCTTTGCAGTGTTCGACATTTCAAGAATATTCTCATCAATTTCAAACTGGTTGATATTCTTTAGCAACACATTTCCCAGCGTCACATTTGCAGACATATTGAGGAACATTAGCATAGCACACGATGTTAATAGTATTTTTTTCATAATCCGTTATTTGATAAAAAGGTGTGTAACCTTAGTTTTCGTTTATAAGTTGATATTCGGCTGATTTTGTAGCACGTGTTGTAAAAGTATAGGCTATTGTATCTTCATAGCCTTCTACAAACTCTATACTCACATCCAGTATAATAATTGAGTTGATTTTGAGTGCTGCAAGTATCTCACTAGATACTTTCCAGACACTGTTTACTTCGAATATATCGTTTATAGCTTCCATCCGATCAATTGGGAACTGGTGGTTCTCCATGTCGATAAGTAAGCCTTTCCAAGTGATTTGCCACGGCTCTGTTGAATAGCGTTCAGTTACCTCAATATCGCTGTCATTTAAAAGAGTCGTTACCAGCTTTTTTGATCGGGTAAGGCTAAACATGGGAGGCGTGGCAAAAACCTGATTGTATTCTTCAGCAAGTACACGATAGGCAAATAGGTATTCTTCAGAATCATTGTACAAAAGCACTTCATCGAAGCTGATATTTTTATCTTTGACAAATACAGATTGTTGATACTTGTTATCATTTCGCTCTAAAGCTGTTTGAAAACCTGCTTCAGCAAGTTTACTGCTTACATTAGTAGCTACATAGCCAAAAGCGTTTGTGTATCTGCCTGAGAAATCAAAATTCATATCTTTTTTCCTTTTTATCCTGTGGTTTCATACCTGTTAAAAAACCTTCGTTTGAGAGCCAAGTCAGTTCTCTATATCTTTTTATATACTCAAAATCATTCAATGTATCAGGGTTCTCTTTGAAGTAGAACCTGATCATAGCATCTGTCATGTAAAAGAGTGCTTCAAAATCACCTTTTTGCGAGCAACTATCTAAGTTGTCTATACTAGGTATTCTAGGTAGTTGCTCTAGCAGTTTTTTATGATACCCTTCCGAACTGGTATAAGTTCAGACAAACTGTTTAATGCCCCGTAAAAAAGCCCATCATCGGCTAAAACTTCGTCTTTGTGAGACAGCAAGCAATTTTTAACCAGAATCTCTTGAGCTTTTTTAGGGTCGCTAGCATCCCATCGCATATATTGACCGATAATAGCACGTGTTGGAACAGTAGCTAAAACTGTTTTATAGGCTGTGTTATCTTCATCAATTGGTAGATCGATTAGCTTCACTTTATTTTGACCGTATTTAGTTTTTGCATTTGCAATCATTTCTGCAGTAATGCCTTCGGGTAATTTATCACTCATTGTTTTTATATGTTTAAGTCGATTGATATTATAAATAATTCGTATTCGTTTTCAAGCTCTCCATCGCCTGTGACGTTTCTTTTGTTTCCTTTAAACTTAGCCCAGACACGATCGTAAATCATTTCATTCTCAGCATTGGCAAATGCTACATTTATAGGAAATGGTCTTATAAATGCTAGATCACCATATTTGTTTTCCAGTTCTGTTGACATATCCAAAGGCAGTGTTATACTACCTTCCTGATCTTTCTGCCCCATTCGCCAGCCTCGTGGCTCTCGTCTAAGCCCTCTCTGATACTCATGTGCATATTCGTAACCGTAACTGATTGCTGAAGGGTCAATGTTATAATTATTATCAAGGGTTACGGTTACATCACCAGCTGAATACACTTCTCCTAATCTTCTTATTCTAGCCATTGTTATGCTTGATTTTTAAGATTTATAGTACCAATTATCTCATTAACACACCCTGTTGGTACAACTGCAAAGCGTATTTTAAGCGTCTTTTCTATCAACAGATCACTATCTGCATCGGTGTATGTTTTGCCTTCTGAAATCAGATTACTACCTGCTAACTGATTAAATCTCTGATCGCCTATTGCATCAAAATAACCTACTATTGTAGCAGGCAGTTTGCCTTTCTCAAGCTGCACTGGCTTTTTCACTTCAGGCAGATAGACCAACCGCAAAGCACGCTTTGCTTCATCCATTGTATGACTGTAGTAAATAGTGTGTTGGTTGATGTTTCCTAAGTTATCTAAGACAATAGGAGCACACACGTGACCATCATTCCACCAGTAACCCGATAAGCCCTGATAGCGAATAGGAAAGACGTACCCTTTTGCGTTCAGTGTTTCGAGGTTATCAAATACTTCACTGTATTTTTTATGTGAACTCAAACCACCGACAACCCAGATATTACGGGTTGCATCAGTAAGGTTCTGTGTTGCAACTTCTGCTGGGTTTCTGTTCCAAGCTTGAGAAGCAATAACACCTAAAAATGTGCCTACATCGGCAAATTTTTTGCCCAGATCATCAAGGGTATCTGCATACGTCCAATCTTGACCAGCAATCAAAGTAACCTTTGTAGCTTCCAGTGTTGCTTCACCTACTTTTAAGGCTCTCAGATCAATAACGGTTGATAGATCAGTACCCATTGCACGACCTTCAAGCGATACGTGTAAAGGCATATCGTGTTCATCAGCCCACACCGCTAAATTTTGTAAGGGTTGTATTGCTGCTCTCACATCTGCATTTATACCATCAACCAAAGTATCGGTATAAGGTGCAACAGGATTGTACGCAACGCCTAAATCGGAAATTCTGCCTTCAGCATCAATAATCAATGCTTTTGCATCTGCAATCTTTTCTGCAGGCTTTACGGTTTGAGGTACTAAGCGAATGTGCAATGCACGCCCTTCACCAGCACGGCGGTAAAACTCTGTAATGTGCCTGTATACTCTTACTTTGTTTGTTGTGTCGTACGCTTCATCAATTCCAATTGCTTCTGCATCGGATGGACGCAACAGTTTATAAGTTGTAGACAGCAAAGCCTTTCCAGCCACGGCTACACCGTTGCAGATTAAACCAAATTCTCGGTTATCGCCTGCAACGTTTGTGCCTATTCTGCCTTCTTTTATTGTGACTCCACGTAAACTTGTCATAATTATTCAGGGTTTTGAAGTTGTTGTTTGCGAGTCTCGCAAGCTTCTATTATTTCACGACGCCCTTCACCTTCTAGCTCAACATCAAGAATCTCGTCAACTTCTTCTACAGTTTCAAGTGCGTATATTTGTGCAAGCTCTTCAAGTTCATCTGCAGATGCCAGTGATGTAGTTGAATAGTCGAGCGTGGTATACTTCTTTTTGTCTGCTTTCACTGATAAGCTTGCAAGGTTCTGAGACGTGAAAAACTCACCTTTATCATTTAGATAAAGCTTTTTGACTTTTAAGTCTTTGGCTATTTCTTTGCCTTTTTCAATTTGTTCTGCTGTAGCTGTCATAGCGTTTTATGATTTAGGTGATATAATTGCAGCAAAGCCTTCTAATACAAGAGGCATAGCAATAAAATAGTTACGAAAAGAAACGAGATTGCGTTGCATCGTTGGGTCGTTCTTTGCTTCTGACCAGTACATTTTGGTTAAGCCTGTAGCACGACCTGTTTTTTTGAGAGGAAAAACAAAAGAAGCTTGAGAGTGTACATCATCATCAGGAATAGTACCCAGCGAAACTTTTGTTTTTGTCGCTACATTGTAGTAAGGGTTTAGCTCATATTCTCTGAACTCAAAACCTAGCTGATTAGTGATAACACCACCTTGAAAGTTTGCATAGCTTTTACCAAACAATGATTTTTCTTCATTTAACAAATCGTTAACGTGATCAGGGCAAAGAATAAAGCGTAAACCTTCAATCTTAATTTTTGCTCTAGCATAGGCTGAACGTACATTAATAATATCTTCCCAGCGTAAGCGTCTGCGATTACCCACAAGCTCACCAGTTGTTAACAAAACGGGGTGTTGAATGTCATGATTCAAAGGAGCTAATGCATGTGCAGCTTTTCTCAGCCTGTTTTCAACAATAGCATCAGAATGCGAATCTTTAACCGTTTTGATCTTATCGTATGATAAGGCAAACAGTTCATCATCCGTAATGGGTGTTACTGTTGTTTGATATTTATCTAATGTGATAGTAATATCGTCACCATCCAGCTCTTGAATGGAGATAGGATATGTAGTATTATTGATCAAAACATCAGGACGAACACCGAAATAAATAGAATGGATTGCTTGTACTTCATCATTTCCTGTTACATGTCTACTGTAATCTTGTACCCCATCAAGAAAGGTATCTTTAAGACCCCATTCAAAGGCTTTAATTACTTCACCAGTCCAGACTTCTCTATAAACATTTGCCATTTTAGTAGTTTTATATGATTAATTAAATGTTTTATTAAGCAGGTTCAACGCCATATTTTGCTTTATACAAAGCGTTAAACTGTGTAGGGTTTGCAGTTTGCATAGCCTCTAAATCAGCAGAAGCATTTGCCTGATACCAGTCCCAGTTTTGAACTACTGCAGATGCACCGACAGCTTCACCAACAACTTCACTCTTTATAAGGCTGGCAATAGGTTGTACAATCGCAGAAGGGGCTTCTTTAGGTAGTATTGCAGTTAAAGCTTCAATACCTGCTGTAGCACCAATAAGCTCGTACGCAGTTCTCTGATCACCTGCAGCAACTTTCGCATTATCCAGCAGGGCTTTAATAACCGTTGCTTCTTTGGCTTTTGCTGAAGCTTCATAGCCTTCAGTCTTTTCTTTCATCTTTGCCATTATGTCTGCATCGCTACTTTCAGCAGTTACACCTTCAAGCTTATAAGTGTCAATAAGAATTTGTTTCATTTTATCACTTTTTGAATTAATATTTTGATTATCTAATTGTGCTGCAAAACGGTTATACATAGCCTCTGCAGTCATACCTTTTACTATTTCACTATCCAGTACTTGTATGTTTTTTGCGATTGCTGGCAGTTTCTTTTGTGCCAGTCCGTACTTCACCATCTCATCAGCATTAAGCCAATGATCACGACCATCAAACCACATTGATTTTATTTCGTCTGCTGTCATTCCTGTACGTTCTGTGAGTCGTTTTATGAAACTGCTTTCCATATCCTGCAGAAGTTTTGCAACAAGTAAATGTGCATCAGCATCGCCCGTCTCTGGGGCTGATGCTCTGTGTGCCATACCGAAACCATTTTCAACTATATACACGTTTGCTACAGAAGGCAGCAGATAGAAGCCCATTGAAGCTGCAACACCGTCAATGATGATGTTTATCTTCATTTTCGAGTTTAGCAAAGCATTGTACATAACATTGCCTTCGAGTACTGAACCGCCGTAACAGTGCATCCTGAAGGTTACTTCTTTATAGCCTTTTGCCTCAAAGCCTTCTAGTAATGCCGTGAAGGTTTCACCGTTATTGAAAAAGCCCCCGATATTACCGTACAGCTTTGCTTCAACATGTTCTTTATCTAGTTCTTTAATCTGCATAATCGTTTACATAAGCATTGTTTGAGCCGTTTTAAAGCGTTTTGAGATTGCTAAAGTATATCACTTTGCATTACATAGAACTATGAGATACAAAGCTGTTTTAACGAACAATAAAGCCACTTTATTAAATAGTTAAATGGCTTTATTCGTGGTTTGCAAACAGCCTGATAATCTGGGTAATATTGTTCTTAAAAAAGCTGAACAATGGCTAAGAAAGAGACTAAAAAGACTACAAAAGGAGCTGCAACAAAAAGTGAGATCAAACATGCAGAATGGTTGTATGTGGAAAAAGGTATATCACCTCAAGCTATTGCTGATGAACTGGAAAGGAATATCAAAACCATTTATGAATGGCGTGATAAATATGAATGGGATGATACAAAAGACTTATTTACTACAGGTCCTGCAGAACTTAAGAAAACGTTGCTACAGGCTGCAATGCGAAACGTAAACGGTATAACCAGAAAGAATGAAAAAGGAGAGGAAATAAAAGAAGTAGATGCAGATTCACTGAGTAAGGTTATGAAAGCTTACGACTACATAAGCAAGAAAGCAAGCCCTGCTGTAGTTCGTGATGTACTTGTTGAGCTTGACAAATTTGTGTGTGAGAGAGAACCGAAACTTGCAGCACAAATGACACAGTATCACAAGATGTTTTTAACATTCAAAATTCAGCAGGAGAATGGCAATTAACTATGACAAGATTCAGCGTGAATATGATGATCATTGTGTACTGATTCAAAAAGCTGCAACTATAAATATAAATGAAACACCTGATCAAAAATACAAGCGTATAAAATCACTTGAGGCTGATTTTCTTAAATGGTGGGCTTACTATTTTCCTCACTATGCTACTTGTGAATCAGCTCCTTTTCACAAAAAAATTGCTGATCTGCTAATCTTTAAATTCATTATAAAACTGCTGAATGATGCTTTTAGAGGTAGTGCAAAATCGGTGATAACGGTCTTAGGTGTACCGTTATTTCTGGCACTGGTTAAAAAGGAAATGTGGTTCATGTTGTTAGTTGGTCGCAATGATGAGAAAGCAACAGAATTGCTTGCAGATGTTCAGGCAGAACTTACACACAATGACAGATTAAAAAATGATTATGGTGATCAATTTAAGCATGGCAGTTGGGCTGATGGCAATTTCACGACAAAGGACGGTGTAAAGTTTCAGGCAATCGGTTTCGGACAAGACCCCAGAGGTTTGCGTAATGGTGAACACCGCCCCGACTATATCGCCTGTGATGATATTGACACACTGAAAATGTGTAACAATGATCGCTTGATACGTGAAGGAATGGACTATATAACCAGTTCGCTATGGGGGTGTTTTGATAAAGGAAATGAACGGTTTGTTTTTAACAACAACCTTATACATAAAAACTCTTTACAAGCCAAACTGATAGAGCAATCTGAAATAGCCAATAAAGCAGCCAAAGAACAAGGATTACCAAGAACATTTTATCATATCAAAACGCCTGCAGTACTGGATGCTGATTTTACACCTTCGTGGTCTGCAAAATATACGGCTCAGTACTGGAGAGAGAAACGTGCAGCAACACCTTACAGAGCGTGGATGCGTGAATATATGTGCATACCTCTTGTAGATGGTACAATATTCAACCCTGAATGGATGCAGTATAAAAAGATTCTGCCATTGCACATGTATGATAGTTTGTGCCTGTATGGTGACTTGTCTTACAAAGACAAAGGTGATTATAAAGCACTCGTTTTGGTTGGTAAAAAAGGTCGTGAATTTCATATCATAGACGCTTTTGTTCGTCAAACTTCTCGTGCTGTAGCTGCAACATGGTTGTATGACCTGTACGAAAAGTTACAGCTTCAAAAATACAATGTCAGATACTTGATAGAGGGGTTATTTGCACAAGATGAGTTTGTGAACGACTTTGATATGGAAGGTGACAGCCGTGGTTACTACATACCAGTGACAGCTGATAAAGGGCAAAAGCATAACAAGTTTGATCGTATTGAATCAATGGCAGGTTTCTTTGAGCGTCTCAATGTATTCTTCAATGAGCTTTTAAAGAACAAACAGGACATTGTAAATATGATTGATCAGTTGCTTGCTTTCGAGAAAGGAAGTGGTGCAAATGATGATGCACCTGATGCGTTACAGTCTGCAATATCAGAGCTTAACAAAGCCACTTTTATAGAGAAATTTGAAATAAGAACTACACCCCGAACAACGGGTAAAAACCGCTTTTAAATGGCACGATTTATATTAGAGTCAGATTATGACATGCAGATAAAAAACGAAATACTTCGTTTGTTGACCGCAACCGACTTTTACAACAGTCCTAAACTGTTTAGAGCCGAACAAACAGCATTGGCACAAATACGCAACAGGATAGGCAAACGCTATGATTGCAGGTTGATTTTTGCACCCATTTTAGAAGGTGAAAAAGATACACGTGATCAGTATATTGTAACTGCAACAATCGACATTGCTTTATATCACCTGTACAGTCAAACAGGGATGAAGGATATACCAGAACACCGATCAACCCGATACCAAGATGTAATTGACTGGCTTAAAGATGTAGGTAACGGTACTAATCCTGTTGACTTGCCACCTGTTGTTGATGAAAACGGCAATCAATACACTGAGGTACGCATAAACAGCAAACCGCAAGAAAATCAAAGATGGTAAACAATTTAAACTTACTTTAAATGGGCTTTAAAGATTTTTTCAACTGGGGTAAAAGTCCTGTTTCACAAGCAGCACCCAAAAAAGAAGTTCGTGAGATGGCTCTTACCATCGCTCAAGAATTTACAGATAGAAACCGAAAAGACATAGACGGTTGGAGACAACACTTAAGAGCTGCAGAAAGCCCCGATGACCCACGCTGGTACGGTATGCAAGATACTATTGAGGACTTGATACTTGATGCACATCTTGCATCTGTTATTGATGTGCGTAAATCTGCAACGCTCAACCATAGAGGTTATGTAAGAGATAAGACAACTAAAAAAGAACTGGACGAACAAACCGACTTTTTAAACAAGCAATGGTTTTTTGAGTTCTTAGATAATGCACTTGATTCTGTATTTAAAAAATACACAGTAGCACAATTTTTCAGAATAAATGATCTGCCAAAATTCAGCATCATACCAAGAAGAAACATTTGTCCTCAAAAGGCACGAATGTACTTAGAGGTTGCAGGCAATGAATATGTGAATTATCTCGAAGTTCCCAATGTGATAGAGATTATGCACCCTTCTAAATTTGGGCTTATCAATGATGTCATACCCAATGTAATTTGGAAGCGTAACGCTTTACAGTCATATGCTGAATTTACAGAGCGATTCAGTAAACCACTGATCACAGCAACAACCAACAATACTGCAGAAGTTCCAAAGATTGAAAAGTCATTACAAAATTTAGGTGATTCTGGTACTGGTGTTTTACCGTACGGAACAACAATCACCATACACGATTTAGCAAACGCTGGTAATCCTGAAAAAACGTATATCGAAAATGCAAAGCTTCAAAACAATGAAGTAAGCAAAAGAATGGTAGGTTCGACAACAATGGTTGATGAAGGTGCAAACAGATCACAAACGGAAATACACGAGAAAACACTTGATGATAAAATTGCATTGGCAGATCGTAGAAATATGATGTTCTGCATAAATGATCAACTTTTTCCGATACTCCAAAATCTAGGTTTCAACTTTGATAATACGAAGCATGAATATGTATTTGACGAAACAGAAGATCAAACATTGAGCGAACAGTGGAATATTGCTAGAGAAGCTATGGAGCTGGGTTATGAGATGGATGAAGAAGAACTAAGAAAGACTTATAATTTACCGATCATAGGTAAAAGAGCAGCGAGTAATGTATTAGATACAGGCAAAACACCAACAGCTTTTAGTGGAAATTTTCGATAAGGGAACAAGCAAGGGCAAACTATGTTCCCATTCAATTATATAAAGACATTTGCCCACACTGTAAAGGTTCTCATCCAGTAGCTGAAGAAGGTCTGCCATTTCAGTACACAGATGAGCTTAGCAAGCTAAGACAGTCTATTTTAGAGCGTGCCAGCAAAGGTGAAGACCTTGACAGCTTACTTGATTTAACTGTCAGAACATTATCAGGCAGTGTTATTGATTCTTTTCAATCTCAAGCAGACTTTACTACACCTGATGCAGAAATGTTGACTCATCTGGTGCGTGACGTGTGGAACTTCAGTGCATCAAAGAACTATCAACAAATGCGAGATTTAACCCTTGCATTAAAAGATAATGAAGGTAAAGTACGTTCATTTTCAGACTTTAAAGAAGCTGCAGAAGGTATACTAGATCAATACAATATAACGTGGCTTGAGACTGAATATAACTTTGCTATTGCAGCTTCACAGAGTGCTGCCAGATGGGCTGAATTTGAAAGAGAGGCTGATGTAATACCAAACCTTAAATATCAAACGGTCGGTGATGATCACGTACGTGCAGCTCATCAGTTACTTGATGGTATAATAAGACCTCTTAAGGATAGCTTTTGGACTACTCATTACCCACCTAACGGCTGGGGCTGTAGATGCGAAGCAGTACAGGAACTCGCAGGATATGGACGTGTAACACTGGATAAAAATATACCTGATGTGGGTATACCTGAAATGTTTAAAACCAATTTAGCTAATACAGGGCTTATTTATCCACAAAATCACCCGTATTACACAGGTGTACCCAGAGCAGAAATAACCAAAGCATTATCTTATTTACCACCTAAAAACACTTTTATAGATGTTGATTTTGGTAAAGGTATTTCACTTGAGATACACCCACTTCACGGAGATAAAGAACTGATTGAAAATATAGATATAAGTAAGCTTTTAAAAAAGTATGACAAGAAAGCCCAGATTAAGCTATTACCGATCATTTCTGAGAAAGATGCAGAAGCAAGAAAGCTTTATTTGCCTGAAAGCTATTTACAAAAGTTTCCTAAAAAGAACCCTGATGCAATGTATAATAAAAAACCGATTGAATATGAAACTTCAAATGGTAGTAAATCATCTATTCAGAATGCAATTAAAAACGGCAAAAAGCAGGCTGAACACATTGTAATACATATACCCGAAAGCATGGATATAAACCAAGCTGATCAGATCATAAAGGGGCAATTAAAGCACTATGAAGGTAAAGAAGATTTAACCGTGTGGCTGGTTAATAACACTGAGAAGCTTGAGTATAAAACAGAACAAAAGCGACAATAACCGAAGTTAAAACCGCTTTTGTGGAGGTTAAGCCCTCAAGCCAAACCGATACAAATATACAAACATTATATTAATATACAAATATTATGGCAGGAGTTGCTAAATTACAATTACTTATAGACTTAAGAAACAACTTAAGGCGTGGTCTTGATACAGCACGCAGGCAGGTTACAAGGGCTGTAGGAGGTATGCAAGATCGTTTAAATGCTTTCGGTGTCCGAAATTCCCAGATATTTGAATCTATTCAGGCTCAAGTACCTGCTCTGTCTGGGGCTTTGGGTTCTTTAGCCAACCCATACATGGCAGTTGGTGCAGTCATAGCCGCTGTTGGTGCAGCTATTGTAAAATGTACAATGGCTGCAAATGACTGGCATGTGCAAATGGCAGAAATAAACGTCACTGCAGAACTATCTAAAAAAATGCTGGGTAAACTTTCAGACAAATTACTTGAGATAGGTGGTCGAAATGTGGCTGAACTCGAAGAAGTACCCAAAGCATTCAGTAAAATTATATCTGCAGGTCTTAGTGTCAAACAATCCTTAGATACATTAGAACCAACTTTGAGAGCTGCAAAAGCAGGTTTCTCAGAAATTGAAACTGTTGCAGCTGCAGGTACTGCAGTTATGATGTCAACAGGCTATGAAGCTACTCGTGTGTATGATATTCTTTTCGAAACAGTAAAAGAAGGTAATGCAGAGTTTAAAGACATATCACAATACCTACCCAAAGTAATACCACTCGCAAAGAATGTAGGCTACGAACTTGAACAAACTGCAGGTGCTTTTGCAATGCTTACAGGACGTTTAAGTGTAGAAAAGTCTGCAACCTCTTTAGAAGGTATTATGCGTGCGTTATCCTCTCAGAAAATAGCCATAGGGCAAATTGATAAAGCAACAGGTAAGTACGTGTCAGGGTTCAAATCAATAGGTATAGATGTTTTTGACCCAATGACAAAAAAAATCAAACCAATTTTAGACATAGTCAAAGAACTGGATAGTCAAATGAAAGGTTTGTCTGATAAAGATCGAATGATCAAATTTGATAAACTAGGTCTTGATCAGATGGGAACTTTAGGTATTTCTTCATTAATGCAAGATATACCAGCACTTGAAAAAGCTATAAATGCTACAACCAACTCTGCAGGCTCAATGGAAAAAGCCTATACTGATTCATTAACACCACTCGAAAGCTGGAAAATAATTCAAAACCAGATTAAAGTTGAAATGATACATATAGGAGAACTGTTTTTACCTATTCTTTCTCAAGTTGGTGAAAAAGTACTAGGTATCATTCAATACTGGAAAGATTTGTATAGAAGTTCAGAAATGTTCCGTGACCTTATTAGCGGTTTAGGCTTAGTTTTCGAAGTTCTATTTAAAATCACTTATGGAGGTATTATTTTAATAGTGAATATAGTTAACAATCTGTATTCTATTATCTCTGCTGTAGTTGGCAAATTGGGTGAATGGCTTGGTAAGATCACAGGTTTGAAAGGAGGCTTTAAAGACTTATACAGTTCTGTTAGACCTTATTTAATGTGGCTTAAAGATATGCTAGTTGAGATTGGAAGTCTCTTATATGATGTATTCACTTTAAACTTTGAAGGTGCTTATAACAAGCTCACCAACTTCAAGATGCCTAATATGGATAATATTAGGGAAAGAATAAAAGTTGATGTTGAAAAGAATGATGATTCAGGCGACTTTTCAGGTGTACCTACAGCTATAACAGGCGATACAGGCAGCACAACTGGTACAGGCAGCACTACAATAGCCGATGATATGAAAGGTATTAAAGGCGGTACTCAAACTAAGAATATCACTATCAATATTGACAGTTTTATAAAAGGTTTTTCACCAACACACCAAACATTTAACGGCTTAAGTGTAGACGAATTTGAGCGTAAAATGACAGAAATGTTTATGAGAGTTATAAGAGGTGCAGAAACAGCTTCATAATATAATGATATGGCATATAATGTAGATATGACAAGCTTTACAAGCAGATTAGATGCTGTATTGCAAACTTACCAACGATTACCCCCTGAAATAGCAACAATAGCTGTAAACTTCAGTAAAGATCGTTTTAGAGAACAAGCGTGGCTGGATAGAACAAAACACCCTTGGAAGCCTCGCAAAAAAGTGCGAGGTCGATCAAAAAGGAGAAGCCAGACATTACTTGTTGACAAAGGACGCTTAAAAAGAAGTATTCGAAAGATCAAAGCAACAATTGATGAAGTAATAATAGGTACAGATGTTGAGTATGCAGAAATACACAATGCAGGCGGTGAAATAAATAAAACCGTCAATGTAAGATCACATACAGTAAAATCGCACCGAAGAAAAGCACATACACGCACCAGAGCTGGACGTACAGAGAAGGTAAAAACGCAGACTGTAAAATCGTTTACAGTAAGAGCACACAAACGTAAAATGAATTTAAAGATACCACAACGCCAGTTTTTAGGTGAAAGTTATACATTGATCAGAAGAATAGAATTACATACAATAGCCCGATTCAGAAGGGCTTTAAGATAACTAATTATGATACAACCATTACTGAACCTCTATAAACTATTTGAGGAGAACAAAGAAGAGTTTGAAAAATATGACCTCGAATCACATTTCTTTATTGATCTGTACAGGTCACAGCCTGAAGAACCAGATCAATATGAATATTTTTCATTACCTGCCATATTTGTAGATTATCAACTTGTAGGACAAGGAAGAAACAAACCTCGATTAGTAACTATGATACTGCATGTTGTTACAGATGAAATGCCTGATGCATCAAATGTAATGATAGAGCATGCAAGCGGTTTAAAAAGATTCCTATATCATACCATTATACAAGAGCTTCTTGAAGGTACAAGACTAGGTAATACAAGCCGTTTAGAGTTTGTCAATGAAGCAATAGTAGATACACAAGTAGTAAATTACCACAATCAATCCTATACTTTTGAAGCCTATCTGCAAGATTTGACAGGCACACCTGAAGAAATTGAATACGGTATAATTGAGCTTATCAGGTTACAAGGACAACTGGTAAAAGAAATAGAATAACTATTTGTATTTTATCAAAAAAATAATAGAATATGCAAGTATAATATACTATACTTGCATATTATTTTTTTATTCTATAATATATGACAACTACAGAATTAATAAAATTACTACAGAAGTTAGAAAAAGGAGCAAGTGGCAGAAGCCGTGAAATAAGTATTTATACCAAAGATGAAAGCGGTGAAGAAGTTTGCATAATGAGAGAATCACATACACTTGTATTTGGTTCAAGTGGAGATGGGTGTGCAGGGGCTGAGCTGCAATTAATTATAGAATGACATGAAAGTATTTGTTCGTATATATCAGAAGCCTTTAAAGATTAAGGTATATTCCTCACTGATTGCTCTGATTGAGGATAGCAACCTAGATGATCTGGGTGCAAGCAAATCAAAGCTAGAAAAGCATCCTTTCAATGATTTTGACTATGTTACACACAAAGTTATCATATCAAAAAAAGAAACTATATCAACAGGAGATGTCAGACGCTCATTACAACTACAAAGTGATTTACCACCAAATAAAACAAACTTATGAAAGCAGATGAATTAAGAATTGGAAATAAAGTTATCTATAATAGTATAGTATATCAGGTTTTAGGAATTGTCCTATCAGATATAAAAAGTACTCCTTACCAATATAGTATTACTTTAGTTAACCCACACCAACCAACTACTATTGTAAACCTTGAATTGATTGAACCTATTTCTTTAACAGAAGATATACTTCTATCATTTAAATTTAGAAAGAATAAGAATATTTTCACTAAAGATATATTGTTTCGTCTAACAGAAGAAGATGGCTATTTCTATATTGTATGGGGTGATTGCTTCAAACGTACAACAATATATGATCTTCACTCACTTCAAAACTTATATTTTACTTTAACTGGAAAAATCTTATGAAACCAACATACAATATAAATATATATATTCGTCCTATTCAAAAGGAAGCTATTTTAAAAGCTAATAAATTCATGGAAGATCTTATAAGAATATTAGCTAGAAGAACTTTAAAATAAGCAATTCAATTCATACACATTTGTTATCACATCCTTTTCTTAAAAAGTGCGTATATTGATGATAACAGAGTGTTATCAATATAGACACAAAATAAAGCACTTTCATGGTTCACCGCTAGGTGTCCATCAAAGTGCTTTATTCATGCGGTTTTCGAGCCGTTTTTAACCAGTCTTTTACCAGTCTTTTACCAGTGAGGTGTTATCATTCTATTATTTGAACCTCTTTTATATCAACATCTTAACATCTTAAACTATTTTGCCGTTTTTGTTCTGCCCTCTAATAATTATTTTACGTTCTTTACTAAGGGCAATTTTACAATAAACTCACTACCAACACCTAGTTCGCTCTTAACAGAGACACTTCCTCCATGCTTTTCAGTAATACGTTTTACGTAATTTAAGCCAATTCCATGACCTTTAGCATGAGTCGTTTTTCCAACACGCGAATATTTTTCGAAAACAACATTTAAGTTCTCTTCTGAAATACCCACTCCTGTATCTTTTACCGAAATACAGACATTATTATTTTCATTGTATAATCTAATATGTATATCGATTGAGTCTTTCGAATATTTTATTGCATTACTTATTAAGTTCGAAACCAAATGTTCCATATGATCTTTATCTGCGAAAATCATAGAATCCTTCAATTCATTATCGACATCTATTTCAGGTGACCCAGGCGTTGTATCAACAGCCTTATCCGCTAAATCGAAAACAACTTTCACAATATCAAATTCGGTAGGATGCAATTCGAAAAGGCCTTCATCATCCTGAGCAAGACTTAAGAACATTTCTGTTCGACTTGTCATATTTAGAATCTCTTCTTCTCCAATCCTCAACATGCGAGTTCTTTTTTCCTCATTCAAAATTATCTTCTCATTTCCTAGAGAATTCATTGTCTGACGCAAAACGGCCAAAGGACGTTTAAACTCATGGGATACTTCTGAGAAAAAGTCATTTTTCAAGCTTGCCAATTGTTTCTGTTTCGCTAAAGTTTTCTTTTGTATGTGTAAACTGTATATACAGAATATAGAAAGCAATAATGAAAGAACCAACATCCAAGCCATCTGAGGATAAATCTCCCACATTGGACTAATAAGGACTAATCGAAGTACTTTCGTTTGTTTTAGATTCAGAGGGATACCTTTAGAATAAAGAATATCTGAGGGCTTAGAAGCTCCAGAGAAAGAAGTTTCTAATACTTCATTAGAATCTACATCCACAATTTCCGAATAGAACTTCAATTTAATATTATTCTCTTTAAACAAAGTTCCAGCCAAACTATCTATTGAATGCAAGTTTACAGGATACTTTCTTCCTACAAATTCCTCCATTGCTAAATTCATAGCAGAAACCAATCCTTTATCTCTACTATGTTTTTTATTTTCTTGAGCACCGCCTCCAATACGAGTGATTTTTGTAGTATCAACCCCTGGAGGAGGTGTCGTTCCTGCATATTTAACATCAGGCGTACTAGTTCCCCCTTTTAATTCTAGGCGTGCATTCAAATCCATATTGTATACTGATTGCGTAGTCAAATTCAACTCACGTTGAAGCAAGTCTAAATTCGTCTGAAACAGACGATAAACTAGCAAAGCTTGTAATAAAAATATTACTCCAACTGCGCAGATAGAGAACCTCGTCATATAAGTATACTTCATAAAGTAAAGATATTAAATCATTTTATTGCTCAAGCACTATACAAAGAATCAAATATAAGACAAAAATAGATAAAACGCTGCTATTTTATAATTACAAATAAGAAAGAAAAGAAAGAAAAACATCAATAAAGATTTAACCTGAAAGAGCTCTTATTCGAGAAAAATATGACTATTTTATTATATAAACATCTGAACAACAGATGTATCTTTACTTCTAGGAAAGTATAATAAAAACATCAATAAAAAGTCAATTATGAAAAAGAAAGAAGTCAAAGATTTTAAAAAATTAGAAAATAGTGACTTAAAAAAGATCAGAGGAGGTGAGAAACATTGGGTATATGCAGGAGGAGAGTGGTTTTACTACGAGAGTGAAAATCAAAAATAAGAATTTGATCTTTTTCCAGTAAATAAAAAAAGCTAATCATATGACTAGCTTTTTTTATTTACTATTATTTTAGATGCACCTCAACCTTTTGAGTAGGATCACCGTCTTTATTTCTCTTGTCTACTGAAGCTACAAAGTGCTGTGCTAAAAGAGCAAAAGCTTCGCCAGTCACCGAATTGTCATTCAAAGCTACCGGACTACCACTATCTCCTCCTTCACATATACTTTGTACAATAGGTATCTGACCTAATAGAGGAACATTCATTTCCTCAGCCAAATTCTTTGCTCCATCTTTTCCAAAGATATAGTATTTATTCTCGGGAAGTTCAGCAGGTGTAAACCATGCCATATTTTCGACTAATCCTAAAATCGGTACATTTACTTTTTCATTGGTAAACATATCAATACCCTTACGTGCATCAGCCAAAGCAACCTCCTGAGGAGTACTTACAACTACAGCTCCTGTTATTGGTAAGGTTTGAACCAAAGTCAAATGTATATCGCTTGTTCCTGGAGGAAAGTCAATCAAGAAATAATCGAGCTTACCCCAATTACCATCAGTTATCAATTGTTTTAAAGCATTACCTGCCATAGCTCCGCGCCAAACAATAGCACTCTCTTTCTTCACAAAGAAACCTATTGACAACATTTTCACACCGTATTTATCAACGGGAATTATCATTTCCTTATTCCCTACAAGCTCCAAGAATGGTTGAACATCTTCCACATCAAACATTTTCGGCATAGAAGGACCAAATATATCCGCATCAAGCACACCTACTTTATAACCTTGTTTTGCTAATGCAACTGCCAGATTAGCTGTTACAGTACTCTTACCAACACCTCCTTTTCCTGATGATATAGCTATGATGTTTTTAACTTCAGGCAATAGCTTAGGAGCAGCGGGAGGAGGAGCAACTTCGTTTGTTTTAACTTCAATATTTCCCTTTATATCAATATCGGGACTTATATATGTAAGTATGGCCGTTTCGCAGGCTTTAACTACAGATTTAATAAAAGGATCGTTAGGCTTTTCGAAAAGCATAGAGAAACTAACTTTATTACCTTCGATATGAATATCATCAGATACAAGTCCCATTTCTACGACATCCTTACCTGTTCCGGGATAACGCACATTACGTAGCGCATCAAGAACTAATTTCGGATATATTTTTATACTCATTATATATTATTTTAGTTGGATTCTTATTTATATTCGTTTTGTTAGAATTTGAGAGTTACTTCTTCCATAACTCCGATAACTATCTTGCTCTATTTCAACTTCAGGTTCTACCCAATCTTCTTTAGGCAAATACTCGAATTTAAGGTACTTTATGTTCAGACCTCGTGCAATCCACTGTTGTTCATAAAATGTTTTGATACTTAAGATATCATCTACTAAATCCGAATGATATAAATCATCTGTCTTAAATAGCACCTTCAGATCATTCAAATCTACCATTTCTGAAGTATAAGTAAACATAAAATTACTATCCGATTTCAAATGAACTACTCCATTGGGCTTAAGAAACTGTGCATATAGTTTCATAAAACGTGTTGAAGTCATTCGTCTATTTACTTTATTCATCTGAGGATCTGGAAAAGTAATCCATATTTCTGAGACTTCTCCCTCATCAAAGAAATTACTTAGCAGTTCGATATGAGTTCGTAAAAAAGCTACATTCTCCAATTTCTCTTCAAAAGACTGCTTAGCCCCCGACCACATACGAGCTCCTTTGATATCGACACCTATGAAATTATTCTCTGGATATAGTTTTGCCAATCCCACAGAATATTCACCTTTTCCGCATCCCAATTCGAGGATTATGGGATTATTGTTTTTAAAAAACATCTCATTCCACTTTCCTTTCATTTCAAATCCTTTTTCCTTTAATACAGCAAAAGGATATTGAAACACATGTGGATATTCATTCATATTAGCAAACTTTGCTAATTTATTCTTTCCCATATTTCGACTCTCTTAGAACTATAATATTTTATGATACTTAATAATAGGTATACACCTCAAATTAAAAGACAAAGATACATTAAAAAGAGTGTACTGTAAATATCTTGATTAGACTTATAACAAGAAAGCTAAATCACTTTCTTAAACTTCTTTCGTTATATATTTGTTTACATAAGGGTACAAGTGTCATAATCTTTTAAGGACTTATACCTTTTTTATAACTTTGGTAAGTATGACAGTTATAGCCAGCCAACGCTAAAGTGTAGAGCTAAATACTTTTATTTAATTAATAAAATAACAAATATGGAATACGAAATAAAGCATAATTTAGAAGAAGAAAGATTTGAAGCTTTGTCAAATCAGGAAATAGTAGGAGTAATAAATTACTATAAAGAAGATAATGTATTGGTGGTTACTCATACGGGTGTAGAATCAAAATACGAAGGGCAAGGGATTGCTGGTGCATTGACAAAATATTTATTGACTTATATAACCAAGAATAATTTAAAAGTCACACCGCTCTGTTCTTATACCAAAACCTATATTGATCGCCACCCCGAATATCAAAACTTAATTAAACAGGAATATGAA
>NZ_CVRU01000194.1 GCF_001261715.1 Dysgonomonas sp. HGC4 | reverse complement strand
AGATATTACGTATTGGCATGTCTCAGTCTCAGTTGTTTCTATTCTGGAAACAAAAGTAGTGCTTTTATGAAGATATAGTGTAATATAAATCTAATATTTGTTGAGCCTGCTTTTTATTTAGCATAATATTATAGAAGCTATGTTTAAGTATTAGACTGTCTAATTTTTTATATTTTTACAATTGGATCNTATAAAATAAAAAAAGCTGAAGGATATACTGCATATTATAATCCGTTTGATAGATATATTCAATATATTTGCTATTATTTACATTTTTTGAAGATGAAGATTTCGGTTGTAATACATACATATAATGCTGAAGAATTCTTAGACAGGGTCTTGGAATCGGTAAAAGGCTTTGATGAAATTGTGATTTGTGACATGTACAGTACTGACAGAACTCTTGAAATAGCAAATAAGCATCATTGTAAAGTTGTGTTTCATGAGAATGTAGGTTTTGCTGATCCAGCTCGTACATATTCTATTTCTCAGGCTTCTCATGAATGGGTTTTCATGGTGGATGCAGATGAACTTGTTCCTACTGTATTAAGAGAGTATCTATATTATACTATCCAGAGAAGACCTGATATAGGAGGTTTGAGAATACCTCGTAAGAACTATCAAATGGGACGCTTTATGCATAGTGCCTATCCTGACTATATATTACGATTCTTCAAGAAAGAGAATACAATATGGCCTGCAACAGTACACTCTCAACCTATAATTGAAGGAGGAAAAATATTTGATATTCCTTCGAAGCGTAAAGATCTAGCTTTTATTCATTTGTCTAATGAGACGATTCGTCAGACTATCAATAAGATGAATACATATACTGATTTTGAGACTGAGCGTAGACGACACAAAAACTATGGAGTACTTTCTCTTATATTTGAACCTTTACTCAGATTCCTCAGGTTTTATGTTTTCAAGGGAGGCTTTAGAGATGGGATTCCAGGCTTGATCTGGGCTTCTGAATATGCTTACTATAAATTTATTACAATTGCTAAAGTAATAGAGTCTAAGGTAACTAAGGAGGATTGGGATAAGGATTTAAAAGAATAAAAGATAATTTATTTTATTTTTTACCTAAAAAGAGTTTCATACGTTTTTTTCTCTCTTTCTTTTTCTCAAATTGATGTTTGTACTTTAGCATCAATTGATGGCAGATATCACTGTCCAGATTACGAATCTTGGCATATATTGGAGCCATAAACTCAATTGCTTCATCATATTCGAACAGACGACAAAAGTTTTCACATCCTTTGTTTATATCTACGTTTTTAAATTGCATTCGGTTAATATCTACCAATGAAAATTGATATTGGTTATTATTCTCAGAAATTAAAATATTTCCGGGTGAATAATCTAAATGTAAAATACCGGCATTATGTAATTCTGCAGTATATTGTGCAAAAGCTGCTAATAATTCTTTGTCTTCGTTTGCCTTGGAAAAGTAGTGTTCTCTTATCTCTCTGGCATTTTCTATTTGTGTACTTATAAAATATGAAAGGGAAAGTAATCTCGCTTTCTTTAGTTCTATGTATGCAATAGCCTTTGGGGTATGGAAGCCTCTTTTTGTAACCTCTAATGCGTTGTAATATGCTTTATATGCTTTAGGTTTCCGAAAGAAGGAATAGACTATTCTATTGATAAATATAGGCTTCCTAAACAGTTTAATGTTTAGTTTAAGACCATCAACATTTATTGACTTTATTATATTACGTCTTTTCTGAATTATATCCCCTTGTGTTTCAAAAGTTAGAGGCAAATTATGAATAAACTCTTTTAGATATTCATATTCTGGATTTATGACAATATTTGTTTTCAAAATGAAGGTATATAATTCTTGTGACTTTATATTTGGTTGATACAAAGGTAATATATAAAATATAAAAGCAGTGAATAATTTATTCACTGCTTTTATGTTATTCTTTTATTGAAAGACAATTTAAAGTGTTGTACTTTATTTTACGTCTTTTACAAATGTAAGGATTACTTTTCCATCTTTAGAGAAAGTAATTTTATTTAAGCCTGCTTCAATAGTAGATGTTCCTGTGATAATTTGTGTGAATTTACCTTCACCTTCCATATTAGGACAAGCCATTCTTGTTGACATTACTGGACCTACTGTTATTGCTGTACCTTCTATTTTGTAGGTGGCATTATAACGGTTGCATCCTGCATTTCCTCCGAATCTGCTTTCAGCAAGATCAAATGAAATCGTAGGAATATTGTCTGCAAATAGGGTTGCTACGTCACCGTCAGCAATAGTTTCTAATTTCCATTCTCCTATAAGAAGAGATGTGTCTATGCCTTTTTCGAACTCTGCAACAACTTTGCCGTTATTGCTTAGTTGAAGTAGTACTCCATCTCTAATGGAAACTTTGTTTGGTTGACCTAGAACTTGGTGGAATTGATGTTCTTGATTTTCATCAGGACACATCATCATAGTCGATGCTAAATTAGGAGCTGAAAGGATTCCTTTTTCGTATGTAAAAGAACCTGTATAGCCGTTACAGCCACCATTTCCAAATATTCTTTTCTCTACAACATCTATATTCATTGTTGGAGTTTTTCCTTTAAAGATGCTCGCTGTTGGCTGTCCATTCAATGACTTCAAAACCCAAGTTCCTGTTATATTGGGAGTGTTTTCACCTGGATAGTCATTTTTAGATGATTGTTTACTTGTTTTACAACTTTGTGCCATAATTCCTAGCGATAGTATCATTGCCAACGCAAATGATAATTTTACTAATTTCTTCATTGTTTACTCTATTTAGTATTACTTAATTATATAACAAACATCTATTGATCTTGTTTACTTAGATTAAAAAGACATTTGACCTATAAAGTTTCAGTATGCTTTTATTTCTACTGTGTTATTAATAGAGAGTAAATTTATCTGCATCTTTCCACACAGGGAATTTATTTCTAAATAAATTTAACTCTTCTTTTGAGATTTCAACAGTTGCAGTCTGTTCAGTAGCAGTATCCAGATATACCCTTTTATTGCCTTTGTAATCAATTAGAGCCGATTGTCCTGTATAAGTAAGACCTATATCGTCTTTACCTACTCTATTTACTCCACAAACATAAGATTGATTTTCTAATGCGCGTGCTTCTAGCAATGTATTCCATACTTTTATTCTTGCTTCTGGCCAATTAGCTACATACAAAAGCAGGTCGTATTTGTTATCTACGTTCCGTGCCCAGATTGGAAAGCGCAAATCGTAGCAAATCAGCAAGCAAATATTGAAGCCTTTGTACTGAATGATACATTGTTTGTCTCCTGCCGAAAAGTGTTTAGATTCGTCTCCCATTCTGAAGAGATGTCTTTTGTCGTAAAAGGTAGCTTCGGTTGGAGTTATAAAAAATCCTCTGTTATAATATTCGCCATTATCTCTAGCAATAAAGCTGCCTGATAGTGCTACATTATATTGAGTAGACCATTTTTGTAGTGTTGTGATTGTTTTCTCGTCCACTCCCTCTGCCAAGGTATGACTGTTCATGGAGAAACCAGTAGAAAACATTTCCGGAAGGACAATTAGGTCTGTCTTTCCGGTTAGTTCTAAAATATATCTTTCAAGAGTTGTCAGGTTGTACTCTTTGTCTTCCCATTTAATATCTGTTTGGAGAAGGCTTACTCTTAGATTAGTATCTTCATTCTGCATTTCCTGATGAGAACTTTTCTTGGTGTTTACCATTTGCGTTCTTATAACGATCTTGTATTGCAGCTATATCTTTTTCGGCATCTCCAGTGGGAGTGAAAACAGAATCAAAATATGCTGTTTTATCTTTATAGTCAAGTATTGCAATTACAATAGGAACATTTGCTGTTGTTGCAATATAATAAAAGCCACGTTTCCATTCAGTATTTTTACTACGTGTACCTTCAGGGGTAATTGCTAATTGAAAATCATCGCGACTGGCAAACTGCGAAGCCATTTGTTCTGTCAATGATGTTTTTTTCGATCTGTCAACCGGTATTCCTCCCATTGCATTAAATAATAAATTCATAGGGAAGAAGAACCAGGTTTTCTTTATAAGAAAATAAGATTTTCTACCTAATGATAAATATATTAATTTGCCTAAAAGTAAATCCCAATTACTGGTATGTGGTGCAACACATATTATACATTTGGAGGGTAAATCGGTTGTACCGACAATTTTCCATCCTATTTTTTTTAGGATGAAGCTACTAAGCTTTTGCATGTTCGGGGATCAGTCTAATTTTTGAATTTCTAATCCAAATTTATCAAGTTGAGTTTTCAAGTCTTCTTTTACTTTTTTGTAGTAAGCTTTAGTTCTGCTTTTAATTTCTTTGCCTTCTGATGTGCTTAAGCGATTTATCAAATCGGTATGTACATCTGCTATTTGAAGAATAATTTCATTCGCCTTTTCTACGTTTGGGCTATGAGTGAATACTTTGTAAAATATACAGTCATTGTATAATAACCCCATTGAGTTATTAATTAGTTTTTTTAGATCTTTTCTGCTGCTCATTTTGATGTTTTTTTTATTGCCGGTTTGTTTGTCTCGGGCTTTTTATTATTGGTTGCAAAGGTAGCTAAAATAGACCAAGCTCTAGAAGTATTTATATTATTATTCCTTAATCAAGAGTTTAGATCACTCATAAATTGGACGTAATGGTTAGAACCTTTAGGAGAAAAAAGCGAAAAATAGTCTTCAATCTGGTTTATTCTTAAAAAATATCACCTGTATTTTGTAATCTCAATAAAAAATGTTTCATTTGTATATATTTCTTACTAGCAAATATGTTTAATGGAATCAATCTGTAAATTAAAAGATATATATAAAGCTCTCTACAACTTCGAAAAGGAGTTTGCAGAGAAGAATGGTATTACTATTAATGAAGGGATGATACTTTGTTGCTTGAAAGAAGGCAAACCCAAGTCAGCTAATGAATTGTGTGATTTTGTAGGGTTGTCTAATTCTCGTGTATCTCGAGTGATAAATACGGTGGAGACAAAAGGATTTATAGTTCGTGAAATGGGTTTGACTGATAAGCGTCAAATGATATTTACACTCAGTGAATCTGGGAAAGCTAAAGTTAAAGAAATGTTGAAACAGGATATGGATTTTAAAGAGTTGGGTTCTCTCTTTTTTAAATTAATGGAATAGTTTCCATTTTTATTTAATAATATCATTGCTAATAGCAAATATGTTTAATGGTAAATTAATAGATGATGAAAGTACTTATTATAGGAGGAGTTGCAGGAGGAGCCACAGCGGCTGCACGAATGCGAAGAGAGAGTGAAGATGCTCAAATTATTTTATTTGAGCGAGGAGAATATGTGTCGTATGCTAATTGTGGTTTGCCCTATTATATTGGAGGAACAATTAATGATAGAGACAGGCTATTCGTGCAAACCGTAGAGGGATTTGTAAATCGCTTTAATATTGATATACGGATTAAGTCGGAAGTGACAGCTATTGATGTGCAAAGTAAAACTATTACTGTGCAGAATCGCTCAACTAACGAAAGTTATACCGAGAGCTATGATAAGTTAATTATTTCTACTGGTGCGGAACCTATAAAACCTGCGATGCCCGGAATAGATGATTCGAGGATATTTTCTTTGAGGAATGTTCCGGATATGGATAATATAAAAGCATATATAGACCTGCATAAACCCAAAAGGGCAGTTGTGATAGGAGGTGGATTTATTGGTCTCGAAATGGTTGAGAATTTGCAGGATGCAGGTGTAGAAGTCTGTGTGGTAGAAAGAGCAAATCAGGTGATGGCTCCCATCGATTTTTCGATGGCTAGTTTGGTACATCAACATTTGAAGAGTAAGAATGTTGGTTTGCTTTTAGGTGAAGTTGTAGAAAGTTTTGAATCGGATAACGATGAAATAAAAGTATTACTCGAAAGCAAGAAAAATGTTTCGGCTGATATGGTAATACTTAGTATAGGCGTACGTCCCGAAGTTTATTTGGCTAAAACCGCCGGTTTAGAATTGGGTTCGTTAGGAGGTATAAAGGTTAACGATTATATGCAAACTTCCGATCCTGATGTTTATGCTTTGGGCGATGCTGTAGAAGTGTTTAATCCTGTGATAGGCAAACATTCATTGATTCCTTTAGCAGGACCAGCCAATAAACAAGCACGTATTGTTGCAGATAATATATTGGAAGGAAATATCTATAAATATAGCGGAACGATAGGTACTTCTATTGCCAAGGTGTTTGATATAACCGTTGCTGCAACGGGTGCGTCTTCAAAATTATTGGATAGGGAAAATATCTCTCATTTATCTTCATTTATACATGGAAATTCGCATGCAGGATATTATCTGAATGCTTTGCCCTTATCCATAAAAATAAATTTCTCACCTATTGATGGGAAATTATTAGGTGCACAAATCGTAGGTTTTGATGGTGTAGATAAGAGAATCGATTTATTTGCTCAGATTATCAAAAAAGGGGGAACTATTTATGACCTGATGGAAGTAGAACATGCCTATGCACCCCCATATTCATCAGCAAAAGATCCCGTAAATATGGCTGGATTTGTTGCCGATAATATTCTTAAGAACAAAGTAAATATTATTCATTGGAGAGAGGTTCGTAAACTTGATAAGAATGAAATACTATTGATTGATGTTCGTACAAGTGGAGAATTCCAGTTTGCACATATTGATGGTGCTATAAATATTCCCGTTGATGATATTCGTTCTCGTTTATCGGAGATACCAAAAGATAAAAATATTGTAGTTTACTGTGCTGTAGGATTGCGCGGATATTTAGGCTCACGTATTTTATTACAGAATGGGTATTCTAATGTATATAATCTTTCAGGAGGATATAAAACATATTCGGCTGCAACCGACATTCAATCAACAGATGTAGCTTTCAAAGATGCGTTGCCATTGGTCAACAATAATATTAAATCAGAAATGAAAACAATAACAATAGATGCCTGCGGATTGCAATGTCCGGGTCCGATAATGCAATTGAAAAAGAATTATGACCAAATAGAGAATGGTGATAGATTAGAAATAAAAGTGACCGATCAAGCATTTGGTGAAGACTTAAGTGGATGGTGTCGAATGGTAGGTGCAAATTTGATAAGCATAAATAATTTGGGAGGGGTAGTGACAGCTTGTGTTGAGAAAACAGAAAAGGCTCAGTCTTGCGAAATGGTTTCTAAACCAAAGGACAATAAGACTTTGATTGTTTTTAGTGACGATCTGGATAAAGCTTTGGCTTCTTTCGTTATTGCAAATGGAGCACTGGCATCGGGTAAAAAAGTAAGTATGTTTTTTACTTTCTGGGGATTGAACGTAATTAAGAAAGTTTCGAAACCAGCTGTGAAGAAAGACTTCTTAGGGAAGATGTTTGGTATGATGCTTCCTTCGAATAGTAAGACATTGGGATTGTCTAAAATGAATATGGGAGGATTAGGCGGAAAAATGATGCGCTATATTATGAAAGAGAAAAAGGTAGATACACTCGAAAGCCTTATGAAACAGGCAATAGATAATGGAGTGGAGTTTATAGCTTGCTCGATGTCGATGGATGTAATGGGTATAAAACAAGAAGAATTGATGGATCATGCTACAATTGGAGGAGTAGCTGCTTATCTGGATAGAGCTGAGAATGCTAATGTGAATTTATTCATCTGATAGTGAGTGAACAAGGATTCTATTAAAATGTGTCTTATTTGAAAAATAGGGAGAGATTTTTAACTGTAGTTTAGATCTATTATTTACTTTTACGCTTAATTTAGGTAACTATCATTTAATATTCAATTTCTATGAAATCTATCTCATTCTATTCCTCTATGGGGATGATGCTAGCTATCCTTGTGTGCAGTAGTGTAGCCGTTTCTCAGAATTCTGCTTTTCATCCTGATCGTAAAGTTGAAATGATTGTAGAAAAGCCTTCATCTAAAGCAATCGAATCTCTACAGATTTTAAAAGAGGGTAATAAGCGATTTCTTTCGGGAGCATCTACGCATGAACGCCAGGATCCGGAGAGAATAAAAGATTTAGCCAAGGGTCAAAATCCAAAATGTGTTATTGTAGGCTGTTCTGATTCGCGTGTTCCACCCGAAATTGTATTCGACCAAGGTTTAGGAGATGTATTCTCTATACGTACAGCGGGTAATGTAATGGCTGATTTTGAAATAGGTAGTATAGAATATGCAATAGACCATTTGCATACCCCTTTAGTTGTTGTTATGGGACATCAGGGATGTGGAGCGATTAAAGCATTATTAGATCATGTGGATAACGTGGATGCGGGTAATGCATCGGAAAGAGAAGATCATGTATCTAAGATTATCGAGAAATTGAAAAGTGAAGAAGAGGAGCAAGAGGTGCTTAGAACTGCCGGAAAGAATTTTAATTTAGCTGTAGTAGCTAATGTGGTGCACGGTGTAAAGCAACTACGTAACTCTGATCCACATTTAAAAAAGGCATACCTTAACGGTGAAATTAATATTGTAGGAGCAATTTATCATATTGAATCGGGAGAAGTTGAATTTCTAGATTTCTAATCAAACAATCAATTCCGAAATAAATAAAAAAGAGTTACCCTTTATGGATAACTCTTTTTTATTTATAGAGAGATTCTTCTTAATTGATGTCACGCATATCGCTAAGAGCTTTATTTTGATATTTTATTTCAGAGAAAATTCCTGTAAAACCAGTACCTCGTGATCCATGTGCCGCAAAACCAACTTTAAGGTCTGCTGTTGTATCAAGATGAAAGTTTCGGATCATTTTCCAGCTCTTGTTATCTTCGGAATAAAAGAATGAAAATTCATTGTCCTTTTTCACAATTGAAAGGTAGGCAAACGATCTAGCCTTTTCTGAATTACAATCGTCAGATAATGATCTTGTAACTACCGATACAATTGTGGGTTCTTTAAGTACCGAATTCTCATAACAAAATTTCGCCCAAGTGTATTCATCTTGATATATAACCAATGCTGCAACGTCATATATGAATTTTAAATCGCCTGTCACTTTTGCACTTAAGGTAAAATCAGTGTCGGCTTTAAACAGTATCATTGGTGCATTATGAACATTTGATTTTCCATTTGGATTGTTGAAGAGATTTGTTTTCTCTCCTGATGTAATTTTAATCTCAGAATCATTTATTACATAGCTAATCGGATTGTTATAAACCTCTAACTTATAAGGAATACTCTTTACTTGTTGCTCCGACTGCTGAGCGAATAGACTTCCCGCTATAAGAATAAATGTAAATAGAATGCCTATACGGCTCGAGGTTAATGCTGTTTTCATAATAGGTTAATTTAAATGATCTAATATCTTGTATTGATTAGGTTCTTATGGTTTAATAAACAGATAATCATATTATACAAATAGGGACGTATATAATACGCCCCTAAATTTAAACAAAATAATGTATGTTTATCAACGAATTGAATTCGCTTCTATACTTTATATCAATTCACTAAGTTCTATCCAGCGAAAAGTCTTTTCTTCTATTTCAGTAATCAATTCGCTTATACGATTTGATTTTGATAAAAGAGCTTCTGGTGATAAATTGCTGTCAGATAATTCGTTCTCTAATTTTACTTTTTCAGCTTCTAATTTGGGAATCAGAGCATCCAATTCTTCAAACTCACGTTTGTCTTTGTAAGATACTTTTTTCTTTTCTTCTTTTTTGGGAGCTTCAATCTTAGGCTTTTCCTCTTTAATATCTTTTGCTTTTTCAGCTTGAGCAGTTTCTTTTGCTATTAATTCCTGTACCTCTTTCCACTCGCGATATAGTGTGTAGTTGCCGGGGAAATCTTTTATCTGAGCGTTACCGGAGAATGCCAATAGGTGATCTACAACCTTATCCATAAAGTAACGGTCGTGCGATACTACAATAACACATCCTTTGAAACTTTGAAGATATTCTTCGAGAATATTCAAAGTCATAATATCCAAATCATTGGTAGGCTCATCGAGAACGAGGAAGTTTGGATTTTTAATCAATACTGTACATAAATACAAACGGCGTTTTTCACCTCCTGATAGTTTATATACAAAGTTGTGTTGTTTTTCGGGTGGAAACAAAAAGTGTTGCAGAAATTGCGATGCAGTAAGACGGTTACCGTTACCTAAATCGATGACTTCGGCTATGTTCTGAACTACATCTAATACTTTCATCTGATCATCAAACTGTAAACCATCTTGACTATAATAGCCGAAGTTTACTGTTTCGCCCACATCAAATTCGCCTTTGTCGGGTAGGGCATCTCCAATCAACATTTTGATGAAAGTCGATTTTCCTGTCCCATTATTTCCCACGATACCCATTTTTTCGTATCGGGCAAATACGTAATTAAAATCTTCAAGAATCTTTAAATCTCCAAATGATTTATATATATGCTTTGCTTCGAATATTTTATTACCAATATACGAGCCCTTCATTTGTAGTTGTACATTACCCAAATCACGTTCCTTTTCTGCCTTCTTCTCCAGATCATAATAGGCATCTATACGTGATTTTGCTTTTGTACCCCTTGCTCTGGGTTGCTTACGCATCCATTCCAGTTCTTTACGAAGAAGATTATTAGCTCTGTCAATTTCTGCATTTTGACCGCTTACTCTCTCTTGTCTTTTTTCTAAGTAGTAAGAGTAATTACCCTTGTACTGAAACAATTGTTTTTGATCGATCTCAATGATTTCCGAACAAACTCTGTCTAAGAAATAACGGTCGTGCGTTACCATCAATAAACTTAATCGTGAGCGTTGAAGGTATTCCTCCAACCATTCGGTCATATCTAAGTCAAGGTGATTGGTAGGCTCATCCAGAATAATAAGTTCGGGTTCGGTAATCAATACGTTTGCTAATGCAACACGTTTTAATTGTCCCCCAGATAATTCGGATATTTTTTGATCGAAATTTCGAATCTTTAATTGCGATAGAATTTGTTTGGCTCTTTGCTCATAATCCCAAGCTTTCAGCAAGTCCATACGTTGAAGTATGTCGTCCAGATTCGAGTGATCTCCCAATTCCATTGCCTTTTCGTATTCTGCAATTACATCGGTTACATCAGTTCCTGATAGGAAACAAGCATCAAGAACTGTTATATCGCCTGGATATTGAGGATCTTGTTCTAAATAGGCAACTCTCAAGTCACGACGAAATACCACAGAACCCGAATCGTATGACTCTTTACCTGTTAATATATTGAGTAGTGTTGTTTTTCCTGTACCGTTTTTGGCAAGTAAGCCAATGCGTTGCCCTTCGGCAATGCCAAATGACATATTGCTGAATAATATTAAATCACCAAAGCTTTTGGTGAGCTGATCTACCTGAAGATAGGATATAGCCATTATTTTGTTATTTCTATTTTTAAGGTCGAAGACCTGTTTCTTGTATCGCTAAAGACTATATATATCTGATTGTCTTTAGATAATTGGTGTAAATACCATATAGTATTTATATGTAGCAAAGGTAGAAAAAATATAAGCTATTCTTCCTTTTTTTCTATGGGCTCTATAGAAAACTTATAACGAAGTAAAAGTTTAGGAAAAGCATCATTGGTCATTCTGCATACGAGATCTACTCCTGCAAACGATTCGGGGACTATATATTTGCCTCCCGATCCATCAAATACTATTTCATCCCCACTTTCGAACCAACGGTATCGGGTTTCTTTTCCATTTTTCATAAACTCAGAACTGAGATCTATGGTATCACCACATTGAGCTATGCCTCCATCTATAATAGTTTGTGGAGAATAAGTATAATTTCTGATGAAAGTATAGTCCGATAAATTGATTGAGGAAAAGCTTAAGGAGTTGTGCGAACAATTCATTTTAAAGAAGAAGCTTTTGTCGATATCTAAATTGGTTATATTATTGCTCGAACAATCTAAATAGAGTAGAGGAAGGTTGCGAGGCAACTCCAGATTATCTAGCGAATTGTTAGAGCAGTCAAGCTTACTCAATACTTGATTATTACTGAAATCTATTTCTGTCAATTTATTTGCCGAGCAAGTAAGTTCCGTTAGTCTATGATTGTTACTTATGTTGAGATTGCTAAGCTCGTTGTCGTCACAATATAAGATGCTTAAGTGTTCACATTTAGTAATGTTGAGCGAATCGATGGTATTTATAGAGCAATTTAAAGTTTTTAAGAGTGTATTGTATTCTAAGTTCAAATCTTTTAATTGATTATCCGCACAGAATAAATCTGTTAGTTTCTTGTTCTTTGAAGTGTCAAGTTTACTAAGCTTGTTTACTGAACAACTAAGCTTTTCTAATTTGATAAGGGGAGTTATATCCAGATTCTTTATACTGTTAGAATCGCAGTTTAAAGAAATAATATCTTGATTGTTTTGTAGATCTAGCGAGGTTAGTTTGTTAGATATACAATCTAGTTTTGAGAGATATTTATTAGCGGAAATGTCAAGTTGTGTAAGCGCATTTGACGAACAGTCTAAAGTAAGCAACTCTAGATTGTTTTTTATATCAATATCTGCCAATCCATTACTTGAGCAATATAATTCCATCAACATGCTGTTTTGATCAATGTCTAGTTTTGCAATGGGGTTGTCCGATATTTTCAATAATTGGAGGTTTGGATTTTTAGAAAAATCGAAAACCATGATAGAGTTTTTCGAACAGTCAAAAATATTGAGATCATGCAGAGTAATTAAATTGAGGTTACGAAGTTTATTGTCCGAGCAAGAGAATATAGATAAAACAGAAGTTTCACCAAAAGTTATATCTTCGAGTTGATTTTTGTCGCAAGCCAGATGAAAGAGTTTTATATTTGATCGTAGATCCAGACTTTGCAACTTATTTTCGGTACAGTCTAGGTTCTCAAGTAAAGTGTTTTTCGAGAGATTAATAGAAACGAGATAGTTTGCATAGCAACTCAAATCTACTAATTGCTTATTGCCCGATAAGTCTAAGGTGGTGAGTTGGTTCCAATAAATATCTAACGACTTAAGTGCTAAGTTTTTAGATAAGTCGATATCTTTTAGTCCATTATAACTGCAATTGAGATGTTCTAGTTGTTTGTTGTTTTTCAGATTAATAGAAGTTAACCCATTCCCCGATACATTTAGATACGAGAGTAACTTATTATTCAATAGATATATACTGTCTATTTCATTTTGAGAAATGTTCAGGTGAAGTAGCTGCTTATTTTTCTGAATATCTATTTTAGAGATGTGATTATTGGCACAAATAACTGATTGTAGCTCGTGGAAATATCCAAAGTCAAAGCTTCCCGATAAATTAACACTTGTCCAGTCTATACTTGTAATTCGTTTGGGTAGCTTGTCGTTCCACTCTATTCCTTTTAATTTAGTGATCCATGCGTCAGATGTTTCCCAGTTTGTGGTATCGCTCTCACTGAGACCTAATTGTTCCAGATTTAAACTGTCTCGGTTCATCGATTCTTGTCTGAGTATCTGCATCAATCCTGCTTTATCATCTTTATGATAATTTTGGGCATGAGTGAATATGCAAACCAACGAGAGTAAGACGAGAGTAAATATTTTTTTCATGTATGTAGTGAGTCGCTATCGTGTGAGCGGTATATTAAAGACAAAAGGTTGTAGACCTTTTGTTTATACTTTGGAAAGAATAATAGCTACAGCTTGTTCTGTCTCAAAAGTATATCATTAATAATACCTTCACTTTCTTATTTTTATAAGATACCTATTTTTACACAAAAGTAACAACAAAACTTTAATATACTAAATAAGCCTTATGCTTTAATTATTTTACTGATTTAGAGAATTAGAGAACCAATCTGTCGATTTATTTCTAATTTTGTTTTGTAATTAAGTTTAAGATCGAATTATCGTTATTATGATAGAAGTACAGAATATAACCAAGAGTTACGGACAACTGCAAGTCCTTAAAGATGTCAATCTACATGTCAATCAAAGTGAGATTGTATCTATTGTTGGCGCTAGTGGTGCGGGTAAAACAACTCTACTCCAAATAATGGGAACTCTGGATAAACCCGATTCGGGAACGGTTATAATCAATGGTCAGAGAGTGACAGGATTGAATGATACGAATGTTTCAGATTTTAGAAATCGTAATATAGGATTCGTTTTTCAATTCCATCAATTATTGCCCGAATTTACGGCTCTTGAAAATGTAATGATTCCTGCTTTGATTGGTAGAGCTAAGGAATGGGAAGCTAAGAAGAAAGCTAAAGAATTACTCGAATTATTGGGGTTGTCTTCGAGGCTTGAACATAAACCGAACGAATTGTCGGGAGGAGAAAAGCAGCGTGTAGCGGTAGCTCGTGCTTTGATCAATAATCCAGCAGTGATATTAGCTGATGAGCCATCGGGTAGTCTTGATACCGAAAATAAAATAGAATTACATAAGCTCTTTTTCGATCTTAGAGATCAGTTTGGTCAAACATTTGTGATTGTAACTCACGATGAGGAACTAGCCAAAATTACAGATCGTACTATATATATGAAAGATGGCTTTATCTTATAAGACCTCAAACCTTTTTATTATTTGGGTAAGCGATAGTTGCAATTGGTTATTATGACTTTCAAAGTGCAACCTTCTACTTATATTGAGACGGAGCCGTCTAATTTTATATTACTTAACGCTTATTTTAAACTTCTATTAATATTTATAGTATATCTTTGTTACAAGTTTAAAAAGTCTGCTTAGACTTTAGGGTATCTTTAATCGTTAGAACAAATTGAAAGTGCAAATGACAAATAGGCAAAAAATAGCCTCGTTATTTATTATCGTCTTTTTCGGTGTAATACTGATGAAGCCGGTTCACTTCTTCTTTGTAGATCACGGTTCTCATTACGATACACATTGTCATTCGGCAGGAAAATCAGCAGCTATTCATCAGGATTGCGATATCTGTCTTTTTATGCTTCAGGCATTCACTCCACAACAGTTTGCCGAATTACAACAACATTTTGATATTTACTTTGCTGAAATTATACAAGCTGAGATCCAAACTCAGACTTATCAACCTATTCTTCATGTTTCGCTGAGAGCACCTCCTGCACTCGGTCTTTTCTAAAATAAATACCAAGGTCTCGGACCTTACTTCTACTTTGGCTAAGAGTAACAACAATAGATTGTTATGTCTCTAAAGTGTCATTAGAAATAGCTAAATTATTCAAAATCTATTTATTGTGCGAATTGTAGGCTGAATTTATTCAATCTATGCGATTCGGGTGTATATCATTCCGTTAATCATAATCGTACAATGAATGTAGTATCCAAGTCTACCTGTTTTTAAGTAACAGCCACTTATTTAGTGTGTTGTTTCTAGGTGGCAACTGGTAGTTGCGCTTATATTTATAAAATAATAAGGTTTTAGACTGTAAAGGATTGAAATTCAAAATATCAAAAAAGAACATGAAAGTAATATACACAATCATCATATGCCTGCTCTCTTTGGCAACACTATCTGCTAATAATGCGCCTACCGATAACAGGTCGCTACAAGGAGTTATTACAGACGAAAAAGATGGAGAAGCTCTTATGGGGGTAAATGTTTATCTCCCCGATCTGAAAAAAGGAGCCATTACTAATGAGAAAGGACAGTATAGAATTGACAATCTGCCTTTAGTTAGAACTACTGTACAAGTAACTTATTTAGGTCATCAAACACTTGTTCAGACAGTTGATTTAAGATCTGTAAATGATCTGAATTTTGCTTTGAAAGAATCGAGTGCCGAAATTAATGAAGTAGTGGTTACCTCATTAACGGGTAGCTCGCTTATAAAACGGACGCCATCTCCTATATCATTCATTGCACGTAAAGAATTGCTTCAACAGTCATCCTCTAATATAATTGATGCTATATCGCGTCAACCGGGAGTTTCTCAGATAACAACAGGTTCGGGGATATCTAAACCCGTTATTCGTGGTTTAGGATACAACAGAGTTGTGGTTGTTAATGACGGAGTGCGTCAAGAAGGGCAACAATGGGGAGATGAGCATGGTGTGGAGATCGATCCTCAATCGGTAAATTCGGTAGAAATACTTAAAGGTCCTGCAAGTTTAATGTACGGATCGGATGCCATGGCAGGGGTTATTAATTTTCAATCAGATCCAATCTTACCCGACGGAACAATCAATGCAAATGTCTTAACTGAGTACCAAACTAATAATGGCTTGATTAATTACTCTGTCAATACAGCAGGTAATAAAGGAGGTATTGTTTGGAATGCAAGATATAGCGACAAATGGGCTCATTCGTATAAGAATAAATACGATGGATATGTGTTTAACTCAGGGTTTCAAGAAAGGGCTGTTTCGGGGCTTATAGGTCTTAATAAAAATTGGGGTTATTCTCATTTGACTTTAGATTATTATAATATTACACCTGGTATTGTTGAGGGTGAAAGAGATGAGAAAACAGGAGGCTTTCTTAAGCCTGTAGTTGTGGATGGAGAACAGGGTACAGCTATTGCTACTGATAGAGATGGTAGGTCGTATAGACCATTTGTGCCTTATCAACAAGTGTATCACTACAAAGCAGTATCAAGTAGTAATATAATATTGGGTGATGGGAGTTTACGTACCATCTTTGGGTATCAACAAAATCGACGTCAGGAATTTGAGAATGTGATGGATCGCAATGAGTATGCTTTGTATTTTCAGTTACATACAGCAACCTATGATGTACGTTATAGCTTACCTGAGATAAATGGATATAAGTTGGTGACTGGTGTAAACGGAATGTATCAATCCTCATTAAATAGAGGACATGAAACGCTTTTGCCAGAATATAAATTGTTTGATATGGGGGTATTTGCCATTGCTTCTAAGAACTTTGGTAAATTAGATGTTAGTGGGGGATTGCGTTTCGATCGCCGCCATCAGAGTGTGAAAGAGTTTGAACCTCATACACACGACCATGAAAGTGGTGGACACGAAGACCATGAGGACGGTGATGATCACGACCACGACCATGATGCAGAAATATTTCCGGCATATACCCGAAACTTTCAAGGGCTTAGTGGTAGTTTAGGTTTTACCTATCAGCTATCGGATGGTTGGTATACAAAATTAAATTTATCGCATGGTTTCCGTGCTCCCAATATTAGTGAGCTAGCTTCTAATGGAGCGCATGGAGGTGCTGTTCGTTACGAAATAGGAAACCCTAATCTTAAAGCTGAAAATAGCTGGCAGGCAGATTTAGGTTTTGGTTACTCATCACCTATCATTTCGGGGGAAGTTTCTTTATTTGCCAATCGTATCAATAATTATATCTTCTCTCATAAATTATTAGATGAGGATGGGCATGATTTATTGACCGATGGTTATAAAACATTTCAATTCGTATCGGGAAATGCACGTATTCTTGGAGGCGAAATAAGTATTGATATACATCCTATTGAAAGATTACATTTTCAAAACTCATTCTCGTATGTAAATTCGGTACAGTTGAATCAGCCCGATTCTACTAAAAACTTACCATTTACGCCAGCTCCTAAGTTAATTTCAGACTTACGCTTCGATTTGATTCGTCATGGAAAAAACTTGAATAATACTTACGTTTCGGTAGGTATAGAGAGTAATTTGAAACAAGATCGAATATTTTCGGCTTTTGATACTGAAACAGTGACACCTGCCTATACATTATTGAATGCTTCTTTTGGAACGGATTTTGTACATAAAGGACGTACATGGGCTTCCCTTTATTTTATGGCGAATAATTTAACGAATAAGGCTTATCAAAATCACTTGAGTCGTTTGAAATATACCGATGTAAATCAAGTAACAGGTAGAGAAGGAGTTTTTAATATGGGGCGTAATTTTGGCATAAAGTTGCTTGTTCCGCTCAATTTCTAAATATGATAAAGTAATATTAAGTTCTTAGAATTTAATGTTATATTTTCTTTTTTAATCAAAGTTTATATAGTGATAAAGGAGTTGCTTTAATTAGTAGCTCCTTTGTTTTTGTGGTAATGTTTTTATATTTTTAGATTCAAAATAAAATGCTATGAAGAAGATTATACTGTGTTTAATTTCCATTATACTATATACAACAAGTTCTTTTTCTCAAGAGAATCAATCGGTAGAGAAAAAGCATTATACATATTGTATGGTGTATTTGCATGACGCGGAATTAGTCTTGGGTTTGTCAGAGAACTATTGGCTCGAAAAAGAACCTCGCCTTAGAAATGCGAAAGGTAAATTGGTGAAGTTTCGCGAGTTTATCGATGCAATGAATTATATGGAAGCTTTAGGATGGGAAGTTATGCAGATATATCCTGATAATAGGGGATTTTCTATTAGTTCAGACGGGAATATGGAAGAATTGTCCATTTCTCGTGCAGGTTATAGAGTAAAGCTATTCCGTAAAGAAGTTACAAAAGAAGAGTTGGAGCAGATAGGTGCTGCAATTCAGCAAAGGCTGTAACTTAGGTTAAAAATAATAATAAAAGACACAATGAGTAGATTAGATGAATCTGCCTATTGTGCCTTTTCTAGTTGAAGGTTTTAGCTAATATCTTTCTTTTGATGTTTTGGCTTCATTGATTAGTTATAGATTCAGGGCAAACTGAATATAGTCTTCTGCACTTTTTTCTAAAGTTTCAGCGTGAAGTACATCATGTGAATTGTATAAAACGAAATGTCCTCTAAAGTCAGACTTAGTATAAAGTGCTGTTGTTTTAAAAGGTAAGATCAATTGTTCTATTGTAACTTTCCATGTTCCATTTTCTTGAAAATCTACTTCTTCAATTCCGGCAGATATAGCTAATGCTATTTTTTTGTCTTTCATCTTATCTCCAGTAGAACCATAAGCCCATCCATAAGTGAAAACATCATCTAACCATTGTTTTAAAAGGGGAGGGCAGTTGAACCAATATAAAGGATACTGAAGAATCAGAGTATCGTGTGCTTCAATTAGTTTTTGCTCTCTCTCAATATCTATTTTGCCATTGGGGTAGGTGTTGTATATGTTGTGTACAGTAAACTGTCCGGGATGTTTCTCCAATTCTTTTACCCAACGTTTATTTATTACTGAATCTTGGATATTCGGATGACTGACAATGATAAGTTTCTTCATCTGTTTTTTTCTTTTACGTTTATTGAAATACAAAGTTAGTATCACTGAGTATGAATCACAATAAGGGATTTTTTTATCTCTAAGTGATAATTTTGTCACTAACTTTGTATCTAAATTATATTCTAAGAAATTCAACAGACGGTGTATGTATGAACGAAAAATACCTTTAGATTTTGAGTGCGGAATCACTATTGCTACGGAAGTTATTTTCTCGAAATGGAAATTTTGCATACTTATGGAGATTGATAAGGGGGTAACACGACCTAAAGATTTGGTTGAGGCTGTAACGGGTATTACCAAGCGAGTATTACATCAACAATTGAAGCAGTTGGAGTTTTATAAAATAATAGATCGAACTACTTACCCTGAAATACCACCAAGAGTAGAGTACTCGCTTACAGAGGATGGTAAAAAGATATTGCCTATTCTGAATGATATTAATAAATGGGGTTTAAATTATGCTCCTAAGTTTAAAGAGATAACGGAATCTGAGAATCTATAATTATTTAGACA
>NZ_CVRU01000193.1 GCF_001261715.1 Dysgonomonas sp. HGC4 | reverse complement strand
ACTAAAATAACACCTGTAAAACAACGTAGGTTAATCTATAAAATGCAGAGATGAAATATAGATATAAAATAAAGGGGTATATAATATAAAAAGGGCAAGCATAGTGCTTACCCTTTTTATTATTTTCCTACTAAAATCATTTTAAGAATATCAGCTTCCAGTGATTCAGGCTTAGATATAGGACTAAATCGCTTGACTGTTTGCCCATCCTTATCAATGAGAAACTTTGTGAAGTTCCACTTTATTCCAGAAAAGAGAAAACCTCTCGCTCTTTTCTTTAAAAACTGATAGATAGGAGCTGCCTCTTTACCATTTACATCAACTTTTTTCATCAAAGGGAAAGTAACACCATAGTTCAGTTCACAGAATGAGGCTATCTCAGCATCAGCCGCCGGTTCCTGATTTGCAAATTGATTACAAGGAAAACCTAATATCACCAACCCTTCATCCTTATACTTCTGATAGAGGTATTCGAGACCTTTGTATTGAGGTGTAAAACCGCATTTACTAGCTGTATTCACAACCAAGAGCACTTGTCCTCGATATTGAGCAAGATCAACATCCTGTCCGTTATTTCCTTTGACTATAAAGTCATAAATAGTAGTAGGCATAAGCTTTATATTTTATTTCAAAATAGTTAAAGCAGCCTCGTAGTTAGGCTCATCTTTGATTTCGGGAACAAGTTCTGTATGCACTACTTCTCCCTCTGGATTTATTACAACCAATGATCGTGCAAGTAATCCCTTCAATGGACCATCTACTAACAATACTCCATAATCGCGAGCAAAAGCTTGATCTCTGAAAACAGAAACTGGAATAACATTTTCTATACCTTCTGTTGTGCAAAATCGACCTGCTGCAAATGGAAGATCAGCCGAAACAGCTAATATTACAGTATTAGATAGGCTTGCAGCTTCTTTATTAAATTTTCTTACCGAAGCAGCACAAGTACTTGTGTCTAAGCTTGGGAAAATATTAAGAATAACATTTTTACCTTTAAGATCAGATAAAGATAATTCTGATAAATCTTGTTTTACTAATGTAAAAGCTGGTGCTTTCGATTTTACTGATGGTAAATTTCCAATTGTATTTACCGCTTGACCGCCTAATGTAATTTGTGACATTTGAGTTATTTTTTAATTGTGAATATAATTATAACGCAGAAACAATCTGCATCTTATTTTTTAAGTATCCGAAACCTTATTTTATTTCGATAATAAACTCAGATTGAGGATGTCTTGCCTTTTTCATCTTAACTAACCAATCATTAGACTCGTCTCTGTAACCTAATGGTAGAAGTGTAACACTTCTCAACCCTTGCTCAGAAAGATTTAACAATTTATCTACAGCTTCGTTATCAAACCCCTCCATGGGTGTTGTATCTACCTTAAGCTCGGCAGCCATAGCAATAGCGTAAGCAAAAGCAATATACGACTGGCGTGCTGTATGTGCAAAATTCTCTTCTTGGGGACGAGTCAAATAAAGCGATTTGAGGCGATCCGTATAATCTTTATATCTATCAGCCGGTTGTTCTCTTGCTCCGGTAGTGATACCATATATATGATCTATTCTTTCTTCGGTGTAATTATCCCACGCAGCAAAGACCAACAAATGAGAACAATCTGCAACTTGTTGTTGTCCCATAGATATAGGCACTAGTTTATTTTTCAACTCTTGGTTAGTTATAACAATTACCTTGAAAGGTTGTAATCCCGATGAAGTTGGAGCCAATCTGGCTGCTTCTACTATTTGATCTACTAATTTTTGATCTACTTTTTTAGAAGCATCAAACTTCTTTGTGGCGTATCGCCATTTTGCTTGTTCTAATAAACTCATTTTATTTTTAATATAATGTAAGACGTTTTATAATAGTACTCCAGATGTATTTATCTCTCCTAAATTACAGTTTGCATTTAGAGGTTGTCAACAATATACGCTTCAGTTGCTCACGTAATGCAATCAATTGCTCATCCTCCGTTTCTAACTGCTCTTTTATATGCATTGGAATATCTTCGGCTTGTAACCTAAGCTCCTCCCCTTTTTCCGAAATCAGAATATCTACAACCCTTTCATCCACGCAAGAACGTTTTCGTGAAAGTAGTCCGTTAGATTCCATGCGTTTCAATAAGGGAGTCAGCGTTCCACTATCAAGCCAAAGTAATTCACCTATACACTTTACACTAGCCGATTTATGCTCCCACAGAACCAGCATAACCAGATATTGAGGATACGTTAAACCCAATTTATCCAGATAAGGTCTATATAAAGCTGCTATCTGCCTTGCTAAAGCATATATAGGAAAGCATACTTGATTTTCGAGTTTTAAATATTCTGTCATTACCTACTAATTATTTAATTTTACAAAATTAGATTGCACACAACCAAAATAAAAATATAATACGTTAAATATTACAAACCACGTCTATGATTATATCTATACTTACATACACCATATCTATATAACAAGATAACTAAATGAAAAAGATGAAGATATCCATTAGACACCTTCATCTCTATATTTCCTGAAAAACTCTATTTTACTTGTACAAATTCTTAGTAGTCATAACCGGACCAGGCTTTAAGCTTGCATCATTCAATTTCACCTCCATTTGCCAAGGCTTTTTATCAAAAATATATTCATCAATAAACGATATAATTTGATTGTGATAGATAACCATTGGAGATTCAGCAATTTCATGCGAAAGCCCTTCAACAGTAAAAAAACAATAGGAATATCCTTTCTTCTTGAATTTCTTTGCTAATGACTTCGAACCAAAAAGACCTTTTCTAAAAAAACGCTTTGAAGCATAGGGCACAAGAATATCTTTATCTCCATGAAAGAACAAAGTAGGAGCTGGTGCTACCTTATAGTTAGGTGTTCCCTCTTTGCTTGCAATAGCTCCTGCAAATGCTAATACGCCGCTATATTGAAAATCAGCAGGTAATACCTCTGAACCTGAAAGAGCATTTCTTTTTACATAATCGGACTGAAGCACGGTAATAGCTCCTGCACTCGATCCACTAATCATAATCAACTCAGTATCTATATTTAATGCCTTGGCATTATCGAGCAAATATTTAGTTGCACTGAAAAGATCTTCTACTGCTACATCAACAGCATGATACATAGGCTCGGTATTTGTGACAGATGGAGCTTTCTTAATGCCTCTTAAGCCAAGTCGATAATCTATAGAAACTACCGTAATACCCTTTTCCGCTAAAACTGTAAAATAATCGTTATACTGCTTACTATCTCTTTTTCCAGTAATAAAACCGCCTCCAAACACGAATATCATACATGGCTGCACTACATTAGATTGAGACTTCAGTTTATATATATCCATTTTTAGATTTGAAGTGTCTTTTTTTGCGAAAACTTTGGTCGATTTTTCAATAGTAGATGGAATATCTTTACTAAAAGCTAAATAGGGTAAAAACACCAAAACAAGAACGAGAACAAATAACTTTGAATTCATAGGGCTAATCTTTACAATAATTATATCTATAACGATCAGGATTTAAAATTGTTGACAAAAGAACAAGCTATCTTCAAAGAACATTATTA
>NZ_CVRU01000192.1 GCF_001261715.1 Dysgonomonas sp. HGC4 | reverse complement strand
AGACAAAATATAAATCATGTTTTTTGTCTTGTATTATAAAAAGTCCTATCTTCGTCCCTGTAAAATAACTCTTTACAATAATTATGACACTAAATTTCACACATAGTAATATATATAATGATCTAAAATTTAACAATTTAGGTTTGGTTAATTGTGCTGAAATATTAGAGAGAGAGAGAGAGAGAGAGAGAGAGAGAGAGAGAGAGAGAGAGAGAGAGAGCTAAATAATACAGCTACACACTTAAAGCACTACTTATTTCCAAAAGTTACAGGCAGAGTTATCTGTCTTTTTTTTATATTGCGTCTTGTTTACGCTTGTGTTTTTTCTTTACAATATTTCCCCAATAAATATATTGTCAGTTGTTTCGGTAAACGTTTTCGTGTAATCGATTTGTTTTTTTGTTGTCGTTCAAAATCGGCACGAATCATTCGTTTACCTATGTCACAACTATGTCCGGCAGCAGCGTGTAGCGATTACATGTTGCTGCTTTTTTGTTCGAAACTAACTAATCTTAAGATAAATATGTATTACAAGATGATGGCAATGAAAAAGTTTTATTTGCTTCTTTTTACTCTCTTGAGTATTGGCTTATGTCAATCGCAAGTAGGGATTAATACCAGTAATCCTCTAGGCCTGTTTCATATCGATGGAAAAGGTAATACGGGTGCAGCTCCGATTGCCAGTCAATTGACTGATGATTTTATTGTGACGTATGATGGCGTTGGTGGAGTAGGGGTAGGAATTGGATGCGTACCTGCAAAGGGAGCCTCGGTCGATCTGGCTTCGGCAAACAAAGGTCTCTCTTTAAATAATGTAGCATTAATAGCTGCCGATGATTTAATAACAGTGCCTACTCCCATACAAGGTATGATGGTTTTCAATACAACCAACAATAGCGAATTGTATCCTGGTATTTGTGTATTCAATGGTGTGGCTAACAGATGGGAACAAATGGCTTTTACGAAGGAAACTAATGCTGTAAAGATAGCTGTCTCTGTTTCGGACGTTACTACCACTTCTGCAACCTCGCCACATATATCAGCCGGTGGATACGATGGTGTTTCTATACCTTTTGCGCCGTTGGGTTCGTCCACTGTTGGTGTAAGCATTACAGAGGATGGTACCTATGCGTTTGCTCTCAATTTGGTGGGTTTTGTTACTACGGAAAGAACATCAGAGGCTCATCTCTATGTATTTATGCTTCGTAAATCGGATATGACTATTATGGATGCTGCTGCCTTGGGTACGTTAACCATGAATAATGCTCCTGATTATAAGCAGTCGGCAACCGTTATTTTGTCTTCGGAGTTGAAGGCTGGTGACGAACTTGATTTTTTGATATGCCACAACCTCGATACCAATTTTCCTTGGACATTGTATGGTGGAGCAACTACTACTGCCGGAAGGTATAATAAGACCTCTTTAAGTTATTGGAAATTATGATATTGAAACTATGAAGTATATATATGTAATTGCTGCATTTGTATTGATGAGTGCGGCGTCTTTTGGACAAATAGGTATCAACACCGAGAATGTTGTGTCGGGAGCTATCTTTCAGGTAGACCCTCTGGGAAATAACACAACTGGTACAGGAACTCAACTTGCAGATGATATGATTATATCTCTTGATAATGCAACAGGGGTTGTAGGCTTAGGTAAGAAAGCTTCAACAGCGGCTCAGCTCGATTTGGGATCGCATAAAAAAGCTTTGAAGATGAATGAAGTAAAACTTCAATCACTGACCGATATTGTAACTGTGCCCAATCCGAGAGCCGGAATGATAGTTTATAATACGGTGGCTATTGCCTCGGAAGAGGTCGAGATAGGATGGTATTACTTCGATGGTGTGAAGTGGAACAGGATTTTAAAGGCAGAGAGAGAGCCTGCTCTAAAGAATGAATTTTCGATACCTTATTTACTTCCAGATCAAATTGAAATACCTAGCATAAGTTATTCAGATGCTACTTCGGGTATTTATTCGGGCACGCTAAAGATGCCGTTTGTAAACTCCGAAACCAACCAGATAAAAGCTCCTGCTGATGGTACTTATGTATTTGCTCTGCGTTTTTATTTCTATTCTACAATATTGGGTATTCCGTCGCCGGAAGAAACCTATGATTCTCAGGCTGTATTGTATGCTTTTCTGGTTTCAAAAACACAAAATAAAGTGTTAGAGAAAGCGCTTATTTCGTTTCCTTTTACTCAAAGGTTTAGGAGGTATTATTCGTACCGTTTGGTAATGGGGACAAGCTTGAATAAAGACGAGGAAATTGAAATTTATATTGGCAGAGGTCAATCGCCCGATTTTCAAGATTGTCCTTTAAGTGTACGGGTTCTCGACTCATCCGATCCATCGCTAAAATCGGCTGCCAGAACGAGTATGGTATTTTGGAAACTATAACGAATAGAAGATACATGACATGAATAAAATATTTATAGTATTAATGTTTTTGGTATGTTCTGCCTATGTTTCATCGCAGGTAGGCATCAATACCAAATTTCCCGTAGGTCGTTTAGTAATAGACGCTAATGGAGATAACGTTTCGGGCACACCAACTCCCGAACAATTGAAAAATGATATGATCTTGAATATATCTACGGATAACGAGGCTATACTTGGTGTGGGAGGAATGCCTTATAACAGTGCTCAGTTGTATCTGAATGCAGATAATAAAGCCTTGGGGCTTAATCGGGTGACTCTTGCTTCGAGTTTTGATGTTGCCACAGTACCCAATCCTACGGATGGCATAGTAGTTTATAATAAAGATGCTTCGATAGAGGATGGTGTTTATTTTTTTTCCGATAGTCAATGGGGCAAAATGTCCACCAATATCTATGCCGGTTCGTTTATCAATCTGTTGAATCTGTCGTCGCCCGATGTTACAACCAAACCTATAACTCCTACACAGTTGGCTGCCGAATTGTATTCAGTAGGAACAGAACTTAAGTTTGTAACAAAAGAAAATGGAGTAATCTCAATTTTAGAAGATGGAGCATACTCCTTCAATATGCATTTGTCGGGATATGTATCAGCTGGCACTTCTGAGTTTGCTTATTATTATGTGTTTTTGGTAAATGCAACAAATCATTCGGTAGTAGATTCATATACTGTTGCTTTGCGTCCCAATACTAATGCACAACAAACGGCATCTGTATTTTTGAATGCTAATTTTAAGAAGAACGATGAGGTGAAGATCTATATTTGTCACGAAAATACTACTGATAGAATATGGTCTCTTAAAAGTACAACTCCCGGCAGTACCAACTTGGTGCGTACCTATATGATCTTCTGGAGGCTTTAACTGATGGCTATTCGTTTGATCTTACTTTATTTAGAATACTGCTTAGCCCTCTATGGTTATGTATATAATACTTGAATAAAAGATTATAATTTCTGAAAAAAGCCCTTTGGAGTAAAACTCTGTTGAGGGCTTTTTTTGTTGAAGATGTTAATTTTATAAAATTTATTGTTTGTTTGAATTGGATGTTTCTACTCGTTTTGTTACTAGATGATTACGGCTGTTTTAGATCTACTCTCTGGTCGTCTTTATGAGGCTTGATGCTCATTTTTGCTTCTATTTATTGCTCTAAAATGTAATATTTTGGTAGTTAATATAAAATTATTTTCTATCTTTGTGACTGACGAATAACTAATTACACTAACAATAATGCTCCTATTAACAAACATATTTGCAGATAAAAACTTAATTTTTAACAATTTAGGTTTGGTTCTTCACGCAAAAATGTTAGAGAGAGAGAGAGAGCTAAATAATCCCTCTTCGTGCTTAACAAGCTATTTATTCTCCTTATTCGGACTTTGGGTAACTTTTTTTAGAAAGTTGTTCAGTGTTTACTCTTGCATTTTCATTTTTGACTTCTTTTCGAATAAAGATATTTATAGTTTGCTCAGTGAACTGTTTCGTGTGACAGATTTGTTTTTTTGTTGTCGTTCAAAATCCGCACGAACAAAAGGTTTACCTGTGTCACAACTATGTCCGGTAGTGGTGTGTAGAGATTACACGCTACTGCCTTTTTTTTGCTGCAAGTTTTTTACCACTACCAGTTGTCAAGTAACCATGTAAAAATATAGAAGAAATGGGGAGAATTATTTTATTAATCTTTAATTTTTTTATGCTCATCCAGTGTTATTCGCAGGTGGGTATCAACACTAAAAATCCACAAGGAGTATTCCATATCGATGGAAAAGCAAATACCAATGGTTCTGTTAATGTTATTGATGATCTTGTTGTAGATGCCAATGGAAATGTGGGGATAGGTACAGTATCGCCAAAAGCAAAATTAGATGTTATGGGTGATGTTCTTATATCGGGCGGCTCGCCGGCTGCTGATAAGGTATTGATGTCAGATAGTAATGGTGTTGGTTCTTGGAAAGACTTCGACCGAAGTAAGGGTATTGCCACATGGACGGTGGTTGCGCCCAATACAACTTTTCCGGTTAGTGTATCAACAATGATAAAGGGTACACAAACGCTGTCGGATCCTAATGGAATGGGTTTTAAAATCTTCGATAACACTACCTCTTCGGCAATAACAGTTCCGGCCGGAACGTTTCTTATTGTTATTGATTTTGATGTTAATGTGATGGAGTATGGAGCCGTAGGACTCTTTACGTATGGTACTAACAGTTATATTTATCAGGTATTTTACTTTGAGCAACTTACCGGAGGGTCGGCTGTATATACTTTTACTGCACCCACCACGCTCAATATTCGAGGTGCGTTTCGTAATCTTTCAGGGGGAGGTATAACCCGTTATACAGTGCCTCCATTCAATAATGCCACCGCTGCTGCTACGGTGAGGTTTATTTCGTTAACTAAATAAGAGGAGTAAGAAAATGAAAAATATATTAGTGATTTTATTCTGTTCTTTATCTACTGGCATATTTGCTCAAATAGGAGTTTACACCGAAAGCCCTTCGCAATTGTTGCATATTGATGCAGCCAAAAACAATAATAATTCCTCTCCCTCTACTTCTCAAATGTCGGATGATGTAGTATTTACCTCCGATGGAAAGTTGGGTTTGGGAGTGATCGATCCGAAAGCTAAATTACATATCAATGGAAGTTTGCGCGTAAACGATGGTACGCAGGCGGATGGTAAACTCTTGATGAGTAGCAATGATGTGGGATTGGCTACATGGGGGAGTGTGAAAATAAATAAGATAGCTAATTGGAAGTTGAGCGGATCAGTTAATGTGCCTGCCAGTGGCATGATTCAGTTTACGGGAACCTCTGCTATGGTTGATAACGAAATAGATGGATTAAGTGCAGGTACAAATAGTTTGAGAATACCTCGTGGAAAATATATTATTATTGTAAATGGAGATTTAGCTCCTGCTTCAGAATATGGAATTTTTACAGTTAAAACAAGTGTAGATACTCCCTTCTCTTTTTATTATTCGGAATGGTTGGGTGGTGCTACCTTTCTTCTTGACCTGACGAATGCTAAGTATGCAAACCCCGAAACTATCACTATCTATTTTACAGCTGTTTCTACAGCCGTAGGAGCTACCAACTATTACTATACTAAACCACCCTATACAAATACCTTTTGGTACACCTTCTCTATAATTATGATTTAAATAAAGAATGTTATGAATAAATATATATCAACAATTTTATTATCATGTTTTAGTACATTGCTTTTGGCTCAGGTGGGTATTAAGACAATCAATCCGCCTACAAATTCCGCTCTACATATCGATCCGAAAGGCGATACTCAAAGTATGGGTACAGTAAACAATAGTGATGATGTATATGTATCATCTACAGGGGAAGTAGGATTGGGTACTATAAGCCCGGCTACAAAACTGGATGTTGTGGGAAAGCTTAAGATAACGGATGGAACTGAAGGTTTGGGGAAGATTTTTACAGCCACCGATGCTTCGGGGTTGGGTTCGTGGCAGGTGTTGTCGCTAGTGAAGCGAGCGGCGGTTTGGAAAGTATCGGGAAATCCATCATCTATTGTAGCCAATTCGTTATATACAATCAGTGGAACAACGTCCTTCTCTACAAATACATTAAATGCTACGACGAACGGAACAAACTCAATTACTATCCCCGCAGGAAGTTATCTTATATTTATCAGAGGCGATATAAATCTTCGCGAATATGGGCGTATGCAGGTATATAGTAATGGTGCACTTATATATTTTAAATGGTATAGCGAGTATTTAGGTGGTGGTACTATTTATCGAGAGTTTACTTCGGATGCAACATTAACCATCGGCTTCTTGGGTGTCGATGTTACTTGCAGTACTTGTTCGCAAATACCGTTTCTATCATCTTATCCTTATACGGGTAATCCTCTTACTATTTGGTCAGAATTGGTTATTTTGCAATTATAGAAATTGCTTGGTATGGTTGAAGATGTGTTTCATGTTTATAGTAATTAATGTAGCTGCTCACTCAAATTATTTGTTTGAGAACTGTTATTCTTCGAAAAGAATCGGACTTAATATTGACTATATGTAGTAGCTAAATTAATTTGTTTTTCTTAAAAGAGTAGAGGTGTGAAATTAAAGATTCAATGTTAATTATTTATTAACAGACGTTTAGCTTGATTCGAGTAAATAGCAGATAAAAAAATACGTTTATCTGTTTGGTAGAGCGAAAATTTTATTACCTTTGCATCGCATTTAAGGAAAAAAGGGCAGTTACCAGAGTGGCCAAATGGGTCTGACTGTAACTCAGATAGCGTAAGCTTACGGTGGTTCGAATCCATCACTGCCCACTTATTTTTTTTATGCAAATTGCGGAAGTAGCTCAGTTGATAGAGCATCAGCCTTCCAAGCTGAGGGTCGAGGGTTTGAGCCCCTTCTTCCGCTCCAAAGAGCAAAAGCGATTACGTAAAGTAGTCGCTTTTGTTGTATTAATTAAAAAGAAAGGTGTTTTAAAAGTTATAAGCAATTCCTATTTTTTTATTGCTGTTTCGTATAACTTTAAGACTGTCTGGTTGTTCTACTTATCAAGGTGAAAAGGTCTTCGACCTAGATATAGAAAAGGTGAAATACGAATGAAAGGAAGTGGTATTCAGAATCTTACTGAGGGTAAGATATTCTCGACTCTTATACGATTGGCTTTGCCCCTTATGGGTACAAGTTTCTTGCAGATGGCATATACACTGATGGCTATGTCGTGGGTGGGACGATTGGGTGCAGATGATGCTTCTAATGTAGCCACTAAATCGGAAGCTGCTATTGGTGCTATTGGTATGCTGTTGTGGCTTACGGCGTCGGTTGCCTATTTAGCGATGATAGGGGCTGAGGTAGCCGTGGGGCAATCTATCGGTGCGAAAAAAATGCGTCAGGCAAAAATATATGCTTCACATACATCTACTGTAGCTATTTTTCTGGGGGTAGTATGGTCGCTCACACTGTTTACGTTTGCAGAGCCTATTTTGATGTTCTTTAAACTTCCTGCTGATATAACGGGCGAAGCTGTACTTTACCTCCGTATAATGACTATATGTTTGCCGTTTCAGTTTCTATCGTATAATTTATCAGGAGTATATAATGGGGCAGGGCGTAGCTTTATTCCTTTCAGAAACAATGCGTTTGGGTTGGTGCTGAATATGATTCTCGACCCGATTCTTATGTTTGGTTTGGATATGGGCTTGCATGGTGCAGCGGTAGGAAGTGTAATTTCTCAGATATTTGTATTTGGTTTATTCTTCTATCAGATCAAATCAGCTAATCGAATTTTGGGTAACTTCTCGTTCCTGATAAAACCTCGTGTAGTTTTTCTTAAGCGTGTTTTTTATCTGGGAACGCCCGTTTCTTTAATGAACTCGCTCTATGCAATCATAAATATGAATCTGGCTCGTGTAGCCTCTATATATGGTGGGCACTTGGGTTTGATGACTCAAACTACGGGTGGTCAGATTGAGGCTGTTACCTGGAATACTTCGCAAGGTTTCTCTACGGCTTTGAGTGCTTTTATGGCTCAAAATTATGCCGCAAATAAAATAGAACGAGGCAAAAAAGCTTACATCTATACCTTACGAATAATGGTTTCGGTGGGTATTGTGGTGAGTGTTGCTTTTGTGTTTTTCGGAGGCTCTATCTTCGGGCTTATTGTTCCCCATCAGGACGCAATAGATGCAGGGTCGCAATATTTGATGGTAATGGGCTTGGTTCAGATTTTTATGATGCTCGAACTTACTACTCAAGGTATGTTTAATGGTATCGGAAGAACTGTAGAACCTGCTATTATCAGTGTCGTATTTAATGCTTTGCGAATACCTCTGGCTTATTATCTGGCATCCGATATGGGTATTGTTGGAGTGTGGTGGGCAATTGCTATTTCGAGTGTTTGTAAAGGGATAATATTGCCTCTTTGGTTTTCGTTTCTTTACAAAAAAGTTAAAAAATAACACAATAATTGGTGTTGTTTTTGTTTAGTTGAGTATCTCTTTTGTTGATGAAGAAAAGATAGTTTTTGTCTTTTTTTGCACTTATCAGCGATAAACAGGGCGTACATTTCTTATTTTGAAGCTAACTATTGTTAATTTCAATATAATACCTATATTTGCATCTGTAAGATAACTCTTTACGCTAGCAATGGAGAATAAATTAACAAGCATATCTATCACTAATAATCTAAATTTTAACGGTTTAGATTTGTTTATGTGTGTTGAAATATTAGAGAGAGAGAGCTAAATAACGCATCTACATGCTTAACACTTCTTACCTCTAAAATTTTAAGGAGAAATATCTGTTTTTCACACTTATTGCGTTTTTGTGACTCATTAGTGTGTCTTTTTTTGCACCCTTTAATAAAAGTTAATAAAAGTTATAGATCTGCCGATAATACTAGTCGTATAGAACATTCCCTATGTTGTTGTCGTTTAGAATTTGTACGACTTAGATTTTCATCTAAAGCGGAGCTATACATAGTGTTAATGTGTAGTGATTACACGTTGACACTTTTTTCATATATTTGCATTTTTGCATTAACTAATATATTTTATTTTTTTAATTTTTAAAAACGATGAACAAAAAGACTTTTTTATTAATTCTGTTTT
>NZ_CVRU01000191.1 GCF_001261715.1 Dysgonomonas sp. HGC4 | reverse complement strand
TCAGACCTTTTTATTACTATGATATTAGATAAACAACCCTAATTTATACATATATGAAAAAGATATTTTATCTAGGAATAGCACTTTGTTTATTCTCATGTGGAAATAAACAAGCTAAACCTGAACAAACTGCAGGATCACAAATTACATTGATGGCAGATTCGGCATTTACAAAAATAGTAGATGGCAAAGACATTAAACTTTATACTCTAGATTCGGGAAATGGCATAACCATGCAAGTTTCTAATTTTGGAGGACGGGTTATTTCTCTTTGGACTCCCGATAAAGATGGCAAATATGAGGACATTGTTTTCGGACATGACAACATCGATAAATACTTGAATTATGAAGGAGAGCGTTGTCTAGGTCCAGTTGTGGGGCGATATGCAAATCGTATTGCAAAAGGACAATTTACGATTGATGGTGTAAAATATCAATTGCCCGTTAATAATAATGGACAAACGCTTCATGGTGGTCCCGATGGTTTTGATATGAAGATATGGAATGTGGATAGCATAAGCAAAAATCGAATACAATTGTCTTATACTTCTCCCGATGGAGAAGAAGGATTCCCCGGAACTGTAAACGTAAAAATGATATACACACTTACTCCTGAAAATGAATTTAAGATTACATATAGTGCCACAACTGATAAGCCAACACATGTAAATCTATCGCATCATTCATTCTTCAACCTTAAAGGAGCAGGCAATGGAACTATTACCGATCATCTGTTAACGATCAATGCTAGTGGCATAACTCCCGTAGATAGTGTTTTAATTCCAACGGGAAAAATTACTTCGGTTGAAGGAACACCATTTGATTTCAGAACTCCAACAACTATCGGAGCTAGAATTGATGCTGACGACCAACAACTAAAAAACGGCTTAGGATATGATCATAATTGGGTTGTAGATCGTAAAACTGAGAAAGATGTAGAGTTTATCGCAAGCTTATACGATCCTACAAGTGGTAGAGTAATGGAAGTATGGTCAGACCAACCCGGAATACAATTTTACAGTGGAAATTTTCTGGATGGGAAAGTTATCGGTAAATACGGCAAAGCTCATAATTACAGAGAAGCTGTAGCTTTAGAGACACAAAAATATCCGGATACTCCTAATCAACCACAGTTTCCGTCAACAAGACTAAATCCGGGAGAAGAATATGTACAAACCTGTATTTATAAATTTTCAACAAAAAAATAAAAAGGTCTAAGACTTTTCTTTTCGCTTTGGCGTAGAGGCAAACCAATATGTTCGTTCACGGAGAACAAATACATAATTCTGATCCTACCAACGACAACGCGATACAACTAAAATATAAGAATGAGAACCGAAAAAGAAAAAATGTTTGCAGGAGAGCCTTATTGGGCACATAGCGAAGAAATGACAGCTATCCGCTCCGAAGTAAAAAAGCTTCTTCACAAACTGAATGTTACAGAATATCATACAGATAAGTTTCATGATGTGATGCGAGAATTATTTCCAAATTCTGCTAATAACTTTTATACTGAGCCTTCTTTCTATTGTGATTATGGTGATCATATTTATGCAGGAGATAAAGTTTTCATCAATTTTGGAGCAGTTATTTTGGATGGAGCAAAGGTAACTATTGGTGATGGAACTCTAATTGCTCCCGGAGTACACATTTATACAGCTCAGCATCCTCTCGATGCTAACGAGCGTGATGTATGGGAAGATTGCAAACCGGTAACAATAGGTAAACGTTGCTGGATTGGTGGACATTCTACCATTTGCCCCGGTGTAACTATTGGCGATAGATGCGTTATTGGAGCAGGGTCGGTAGTCACAAAAGACATCCCTTCAGACTCTCTTGCGGTGGGTAATCCTGCAAGAGTTATCCGAAAACTGAATAAAGATGAAGATTTATCTAAAATACAAATACCTTAATTCCGATATATATAACTAATATATATTGAAATATTTTATAAAGAAGGTAGTTGCAGTCCAACAACTACTTTCTTTATTTAAGACATATCCTTAAATTCCGTTGAGATTGATTGCCAATCTATATGAATGGGTTATACCGTAAATAAAGGGAGAGGTATAAGGCATAGCTACATTTTAGCATTATTAATTATAATTTTGATAATCTTCTTAAAATCTTGCGGATACAAAATCTTAGCGACATCTAAAAAAGAAAGATACCATCGGGCAAATCGTTCTAAAGAGAAAACCATGAAATGTAATTCAACTTTCTCTCCTTCTTCTTTCTCTTTTATCAATCCCTGATAGTATTTACTCTCATCAATCAGTGAATATTCTGTTTTATTTACTTCAAGAATCACTTCGTGTAAATCTTGCTTATCGCCTAGTGTTTTTAATAACGATTTAAATGATGGATGCTCACGTTCAAAGTTGTTGTCTGTCTCAATAATATTCTTAATTCGGTTGACACGAAAAGTTTGGTAATCTTTTTTAATATGACAAAAAGCGATTAAGTACCAATTAGACATCGAGAAGAATATACCTATCGGGTCTATCTTTCGGTTTGATAGCTCTTGCTTATTATAAGAGAAATAAGAAATCACAATTTGCTTTCTATTTGCAATTTGTCTCATTACCGCTTGAAGAATATTCTGAGAATCAGTCGGATTCTGAAATTGAAAATCCAATGAATCAATTGTAGGACTAAAGTTATCAATGGTCTCTCTTTCAGCCAAACGCATCACAGCCTTAATCTTCTCAATACCTGATCGGTAATTCTCTTTAAAGCCAAAATCAGAGAACCTATCAACTAATCTTTCTGCTGCCAAAAATGAAAAAGCCTCTTCTTCGGTAAACATGAGTGGTGGTAGTTTGAAACCTTCGACCAACGAAAAACCTACACGAGAATCTCCTGTAATAGGAATACCCGCATCTTCTAAAGCTTTTATATCTCTATAAACCGTTCGAACGCTAATATTAAAGCGATCGCTGATATGCTTCGTTTTTACGGATGAAGAAGATTGAAGCATTATTAAGATGGCAGATAACCGATCTATACGATTCATAGGCATGGTAATTTATTACTATGGTGAAATTACGACTAAAAATAAAAAGATCAGCAGAACAATAAAAAATTCTGCCAATCCTTTTTTTCATATACACTACTATTATTAAGCAGAATAATCGTCATCGGTCATCATTATAAGCCATCGGATACCAAATTTATCAACCACTTCACCAATAGCTTCTGAGAAGAATGTCTTTTCGAGAGGAGTTGTAATTTCTCCATCTTTAGAAAGTAAATCAAATGCGTTGTTTAATTCTTCCATATTGGTAAAAACCAACACTTGTTTGGCATTATTTCCGCCATTTATTATTTCTCCTCTATCAGCATCCTGCCCTCCTATTTCAAAGTATTTAGTTTTTAGAACCATATGAGAAATTTTCTCACCCTCTTCTTTGCTAACTTCAATACTTTTATCCTCTCTTTTTCTGAATAGAAAAGCAATTTCACCATCCAAAGCTTCTTTATACAAGTTAAAGGCTTCTTCGCATGTTCCAGGAAAAACCAATTGTAATTTCAATTTCATAATTGTCTGTTTTTTGTTTTAACGATTCTCTTATCAACAACAAAAATAGATAGGGGTTGCGACAACCCTATGTCGCAATTTTTGAAATAATTATCAGAAACTTCCTATATTTAGTCCTCTTTATAATTATAAAATATTGAATTGAATATGATAGAATATCGCAAGGCTACAATAGATGACATTTCTTTACTGGCAAAAACAAGAGTAGACTTTCTTAATGAAGTTAATAACATTAGTACAGATACAGAAGAATTATTTATAAATAATAAAGCATACTTCGAAAATGCTCTTAATAACAATAGTTTTGTGGCATGGATAGCTTTAGACAATAATGAGATTGTTGCAACAAGCGGATTAACTCTTTATCTATTGCCTCCCAACAGAGATTCTCGCAATGGAAAAGTAGCCTATATTAGCAACATGTACACTGTACCAAACTTTAGAGGGAAAGGAATAGCTTCCCATCTTTTTTCATTGACAATGGATGAAGCTAAAAATCTAGGTTATAAAAAAGTCTTACTAAATGCTACAGATGCAGGTAGATCGGTCTATGAAAAATATGGTTTTATAGATGCTAAGGGTGAAATGCTATATCATTTTTAAACTTAACTTAGAGTATAATCACTTATATACAACAAGCTTTATTCTGTCAGAACAATGTCTTTTGATTTGTTCTCAAGGCTTTCATCTCTTTAAGAGTAATAATATCTGTCTCATTAGGATGACCTAAAAGTTTGGGGGATTTTTTATCATGTAACTTTATATTCCGATATACTCTATCACTGTTAGTGGTTGCATAACAATATATACAACCATGAGGGCAGGTATCGTAAGTGCCAATATCTACACTTTCTATACAATTACACATAGCCCGCTGATTCTTATCCTTTTTAGCAATCAGTGAACACTCTATAATTTGCTCTATCAAACCTTTATCAATACAAACACCATGAGATATATTGAATTCATTCAAATCAATATCTTCCGCACATGTTTTGAGTTTCAGATTAAATTCAGATACTATTTTCGAGAAAGATTCCATTATCAATTTAATCTCATAATCTGACATTGGCTTTATATGGAACCTATCAAAAACGTTTTTTATATGAGCATAATGATCGATAAAACTAATTATACATTTCTCCGTATAATCTTTCAGCTGTGAAGTTATTCGAAAAAATGCTTCCTGATGAAACTCTATAGAATACGTCTCATTAATAAAAATAGGGTCATATCTCCAAACAATTTTGTCGCCTCCTATTCTATCTGACAGTCGCTTAAATATCTCTATTCTTTTTTCAACCGACGGTAATCTTATTTCGATATCTCTTTCGTAGGGAGTTAATGTAAACTGAAAATAATACTTATAATTATCCAACTCACTCAGCCTATTGATCATAGGAAGTGGATTCTTCGACCAGAACACAAAACAATCCACAACTTGTGAATTCAACAATACTTTACTAAATCGATAAGGATTTCTTGGATTTTGTACAAGAACATATCCCTCTTTCAATCGGTTAAAAAACCAATCGGAATATAAAGCTGGAATATCTGTACGTCTACTCGCACTTATTATCATACCCTTATCGACTTTTCGAGGTTTCTTCAATTTTATCTATCAGATAGCTTTTACTGTAGTACGGTCCGTTTCTTGATATAGTTCTTTGAGTATTTTAATCTCTTTGGCATGACCATCTAACTCGTTAGGAGTTTCCAGATAGAAAGGTAAATGAGTCAACTTTGGATGATTAATTACGCGCTTCATCGTCTCCAAACCAATGGTACCTTCGCCAATGGTTGCATGCCTATCTTTACCACTTCCTTTAGGATTCATACTATCATTTAAATGTATAGCATATAATCTTTCTAAGCCGATTACCGTATCAAAGTGAGAAATAACTCCCTCCAGATCATTTACAATATCATACCCTGCATCGTATAAATGACAAGTATCGAGGCAAACGCCCATTTTATCTTGTAGAGTTACGCCATCCAATATTTGCTTTAATTCCTCAAATGTTCTGCCCACTTCGCTCCCCTTACCTGCCATTGTTTCGAGTAATACAATTGTAGTTTGCTCGGGAGTTATAAGCATATTAAGCGCTTCTATAATCTGTCCGATAGCCACATCAACACTCTGAGAGGTATGACTGCCCGGATGAAAGTTATATAGTTTACATGGTAGTTGTTCCATTCTTCGCAAATCATCAGCCATCATTTCTCTACCAAACTTTCTCGTTTTAGGTTCGGCTGAGCATAAGTTTAGGGTGTATGGAGCATGTGCTAATATAGGAGCAAAGTTATTTTCGTCCATTAATCGAGCCAAAGCCTCGGCATCTTTCGGGTCTATCTCTTTAGCACTACCTCCACGAGGATTACGTGTGAAAAATTGAAAAGTATTTGCACCAATACTTAAAGCGTCTTTACCCATGGCTTCATAGCCTTTCGATATAGACAAATGACATCCTATATTCAACATTTTTTATTTTACTTATTAGTTATATTACTCAAAAACAATATTCCGCATACAATAAAATAGTGTCAGACATTGCAATATCTAACACTATAGCGACGAAATATAATTAATATACTTCTACTTTTTCAGTATTTAGAATATCTCGTTATGCAATCTTTAGCATATAAAGATAGTCCATATATTATTTACTCATGCAGTCTATCAACAACAATTATAAATAGATAAAAGTTAACACATATAACACTCAATATAAATAAACTTATTTATGGTGTTCTACCCATACGAGCTTAGATACATCATATCCCAGACTTTCTGCCTTTTTAAGATAAGCTTGCTTTACCTTTTCGGGCATCGTTTTTTTTCGTGAGAGCAACCATAAGTATTTAAGACTCTTACCTGCAATCAAGGCATATTTATAATCAGAATCTATGGCGATTACATTATAACCTGCATAAAATGGACCAAAAAAAGATACTTTAAGTTTTGCCTCATCCGATGAGCCTACAAATTTAGCTTTGCCAATAGCCTCCTTTTCCTCGTTCTTTATGTAATTATACCCTCTATTAACAACTTTAATGCTACCATCTTCATTTAATGAATATTCGGCTGATGTATTATTCATATTCTTTTCGTAATGAAAATCCAGACGTGCAATCTCATACCATTTCCCTAAATATTTTTCCTTATCGAATGGTTTTACAGCAACAGCCCCCTTAGGTATTGTTTTACAAGACTTAAGTGCAAAAGCAAGAGTTGCACCTACAACTAATGCCGAGCAACCAATCAATAAATTTCTATTTTTCATAATCTGGTAGTTTTAATGTAGATATTAGCTTTCTAAGGAAAGCTTCAATTCTAATTAAAACACTGAGAAACATTGTTTTGTTCGGAACTACCAATTTCCAGAAACTTTGCAATCCAACTAGCCCCAACCCTATAAAGAAGATTGGCTACTATAAAAATAGGCTTACATTTTTATGTAAGCCTATTCTATATTTATTTTTTACTCTCTTTATTTATTCCATACTCTTGGAGATGGAACCGGTTTAAGAGGTTCTCTGGTTTTAAGATCTTTCATTACCTCTTCAATAGCTTTATTCAGCTGTTGATCTTCGCCATTCCATTCTTTAACGGGATCATTGTCTATCAGAATATCTGGGTCAACACCATGATTTTCTATAATCCATTGTCCTGTTTTAGCATCATAACTGGTAAAGAAAGGTACTCGTATATCTGTTCCATCAATAAATGGTAAAGAACCCGATATACCAACAATACCACCCCAAGTACGTGTACCGATAAGTTTACCTAAACCTAAGGCTCTGAATCCCCAAGGGAAAAGATCTCCATCGGAAGCCGAATATTTATTAATCAAACAAACTTTAGGTCCTACTTGAACTGCATCAGGAACGGTACCGATACGAGTTGAACCACGACGCATTGTTAAACGGTAAGGCTCGCGAGCAAGACGTTCCAAAATCATTGGTGAGACATTACCTCCTCCATTTGCCCTATCATCTATAATCAATCCCTCTTTATCTAATTGAGGATAGAAATAGCGTGCAAATTCATTCAGTCCCTCAGGTCCCATATCAGGAATATAGATATAACCTATTTTACCATTCGAAGCTTTCTCTACTTTCTTTAGGTTATTTTGTACCCACTCGTAGTGATATAATGAATATTCTTCAGCAAGAGGACTTATTACTATTTTACGTGCTCCTGCCAATTCAGCTTTATTATTCAATGAAATTTCAGTAGGAACACCTGCTTTACCAACTAATAGAGAATACATATCATTCACACTATTGGTCGGAATTCCGTCAATTGCAACAATAAAGTCTCCAGCTTTTGCTTCTATTCCCGCATCAGTCAAAGGAGAGCGCAAATCTTTACTCCACGAAGCTCCTTGCAATATTTTCTCGATTCGGAAAAATCCACTCTTATCTCTAGAGATTTCAGCACCTAACAATCCTGTATTGATACGCTCTGGACGATCTACTTCTCCCGGATTTACGTATGCATGACCACAATTCAGCTCGCCAATCATTTCACCAATAACATAATTAAGGTCTAAACGATTTTTTACGTATGGTAAAAGAACTGCATATTTTTCTTTGATTGCTTTCCAATCTACTCCATGCATATTTTCCACATAAAATCCATCGCGATAAACACGCCATGCCTCATTAAATATCTGAGCCCATTCCTGTGGGTAATCGGTAGTAATCTTCATATTAGAAAGATTAACCGGATCTTTCAAATCTACTTTTCCAGCTGGAATATTAGTTACAAATACTTGCTTGTTCTTCAAAAACAAAGCTTTCTTATCGTAATTTTCAATGTATATAGTAGCGCCTTCTGCTATTGTTTCTTCTTTTTGAGTTTTCAGGTCAAAAACAAAAGACGATCCACCTTTATTATAATATACTTTTGCTCCATCCGAATAAAAGCCCCAATAATTAGAAGGATCAAGAGGAAGTTTTACAATTCGATCTGCTATTCCGTCAAAATCTATTTTTACAACTGTTGCAGAATCTTTCTTCTCAGCTGCTGCTTTCTTTGGATCATTCGACTTAGGAGTACTGCTACTTTCAACTTTTACTTCTGCGTCTTTTTCAAGAAATGGTGAAGGTGTTGATTTTGATAAAAGAGCTACATAAATACCATTTGTATTAGGGTATATATGATTCCACTCTTTAGACCCATAGATTGGATTAAAATCGCGAGCAGAAGCAAATATTAAATATTTACCGTCTTTACTGAAAGCTGGACTATACGATTCGTACCATTTATCAGTAATAGCTGTTTCCTTTTTAGCTGCAATATTAAACACATATACCACATTGAATTCGTTAGACTCCATACGGCTATAAGTAAGCCATTTACTATCAGGAGAAAAAGTTACACCACTTGGCTCACTTACAGGATCGGTCAGCAATATAGTTTTTTGTTTCGTTGAAACATCTACTAAATTAATTCGGTTCTTTCGGTCTGTATATACGATCGATTTAGAATCGGGACTCCAATTGAAATCACGAATATAAGTATCATTATTTTTTGTCAGTTGAATAGCCGCCTCAGATCCTATTGCATCTTGTATGTATAATTCGGTTTCACCCGTTTTATCTGAAATATAAGCAATCGTTTTTCCATCGGGCGACCATTGTGCATCACGATCGTGCGCACCTGGCGAACGTGTTATATTTTTTGTTACACCTTTATCAGCAGGAAGATTAAATATTTCTCCACGTGCAGTAACCACTAAGCGCTCTCCATCAGGAGAAAGGCTTGCTGCATTCAAATATTTTTCGCCATTCTTAATTTCACTACGAGCATAAATATTATCTGATGATAACAAGATATTTACTTTAACAGCTTGCTTATTTATAGCATCTAGTTTATAAATATATCCTCCATTTTCAAACACTATTGTATTACCATGATGACTTGGAAATTTCACGTCATACTCAGTAAAGTTGGTTACTTTAGAAGTTTGCTTCGTTTTGGTATTATATACGAAGATATTCATTGTACGATCGCGATCGGAGATAAAATAAATATCATCACCAATCCACATAGGCATAATATCCTGCGCATCATTATTTGTTATATTTTCAACCGATTTATTGGCAGAATCATATATCCAGATATCATCAGCCATACCTCCTTTATAGTATTTCCATGTACGGAATTCGCGCATTACACGGTTATATGCTAACTTTTTACCATCTGGCGAATAACTACAAAAGCCACCTTCGGGTAATGGAATAGTTTCTGACAATCCTCCCTCGTTACTAACCTGCTTAAGAAGTCCTATAAAACCATCGCTAATGCGATTACGGTACACTATATTTTTCCCATCAGGTGTCCATGTCATTACAATGTTGTTGGGTCCCATACGGTCGCCAATATCATCTCTCCTATTTGTTGCCGTGTAGGTTAAACGAAGAGGTTCTCCTCCCGACGATGGTATACTAAATACTTCAGTATTACCGTCGTATTGCCCTGTAAAAGCAATTGTTCTACCATCGGGCGAAAACTTTGGAAACATTTCGTACCCCACATGAGAAGTAAGTCGTTTGGCTTCGCCGCCATTAATTGGTGTTTTGTATAAATCACCCGCATAAGAAAACACAATTTCCTGTCCATTTGTAGATGGGAAACGTAACAAACGTGCTTCTTGTGCAAAAATCTGCGGAACAGAACATGCCACAGATAATAAAAGTAACATTATCCTTTTTCTAATAATCATAATAATGCAATAGTTAATTTTTCATATAAAAGCAAAGGTAGAAGTTTGCATGGAAAGAGAAACTCTTTATTCTGTTTTTTACAATTATCTATTCAAATTTCTCTATAAAGAATAATTTGCATCGCATTTATCACTCCAGAAAGATCAATAGACAATCAAAATATCAATTATTAAATGAGATTTATATCTGAATCAAGCCTATATAAATCGAATCCTTCAGCCCAATAGTCCTTAACAACTTCTCGAAGTTTTAAGCCAAATTTTTCATAGAACGGATATACTAATTGTGATGTTCTTACCGAGACAATCTTCACTCCTTCAATTTCCTTTATCCTCTGAATTCTGAATTTAGTTAATGCACTTCCATAACCTTTACCTTGTCTTTGGGGATCAAAAATATCCCATGATATTTTGCCTGTCTCTCCATCTTCCGATAGATTAAAACCGCCGCATCCTACTATCACATTATCGTCTTCAATAACATAATAGTTGTCGGCATGATTATCTAAATAATCAATTAAGTCCTCTTCTTCCTCAAGCGAAAAATACTCGGGAGTATTTAACTTTAACAACTCTATTATCCGTTTCCTATCACTATCGGTGTGTTTCCTTATTATCATCTTCTTTTAATTTTAAGCTGAACTTTCAAAATTACATTTTTTAATTTTGTATTCGAAACACTTCTATAAATAACTATAAAGGAGTGTATCTTTAGGTGGAAAGCTCAACTTTTTAATCATAGATTCTTCAATTTTATATTTATTATATTTGCCATTATTTATCAGCTAAAAGCCTATTTATGAAATTAACAGTATTAGTAGATAATAACACTCTGATTGATCAGTACTATTGTGGCGAACCTGCTGTTTGCTATTATATTGAAGATAATGGGGTCAAGTTATTATTGGATGTTGGATATTCGGATGTATTCATAAAAAATGCAGAAGCTTTGCCTATTGACCTAAATGCTGTATCTACAATTGCTATTTCTCATGGGCACGATGATCATACTAGAGGATTAAAGTATTTATGCGAAAAAGTAGATCTTTCTAATACGAGAATAGTTGCTCACCCTTATGCTTTTAAAGAAAAAACATTCGAAAACGAATCTATAGGATCGCCTTTCACTGCTAAGCAATTAGAGAAACTTTGTAAGCTGACTTTATCAAAGACACCTCTTAAAATTAGCGATAATATTACTTTTCTGGGAGAAATCCCTACTTTAAATGATTTTGAAAAAAGACAACCAATAGGAGTATTAAAAGACTGCGGTTCTGAATCTGATGATTTATTGATGGACGATACTGCACTTGTCTATAAATGCGATGATGGAATATTTATTATTACAGGATGTTCACACAGTGGCATTTGCAATATTATTGAATATGCTAAACAAGTAACAGCAGAAGAGCGTATTATTGGTGTTATTGGAGGATTCCATTTATTTGATATCTCTCCTCAGCTTCTAAGTACTATCAAATATTTCGAAGAGAATAAGATTAAAGAATTATATCCCTGTCATTGTGTTTCCTTTAAAGCCAAGGCTGAAATAAATAAGCATATTTCGATTCACGAAGTAGGTGTAGGATTAAGAATCGAAATATAGTAAGACTAGCTTACCTGAGTAGCATTATAAAATAGGGAGTATTCAAATAGAATACCCCCTACTACCAAAAACATAAACCTCGAATTAACAATTAGAATTCCACTATATTCCAAAAACTTTGCTTCATATTTAGCTCATTATTAAAAATGAAGGGATAGTCATGTCTATTCGGTACAGGAAAATTGTGTAACCATGTATAGTTATCAGCCAGTCCCCAGAAAGTAACTCCTGTAATTTTCCCTCTATTAGCTCGGAAAACCTCGAATATCATTTTATAAATATCGGCTTGCTGTTTAGCCAACTCAGGTGTCCATGCACGAGTTTCTTTTACCTGTATTTTGGCTCCTTCACCATGATATGTGGTATAAACAGTAAGGTCTAATTCGGTAATCTGAATTTCAAGACCTAAAGACGAAAACATATCTATTGATTTCTGAATATCCTCGCGTGTAATATCCTGCATACTCCAATGCCCTTGCATGCCTACTCCCTGAATAGGTACACCTGCTTCCTTCAAACGTTTGAGCAATTTATAGGCTTTTTCTCGTTTCTGTGGTTGCACAAGATTATAATCGTTATAAAATAATTTTATATTGGGATTAATACGATGTGCTGTTCTAAAAGCTCGTTCTATAAAACCTTCGCCGCAAGCTTTATACCAAGGGCTATCTGTTCTGTAAAATTCATCGGGTTTATCAGATAATGCCTCGTTCACTACATCCCAGCAATATACATCGTTTTCGAAATGAGTCATAACATCTGTCATATACTTCTCCATACGATTATATAATTCGGTCGAATCTAACGGATTGCCCTTATCATCTAAGAAGAACCATTCGGGAGTCTGATTGTGCCAAACCAATGTATGTCCACGCAGTTTCATATTATTCTCTCGAGCAAAATGAGCTATACGATCTGCATTCTTGTAATTATATCCCCCACCCTTTACTAAGAGGTTTGATGGTTTCATATCATTTTCTGCTGTTATGCTATTGAAGTGTTTTTTTATCATAGCTGCTTCCTGACCTCTAAAGTGATTCATGGATACGGCTACTCCTATTAGAAAATCGTCCTTATATACATCTTTCAATGCAGGAATTATATTTGCCGAAGAAGCATACATTCCTATCATGGCACCCGTAAAGCCTCCCGCTGATTGTGTACTTAAATTTTTAGCATCCACATTTTCGGCAACTATTTGCCATGTCTTTCCTGCATCAAAAGAAGCAGAAAAGCTATATTTATCATTAACTCCTGTAACCTTTAATCGGACTGAGCTTTGTAAATATTCGTCTGGGATGGAAACCTGAGCAATACGCTTTCTTTCTTTTTCTGAACGATCCAAGACTAATATCTCTCTGTTATTATCTATCGTTTTTCCAAAAACAAAGTTGAATGCTTCGTTTTGATAACAGACCAATCCTGCCAGCTCGTGAGAACTTTTAGGTGTAAATTGTACTTCTGTTTCTGCTTCAAAAATAAGATGTTGCTGACGTCTACCTATAAAAGCAGGGTTATCTACATCATATATACTTCTAGGAATAGCATCTAATACAAGGTTGCCATCTTTTAAATGCCACCACTCACCGCGAGGTGTACGTATAGTTAACCACTCTTGTGCTAAAGTATTCAGTTGAAAATCATCTCTCCAAGTAAAATTACCTGAGAAAAAGTTTGTACCACTTGGGCTAAGTCCTTTTTTCTTCACAACTGTCGGAACAGGGATTTCTTTATCTAGTATAACAGGAAAGCCATCTTCCCATTTTACTGGCAATAAGAATGTTTCACGCCCCGTATTATAATAGTTTTCCTCATAAGGACGACATCCTAAGAATATAGCATACCATTCTCCATCGGGAGTTTCTATTAAATCAGCATGACCAACACTCGTTACTATATCCGGACGAGGTTCAGCCATACCCCGTTGGGTAAGAATAGGATTATTTTCATAAGGGACATACGTACCTTTTACATTATCTGCACGAAGTATTACTTCGGAGTGATTTACACTTGTGCCTCCTTCGGCAGCCATCAGATAATATTTACCTTTTACTTTATAAATATGAGGACCTTCTATCCAAACAGGTTTTGTGCTTCGATCTACACCTCCATCCAATAATAGTTTACGTTCTCCAAAAGTTTTGTCTGTTTCGGTATCGTAGTCATGTATCCAAATTGCTCTGTGCCCACTCCATTCAGGAGTTCCTGCAGGTGCATCATTATGTATAATGTATGCTTTGCCGTCATCGTCGAAAAATAAAGATGGATCTATGCCTCCCACATTAGGAAGCAATATAGGCTCAGACCAATTATTTAGCTGCGGGTCTTTCGTTTTCACTATAAAGTTGCCAATACCATCTACATTTGTTGTTATCATGTAGAAAGTATCGTTATACTTATTATATTGTATATCGGGTGCATATATTCCTCCTGACAATCTGATACCATCTAGATTTAATTGTGAAGGGCGATTCAAGACAAAACCAATTTGTGTCCAGTTCACTAAATCTGTACTGTGTAATATAGGTACGCCGGGGTAATACGAAAATGTAGAATGTACCATATAATAATCATTCCCTTTTCGACAGATACTCGGGTCGGGATAAAAACCGGTGACTATCGGATTAAAGTACTCACTCTTGGGGTCTATTTTTCGATTAAAACGGCTGTCATTTCCCCGATATTCAAAATAATCAAACTTAGCCTGATTAGTTTGTGCCAAGACTTTCGTATTTGCTAAAGGATTAAATTGAAAACCTATAGCAGTGACCAGTATTAGTTTTAAAATTTTCTGCATAACATTATAATAGTATGATGATATGCAAAAGTAGAACGAGTACAATAAGCACAAAAGAATATTTGTTACACATCCTTTTGAGCACGAAACCTCGGCTCTCTTTTTTGTAACATTTATTTTCCTCTTTGTTACAAATAAGGTCTCATACCTATTTGCTGCCAGGGTTTCTAAAATATTAAAGAAAGCTGTACCTCTAAAATGTAGTAATAAATAACAACATCCGGTTACGAGTTATAGTATTTAATATTCACAAATTAGGTTCAATATATCACTCAGATTCCTCAGAAGGATTCGAGTTAATATATTCAGAAGGCGATACACCATAAAACTCTTTGAATGAATTAGAAAAATGCGATAAATTGGAAAATCCCGTAGCATAAGCAACTTCCGAAACTGATAGCTTTTTACTTCTCAACAATGTAGCTGCTTGTTTTAGCCTTATGCCCCGAATAAAATCGCGAGCTGATTGGTTAGTCAATTCTTTTAATTTTCGGTGCATGTGCACACGGCTCATCCCAACACTGCTTGCAAGCATCTCCACATTCAAATCGGGATTAGAAAGATCTGCATTGATTACCTTCATTATTTTTTCTATCAAGATTTCGTCCGAAGACTTCATCTCTATCTTATCAATCTTATCATCCTGCTGCTGGCTTCCACTGAATTTGCTCTTCAATCGTTCGCGATTAGCTATCAAGTTACTTATAGTTTGTTTTAAGACATCCGTATTAAAGGGTTTTACAAGATACGCATCTGCACCTATTTCGAGTCCTTCGAGCCTGTCTTCGGTTTTCGACTTTGCTGTCAGCAAGATAATCGGGATATGATTTATATTGATATTCTGTTTTATCTTCCGACTTAAGGTTATGCCATCCATTTCGGGCATCATTACATCACTTATTACTAAATCGGGCTTTTCTCTCAGAATATATTCAAGGGCTTCTTTTCCATTCGGGCACTCTTTAATACGGTATTCTGAAGATAATTCATCTCTCATGTATTGTCTTATTTCATCTTCATCTTCTACAATTAGAATACGATATTTTGTCCTCGACTTGGTACGTTTATTTGTTTCTTCCTCAAATTCTTCCTCAAATTTATTATTTGTTTCTGCTCTGTTTATAGTACGGTTTTCAATCAACAATTCACTTTCTTCGAAAATTTGAAGTTCTTCCTGATTAAAATGAGTGTTTCCTAAAGGTATCCGAATTATAAAATGACTTCCTTGTCTGTCACTTCTATTTTCGGCATAAATAACCCCATGATGTAATTCTACCAACAAGCGTGAAAGATGCAGACCGATACCCGTTCCAAAATTAGAATTAGTCTGATCATTATTAATCTGATAGAAGCGTTCGAATATCTTTTCTATTTTATCTTTATCAACTCCAATACCCGTATCAGATACACTGATCTCAAAGTATTCTTTCAACGGTCCTCTGGTCGAAGAGTCTTTTCCCGCTGTTAGTTTTACAGTAATTTTTCCCTGTTCAGGTGTAAATTTAAAAGCATTCGAAAAAATATTCAACAGAACTTTATCAAAATTATTTAGGTCAATCCATACTTTCAGCAACTTGTCTTCATGCTCGAAAGTAAAATCTATTTTATTCTTTTTTGCCTGATATTCAAACGTAAGCATCAGATCTTCGATAAAGCCTACTATATCTGTTTCACGACATTTGAGCCTCATTTGTCCTTTATCCAATTTACGAATATCCATCAACTGATTGATTAGTCGAAGTATACGCTGCGAATTTCGATAAATCATCATATAGACTTTTTGCTTATCAATATCCTTATTCTCCGAAATTAATTTCTCCAGTGGGTTAATTATTAACGTCATAGGAGTTCTTATTTCATGCGAAATATTAATAAAGAACTGCAACTTGGCTTCGCTAATCTTTTCGGCATGATCCTTTTCCATTATTTCCTGCTTATGCCTAATCTTAGAAAAAAGATAGCCAACTATTCCATATATAACAAAGATGAATAATAATCCATAGCCAGCATATGCCCACACCGTTTTATACCAAGGAGGAGTAATCACAATACGAATAGTTTTAACAGGCGAATAGTTATCATTATCGTAAGCCCTTACTTTGAAAGTATAAGTACCCGAAGGCAGATTATTATATGTTACCCTACTAATTCCGGGAGAAGTACTCATCCACTCTGAATTTAAGCCTTCAATCATATATTGATACGATATACGCTCGGGATTAATAAAATCGAGAGTAGAAAACTCAAAACTAAAAGTGTTATCTGAATACGATAAAATAAACGAATCGGCATCTAAAACCGAAGTTGAAACTATTTCGCGACCTCCCGATTTATCCCCTTTTTTTATGGGTTGATTAAACAGATAGAAATTTGTTAACAGGAGATTTAACTCTCTTTTTTCTTCTACTATTTCTTTAGGCTCGAAGCTTGTCACTCCATTTATTCCTCCAAAAAATAGTGTCCCCTTGCTATCTTTAAATACTGCTCCTCTCGTAAATTCATTTCCTTGTAACCCGTCACTTGCATAATAATTAATGAAACGGTTGTCCTTACTATTAAATTTACTTATTCCATTGTAAGTGCTGATCCATATATTGTTTTGATCATCTTCTAAAATACCACATATCACATCGTTCGACAATCCGTCTTTCGTTGTGTACGATTTCATTTGCTGAGTTTGCTTATCGAAGCAATATAATCCAGACGAAGTCCCTATCCAAATTTTTCCAGCTTTGTCTTCCAACAACGAAAAAACAACAGTACCGGGTAATAAATTATTCTTACCAAAGTAAGAGAGGAATGTCTTTTTAGAAGGATCAAAACAACTTACACCTTTATAATGACCTATCCAAATTAAGCCTTCTTTATCACAAATCAGATAATTAACCCAATCGTTCGATAATTCATTAATAGCAAGGCTATCATTTTCCTGTTTAGATGATTCATAATGAATTACCTCTTTCCCTTCTTTATCTAACATGAAAAAGCCTGAACCGTATGTACCAATAAGTAAATTTTTATTTTTATCTTCCCTTATACAATATACCTTTTCTTTGCTAAAACGTTTAATGTAATCACAATGTCCCGTCTTCGAATTAAACTTAGCCAACCCATTAGTATATGAGCCCAACCACATATCGCCTGAAGAATCTTCGAAAATAGAATGTATAATATTAGGAACAGAGGTTGGAGAGGCTGTCTGATAAAAATGAGAAACCCTCACTCCCTTATTATTTATCCCGTAAATACCATCATTATCAGTACCTATCCATGTAATACCTTCTTTATCTTTATAAATTGCAGTAACACAACTTGATCCTATCGGATTATTTTTGAATGATTTGTATCCATAATAATTAAACTTATTCTCTAAAACCGGAATAAAAATAATGCCTTTCTGAAAAATCCCCAACCATAAATTCTGATCCTTATCTTGAAGAATAGAATGTATCTTCCCCTTTGAAAAGTCAAAAGGAGGAGAGTTTACTTCATAATCTTCTATTATATTTTTTTCCTTATTATACATCATCAACCCTTGTCCGTCAGTACCAATATATAGTTGATCTTGTTTGTTTATCATTAATGAGTTGACCAGTAATTGTGTATTGCCTTTATATAAAATAGGCTCGAAAGTTTGCATTCTCGGATTGTATTTGTTCAAACCCTGAGTAAGTGTACCTACATAAATATTCCCTTCTATATCTTCTTTAATAGCCGATATGTTGTTACTGCTAATATCGTGCGGAGCTTTAAACACAGTAGTCTTTTTTGTGCGCGGATCATAACAATTAAGTCCATCATTTTCAGAACCTATCCAGATATTAAACTCTGAGTCTTGAAAAATAGAATTGAGAAAACTGCTGCTAAGAGATTTATTTAATATGGGGTCAGACAAAAAATTATCAGTCCCTTTTTTCAGGATAAAAATACTTTGTCCTGATGTTGTCAGCCAAATATCACCATTATGAGTTTCGATAATAGAAATTATATGAGGACGAACGATCTTTCCATCACGATACATCTTTATGTCTTGAAACGAGTCGGTAGACCAATCATACTTCATTAACCCAACGATGGTTCCGACATAAAAATTGCCCGAACTATCTTCAAATAAAGTACGCACATAGTTATGCTTAAGCGAAGTAGAGTCTCCATCAATATGCTTATAGATAGTAAAGTTAATCCCATCAAATTTATTTAGACCATATTCTGTCGCAATCCATATAAAGCCTTTTTTATCTTGGTATATCTGATTGATAAGGCTATTAGATAACCCATTATCAGTAGAATAGTATTCTCGGTTTTGGGCTAATAATTCATTGCAAAATATAATGCTTAATGCTAGTAATATTAGAACAATTGTTTTTTTCATTTGTTAACACATTGGTTCATTTAAAACTTCCACAAGAAGCTCTATCTAACTTTATTATACAATAAAAGCTTATAGGATTGTGGATATTAGATCTATTAAGGGTACATAAATAGTATTTCTCCAAATATAAAGAATATTCTAAATACTAAGTCGAGAAATAATGCCTAAAATCTCGATAAATAAGGGTTATCGTACTATGAACAATAAGATGTAACATACACAAAACAAAATGTAACGAGTACATAAAATATGTTACAGCATCAAAATAATAAGATACATTTTACAAGGGGCAATAGTTTATTTATTCATAATTTCGAAACGTCACAAAAAATGTTAAATAATTTAAATCTAAATCTTCAAAATGAGTACAAATGCCGCAAGCATATTTTAGAATTTCTATTCATTAAATACCAAAGAAAAAAAGAGTAACCTCTGAATTACTAATTTTATTACCAACATCATGAAAGACATTATTATCACGAAACCCATTCGGGTTTTATTATTATTTCTCTTTATTCCACTGTGGTTGTCTGCACAAAATATATCCGTAAAAGGAGTTGTGAAAGATGCCCAAGGTGATCCTATTATAGGAGTAAGTGTGGTAGAAAAAGGCACAGCTAATGGTATTGTCACCGATTTGGAAGGACAATACACCCTGAATGTTTCCTCTAAAGCTAAACTTGACTTTTCTTATTTAGGGTATATCACCCAAACAGTCGATGTCTCAGGAAAAACCAAAATTGATGTCATGCTACAAGAAAATACACAAGTATTAGATCAAGTAGTGGTTATCGGTTATGGTACTCAACGCAAAGAGGCTGTAACAGGTTCAGTGGCTTCCATAAAAGGAGATGCCATAAAGGAAATGGCAGCCACCGATGTTTCATCGGCTCTATATGGTCGCCTTGCCGGAGTAGACATGTCTCAAACCTCATCTAAACCAGGTTCGCCCATGCAAATTCGTATTCGTGGTACACGTTCTCTTAATGCAAGTAATGATCCACTAATTGTATTGGATGGAATTCCGTTTCCAGGATCTATAAGTGACATTAACCCCAGTGACATTAAGAGTATCGACATTCTAAAGGATGCCTCATCAACAGCCATTTACGGTTCTCGTGGAGCAAATGGAGTTTTAATGATCACTACTAACAAGGGGCTAGCAGGAGCTAAAGCATCGGTATCTTACAATGGATTTGTCGGAATGAAAACTCTTTTTGCCAAATATCCGATGATGAATGGACAAGAGTATGTAAAACTTCGTGAATTTGCCGGAAAATACCAAAATGGACCTGACGAATTGAATGATGTAAATACCGATTGGCAAGATCTATTATATCAAAACAGTATGGTAACCAATCACGATTTGAGCATCTTAGGTGGTACTGAACAAGGCAGTTATAATTTCAGCCTTGGCTATTTACGTGATGAAGCCTTAATACCTCAACAAAATTTTACCCGCTATTCAATGCGAGGTACACTTGATCAGGCAATAGGTAAGAGTTTGAAATTTGGGTTTATTACAAATAATAACTATTCTGTCTCCAATGGAGGTAATTTGGGTACATACGGTAGCTTAAGTCTTACACCAATCTCCAACCCTTATAATGCAGACGGTACGTGGAAAAGAACCGTAAAAATGGCAGCTGACGAACAGTGGGCATATTCAAGAGATGCGATAGATGCCCTAGGTGACAAATGGATAGATCAAGGTAGAGCATTTGGCTCATACAATACAGTATATGGTGAAGTAAAAATTCCGGGTGTAGAAGGATTGAAATACCGACTAAACTTAGGTTTAAACTATCGCCAAAACAATACAGGAAGTTATACGGGAGAAGGTGTATTTAGTTACGATCCAACCAATCCTTCAACAGCAACCATCTCTAATTCACATACAACTAACTGGGCAGTCGAAAATCTAGTGACTTACGACCGCATCTTTGCAGAAAAACACTCGTTAAATGTTGTAGCATTATACTCAGCTGAAGAGACTCAATATAACAAATCTCAAATGTCGGCAAAGGGTATTCCTGATGATGCCTTCCAGTTTTACAATTTGGGACAAGCTACAGGAGAAATTACAGTAAGTCCTGCCAATCAAGGATATTACCAAAGCGGTTTGATGTCATGGATGGGACGTGCGATGTACTCTTATGACGATCGTTATATGGTGAGTTTGGCATTTAGATCTGATGCTTCCTCAAGATTAGCTCCTGGTAATAAATGGCATACTTATCCTGCTGTATCTGCAGGTTGGAATATCAAAAAAGAGGCCTTTATGGATGGTGTTACATGGATGGATAATCTAAAGTTAAGAGTTGGATACGGACAAACTTCGAATGAATCTATCGATTCTTACAAAACCCTTGGACTTCTAAGTACCAGACCTTATAATTTTGGTAATGAAAATACAGTCGGATATTATGTTTCTGAACTACCAAATCAAAATTTAGGTTGGGAATATTCTGAAACATGGAACTATGGTGTCGATTTTTCATTCCTAAATGGCAGAATCTCGGGAAGTGCTGAATATTATGTACAGAACACTAAAGATATTTTGTTGAGAGTCAATCTACCTTCAACAACAGGTGTAGGCAGTTATATGGCTAATGTGGGAAAATCTCAAAATAAAGGATTTGAACTTACACTTAATGGAACCATATTAGATAATAGCAATGGTTGGACATGGGATCTTGGTATTAATCTATATACTAACCGAAACAAATTGGTTGCACTTGCTTCGGGACAAACAACAGATGAAAATAACTGGTGGTTTGTGGGACATCCCATTAACGTAATATACGATTATGAGAAAATAGGTCTTTGGCAGGAAGAAGACAAATACCGTGATATTCTCGAACCGGGAGGAAATGCAGGTATGGTTAAAGTAAAATATACCGGCGAGTTTAACGAAGACGGTTCACCCAAGAGAGCGATTAATGCCAGTGACAGACAAATCATAGATGTAAATCCTGATTTTCAGGGAGGTTTCAATACCCGCGTAGCTTATAAAGGATTCGATTTTAACGTCATAGGAGCATTCCAAAGAGGTGGAACCCTTATTAGTTCCCTCTATTCTTCAACAGGATATCTCAATATGTTGAACGGACGAAGAGGAAACGTGAAAGTAGATTATTGGACTCCCGAAAATACAGATGCTAAATATCCTAAACCTGGAGGAATAACAAGTAACGATAATCCTAAGTATGGTACTACCCTCGGTTATTTCGATGCAACGTATCTCAAAGTACGTAATATTACATTAGGATACACTTTCAATCCTCAATTATCTAAAAAATTAGGTGTTAATAAACTATATGTTTATTCTACAATACAGAATCCGTTTGTCCTATTTTCGCCCTATTATGATGAGTCGGGAATGGATCCAGAAACAAACTCTCTGGGTAACGAAAATCAAGCAGTTACCACCGGATACCAAAAACGTCTTCTGGTTATAGGAACAAACACCCCTTCGACCCGTAACTTTTTGATAGGCTTAAATCTAACATTCTAAAAAAGACCGATATGAAACGAACAGATATAAAAAAATATATAGCGACACTCCTTTTAGCATCTCTCTTTACAGGGTGTTCCGATATTTTGAACGAAACTCCACGTGGTATTTATACTCCCGAATATTTTAAAACCGAAAAGGGTGTTATAGGGGGAATAACCTCGCTATATGGAAATCTACGCTACGTATATGGAAATGGCTATTGGCTGATAGCCTGTGAAGCCGGAACTGATGAATATACATACGGCAGTCTCGGAGATAATAACTCCAAGGATATGGACCTCTCAGGAGCAGGATCGTTGAATCCTTCCAGTAGTCGTTCCGATGTTCTATGGGGAAGAGCATACTCCGATATCAACACAGCCAGTGGTATTATTGAAAATGGCGCCCAAATAGAAACTATTTCAAAAGCATTAATTGCGGAGGCTAGGTTTTTCAGAGCGTTTGATTATTTTACATTGGTACAAACTTTTGGAGGAGTGCCTCTTGATTTAGGAGCAGGTGAATTGAAGTTCAACACTTCCACTTCTCGAACTTCTGTCCGCAATACTGTTCCTGAAGTATATACTAAGGCAGTATTTCCAGACTTGCTTACCGCAATAACCGATTTACCTGACAACGGACGTGTTACCGGAGGTGTTACCAAAACTTTAGCTCGTTTATACTTAGCAAAAGCTTATCTGACTTATGGTTGGTGGCTCGAAAACCCCAAGAACATACCTACTTATCCGGAGACTCCAAGAACAGATCCTGATGGACACAATGCACAATGGTATTATCAGGAAGCTTATAATATAGCTACAGCAGCCATTGCCAATCCCGGTCCTTTCGGCTTGCAACAAACATATTATGATGTTAATCTGGCACAAAACGACCGTAATAAGGAAATGCTGTTATATGCAGATCATACCGAATCGAGCGAATATTACGATGGAGAGCAAAGCCACTCATATAACACCGGAGGATCTCCTGGAAACTTTGCTGTTTGGATGGCTACATGGGATTATACTGGTCTCGAAAGTGCCACTACAGCCGATTGGGCAGGAGCTAAAATAAGATCTGTTCAACGTGAAGCAGCTCAAGCCTACGGACGTCCATGGACACGTATAGCACCTACCATCGATGTAGTGACAAAGACTTTTACTGATAAGGCTATTGATTCTCGTTACGATGGTACATTTGTAACTTCTTTCCGTGCCAACTGGAACAAAGCGGGGGTGAAAAATGAGGTTCTTTACAATGCAAATGGCATGCCTGTATATCCGGGTGATGCAATCCTTACTATACTTGATGAAGAACCAACGACGCCTATAGATTACTCTAATTCTGTCTACAAAAGCAATGTTGGTGCAGGCGTATTGCCCGGTAGATCCGATTTTGTGATAGCACCAAGCGGCATAAGTAGATATGCCTTTCCAAATCTTTGGAAACTGGGTACTTATCGTACAGACAATGGCACCGGACTCGGACAACCCAATGGTAGTATCACCCGTCCTTTCCCTATTGCCAAGTTCTCCGAACTTTATTTGGTAGCAGCCGAAGCTGCTGTAAAAGGAGCAACTACAACAGCGGGACAAAGTGCCCGAGAACTGGTTAATGTGCTTAGAGCCCGTGCCGGTAAGTGGAATTGGAGTAACAACGGTAATATGGCTAAAGTACAGGATAATAGTGCAGCAATGATAGCAGCAACTCCCGCCACAATAACTATTGACTATATCTTAGCTGAACGTTCACGCGAGTTCTTTGGCGAAGGCTATCGCTGGTGGGATTTAGTACGTACTCAAAAATGGAGCGAACTTGCTTCGACTTTTGAAATTTGCGGAACTACTCCCGGAGATCATACACCTAAAAAAGGTACCAGAAATATTCAACCCTATCTCTATTTACGACCTATTCCTACAGGTCAGATAGATGGTATGGAAATGAGTGCTGCCGATAAAGCAGCTTATCAGAATCCGGGTTATTAATAAATCATGGAGATCAGCCGGACGATTCGGTTCGTCCGGCTGATTTCTCATTACATAAAGAATATAATACATGAAAATAAAGTATATTGTCTTACTTTATTAAATTGAAACAGAAGTTATTGATGAAGTCAAATTTAAGGAAGGAATCAAGGCTCACATTTCTGTATCTCAATAAAGGAGTGTAGTATTCAATATGTAAAATTGTATGATTATAAATAGAAAACTATGGCTAAAAGAAATTTATACCTGATCATATTTTTACAGCTTCTTATTTTCTCGAATACAATATCTGCTTTTGACAAAGAGCAGTTTGTATTCACTCAGAAGAATGCCTCTTACTTTCCTTTAGCTATTGATGGAAAGCCTGCATCTATACTTACAGATGATACGGATTACAAAGGTGTACTGCGTGCAGTAAACGATTTTAAAGAAGATTTACGAAAAGTAACGGGAAATATTCCTTCATCGGAAGCTACGAAGTTTTCTGTAATTATCGGCACTGTCGGTCAATCGTCAATTATTGATAATCTGATACAGGAAGGAAAAATAGAAGCTAAAGACCTTACAGGAAAGAACGAAAAGTACATTATAGAAACAGTACAGAATCCCACCGACGGAATAGATGCCGCTTTAGTTATCGCAGGCAGCGACAAACGAGGTACAATATACGGTATTTACGAATTATCGGCACAGATAGGCGTCTCGCCGTGGTACTACTGGGCAGATGTACCTGTCGAAAACAAGAAAGATTTATATGTAAAACCGGGCACATACACCGAAGGAGAACCCGCCGTTCAGTATCGGGGCATTTTCTTAAATGACGAAGCTCCTGCCTTAACAGGATGGAGTAAAGCTACTTTCGGAGGATACAATCATCAATTTTATGAGAAAGTATTTGAGTTGATTCTTCGCTTAAAGGGTAATTTTCTCTGGCCTGCCATGTGGGGAAGTGCATTTTATGATGATGACCCTCTTAATGGACCAACAGCCGATGAGTTCGGGATTGTAATAAGTACTTCGCATCACGAACCAATGGGGCGTGCTCATGCCGAATGGAGCAGATACGGAAAGGGTGCTTGGAATTACGACAAAAATCAAAAGATATTACAGGAATTTTGGAGGGAAGGTATCGAACGTATGAAAAACTGGGAAAACATAGTAACAGTGGGCATGCGTGGCGATGGAGACGAACCCATGAGCGAAGAAAGCAATGTTACCCTGCTTCAAAAGATAGTGAAAGATCAACGAAATATTATATCGAAAGTTACAGGTAAAAAAGCGGAAACCGTGCCACAAGTATGGGCTTTATACAAAGAAGTACAAGACTATTATGACAAAGGAATGCGTGTACCTGATGATATTACTCTTTTGCTGTGCGATGACAATTGGGGAAATGTACGCAAGCTTCCCGACCTGAATGCTCCCAAACGTAAAGGCGGATATGGTATGTATTATCATTTCGATTATGTAGGTGGACCTCGTAATTATAAATGGATAAATGTCAGCCAAGTCCAACGTATCTGGGAACAAATGAACCTGACTTATCAATATGGTGTTGATAAAATATGGATCGTAAACGTAGGCGATCTTAAACCGATGGAATATCCGATCAGTTTCTTTTTGGATATGGCTTGGAATCCCAATCGGTTCAATGCAGATAATCTCTTACAGCATACCGAAAAATGGTCTGCACAACAGTTTGGAGAAAAATATAGTAAAGAGTCAGCTCGTCTGATAAATCTCTATACAAAATACAATCGCAGGGTTACTCCTGAATTGTTGAATGAGAAGACATACAGTCTCGAAAATTACAATGAATTCGAAACCGTAGTTAACGATTACAGAAATCTGGTTATAGATGCCATGCGTTTATACAATGTGATTCCTAATAATTACAAAGATGCTTTCGATCAATTGGTATTATTCCCTATCAATACCTGCTCCAATCTATATGAAATGTATTTTGCTGTTGCTAAGAATCGTTTTTATGCCGAGAAACAAGACGTTCAGGCAAATTATTGGGCAGATAAGGCTAAAGAATGTTTCGAGAGGGATTCGCTTTTGACCGTACATTACAACGAGAATATCTCAGGTGGTAAATGGGCACATATGATGGATCAAGTCCGTATCGGATATACTTATTGGCAGCAACCCAAAGAAAGCGTGATGCCTCATGTCGAGTACATAATGTCAACCATGGAATACAAAGAAAAAGTATTCTCCGAAGCAGACGGATATGTATCTATTGAAGCTGAACATTTTACCCGTCTACAAGATGGCAATAGCATATCGTGGAAAGTGATTCCCGATTTCGGAAAAACTCTTTCGGGAATTACCACTTTCCCTGTAACAGTTTCTCCCAAAGAAGGCGATAATGTATATCTTGAATACGATATGGATCTGACAAGTACAGGTGAGGCACGGTTGATTGTGTTGCTCTCTCCCACCCTCAACTTTAATTCGAATAAAGGGTTACGATATGCTGTATCTATTGATGGAGGTGAAGAACAAATAGTCAATTTCAATCAGACATATACTGAAAAGGAAAGAGAAGTTTGGGTTGCCAACAGCATTATCGAATCGGTTACAAACCATCGGATTGACAAGGCGGGATTGCATACCATACGATTCAGAATATTAGATCCGGGAATTGTCTTACAAAAAGTAATGCTCGATTTAGGAGGTTTAAAAACCAGTTACTTAGGTGCTCCTGAAAGTAAGGTCAAAAAATAGAATGAGATGAAAATCATAAAAAAACACATATCAATAAGGAAGGTAGCATTTATAATGCTACTCACCTTACTATGTACTGTTTCGGGCAGAGCATCGGTAAAACTCCCCGTCCTGATTAGTGATGGTATGGTTTTACAGCGAGATACAGAGCTAAAACTTTGGGGATGGGCATCTGAGAACGAAAGCATTGAAATTAGTTTTTTGAATAAGTCATATAAGACTACCGCTGACTCAAATGGGAAATGGGAAGTCTCACTTCCTCCTCAACAGGCAGGAGGTCCTTATCAGATGCAGATAAATGATATTTCTATCCATGATATCTTGATTGGTGATGTCTGGCTGTGTTCGGGGCAATCGAATATGGAAATTCCGATCCGCAGGGTATTGGATTTATATCAACAGGAAGTCAGTCAGATAAATAATCCTTATATCCGACATTTAAAAGTTCCTCTAAACTACAACTTTGAAAAGACGAATGATGACCTTAATGGCGGTTCGTGGAAATCGGCAACGCCTGAAAATATACTAGATATTTCGGCAGTAGCTTACTTCTTTGCCAAAGAATTATACGATAAATATAAAGTTCCGATAGGATTACTCAACTCGAGTGCAGGAGGCTCGCCCATCGAAGCCTGGCTTAGCAAAGATGCTTTGAAAGAATTTCCGTCCGATTTACAAACAGCCGAGCAATTTGCTCAAGTCGGTTACATAGATAGTATCAAAGCTCAGGAGAAAAAAATCGCAAATCAATGGTATTCTACTTTAAATCAGAAAGACAAAGGTATATCCGATTGGTTTAAAAGTGATTTGAATACATTCGATTGGGGAACAATCAATTTACCCGGATATTGGGTTGATAAAAGAATCGGAAATATAAACGGTTCATTTTGGTTTCGCAAAGATTTTGAACTTCCGGCTTCAACGGTCGGTAAACCTGCCGTACTTCGTTTAGGTTGTATTGTGGATAGCGATTCGGCATATATCAATGGCAAATTTGTGGGAACAACCTCCTATCAATATCCTCCACGTATTTATACTATTCCTTTGGGGATTCTCCATGAAGGGAAAAATTCAGTAGCAGTACGTGTTATTAACTCCATAGGAAAAGGCGGATTTGTAGAAGACAAACCATATCAAGTTATTGTTGGGGATGAATCCATTGACCTGACAGGAGAATGGAAATATAAATTAGGGGCAGAAATGAAACCTTTAGCTCCACAGACCTTTTTTCAGTATAAACCCATGGGGCTCTACAATGGCATGATAGCTCCGGTAATTGATTATCCTATCAAAGGTGTGATCTGGTATCAAGGTGAAGCAAATACATCCAAACCCACTGAATATAGTGCCCTGCTTTCGGCATTAATCACTGATTGGCGGATGAAATGGAACAGAGCTGATTTACCATTTATTTTAGCACAGCTTCCCAACTTTATGATGGCTAAAAAACAGCCTTCCGAGAGCAATTGGGCAATGTTACGAGAAGCACAATCAAAAGTTTTAGAGATTCCAAATACAGGGATGACTGTTAATATAGATTTGGGAGAATGGAACGACATTCATCCTTTAAATAAAAAAGAAGTTGGACACCGTTTGGCTCTCTGCGCAATGAAAATCGCTTACGGTGATAAAAAGATCATAAGTTCAGCACCTCGATACAATAGCATGGTTGTGGATGGCAGTAAAATAACCCTTTCGTTTACTGAGATTGGAAACGGTTTTGCCTCTACTGAAAAACTCAAAGGCTTTGCTGTTGCAGGAAAAGACAAACAATTTGTTTGGGCAGATGCTAAAACTGAAGGGGATAAAGTGATTGTATGGAGTGACAAAGTGAAGAGTCCTCTTGCTGTCAGATATGCTTGGGCAGACAATCCCGAAGGAGCTAACTTACGGAATAAAGAAGGTCTACCCTCTAGTCCCTTCAGAACAGATAATTGGTAAGGTCACAGGCCTTTTTATTATCCATATAGATATAAACAGTAAGTAACAATAGGTCGCAGACCTTAATAATGATAATTATGAAAATATTTAAAAACTTAAAACCTTTTTTGCTTGGTCTAAGCATCCTAACATTGACGGGATGCAACAGCAAAAAGATTGAACCTTATCAGGACACCTCTCTTTCTTTTGAGGAAAGAGCCTCCGATCTTGTATCACGAATGACGTTACAGGAAAAAGTAGATATGCTGCGATACGATTGTCCCGGAGTAGAACATCTGGGCATTCCTGCTCATAACTTCTGGAATGAGTGCCTGCACGGTGTTGCCCGTTCGGGTAAAGCAACCGTTTTTCCTCAGGCAATCGGTATGGCTGCCATGTGGGACAGTGACGAAATGTTTGGTATTGCAGACGCTATTTCGGACGAAGCACGTGCCAAACATCACGAGTATGCTTCGAGAGGTAAGCGTGGTATTTATCAGGGATTAACTTATTGGACTCCGAATATCAACATTTTCCGTGATCCACGTTGGGGACGGGGAATGGAAACATACGGAGAAGATCCTTATCTGACTGCTGAGCTGGCTGTTCCTTTCATCAAAGGATTGCAGGGAGATGACGATAAATACCTTAAACTGGTAGCTACTGCCAAACATTTTGCCGTTCACAGCGGACCCGAATCTACACGACATTCGTTTGATGTATGGCCTAACGATTACGATCTGGAAGAAACATATCTGCCTCATTTCAAAAGAACCGTGCAGGATGCCCATGTATATTCGGTGATGTGTGCTTATCAGAGTTTCAGAGGAGCACCTTGTTGCGGTAATAAGTTTTTGGAAAGCATGCTTCGTGAAAAATGGGGATTCAAAGGGTATATTGTTTCCGATTGTTGGGCGATTCGTGATTTTTACGAAAAAAATGCTCATCACATAGTATCTACTCCCGAAGAAGCGGCTGCAATGGCAGTAAAGGCAGGCACAGACCTCAATTGCGGTGATACTTATATACATTTGGTAGCCGCTGTTGAGCAGGGTTTAATTACCGAAGCCGAATTGGATGTTTCGGTTCATCGTGTGCTCCTTGCCTTGCTTAAACTCGGCATGATGGACAATGATAAAGATGTAAAATACGCTCAAATACCTTACGATGTAGTAGAAAGTAAAGAACATCAGGCATTATCATTGGATGCTGCACGCAAATCAATGGTATTACTAAAGAATGAAAATAATCTATTGCCTTTCAGCAAAGAGGTGAAAAAGGTAGCTGTTATAGGACCCAATGCAGATGACTTAGAGGTACTGCTGGGAAACTACAACGGCTACCCTACTAATCCTAAAACCCCGTTAACAGGGCTGCGTGAAAAACTACCGAATGCAGAAGTCGTTTATGCCCAAGGGTGTGCTTTGGCTGAAAAACTACCCTACTTTGAAGCCATCCCTTCCGAATATTTATTTACGGATGCAAGTAAATCTCAAAAAGGTCTTAAGGCTGAGTATTTCTTCAATATCAAATGGGAGGGAAAACCTGCACACTCGCAAATCGATCCGAATGTAGATTTTATCTGGTGGACAACTGCTCCTTTCAAAGACATGAAATACGATCAATTCTCTGTACGATGGACAGGTGTACTTGTACCTCCCACATCGGGTGAATATGCTTTAGGAGGTGAAGGTTTCTCAGGATTCAACCTATATTTGAATGACTCGTTAGTTACCAAATGGAAAGATGTACACCATCCTCGTAAAGTATATGAATTGATGAAACTGGAGGGTGGAAAAGCCTATAATATTCGCTTAGAATATGTTCAGGATAATACCGAATATGCCATTATGCGCTTGCTTTGGGGCACACCGAAACCAAACTTAAAACAGGAAGCTATTGATTTAGCAAAATCATCTGATCTGATCGTACTTTGTATGGGACTAAGCCCCTTATTAGAGGGTGAAGAAATGCCTGTAAAGGTAGAAGGCTTTTCGGGTGGCGACCGCTTGGATATAAAACTACCGAGTACGCAAACCGATTTGATTCGTGAGATTCACAAATTAGGAAAACCAACCGTATTGGTATTTTTGAACGGTAGTGCATTAGCATTCAATTGGGAAGCCGAAAACATGCCTGCCATTATCGAAGCTTGGTATCCCGGGCAAGAGGGTGGAACTGCCCTAGCCGATATTATTTTCGGAGATTACAATCCTGCCGGACGTTTACCGTTGACATTCTATAAGGATATCAATCAAATACCTGCTTTCAGCGATTATGATATGACAGGCAAGACATACCGTTATTTCAAAGGTGCTCCACTGTATGAATTTGGTTATGGATTAAGTTATTCCACTTTTGAATACGCTATCAAAAATGCACCCGAAACAATCAAGTCTGGTGATAACATAACTATTTCGGTAGATGTAAAAAACACAGGCAAGATGGATGGTGACGAAGTTGTTCAACTCTATGTTTCCCTACCCGACAGCAAATTGAAAACTCCCATCAGAGCTTTGCAGGGATTCAAACGTATTCACTTAAAAGCAGGAGAAACCAAAACCGTTGAATTCACTGTAACTCCAAAACAAATGGCCGGACGTGATAAAGAAAATCTGGCTCAGGTTTCTACAGGTAAAGTATTACTTTCGATCGGAGGAAAACAACCTGACAGCAAAGCCATCAATTCGAAACAAGTGGTTCAAAAAGAAATTCAGATTACTGGAAATACGTTTTATATCAAAGACTAATTCCATTTAAAAATAATATCCATTGAGTTAAACACAAAGATCACTAAGATTTTTCACAAAGAACACTTCTAAATAATGACTAGAAAAAGCTTTCCGTGCTTTGTGCATTGACTTTGTGTACTTTGTGTTTAACAAAATGGTGTACTTTAACAGGTCTGAAACCTTACAACTTATGAAATACATAATAAACGCATTGATTCTTTTTCTGTTCGCCTTTTCGCTTTTTGCGGAAGAGGGGAGCAAACTATGGTTAAGATATACACCTCCTGAAATACTTTATGATTTTTCGAAAGTAACGATGGATGAAAACAGTCCTACTTTAGATAAAGCTCTTAATGAACTTTCTATTGCATGGCAATCTTTCTCAGGAAAAGATATACAAATAAGCCAAACAATCGGTAATAGTTCTTTGATTATAGGAACTTCAAAGAGTAAAAATATAGCTTCTATTATTCCACAAAAAGACTTTGATGGTTTAGGCAAGGATGGGTACATTATCCGAGATATAAATAGGGGAGGCAAAAATAGTATTGCCATTGCATCGAACACTGAGATAGGGTTACTTTACGGAGTATTCCATTTTCTGCGATTGATCCAAACAAATCAATTGTCAGCATCTGTAAATATCGAAGAAACTCCTAAATACGATATCCGCATCCTTAATCATTGGGATAATCTGGACAGAACTGTCGAAAGGGGTTATGCAGGATATTCGCTCTGGAAATGGGATGAATTACCCAATACTTTATCGCCACGATACGAAGCGTATGCCCGTGCAAATGCCTCAATAGGTATAAATGCAACGGTTTTAAATAACGTAAATGCCAGTCCCCAAATACTGAGTAAAGAATATCTGACCAAAGTAAAAGCTTTAGCAGATGTATTCCGTCCTTATGGTCTAAAAGTATATTTGGCTGTTAACTTTTCATCCCCTAAACAGTTAGGAGGACTACCCAATTCCGATCCATTAAACACAGAGGTTATAAAATGGTGGAACGATAAAGCAAAAGAGATATACAATCTGATTCCCGACTTCGGAGGTTTCCTAGTAAAAGCCAATTCCGAAGGATTACCGGGTCCTCAAGATTACGGGCATACTCATGCCGACGGTGCCAATATGTTAGCAGATGCTTTAAAACCATATAACGGAATAGTGATGTGGCGTGCATTTGTTTACAACCCAAGCAATGAAGACAGGGCAAAACAAGCCTATCTGGAGTTTATGCCTTTGGACGGGCAATTCAGAGATAATGTAATCATACAGATCAAAAACGGACCTATTGATTTTCAACCTCGTGAACCGCTCAGCCCATTATTTGGAGCTATGCAAAAAACGTCCGAAATGGTAGAATTTCAGATTACACAAGAGTATCTCGGGTTTTCGAATCATCTGGCTTATTTAGCACCCTTATTCAAAGAAACACTCGACAGTGATACCTATTCAAACGGAGAAGGTTCTACTATTTCTAAAATAACAGACGGTACATTGAGACCTCATACACTGACCGCCATTTCAGCCGTTGCCAATATCGGCGAAGATACTAATTGGTGCGGACATCATTTTGCCCAGTCCAACTGGTACGCTTTCGGGCGATTGGCTTGGGATAATCAATTGACCTCGGAACAGATTGCTGATGAATGGATAAAGATGACTTTCTCTAATAACAAAGACTTTGTGAATCCTGTGAAAGATATCATGCTAACATCTCGTGAAGCAGTTGTTGACTACATGATGCCGATGGGCTTACATCACATATTTGCTTTCGGACATCATTATGGCCCTGAACCTTGGGGAAATGTGCCTAATGCTCGCCCCGATTGGATGCCTTGGTATTATCACAATGCCGACTCTATCGGACTCGGATTCGATCGTACTACGACAGGAAGCAATGCTGTTTCGCAATATTTCTCGCCTTTGAAAGAAATTTATAATGATCCATCACGTTGTCCTGAAAATTTACTACTTTGGTTTCATCATATACCTTGGAACTATAAGATGAAAAACGGAGATATTATGTGGGATGAACTATGTTATAAATACGACTCAGGAGTTCAACAAGTCAGAAGCTTTCAGAAAACATGGAATCAAATGCAGCCATATATAGATGAACAGCGTTTCAATGATGTAAAATCGAAATTAGAGATACAATCACAGGATGCTGTTTGGTGGAAAGATGCGTGTCTGCTTTATTTTCAGACATTTTCTAAACGTCCAATTCCTTCAGATATAGAACCGCCCATGCACAAATTGGAAGAGTTGAAGAAGATAAAACTGGATATGAAACATCACAATTAAAGCAGTAAACCTATGTATTCATCTAAAATAGGATGAACACATAGGTTTGCTACTACAAACTATAATTATTAGAATCATGGAAAAAACTTGGAGATGGTTTGGTAAGAAAGATAAAATAACCCTTCCAATACTCAGACAGATAGGTGTAGAAGGAATAGTGACAGCTCTACATGATATACCTAATGGCGAAATCTGGACTTTAGAAGCTATTCTCGATCTGAAAAAGTATATTGAGGATACAGGACTTCGGTGGTCAGTAGTTGAGAGTCTGCCTGTTAGCGAAGCTATCAAATATGCAGGAGAAGACAGAGACAGATTGATCGAAAACTACAAAATAAGTCTGGAAAATCTGGGTAAAGGAGGTCTTAAAACAATATGCTACAACTTTATGCCTGTGATCGACTGGATTCGTACTGATCTGGAATATCCTTGGGAGGATGGAACTTCATCTCTTTATTTCGATAAAACCCGATTTGCTTATTTCGATTGCTATATTCTTCAACGTGAAGGTGCAGAAAAAGATTATACAACCGACGAGTTAGCACGGGTCAAAGAACTTGGTAAAACAATAACCGAAGCCGAAAAAGATGCTTTAATAGATACTATTATCGTAAAAACACAAGGTTTTATAAATGGTAATATCAAAGAAGGAGACAAAAATCCCATAGCTATTTTCAAACGCCTGCTTTCGCTGTATGATGGGATAGACCGTGATACATTACGCCAAAATATGAAATATTTCTTAGAACAGATAATGCCTGTCTGTGAAAAATATGGTGTGAATATGTGTGTACATCCCGATGACCCACCCTATCAGATGTTAGGATTACCTCGTATCGTGACCAGTGGTGATGACATTAGCTGGATTTTGAAGGCTGTCGATAACCCCCATAACGGATTGACATTCTGTGGTGGATCGCTAAGTTCGGGAATACACAACAATGTACCGGAATTGGCCGCTCAATTTGCTTCACGCACGCACTTTGTGCATCTCCGCAGTACCGATATTCTTGAAAATGGAAATTTTATAGAAGCTCCCCATCTGGAAGGAAGAGGACATTTGATTGACGTAGTCAGAGTATTCGAAAAGGAAAATCCTTCGCTTCCCATGCGTGTCGATCACGGTCGTTTGATGTTGGATGATGGCGAAAAAAGATATAATCCCGGTTATTCATTTTATGGGAGAATGTACGCCCTAGCCCAATTAGATGGTGTGATGGCAACAATAAATAATGATTTGAAAATACAATAAATAAAAACACAATAAGATGAACGAAATATTTAGTATTGCAGGTAAAGTTGCTGTCATTACAGGGGCAGGAGGCGTTCTTGGTGGTAGCATAGCAAAGAGTTTTGTAGAGGCAGGCGCCAAAGTAGTTGCCATAGATATTCGTCAGGAACAACTCGATGTAAGGATCAAAGAGCTTACCGATCTGGGAGGCGAAGCGATCGGAATCATAGGTAATGTGCTTGATATAGAAAGTCTCGAAAAGGTAGCACAGGAAATCCTCGCCAAATGGGGACGTATTGATATACTTCTGAATATAGCCGGTGGTAATATGCCGGGAGCAACATTAGCACCCGATCAGGCATTTTTTGATATGAAGATAGCCGATTGGGAAAAGGTAACCAGCCTCAATCTGAATGGCACGGTTTATCCATCTATGGTATTCGGTAGAGTAATGTCAGAACAAAAAAGCGGAAGCATTATAAACATCTCTTCTATGGCTGCCTATTCGGCTATTACACGAGTACCCGGTTATTCGGTTGCAAAAACAGGAATCAGCAATTTCACTCAATGGTTGGCTACCGAGATGGCGCTGAAATATGGTGATGGTATACGAGTAAACGCATTGGCTCCCGGATTTTTTATTGGAGATCAAAACAGAGCCGTACTTATCAATCCCGACGGGTCTCTGACCGAACGAAGTCAAAAGGTTTTAGCAAAAACACCTATGAATCGTTTCGGAGACATTACGGAACTGAACGGAGCCGTGCAATTTTTGTGTAGTCCTGCCGCCAGTTTTATTACAGGTGTTGTTCTTCCTGTAGATGGTGGATTTTCAGCCTTTAGCGGAGTATAAATAATTTACATCATAAAATAAAAACCGCCTGTTATTAGGATTAATAACAGGCGGTTTTTTACTTTATTTATATCTGTCTGTTATTTTGTTTGTAGAATAATTAAATAAATTCGAATACCAGATTAAACCTTTTGTCTTTATATTTGTCAAACACCTTACGTAGTTACACAATTGTCCCTTACTGATTATATTTATGAATAAAAAGGCTAAAATAGCACTGATAATTGCTATCGTATTGATAATTGCCGGAATGGCATTTTACCCCAACATAAAAAACATGCTCCCATTGGGAAATAAAGACTCTCAAATACTTGGAGGGGATAAAGGAGGAAGTAGAGAACAAAGATCATTGAATGTAAATGCTCAGGTATTAAAATTTGAGAATTTAAATGATGTTTTTCGAACAAAGGGAATATTGATTCCCGATGAAGAAGTTGATTTAGCATTCGAAACCTCTGGGAAAATTACTGAGATTTATTTTAAAGAAGGATCTTTCGTCAAAAAAGGAGATTTATTAGCCAAAGTAAATGACAGCCCTCTACAAGCAGAACTAAAGAAACTCGAAGCTCAAAAACCTCTGGCTGAAGATCGTGTTTTTCGTCAAAAATCACTCTTAGCAAAAGATGCAGTAAGTCAAGAAGCATACGAATCAGTAAACACCGAATTAGGTAAATTGCATGCCGACATAGAATTAGTAAAAGCAAAGATAGCTCAAACTGAACTTAGAGCACCTTTTACGGGAGTTATCGGTCTACGTCTTGTGAGTGAAGGTGCTTACGCTACCTCTTCAACAATTATCTCTAAGCTCACAAAAATATCTCCCCTTAAAATCGAATTTTCGGTCAACGAAAGACAAGCCAATGATATAAAAGCAGGCACTCCCCTTATTTTCACCTTAGATAATGATCTTAATAAATATAAAGCTTCAGTATACGCTATTGAGTCCAATCTGGACAAGCAAACACTTACTTTAAAAGCCCGTGCCATTTATCAAAATGAAGGAGGCAAATTAAAGCCCGGACACTCTGCTAATATTGAGATACAATTACAGGAGATAAAAAACACATTAGTTATTCCCAGTTTATCAACAGTTGCCGAAATGGGACGAGATATTGCTTATATCTATAAAGATGGAAAAGCGCATCAGGTAGAATTAAAAAAAGGAATGAGAACAGCTTCTTCAATTCAGGTCTTAGATGGGCTGAAATTGGGAGATACTCTTCTTGTTAGCGGAGTTATGCAATTACGAGATGGAATGCCAGTCACACTCGATAATATAGATTAAGGTCTAAAAGAACCTTTTTTCTATTGTTATTCAAGTTTCCAATCGGGTAATAAGGATAGCTAAGTTGTTGTTTTCAAGTTACGATCTAAAGTTTACATACATATGACTATTTCAGAATTAAGTATACGTCGTCCCGTTCTATCAACGGTATTTATGCTAATTATCTTCATTTTGGGGATGATTGGTTATACTTATCTGGGCGTTCGGGAATATCCTAATATAGATAACCCTATTATTACAGTAAGCGTATCTTATCCGGGAGCAAATGCTGAAATTATAGAAAGTCAGATAACCGAACCTTTAGAGCAAAATATCAACGGTATTCCAGGTATTCGCTCACTTGTAAGTAGTAGTAGTCAAGGTTCGAGCAATATTACGGTTGAGTTTGAATTAAATGTTGATCTGGAAACAGCAGCCAATGACGTACGCGATAAAGTTTCACGTGCACAAAGATATTTACCTCGTGATTGTGATCCTCCGACTGTATCGAAAGCTGATGCCGATGCCAATCCAATCATACAAATGACTATTCAGAGTGGAAAACGATCTCTACTCGAATTAAGTGAGATAGCCGAACTTACTGTTAAAGAGCGTCTGCAAACCATCCCCAATGTGAGTGCCGTTGAAATATGGGGGCAGCATAGATATTCGATGCGTTTATGGCTCGATCCCGTTAAAATGGCTGCCTATGGAATAACTCCCATGGATGTAAAAAATGCTATTGATAAAGAAAACGTCGAACTGCCTTCGGGAAGTATAGAAGGTGACAAAATAGAACTATCGATCAGAACACTCGGATTGATGGAGACACCCGAGGAGTTTAACAACCTCGTTGTCAAAGAAGATAATTATAATGTTGTTAGATTCGGGAATATCGGTACAGCAGAACTAGGACCAGAGAATCAAAGAAACATTATGCGCAAAAACGGCATACCCATGGTTAGTGTCGTTATCATCCCTCAACCCGGAGCCAATCAAATAGAAATTTCAGACGAAACAATGCTTCGATTGGAACAAATGAAAAAAGATTTGCCCGATGATATACAACTTGGAATTGCTTTTGACAACACTAAATTCATCAGAACATCTATCAGCGAAGTAGAAGAAACAATCTACATAGCTTTTCTTCTGGTAGTAATAATTATATTTCTCTTTTTACGCGACTGGCGTGTCACATTAGTGCCCTGTGTGGTGATTCCGATATCATTGATTGGTGCTTTCTTCGTAATGTATATTGCAGGATATTCTATTAATGTCTTATCCATGTTAGCCGTTGTTCTGGCAGTAGGATTGGTAGTTGACGATGCCATTGTGGTCACAGAAAACATTTATCTGAAGATAGAGGACGGAATGGCTCCACTTGAAGCTGGTATAGAAGGTACTAAAGAAATTCTTTTTGCCGTTATCTCTACAACAATAACATTAGTAGCAGTATTTTTCCCTATTGTCTTTCTTGAAGGTATGACAGGGCGTTTATTCCGCGAATTTAGTATGGTTATTGCAGGGTCTGTAATTATTTCATCCTTTGTCGCTCTTACTTTTACCCCAATGTTAGCCACTAAATTGCTAAAAAGGAATGATAAACCGGGATGGTTCTACCGCGTTACCGATCCTTTCTTCAAAGGGCTGAATTCTTTATATAGTAAAGGTTTAAATTACTTCTTAGCTCATAAATTTCTAGTATGGCCTATCATAATAATCACATTTATAGGAATTATCTTTCTAGGTAAAAATATACCATCAGAAATGGCTCCATTAGAAGATAGATCTCAAATATCGATAAGAGTGAGTGCCCCCGAAGGTGCTACATACGAATTTTATAGAGATTATATAGAAAAGGTATCTCTGATAGTTGACTCAGTAGTACCTGAACGGCTGTCTAATATTATGCGTGCCAGAAGTGGTGGCGGAAATATAACTGTGATACTACCCGATATTCACGATCGCGAAAAGAGTCAGATGGAGATAGCCGATAGACTTTCTCCCATACTTCGCAAGGAAACCGAAGCCAGGGCTTTTGTTCAACAACAATCTACTTTTGGAGGACGTCGTACAAGTATGCCTATTCAATACGTTTTGCAAGCCCCCAATATTAAAAAGTTGGAAGAGTTTATACCTCTATTTATGCAAAAGGTAAATGAAAGCCCTTTATTTCAGATGGCTGATGTAAATCTGAAATTTACGAAACCCGAAACCCGAATAAAAATAGATAGAGATAAAGCTGCCTTATTGGGTGTCAGCACTCGCGATATTGGGCAAACGCTTCAATATGCACTGAGCGGACAGCGTATGGGCTATTTCTATATGAATGGAAAACAGTATCAGATATTAGCAGAAATAAATCGCCAACAACGAAATACTCCATTAGATTTAAAATCGATATATGTCAAAAATCTAACCGGAAATATGATTCAATTAGATAACTTGGTAGAACTCGAAGAGAGTGTAGCACCTCCACAACTATATCGTTACAATCGTTTCAACTCGGCAACCGTATCCGCAGGATTATCACCAGGAGTAACAATAGGTGCAGGACTAAACGAAATGGATCGCATAGCAAAAGAAACTCTGGATGAGAATTTTCGCACAGCATTAGCTGGCGATTCTAAAGATTTCAGAGAAAGTTCTTCAAGCCTTATGTTTGCATTTCTATTAGCCATAGTACTTATATTCCTCATATTAGCAGCGCAGTTCGAAAGCTTCAAAGACCCTCTTGTCATAATGCTTACCGTACCATTAGCTATTGCAGGTGCATTGCTGTTCATGTATATTGGAGGTATTACAATGAATATATTTAGTCAGATAGGTATTATTATGCTCATTGGTTTAGTTGCAAAGAATGGTATTCTTATAGTCGAATTTGCTAATCAACGTCAAGAAACCGGCATGAATAGACTTGAAGCTATTCGAGGAGCATCAGTACAACGCTTACGCCCTATTCTTATGACCAGTTTTGCAACCATATTAGGTTTATTACCATTGGTATTGGCTAATGCCGAAGGTTCAAACGGACGTATTGCAATGGGTATTGCTGTAATTGGAGGGATGACTATCTCTACATTCCTTACAGTATTTATTGTACCTGTTATGTATTTATATATATCTACTGATAGAACAAAGAAGCCTAAAAAAAATGAAGAGAAAGCTTAAGGCTTTGATTAAATTTGATTTTTTTGAAATTATGAAGAAACATTACATTATTATATTACTGTTCGCCCTACCCTATTGTCTATTTGCGCAGGATGTTTTCGATTTAAAGCGCTGTATTGAAATAGGCTTAGATCGTAATTATGAAATAAGAATAACCCGCAATGATGAACGTATATCCGATAATAATTTAACCATAGGTAATGCCGGATACCTACCCTATTTAAACCTAAATAGTGGTTATTCGGGAACGGTAAATAATACGGAACAGCGTTTAACTTCGGGAGATATAAATAAGAATAATGGCGTGCATAATCAGGCATTAAATGCCGGTATTAATTTAGATTGGACTGTTTTTGATGGATTTAATATTCAGGCAAATTATGGGCGCTTAAAAGAACTTCAACAAATAGGAGACTTAAATACAAGATTAGCCATTGAAAATTTCGTGATGAATATTTCCAATGAATATTATAATTACATACAACAAAAGATAAGGTTAAATAACCTTAGATACGCAGTAAAACTATCGAGAGAACGTCTTAGAATAGTAGAGGCTCGTTACAGTATAGGTGCGGGATCGAGACTCGAATTACAACAAGCAAAGGTAGACTTCAATGCAGACAGCTCGATGCTGATCAAGCAAAACGAAGTTATATTTACTTCCCTTGTACAAATCAATCAACTGATGGCGATGGATGATGTAGAACAACCTTTATCAATCACTGACTCTATCATTGACTTTAATCCATTTCTTAACAAAGATGATATCTGGAGAAATTTACAAGGTTCGAATGTTTTCCTTCAATTATATAAAAGAGACAAAAACATTAGTGTTCTCGATCTGAAAGCCATACAAAGTCAGTACTTTCCTTATGTAAAAGTAAATGCAGGATACGGAGTCACTCAAAACATGTATGAGGTAGGCTCTTTTGACCGTCAGAAAAACTTAGGCTTTAACTATGGTGTTACTGTCGGATTCAATATTTTTGACGGTTTTAATAGAGAGCGTAAACGTAAAAATGCCGTAATAGAAGTTCAAAATAAAGAGCTTGAATATCAACAAGTAGAACTTTCTCTACGAACCGATCTTTCGAAAATGTGGATGGCATACCAAAATAACATGGAACTTACCAATCTGGAGAAAGAGAATCTCCAAACCGCCCAAGATAATTATACAATTGCTCTCGAACGTTATAAACTGGGTGATTTATCTGGTATAGAATTGCGTGAAGCACAAAACAGTTTATTAGAAGCCGAAGATCGGCTCATACTTGCACAATACAACACTAAGCTTTGCGAAATATCATTAATTCAGCTTAGTGGAAAAATGCTGTCTTACATATATTAAATTATAATGAGGGTGAAAGGTTATACACGATCTTTCACTCTCTGATATATTTCAGTAAACATTCGGCATTCATTTCATCCATCCCTTTTTCTACTATATAACCAAGCACACTGCTTATTGTTTCTGAAGCTATTATAGCAGCAGCAACAATATCTCTACCCTTAGCTAGCTGTGATGCAAAAATCGCCGTAAAAAGATCTCCCGTACCTACTGTATCAATATCTATATTGTATGAGTAAATTCGTTCTATTCTATCTCCTTCTATCACAATAGTTTCAATCTGTCCTTCGGGGGTATCTTCTAAATGACAACCTGTTGCAATTATAATCTTTTTGGCTAAAAGTGAATTGGCTTTTACAGACTCCTTAATCTCCCCTATTGTAGATATTTTACGTTGAAGAATATATTCCAGTTCAAAAAAATTGGGCGTTAGTATATCACAATGAGGAATAAGAGTAGCCATCAACTTTGCCGCGACACTTTCCGGAACATAAAGTCCCGTACTTATATCACCCATCACAGGATCACAGATATATAACTTTTCGGGGTACGCTTTTTTTATTCTTTGTATAAACTCTGACGAAGAGAGTAAAATATCTTCAGAACCTATATACCCTGTGATAGCACAAAATGTAGAGTTCAAGACATCAATCTCTTCGATTCCCAGAATCAGTTCTTCAAAAAATTCTTTTGAAATAGCTTTTCCATGAATGGGTCTATGCCCTGTATGTGCTGATAAAAAAACTGTTGGAAACGAAATCACATCTAATCCATGTAATTGGATTGCCAACTCTGCAATATTATTTCCTACATAACCATATACAACCTTACTTTGTATAGAAAGTATTTTATTTTTCATTATAAGAATCTGTTTCTTTCGAAGATTATAATATGAATGTACGAAAAATAGTAATAGTATCTAAATTTTCTCATATTTTTCCAAATAGTGCTCCATGATCACCTAATAAGAATTGCTAAACAGATTTTGATTATAGTATTAATCGATTTATTTTTCGACGTAAAGAGTGGAATTTGTATAAAACACGGTCATAAAGAATGCCAAATACTAATATTAAAACAACCCTTTTCTTTACAATCAGTCATATACTCCCTTTATAGAAAATCACTGAACCAAGCCAATCTTCGAAACATATTTTTATTCAGATCCTAAACATGCTATAAAACATAATAAATATCACACACAGGCACAAACTACTATAAACATCTAAATGTGAAAACATTAAAACAACACATAAATGCTCATACTATTATCTTCAGAAAATAAATTATGAATTTACCATTTCCATTACAATCTAATAGTATCTTCTTTTATCACTTAATCCTTTCATTACGTGATGATATTGACAAATTACATTCCATATTTTATCTAATACAATT
>NZ_CVRU01000190.1 GCF_001261715.1 Dysgonomonas sp. HGC4 | reverse complement strand
TTTATAGCTTGATAGGTTAATTTCAAATCATTAAAAAGCCTTTTTATAGTGTTAAATAATATCACTAAAGGCGGTACAACAATGACTTTTAGTAAAAGTTAAACAATTCATCTATCAATATTAGATAAAATCTATATACATATCTATCATTTTAGTATATTTGCATTCAAACTAATAACTTATGAATAGAATCGTACGTAAAGAATACTTCTCACCCCAAGTAGTAGAGTTTGTAGTAGAAGCTCCACTTATCGCACGCAGCCGCAAAGCTGGACACTTTGTAATGGTAAAAGTTGGCGAAAAAGGCGAACGTATTCCACTAACTATTGCTAAATCTGATACTGAAAAAGGAACTATTTCGCTCGTCATTCAGAATGTAGGAGCATCAAGTGAAAAAATCTGTAATCTACAGGAGGGCGATTACATCACCGATCTTGTAGGTCCATTGGGCAGAGCTACCCATATCGAAAATTTCGGAACAGTTATCTGTGCCGGAGGAGGAGTCGGTATCGCACCCATGTTACCTATTATCGAAGCCATGAAAAAGGCGGGAAATCGTGTAATATCGGTTCTAGCTGCCCGTACCAAAGACCTCGTAATTCTCGAAGAACAAGTAGCCGAATATTCGGATGAGGTGATAGTTATGACTGACGACGGTTCATACGGACAAAAAGGATTGGTTACCAATGGCGTAGAATCTGTCATCAATCGCGAAAAGGTAGATATGTGTGTAACCATAGGACCTGCGATAATGATGAAGTTTGTATCGTTACTTACCCAAAAATACAATGTACCTACTATGGCATCATTAAATACAATTATGGTAGACGGAACAGGAATGTGCGGTGCATGTCGTATTTCGGTAGATGGCAAAACACGTTTTGTATGTGTTGACGGTCCCGAATTTGATGCTCACAAAGTTGACTTCGACGAAATGTTGATGAGACTAAAAGCATATAATTAAACAACCATACTTGTAGGGGCAGACTATCCCTACCCAAAAGAATAAAAGGTATAAGACTTTTGCTAACCAAAAAACGATCAAAACGAAGATGACACGTCAAGAATATATCAAACAAAAATGGGGAGAGCCATGGCGCAGCGAGTTACGCAAAAGCGTAAAAGCAAAAGAACGTGCCGACCGTCCTCGTGTTCACATGCCCGAACTGGATGCAGAATATCGCAGCCACAAACTGAAAGAAGAAGTAAATCAGGGTCTTTCGCAAGAGCAAGCCATATTTGAAGCAGGACGCTGCCTCGATTGTGCCAATCCTACTTGTGTTACAGGATGCCCTGTTGAAATAAATATACCCACATTCATAAAGAATATAGAGAGAGGCGAATTTGTAGAAGCTGCCAAAACTCTAAAAGAAACAAGTGCATTACCTGCCGTATGCGGACGTGTTTGCCCTCAGGAAAAACAATGCGAGGCACAATGTATCTATGTTCAGAAAATGGGAAAAGAAGCAGTAGGAATTGGTTATCTCGAAAGATTTGCTGCTGACTACGAACGCTTGAACGGAATAGTATCTACACCCGAAATGCCTGTATGCAACGGTACTAAAATAGCCGTAGTAGGATCGGGTCCCGCAGGCCTATCCTTTGCCGGAGACATGGCGAAAAGAGGATACGATATTACTGTATTTGAAGCACTACACGAAATAGGCGGTGTATTGAAATACGGTATTCCAGAGTTTCGTTTACCCAACGAAATAGTTGATGTAGAAATAGACTTATTACGCAAAATAGGTGTTAAGTTCATCAAGAACTGCATTGTTGGAAAAACAATCAGTCACGAAGACCTTCGCAAGGATGGCTTCAAAGGTATATTTGTAGCCAGTGGTGCAGGATTACCCAACTTTATGGACATTCCGGGAGAGAATCTTATCGGAGTAATGTCTGCCAACGAATTTCTTACACGTGTAAACTTAATGGATGCTTCGAATCCCGAAAGCGATACGCCCGTGCAAATGGGTAAAAAGGTAGCTATCATCGGTGCAGGTAACACAGCTATGGATGCAGTGCGTACCGCTCGCCGATTGGGCGCTGAACGTGCTATGGTAGTATATCGCCGTTCGGATGAAGAAATGCCTGCTCGTCTCGAAGAGGTGAAACATGCCAAAGAAGAAGGTATAGAATTTCTTACTCTTCACAATCCTATTTGTTACGAAGGTGATGATAAGGGACGTGTACAACGCATGCTTCTTCAAAAGATGGAACTGGGCGAACCTGACCCATCGGGACGTCGCAAACCTGTGCCTATCAAAGATGCAACCGAATGGGTTGAGGTTGATGAGGTTATTGTGAGCGTTGGAGTTTCTCCTAACCCACTTATCCCATCTTCGTTCTCAGGGTTGGAAGTTACCAAATGGGGAACAGTAGTTATCAATCAAGACACTATGCAAACTCATCTTTCGGACGTTTATGCAGGTGGCGATATTGTACGTGGAGGTGCAACAGTTATCCTAGCCATGGGTGACGGCCGCAAAGCTGCCGCAGCAATGGATGAAGCTTTACATGAAAATTGATCACAAATCGTTTCCATATAAATAAAAAGGCTCAAGTATTATACTTGAGCCTTTTTATTTATTCTTTATTTATCGGTGTATATCCTGTTTTTTCAACCAGATATTGTCCTTGTGGAGAA
>NZ_CVRU01000189.1 GCF_001261715.1 Dysgonomonas sp. HGC4 | reverse complement strand
CTTATTATAACGTATAAATACTAGTTTTGTTTACTCTGAACGGTATTTAATTACTGTTATATCAATAAGTATTAAATAGATATACGTTCTTAAATCAATTTATAGGATGATTATTCACAGTTTTACAAATGACTATAGCGAAGGCTGTCACCTTTCTATCCTGCAAGCTTTAACCGAAAGTAACCTTGTACAACAATCGGGATATGGAGACGATGCCTATACTTTGAGTGCAATCCAATCAATTAAAAATAAAATTGGGGATGATAATGCAGAGGTACACCTCATTTCAGGTGGTACATTAACCAACTTATTGGTATTAGCATCCATACTCAAACCGTTTGAGTCTGTTATAGCTGCACAAACAGGACATATAAGTACACACGAAACAGGGGCAATAGAAGCTACCGGTCATAAGATAGAGGAAGTGATTACTTCTGATGGAAAGCTAACGCCAGAACTTATCAAACCCATTCTGAATAAATTTCCCGAATATCATACCGTTAAACCAAGAGTTGTTTATATTTCGAATTCAACAGAGATAGGAACAATATATAATAAAAAGGAGTTAACCAATCTATCGGAGTTCTGCAAAGAGAATGATCTTATCTTATTTATGGATGGAGCAAGACTTCCATCTGCTCTAACTGCTGCATCTAATGATCTAACATTAGTCGATGTAGCTCGTCTAACTGATGTATTTTACATTGGTGGAACCAAATCGGGAGCTTTGTTAGGGGAAGCTGTGGTTATAACAAACGACACGTTGAAAAAAGATTTCAAATATCACCAAAAACAACGTGGAGCCATGATGGCAAAAGGTCGTGTGATTGGTATTCAATTCGATCAACTACTAAAGGATGATCTTATATTCAAACTAGCTGCTCACGCTAATATTTTAGCGACAAAGATTAAAGATACAGTGAAAGAATTAGGCTACTCTTTTCTTACAGAGTCAGACTCCAATCAGATTTTTCCTATCTTACCAAATAAAGTAATTGATAAGCTGATTCTGAAATACGGTTTCTATGTTTGGGAACCCGTAGATGCAGACAATTCGGCTGTTAGACTAATAACTTCATGGGCAACACCCGAAGATAAAGTTGATCTATTTATTCACGATCTGAAAGAAATATCTAAGATATGGTAAACCTCGAATGGTATAGAACTTTTAAGGCAATCTATCAAAATGGAACACTTACAAAGGCAGCTCAGGAATTACTTCTTTCTCAACCCAATGTAAGTGTGCAATTGGCTGCATTGGAAAGCTATATCGGTCATGCTTTGTTTATCCGATTGCCCCGAAAAATGGTTCCTACCGATTATGCAAAGCAGCTTTATACTCAGGTGGTAGAGCCTCTAGACAATCTGGAACGTGTTGAGGCTGAATTTAAAAAGTCTATCTTAAGTAAGACTACAACAATAAGATTAGGTAGTCCTGCCGAATTTTTCAGTGTGTACTTAGCTCAAAACCTAGCTCAACTAAAATCATATTTAGTAGTTCAATATGGACTTGCTTCTGATCTGATTGAAAAGCTTGTAAATAACGATCTGGATATTGCCATAATTACACAACGCAATACTATTCATGAATTTATCACTTACGAACCTCTACTAACCGAGACATTCAGCATTGTTTGCAACCGCGATTTTGATTCTTCTGAATTTGACAGTTTAGTAGAAACTGAAGATTTGGACGAGATTGAAAGATGGTTACAAGCTCAAAAATGGTATGCTTACAATAGTAATCTTGTTTTGATAAGAAGATTCTGGCGCGAGAATTTCAAGAAACGACCTTTATTAAAATTACAAGTTGCTATCCCCGACAATAATTCTATACTGGAAGCTGTAGGACACAGCGACGGACTGGCTGTATCATCAGACCTCATTGCAGGTAAAGCTTTGAAAGGGGGATTAGTTCGCATTCTTTGGCAAGGTATTCATCCTGCGAATAACGAAATATACTTAGCCTACGATAAAACAAAAATAGAGCCTAAACTATTAGATGAAATAAGAAACTTCGTCACTCTCAGCCTCCAAGATTTTAAGGTTTAATACCTTTTTTATAGCAACCTCCCTTAATAAAGTCGTTATTTTCCTTTTTTATCTATAAGGAAAACCATTCCTTATGCTGACTTTATTTATCCTCTGCATTTTTATAAATTCATCGGGCATCCTTTTAGGTAAAATACTTACTGAAAGTAAATATTTGGCTTTAAACCGTTTTTCAGATAAGCTCGACAGGAAACCTTTCAACTGCAAACCTTGCCTTACTTTTCATCTTTTGTGGATAATCTATACAATAGTATCCATTATAATATCATCACTCATATTTTGGGTAGTAGGGGTATTTTTTGCCTTAGCCATATTCGGTGTATTGTATCTTAATGATAAATCGAAAATAGTAAAATAAGGCATCAACTTTTTTTCAAATTCTAACTTTTACTCAATTATATTTATGACACAAAACAACGTAACAAATAAAACCGAGACCTTAAAAGAAAAGGTAATCTCACTTATTCAAGAAGTAAATACTACACATCGATACAGTATGAGCCGTATCTACGGACTCTACAATGAGGTATTTACAGTAGCCGAAACACCTCAATCGTGTGCGAGCTGCCTGATACGTAAAGTAAATCAGCTAAAATCGTGGTTGGCTGAACAACCCGAAGAAAAAGAACAACCCGATTCAAGTGAGACATTACAGCCTCTGCCAAAAACACGAGGACGAAAAGCAAAACAACGCTAATGCATTTACTTACTATGCAAAAAAGAAGGTTTACTCTAATTGCATAGTAAACCTTCTTTTTTTATGTGTTGTATATACTTTCAGCTAAGCGATGAAAACTGTATGAAATTATAAAGTTCAAAAACACGCCTACGGGTAATATCTGCTCTCTCGCTTGCAGCTATAACTCCCCAAACAGTTCCACCTCCCATTGCCTCATAAGTTTGGTCTTTCATTCCCGAAATCAATTTTTTATCGCTATCTCTCAAATTGATCCAATTTCGCTGACTTGTTCTCAATAGAATTTTATTCTCTTCATTTAATATATTCAACAATACTTTATAGTATTTATTAAGTAGCTTATCATAACCTTGCTCTAAATAGTAGGAAGCCTCTATCATTCCCAAAGTTGAATAATCTTTATCTAACATATCTCTCACTTCTTGCTCTAGATGTGCTGTATCTTGTTTAAACTCTACCTTCTTATCTTCTAACCATTGAAAATCCTGAGCCGAAAGACCATTACTAAAACAGCCTAACCCTATTAATATAAACAATATAAATTTCATTATTTTTTGCTTTATATATAACTAAAGAAAATCAAGGTAAAGCTATAAATATTAATTCAAAATTGAATATCCGATAATAAGATAGTGCATTAGTGATACTATTTTAATTACTTTTGTATTTGTAGTAATAAGGTCTCGTACCTATTTTAATGTTTGAACGAATATAGCAACCAAAGCTTGTTGTGACCTCGCAACACAACATTAAATTCTTTTATGAACTTAATAGACAGAGGTCGGCGACCTCCTCAAATATGAGCAATAACGGATTAAGCAAAATACTGGGATTTCTAGGATTAGATAAAACCGGAAATAATGAGCACAGCACACCAGATAATTACTCTTCTCTTTACTCTGAGAAATTAAGAGATGCGCTACACCAACCGGCAGGTGCAGAGAAGGCTAGTGCATTGAGGCTTTTATTAGAAGAAATAGAGAAACAAAATACAAATTCCGCAGAGGAATCTCCCGAACAAAAGATAGATCGTTACAGTAGTGCAGGAGTAGCTTATTCTGAGTTACAGCAATATGAGGAAGCTCTATCCTATCATGATAAGGCAATAGAGATAGCAAACAATATTCCGGCGCTTTATTACAACAGAGCAAATACCTATAACAAATTGGGTGAATACCAAAAAGCTATTATGGACTACAAAAGAGCCATAACTCTAGACCCTGAAAATGCCGATTATCACTGTAATCTAGGATATACTTACGACGATCTGGGTATGTACGAAGAAGCCATCGAAAATTACAATAAAGCGATTGATATAAATCCTTACAATACAATCAATCTAAGTTGTAGAGCAGCAGCATACGTCAATTTGAAAGAGTACGACAAGGCTATTGCTGATTATAATCAGGCAGTTGAACTTGATCCTTTCGACCCTCAATTATTTTTTAATCGTGGACTAACATTAGCCAATCGTGGGGAAATAAAAGAGGCTCTCAAAGATTTTGAAGAATGTATTAATATTGATCCAGAGAACCAATTCGGACAGAAAGGAATGGCTCAAATGGCAATTCAACAATTGTCAAACATAGGGCAACAATAATAAATAAAAAAGCACCTTGATTTCAAGGTGCTTTTTTATTTATATCATGCTGAATGTTTACGAGTTACTTTTTTCAGCTGCTTTAGGGCGTGCTTCTTTTATAATCTCTCGACGATCTGTTCTATATTTTTGTTTCAAACCTTGTATTTTTTCTTTTTGAGCTTCGGGAGCAATACGGCTCATTTCTACCGCTTTCTTTTCCTTTACGAAGTTAGATTTCAAATCATCCAATTTTGCAGTAGTAGCAGCATCTAGATTCATTCGTTTTCCGCCTCTACCATTTCTTCCTGAATTCTTTCCTGCTCTATTTTCATTTCTTGATCTTTTCTCTACTCTATCCTTCCATTTCACTTGTTGCTCTGGAGTTAGTATTGCCATAAAATCAGACTGATGACTTTTTCTTAATTCTCTTTGTTGACTTCTTAGAGTATCATTCTTTGTCTTAAAATCCTTAGATAGAGATTTCACCTTTTCTTGTTGCTCAGCAGTAAGATTCAATTCTTGTAGAGCTTTCGATCTGTCTCCTCCTCTACGTCCGCCATCTCTTCCCTGAGCTGATAAACCAAATGAAACGCTTGCTAATAGTGCTAATGATAATAATATTTTTTTCATATTCTTTTTACTTTTAATTGTTTATGCATCTTTGACGACACAAAGAAGCATAGGTTTAATATCCTCACATTCTTTAACTAAGAATAAATACAATTTCGATGTAGCTTTTTCTTTATTAGAAAGAGCTTTACAAAGATTTATCAACATATTTAGAAAAATACATTTTAACTAAAATCAAAAGAAAAATGCGCCACCGTCTAATTTTATAGACAAAAATTAGAGAAACTATTGTATGTCTAAAAAATTAGACATACATTTGCTTCATAACATCGAAAATTATGCAACTGACAAAAGCTGAAGAACAAATAATGCACATACTCTGGACTTTAGAAGAGGCCACAGTACAAGATATACTAAAAGAGTTCGCTAAGGACAAACCCGCACGAACTACTATTGCTACTATATTAGGGATATTAGAGACTAAAGAATTTGTAGCACACCGAACTGATGGACGGTCGAATGTTTATTGGGCAATTATCAAAAAAGATGATTATTCGAAGAAACAATTATTCGGCTTTCTTAAAAACTATTTTGACGGATCGTTTTCCTCTCTCACCTCTTTCTTCGCAAAGGAAACCAATTTATCTATAGATGATCTTGATAAATTATTAGAGGAAACAAAACAAGCCTTGCAAGAAGAACAAAGCAAAAAATAAAAACCATGAAAGAACTCATAATATACATTGCCCAGTCGGGTATCTGCATAGGAATATTCTTTCTCATTTATAGGATATTTCTGCGCTCCACTACATTCTTTCGTTTCAACAGAGCATTCCTGATAAGTGGTTTGATAGCGTCTTTTATAATACCAAGTATACGCTTTTCATACGATGTAATTTTGCCATTTTCAATATCAATAAATGCAACAGAGATAGCAGAAGCCAAAGAAGCAACTCTAATTCAAAGAATAGATATTTGGATTATTCTGTCTGCCATTTATATAATAGGAGTTACAATACAATTGATTCGTAACCTAACATCGTATCGAAAACTCTTCAAGCTGATAAAATCAGGAGAAGCAAGAGAATACAACAACTACAAGTTAATAGACAGTGTAGAAATAAAATCTCCATTCACAGTACTCAATTGTATTGCTATCAACACAAAAGTCTTAAGTGAGACCGAAATAGATTTAATAATAAAACACGAAGCAACTCACATATATCAAAAACATTGGATCGATCTATTATGCAGCGAATGTGCACTATTACTGCAATGGTTTAATCCTCTGATGTGGTTTTACGTGTCATCACAGAAAGAGAATCACGAATTCTTAGCTGACAAGGCTGTCATAGATTCCGGTATTTCGCCAGTTCTATATCAGGCAGCACTTATCAATCAAAGATTTCAGGGCCCAGTGTTTTCTTTCTCCAATTCATTTAATTATCCAAATCAATTAAATCGTTTATGTATGATTAAGAAAGTAAAAACTTCACCTTGGAGAAGACTAGCTATACTGGCACTCATTCCATCTTTTGGATTATTCTTTTGGGCTTCGGCAATACCTCGTTACATATTTAAATCTATTGAAGATAATCCTTACACTCAATTATCAGAAGTACCTGAGCAAGATTCCATAATACACATAGGTATTTCTACGAATAATAATGAACCTCTGCAAGTTACCGGATATGTAACAGATAGCAACAATACAAATCTGAGTTCCGACAAAGCATTGTATATTATTGATGGCAAAGAATCATCACATCCTACAATGAAAGCACTTGATCCTAAAGACATAGAATCGGTCTCGGTACTTAAGGATAAGTCTGCAACGGAAACATATGGAAGTAAAGGTAAAAATGGAGTAATAATAATTACAACAAAAAAAGAAACCTCCACCCCTCCTACTATGCTTCGTATTAATGTAACAACGCAGCCTGCTGAAGAGAACCAAAATACAACAGAAAAAACTTCTTCCTCAAAAGGTGAAAATATTAAGATGATAAATATTAAAGCTAATAGCCCTATAATCATCATCGATGGAAAAGAAATCAGTCAAGAGATTTTTCAGGCAATAAATACAGATAAAATAGAAAGCATCAATGTTTTAAAAGGTGATAATGCAGTAGAAGCATATGGAGAAAGAGCCCGAAACAGTGGTGTTATAGAAGTTACATTAAAAAAATAATTGACCTTAAATTATATATAAAAGCTATGGATTTCTGATTTAAAGATGAGTTTTTTATCTATATAGAAAACTCATCTTTATAATTTATGGCTGCACCAAAAGGAAATCAGTTTTGGAAATTAAGAACCAAACATAATCAGAAGGCATTGTTTGAATCGCCCGAACTTCTACTTAAAGCAGCTGACGAGTATTTCGAATGGTGTGATAAACATCAATGGTATAAGCAGGAGGCTGTAAAATCGGGGTCGGAATGCGGTCGCATTATCGATGTACCTATTAAACGCCCCTACTCTATCAGCGGTTTGTGTGTATATCTCAATTGCAGTCAAAACTTCTTTAATAAGTTTAAGAAAAAATGCGGAAGCGATTTTACAGAGATCATTAATCGTATCGAAAACATTATAGAAACTCAACAGTTCGAAGGCGCAATAACAGGTATATTCAATACATCAATTATATCTCGAAAATTAGGTTTGAAGGAACAAACGGACATTACATCAAATGGACAATCTATATTCCAGATAGAAGTAATAGATGATAAAACGAAAGAACAACTCGAAAGATTAAAAGAAAAGCTGAAATAAAATCGCCTATCTTTTTATTGCTTAAATATCCATAGTAGTAATA
>NZ_CVRU01000188.1 GCF_001261715.1 Dysgonomonas sp. HGC4 | reverse complement strand
TATACCATCAATTAGCCATATTATTTATAACAAATATTCTGTAAAAAAAGATGTGTCGAAAATATCAATTTATAGAGAGTTTATATTTTTTAGTTACAAATAATACATAAATATAGCATATCAGATTTCAAAAACATAAAAAATGGGATAAAAAGGGAAGTATTCTAAAATTTAAAATAACCTATTAGTCCTTAAAAAGCCATCCTTATTTAAAATTATTATAAATAATAAAGAGGTATATCGGCAAAAATAAGCATCTTTGTATTCCCTAAAATTAATAAAAAAACATGTTTCTATCTGACCTCAAAACCGGAGAGATTGGTGTTATTGTAAAAGTAAATGGCAGTGGGGCTTTCCGTAAACGAATTCTTGAAATGGGATTCATAAAAGGAAAAGCTATAAAAGTCATACTTAATGCTCCTCTCAAAGATCCGATAAAGTATAAAATAATGGACTATGAGGTTTCGTTACGAAGAAGCGAAGCCAAATTGATCGAAGTAATATATCCTAAAGATAATAAAGAAAAAAAAGCTCTTGTTGAAGAGAAGTACTCATTTGAGAATAATTATGATTGCGAAGAGTGTGTTCTGAAAAAAGCTCCCAATGGAACTAAACAGATAACCATCGCACTAGTTGGCAATCCGAATGCCGGTAAAACGTCATTGTTTAATATTGCATCAGGAGCGCACGAGCACGTTGGTAACTATGGTGGTGTGACTGTTGATTCTAAAGAAGGAAACTTCAAGCACAACGGGTACCAAATCAAAATTGTAGACTTGCCTGGTACATATTCTATATCGGCTTATACCCCCGAAGAATTATATGTGCGAAAATTCTTAATAGAAGAAAAGCCGGATGTTGTAATCAATGTTGTTGCAGCTTCTAATTTGGAACGAAATCTATATCTGACAACAGAATTAATCGATATGGAGGTTCCGATGGTCATAGATTTGAATATGTATGACGAGCTTCAGGAAAGTGGTAGTGAATTTGATCATATAAAACTTTCTAAGTTATTAGGTATTCCTATTGTTCCCACAGTTTGTCGCTCGGGAATGGGTATTCCAGCCTTGTTTGATGCAGTAATCAGAGTTTATGAAAACAAAGAACCCGTAGTACGTCGTATTAAAATATATTACGGACATACTATCGAAAATGCAATTAGTAAAACTAATATCTTACTCGATAAGGAAAAAGGAATTGAACGTATATTCCCTACTCGTTACCTATCTATCAAACTTTTAGAGAAAGATGCGGAAGTTACCAAATATGTGAAGCATGCATATCAGTCGGCTGAAAACATACTGCAAGTAACTGCTGATGAAATTAAAGATATAGAAAGTACTCTTCAAGAAGATACCGAATCAGCAATAACTAATGCCCGCTATGGCTTTGTTGCCGGAGGATTAAAAGAAACATTCAAAGAGAAGCTGAAAGAATCGGATGCCACACGTGTGATTGATGCTATCGTAACCAATAAATATTTAGGTTTCCCGTTATTCTTTATCTTCATGTGGATTATGTTTGAATGTACATTCCGTTTAGGTGATTATCCTATGGGGTGGATTGAATCTGCTGTGGAATGGATAGGTAATATAGTGCGTAATTACATGCCCGATGGTATACTTAAAGACCTTATAGTTGATGGTATTATTGGAGGTGTAGGTGGCGTAATTGTATTCCTTCCAAATATTGTGATCTTATATGCTTTCATTTCATTTATGGAAGATTCGGGCTATATGTCTCGTGCAGCATTTATAATGGATAAGGTAATGCATAAGATGGGATTGCATGGTAAGTCTTTTATTCCATTGATTATGGGATTTGGCTGTAACGTTCCTGCAATACTGGCAACGCGTACTATCGAAAGTCGTAATAGCCGTATGATAACTATGCTTATCAACCCATTTATGTCATGTAGTGCCCGTTTGCCGGTGTATCTGCTTTTTGTAGGGGTGTTTTTTAAAGCCAATGCAGGATTAGCACTATTTAGTCTATATATAATAGGAATATTATTAGCTGTAATATCTGCCCGATTGTTTAAGCGTTTCTTATTTGCGGGTGAAGATGCTCCTTTTGTAATGGAATTACCTCCTTATCGTATGCCTACCCTTAAATCGGTATGCAGACATATGTGGGATAAATCGAGACAATACCTCAGAAAGATGGGGGGAGTTATTCTTATAGCTTCTATTCTTATATGGTTTTTAGGATATTTCCCTCAGGATAGTATCGAAAACCAACAGATAGATACTCAGATCGAAAAAATTGATGAAAGCTTCTCTAGTGGCTTGCTTACTGAGGAAGAGAGAAACGAACAAGTTGATGAGCAAGAAGCTTTAAGAACTACCGACCATACGGAATATTCATATATAGGACGTCTTGGGAAGTTCATCGAACCGGTGATGCGTCCTTTAGGTTTTGACTGGAGAATAAGTGTAAGCTTACTAACAGGAAGTGCAGCAAAAGAAGTTGTGGTGAGTACATTGGCAGTATTATATACCGGAAATGCAGATGAAGATCAATCATCGCTGCAAGAACGTTTATTGAGTAGTACAAATCCTGATGGTACACCAACTTTTACGCCATTGGTTGTGATAAGTTTACTACTATTTGTATTGATTTATTTCCCTTGTGTGGCTACAATTGCTGCAATAAAAGAGGAAGCAGGATCTTGGAAATGGGGACTTTTCAGTGTAGTCTACACTACCCTACTGGCTTGGTTTGTTGCGTTTGCAGTATTCCAGATAGGAAGTTTATTTTTGTGAATAAATTGAACGTTATATAGTAGATGTCTGTTTATAAAAAAGAACCAATTGAATGTTGTAATAAAATTGAAAAATGATGATACAAGAGATAATTGTAACAATAATAGGATTAGCAGTTGCTGCAACTTTAGGATATAAAGTCTATTCTTTCTTCTTCCTAAAGGAGAAATCGGGAGGTGCCTGTGGATGTTCGAGTTGCCATTGCAATGTGGAGAAAAAATTTAAATAACTCCTGCAAAGCTTGGATATTTCGAGAATATTCTATATTTTTGAATTAGCAATTAAGATCAATTAGAAGGAGAGCCTTCTTTAAAATATTGAGTCGTACTGGTCGATTGGGAAACTCATCAATTACATACGAATTCCGAGACAAGCTTCTCTATTCTAATGGCGGGTCACATCCTTCGGGATTGCTTAGGCGCAGTGAATTACAAAGGGATGGAGGCACTCAAATCCTGTTTAACGGAGTTTCGTCTTTATCCATCGGTACGGCTCTCTCATACTAAAAGGTAGATCATCTATATGATCTGCCTTTTTTAGTTGAAAAATAACTGGTAGTTCCATTTAAACAAACACATTTTATGAATATTAGCATTAGAAAATCCACAGAAAAAGACATTCCCGTAATATTTAATATGATTAAAGAGTTTGCTACTTATTTAGGTAAAGCCGACAAAGTGAAAATAAGCATAGACGAACTAATAAAGGAAAAGGATAATTACCATTGTTATTTAGCCGAAAATGAAAAAGGCGATGCTATCGGGTACGCGTTCTATTTCTATACCTATCATACTTGGACTGGAAAGTCTATTTATCTGGATGATTTATATGTAAAAGAAAAGTACAGGAGATTGTCTGTCGGGACAATGCTAGCTTGTGCTTTAATTGATTTAGCAAGACAAACAAAATGCAAATCACTTCGATGGCAAGTATTGGAGTGGAATAAAGAAGCCATTTCGTTTTATAAGAAATTAGGAGCAACTGTTGGTGATGATAGTTTGAATTGTGCTTACGAAATTAAATAAAAAAGTAATATCATGAATATAGAGGATTCTTCGAAACAAACTTACATATCTATGTTACGAGGGATTAATGTTGGTGGGCATCGAAAAATAAAGATGGATGATTTGAAAATCCTCTATGAAAATCTACAACTCGAAAACGTGATGACGTATATTCAGAGTGGGAATGTTGTTTTTCAATCTAATATACAAAGTTGTAAAGCACTATCTGATCTAATTTCGAAGCAAATACATCAACAATTTCAATTGGATGTGCCCGTTATTGTCAAAAGTATTGAGGAGTTTAATGATGTGTATGAAAACAATCCATTTGTGACACAGAATAAAGATACTGAAAAACTTTATATCATTTTTCTATCTGAGAATATAAATGAGCCTGTTATCGAAGAGATCAATAAGTATGCAGGGGATGATTTATTTATCATTTATAAATCAGCTATCTACTTATTTTGCACCAATGGATATGGCAAAACAAAATTGACAAATACTTTCTTTGAAAAGAAATTAAAAATTTTAGCTACCACTCGAGGATGGACAACAGTGTCTAAGCTCAGAGAGATAGCTAAAAGTTCGATGAATAAGTAATCAACAAAGTTTTCTAGGTTGTAATTACTTATTCTCCTTTTTTATCTGAAAGGATTTTATTAATTACTTGTATAAGGTCGTCCGTACTTGTTTTGTTAGTGTTTATGGCTATACTGCCCTTGTTGTAAGGCTGGTATTTATCTATATCACTAATTGAAAATAATCCCACTGTTGGGGTATCAACAGAGCTAGCTAAGTGCATAATACCGCTATCAGCACCTATAAAAACTTCGGTGTTTGTTATAACTGAGCCAATCTCACGGATATCCTTACTGTAATAAGAGGGTGCTTTAAATCCTATCTGAGAAACATTTTCAACGGGCAAAACCTCCAATATATTATAAGTTTCACCATATTCAGCCTTTAGTCTGTCGTATACAGGTTCCCACCACGATTCAGTATAGCATTTACTGCCCGTAGCAAAAGTATATATACAAATTGTCTTCTTTGTGTCACTGACAATATTATCTAAAACGTTTTTACCATTGGCTATTTCCGAAGGGCTTAATTTTAGATCTAAAGGGAAAACAGGCTTGTTGTTCTCTTTAATTCCAAATTGGGTTAGATATTTCCTCAAGTTATAAACTGGGAATTTAGCAATATGAATATAATCGGGGTATTTTGCTCGTAGTTCTTCGCTGTCCTCATTGAAAAACTTCACTTTTGAACGAGTAAGCTGAGTAGAAAGTCTTCCAGATGAGGAACTCATACTAACATTAATCACTAAGTCATAATGGTATTTTCTTAATGAGAACCAAACTTTACTGTATCCTATTAATTCTTTGAATGGTTTTCGAGGTAGCTTAATAGTACGATCAACATTACTGTAGTTTTCAAACAAAATAGGTGCTAGAAATCCTCTAACAAACAGATCAATTTTGCATTCAGGAAATGTTTCGACGAGTTCTTGTACTAAAGGTGTTATTAATAATTGATTGCCTAATCGACTATTAGGTCTACAAATTAAAATTCTTTTTACTTGAAGAGGGTTATTTGAATAATCTTTCTTGCTAATGGTCGATTTACCAATATTACTGGCCAACCCTTGCATTATAACCCTTCTTGCTTGGTTTACTTTACTACTGAAACTCATTTCTATATTTTATTTATTGCTACATTCCTTGAGTAAAAACTCTGGCCGTAAAAATAGACTTTTTTTAGATATTCTTTCATTCTTTTATTACTTTATTTTAGAAGATTGGGTTGTAAAGGATCAGAAGTATATCGATTTAATAAATTAGTGAACATCTTTTGTTAATTATTATAACAAAATCATTTTAGTTGAGGGCTATTAAATATAATATGATATTTTTGTACAAAGTAGAAAATTAAACCTTATTAATATTAAACTAATACTATGAGTGAGTCAAAACGTATTGATGTAGCCGATGTATTACGCGGTTTTGCTATTATGGGAATATTTCTTATTCATACCATTGAGCATTTCAATTTCTATTCGTTTCCTGAAGTAGAAAACGAATGGTTAAAGTTTACAGATAAAGCCATTTGGGATTCAGTTTTTTTTGTTTTTTCGGGTAAAGCATACGGAATATTTGCTTTATTATTTGGATTCAGTTTCTTCATTCAAGATAATAACCGAATGGAAAAAGGAGCAGATTTTAGACCTCGATTTGCTTGGAGGCTTGTTTTGTTGTTTCTCTGGGGAACTATTAATGCAATGTTCTTTACTGGCGAAATATTGGTTTTCTTCTCTATCATGGGGTTTGTATTGCTTTTTGTTTGTCGCTTGTCAAGTAAAGTTGTTTTTATAATTGCAACAATCTTAATGTTACAGCCTTTTGAATGGTATAAGCTTATTTCGGCATTGATGAATCCTGATTATGTAGCAGGTGAAAGTATGGTGGGCTATTATTTCGGAGAAGCATACAAAGTACAGATGAACGGAACGTTTTTAGAGACGGTGAAAATGAATCTTGGAGCGGGACAGATGGCTAACTTTTCGTATGCATGGGAGTATGGTCGTGTTTTTCAAACTGCATCCTTGTTTATGTTTGGTATGCTGGTGGGGCGTGCGGGTTTATTTTTGAATACAGAGGATAATCTAAGATTCTGGAAAAAAGCATTAATTATATCTATATTATGCTTTTTCCCTTTGAGTGGTTTAGTAAATCTGATTCCTCAGTTTATAGATAAAGGACCTGTACTTAGTTCTCTTAAAATAATACTTAACCCTCTGGCAAACCTTATGTTTATGGTTTTCATAGTTTCGTTGATTATTAATCTATATTATACCACTAAGTTTCATAAAATATTAGGCAAATTAGCCCCATATGGCATGATGAGCCTTACTGCATATATTACCCAATCGATAGTTGGCTCTTTCTTATTCTATAATTGGGGACTAGGGTTGCACGATAAGTTGTCTATAACTTTCTCATTCCTTTTGGGGATAGTCTTATTCTTATTACAATATAGTTTTGCCTGCTGGTGGATGAAACGTCATAAACATGGTCCTTTAGAATATATTTGGAGAAAGGCCACATGGATTGGTGCAAAGAACGATAAATAAGAATTGAGATCGGATTGTTTCTTTGGTAAGCTCAAAAGCAATAGTCTTTTATAATCAAAAAGCGCATCCTTAAATACTTTCACCTACTTAATATGAGTGTCGCGAATTAATTTTGTACTTTTGTGCAAAATTAATTCACGATGAATAATTGAACGATTATTCTCAAAACCTGAGACTATAAATGGATGTTTCTTCTCAGAGCCCCTATATGCTGTTTAGTCGTGACAAATGGGCTGCACTACGACAATCTGAGCCAATGACGCTTACGCAAGAAGAGTTGGGGAAATTAAAGGGTATAAATGAAGAACTTTCCATAGAAGAAGTTCAGGATATATATCTGCCTTTGACCCGATTGTTGAGCTATTATGTAAATGCGACCAAAACGCGCCAAGCTGCAACAATGGAGTTTTTGAACGAAAAAGCCCTTAAGATTCCTTTTATAATAGGTGTTGCAGGAAGTGTATCAGTCGGGAAAAGTACTACTGCACGGGTTTTGCAGGCGTTGATGAGTAGATGGAAAGAAAACTCTAAGGTTGCTCTTATTACTACGGATGGCTTTCTTTATCCAAATGCAATTTTGGAAGAAAAGGGATTAATGCTAAAAAAGGGATTTCCTCAATCTTATGATATACATAAACTACTTGAGTTTGTAAGCGACATAAAGTCGGGTAAAGAAGAGGTAAAAGCTCCTAAATATTCCCACCTTATTTATGATGTAGTACCCAATGAATATGAGATCATTAAACAGCCTGATATCTTAATAATAGAGGGTCTGAATGTTTTACAGAGTGGCATGGATTATCCTAAAAGTAAACCTCGTGTTTTCCTTTCTGATTATCTCAACTTTTCGATCTATGTAGATGCTGAAGAGGATATGCTTGAACACTGGTATATTTCGCGTTTCATGAAGTTTAGAAATGGGGCATTTACCGATCCGCAGTCTTATTTTTATAATTTTACTCAATTAGCAGAATCTAATGCCATTAATATGGCTAAAGGTATTTGGCGAGAAATAAACAGGAAAAACTTACGCAAGAACATACTCCCTACTCGCGAACGTGCCAGTCTGATCTTACATAAAAGCGAGGATCATAAGGTTGATTATGTTCGGTTGAGGAAATAAGATCTCCTACCCTATTAAATTCAGTCTTTTATTGAATATACATTTAACTAACTTGACTATATGACCTATTGCGAATTTGTAAATAATCTGACAGAAGATGATAATAATCCTAATAAGGATTATCATAACAATCATTATGGATTCCCTATTACTGATGATAATGAGTTGTTTGAAAGATTAGTTCTCGAAATTAATCAAGCAGGATTAAGTTGGCTAACAATACTTAAGAAGCAAAGTAATTTCAAAAAAGCTTACGATAATTTTGATATAATTACTGTTGCTAATTATACTGATAAGGATATTGAGCGATTGCTTAATGATACAGGAATCATTCGGAATAAATTGAAAATTAATGCAGCAATACATAATGCTAAAGTAATTATAGAGCTGCAGAATGAATTCGGGTCATTTAAGAATTGGATAGACACCAATCATCCTAAAACAAAGGAAGAATGGGTTAAGCTTTTCAAGAAGACATTTAAATTTACAGGAGGAGAAATAGTTAATGAGTTTTTGATGAGTACTGGTTATTTAGCAGGGGCACACGATCAAGATTGCCCAATCCACAATAAAGTACTGGAACTAAAACCTGCATGGAGTACTAAAAACTAGTTAGTATATCTTTATAATAAATGTATATGGATATAAATACTCTGGATCAATATGAAGAATCAGCAATAAAAGTAATCGCTGATTTATTTCGGAGTCATGGAGTTGAATGTCTAGAAGAATCTGGAATATTAGTTTTTCAAAAAGAGACAATAACTGTTGACATACGCCTATTTGATCGTAGTTCGCAGACAGAGTTGAAAATTCTTCAACTAGATGTTCGGGTTAAGATCGGAATCAATTGTGATATAATAGAATCTGTAGCCGGTTTTGGTGATAATTATGAAATTGCCACTAAAAGAGCATTAGAAAACTTTACATACAATTCATTTCATGTAATATTTTCTGCATTTTATACATCTTCTTCTTCTTCTTCTGAAGTAAAAAAATATAACTGTACAATTGGGGATAAACCCTTTGAGGTAACAATGAGCAATATAGGAGTCAGAGGCAAACTCCCGGAATCTTTTCCTACAAACTGGCTCGATCAATTCGAAGAAATCCTTCAAAAGCAGAACCTAGATGAAGGAATACATTGGGTTAGACTCTTCTATGCTCAACAAGATAATAAAATGACTACCTGTGAAGTTTTACTTGATAATGATGTTTGGGGAGATGTGCTTGCACATACCACTAAACTAAATTGGCCTAAAAGTGAAAACTTTTTCTCAGTACGCGTCTTTATGGTATTGACAAGTGGTACTGATATAAGAAGAATCGCAGCACTAATAGGAGGAACAGCAGAATATGAAAATGTGTATGAAAATCTAAAAGCTTATGGCTTGTCTGATTTAGGAATAGAAAAAGCATATTCGATGATACCCGAAGCCTTTGGACGTGCTTTTATTGAATCAATTGGATCTGGAAAGTTTAATTCAGAAGCAATTATTATTAATGATGCAAACGAGCAATTTAATATCGACCTCCATAAAGAAGCTTATTATATGCAAGCTTTTAAACTTGCACAACATATAATACAAGAAGGAATTGATACGAATGGAAAAACTTTAGTGATGATGAGTGCTGCATTAAATGCCTTTGACCAAGCGTTGAAAGCAGGAGAAAAGCCCGAAGATATTGATTGTAGCAAATTTAGTTTGACATTCAATATTCCTCTTTATAAAGGAAACAAAATCTCTAAATATAATACAACAAATAATACTGAAATCGAAAAGAAAAAAAACTTTTGGAAATTCTGGAAATAGTTGGATTAAATTTGTTTGGCAAAGAAAATATACTCTCAATTCGCTTCTTTTGATTGCCTAAAAACATAACTTAGCGATAGACACTCTTATAGAAATACCTTGATAAATATTTCCAATTAGTTATATTTGATAGCTTTTTATATCTTTATTGTTCTAATTGACTAAAAGACCCTAATAGAATATGCCCGTAACACTACCCGATAATCTGCCTGCAATAGAAATTCTTAAGAAAGAGAATATATTTGTAATGACTCAGCTTAGAGCTAAAGAGCAAGATATACGTCCATTAAAGGTGCTTATACTTAATCTGATGCCTATAAAAATAGCTGCGGAAACAGACTTAGTTCGCTTACTATCGAATACTCCATTGCAAATAGAAGTTGATTTTTTGAAACTTTCGACTCACCAATCAAAGAATACACCTATAGAACATATGGAAACATTCTATAAGGAGTTTAATGATGTGCGTAATAGTAATTATGATGGACTCATTGTTACTGGTGCACCTGTGGAGTTGATGGAATTTGAGGAAGTAACTTATTGGCCTGAGGTTTCAGCTGTGTTTGATTGGGCACGTAATCATGTAACATCCACATTTTATATATGTTGGGCTGCACAAGCTGCTTTGTATAATGCATACGGAGTACCTAAACATTTGATGGCAGAAAAAACATTCGGAGTATTCAAGCATACAATCAATGATAGAAGTTTCCCTTTATTCAGAGGGTTTGATGATGAGTTTTATGCACCTCATAGTCGTCATACTGAGATTAGACGAGAGGATATAGAGAAACATCCTGATCTGGAAATATTGGCTGAATCTGACGAAGCGGGTATATATATAGTTGTAGGACGTGGAGGTCGAGAGTTTTATGTAACAGGACACTCTGAGTATGCACTCTATACCTTACATAACGAATATGTACGCGATCTGGAGAAAGATTTGCCAATAAGCATACCTAAGCATTATTATAAACACGATGATCCTAGTTTAAAACCGATTTCTCGTTGGACTGGTCATGGTAATTTGTTATTTAACAATTGGATTAATTATTTTTTATATCAGGAAACACCATTCGATTTGTCTCAGATCAAAGAATTGGAAAATTTAAAGCCTACTCGAGAATAAGGTCTTGACCTATTTATTACTTTCAATTACTTGATAAAACAAATAATTAAGATAAAATAAAAAAGCAGCTTCATTACAAAAATGAAGCTGCTTTTTGCATTATGATAGTTTAGGTTAAAGTTCTTTTGTTATTTCAGCTTTCAGTACTTGTACTGAGCAATCTTTAAATAAGCTTTGTGGTATATCAAAAGTAACTCCACTATTTGCTTTTGAAAACGAAATAGGCATATCTGATTCAAGAACCACACAATCCTTAATAGTTGAAACATCAAATGGTAAATCAACTTTACCAGTAGCATTAGTCAAACTAATATATAGATAGTGCTTATTGTTTTCTGATTTCTGAGCCAAATAAACACCAGTAGGAGTTTCAACCTTTACAGGTTTTGTTCCGTATATAGATTCTTGATTAGGAATCATCCATGCACCCATTTCTCTCAAACGACGGGTTGCAGCTTTAGGGAATGTTCCATCGGGCTTGGGTCCGATATTCAAAAGGTAATTTCCTCCTTTTGATACATTGTTTACTAAATAGCCAAGCATTTCAGAAGCAGGTTTCCATGCATAATCTTTGGCATGCCATCCCCAAGAATGTACCATCGTTGCGGGAGTTTGCCAAGGTTTATCAAGCATCTTCTCAGGATATTGATTATCGTGCATTTCTAGTAAATCAATATTATCCCCAGGGTTTAGATAAGATATACGTCCGTTAATCAAACACTTCGAACTGTTTTCACGTACAAGAGCAATCAATTCGTCTCGACGTTTATCTGTGATGTGTGTTGGCCAATCCCATGTATCGAACCATAATAAGTCAGGATCGAAATTGACTAATAACTCTTTCACTTGTGGCAGAGATTTTTCTTGCCAGTATTTTTCGAACTGATCATCTGGAATCATTGTCATCCAGTTAGGCATTCCTCCACCCGGATATTCCCAATCTTGCCAATGTGAGTAATAGAATCCGTATTTAATTCCATATTTTTTACATGCAGCTACCAGTTCGGCCAGAATATCTCTTTTGAAAGGTGTATTGGTAACTTTGAAATCTGATACTTTAGTATCCCACAACGCAAAACCATCGTGATGCTTTGATGTAATTACAAAATAACGCATCCCCGCATTTTTAGCTTCTGCAATCCATGCATCTGCATCAAAATCGACAGGATTAAATGTTTGAGCCAGCTTTTGGTATTCACTACCTGGTATTTCCAAGCGCATTTGAATCCATTCTGCATACCATGTATTTCCATTTTCTAGAGTACTATCGGGCAATGTTCTGTTTTTGTAACTTCCTTCAAGCATAGAATAAAGTCCCCAATGAATAAACATACCAAATTTGGCATCTTTAAACCATTCTGCCTTTTGGGGATCGAGTGATAGTGATTTATTCTGAGCAAACGTAAGATTTGCACATATACATAAACCAATAATAATACTGAGAGATCGACGCATCATATATTACTGTTTTAGATTTTAAGGTCATAGACCTAGTGATTAGTTTATTTCGGTTTTATAATAGATTTAGTAAGATTAGTGGAATCTCAAAGTTAATAAATTATCAAAATTAGTAGTGTTAATACCTATCTAAAATTAATAGACACTATTTTCGATCTAAAGTAATGTAGATTATAATAACTAACTCTGAGTGTGTTCTTTATATAAAATGAAAAAGTATGTAATTCTTTTAAATGGTAAATTTTAAACTTACTCCATCAACATAAATTCCTTTAGATATATTGACTTTTAGTTTCACACCTCCCGAGAGGCTATAGATCTCTTCATCTCTAAATGTAATATCCTTATCTATAATATGTGTTGCAATACTTAAGATCATAGTATATAAGCGATTCGTATCAAGACCAGAATCGATAATTTCTATTTCGGGTTTTCCAAAATTAAATAATCCATACGTATATGCATCAATACCACTAGCAGTAGAGCGTAGTCCTATGTATATCCATGCAGATATAGGAATTCTATTCATCTTTAAATCGTCAACAGCCGATAGATAATGATCTTTATGTAATAATAATGTTTCGTTGCCTTGATAGATAGCGATACAGTTTTCGGATGTGATAAGAATTGAACAAAGCAATTTACTGAGAATTGTGAAACGTTCTATTTGAGTTTTTTCACCTCCTAAAATAGATACAATGGCGTGACCTGTATGCTTTTCTAGTTCTTTGGCTGCATCTCTCCAAACGTATGCATAGGGAATCACTTCGTCAAGTTCTTCTTTAGGAATAGGAATAGGCATGTTCCCCAAAGCGATGGTTAATCCATCTATTTCGAAAGCAGCAGTTTCGTTATCTCCTTCGATATTTGAAACATTCAGGCCCCAAAAACCTTTAAGATTCTCTACAACTTTATCTAATTTGAGAGAGCCTCCATTTATAAATATAGGCATTGCTAAAAGTACTTTCTCTTTTCTGTCTTGCTCGATAGTTTGTATTTCTACTTTTTTGTTTTTGCTCCTAAAAAAACTAAATAATCCCATAATTGATGTGTAATTTTGAAGATAACCCTTTCGTTCGAATGAGTTAGATAAACATTTTATCATACTAAGGTAAACATTTTTCAGAAATAAAAGAGTCTACTTTACTTAGAAGGTCTTTAATTAGTTAAAGCATTCTTTATAAATTGTTAATTTGAAGCTTGTTATTAAACTTTTCATATGCATAGACTGTTTTAAAGTTACATATATAAATAAACTTAATACAATCTCTCCATGAAGACAAATGATACAAGAAAAATAAAAGAAGGCGACGTTTTATTTAGTGTCGATCCCCAAAGGTTGGTAATCGCCACAACAAATGTAACACAAGTCAAAAATGGTTATGGAAAGGTTTCTGTTCGTCATTC
>NZ_CVRU01000187.1 GCF_001261715.1 Dysgonomonas sp. HGC4 | reverse complement strand
ATAAAAAACAGGCTGCTTTCATTTAGGAAAGCAGCCTGTTTTAATTATTGAATTTAGAGATTATTCTTTATCCGTTAACTTTCTTCATTGTAGCAATAGAATCGAGTACCTTACAAGAAAATCCCCACTCATTATCATACCATGCAACTACTTTTACAAAGGTTGGGCTTAACTGTATTCCTGCTTTTTCGTCAAAAATAGCAATGTTAGAGTTGCCTATCATATCTGACGATACTACATCCTCATCAGTATACGCGAGATAACCTTTTAATGAACCTTCGGAAGCTTTTTTCATAACCTTACATATTTCTTCATAGGTTGTTTCTTTAGCTAATCGAGCAGTTAAATCTACAACAGAGACATCAAGAGTAGGAACTCGGAAAGACATACCTGTTACTTTTCCATTTAATTCGGGAATTACTTTTCCTACTGCCTTTGCAGCACCCGTTGTAGAAGGAATAATATTGCCCGAAGCAGCTCTTCCACCTCTCCAATCTTTCATTGATGGGCCATCTACTGTCTTTTGAGTAGCTGTTGTAGAATGCACAGTGGTCATTAATGCTTCAGCTATGCCAAAGTTATCATTCAATACCTTTGCAATCAATGCCAAGCAGTTTGTTGTGCATGATGCATTCGATATAATTTGTGTTCCTTTTGTATATTTATCATCATTCACACCTGGAACAAACATCGGGGTATCGTCTTTAGAGGGACCGGATAGAACCACGTATTTAGCTCCTGCGGTAATATGTGCTTGTGCTTTCTCTTTTGTTAAGAATAATCCTGTTGATTCTACTATATATTCGGCTTCTACCTCATTCCATTTCAAATTAGCTGGATCTTTCTCCGCTGTAATGCGAATTGTATTGCCATTTACAATAAGCTTTCCGTCTTTTGTTTCAATGGTTCCGTCAAATTGTCCATGAATAGTGTCGTATTTGAGCATATAAGCAATGTACTCAACATCTAGTAAGTCATTTATTCCAACTATTTGTATATCGCTTCTGCTTTGTGCGGCTCTAAAAACTAAACGTCCAATACGTCCAAAACCATTAATACCTACTTTAATTGCTTTCATAATGAATTGGTTTTAAGTGATAAAATATTTTTGATATCTTTTGTATTACAAAGGTACATTATAATACTGTTGTCTGAAATGACAAAAAATGCACAATTCCTGCCATTTCGGGCTTGTTCTGATAAATAATATCTACTTTTAAATATCAAAATAAAGAAAGTATGAGTAAGCAATTAAAAATAAGACATGTAGTGTTGCTCGTTCCTCCCAATTCTACATTGCTCACTACAGCAGGTCCTTTGGATGTATTCTCTAAAGCTATTGAACAGTTTGATCTCGTCCGAAATAAAGTGGATTTCATTTATAAGACGCATGTTGTATCTATGGAGACGGAAAAATTAATTACTACATCCTCCGGATTATCTATATTGACCGAGGGTTGCTATACTGAAATAGACTATCCTATAGATACCTTAATAATTACAGGATTAGCCCGACACCTTGACCCGAATCTTAAAAATAAGATGGTGGAATGGTTGAAGGAACAAGAAAAAGTTATTCGTCGGATATGTTCGGTATGTTCAGGTGCCTTTATCTTGGCAGAAGCAGGATTTCTTGATGGAAAAAAAGCTACTGCTCACTGGTCTAAAAACGAAGAATTTGCACAAATGTATCCTTCAGTAGATGTTCAGATAGCACGCATCTTTATAAAAGATGGCAATATATACACAGCTGCGGGGATTACTTCGGGTATGGATTTAGCTTTGGCTTTGATAGAAGAAGATTTTGGACAGTCCTTTGCTTTGAATGTTGCTCGATGGATGGTTTTTTATTTGAGTCGTCCCGGAAATCAGTCGCAGTTTAGTACATATTTAGATTGTAAAAGTATAGGAAATCCAACTATAAGAAAAGTGTGTGAATGGATACTCGGACATCTCAAAGAAGATCTTACTGTAGAAAAGCTTGCTGAACATGTTGCGATGAGTCCTCGTAATTTTGCACGGGTTTTTGTTCGCGAATTGAGGGTTACCCCTGCAAAGTATATAAATAAGTTGAGGCTTGATAATGCTTGTCAGCATCTGATAGAGACGGAATTTTCGTTAGATGAAATAGCTTTTTATTGTGGATTAAAAACGGCTGAAAATCTGCGTCGCCAGTTTATAAGTCTCTTAGAGGTTTCACCAGCTCAATATCGGAAGAGTTTTCAATCCTCTTTTATGAGTGCCTCATGATAGGAGAGGGTATTATTATTTTATGATAAAGTATTTACGATGGATCAGTTTATCTAATCACCTTACTTAATATTTCAATACCCTTTTCTAACTGACTCTCTGATAGTGATGCATAACCTAAACGGATTCCATCTATTTTATTATCGAAAGAATAATTTGTCCAAGGAATTATACTGACACCTCTAAGCTTGAGGGCTTGATTAAGTTTATTTATGTCCTGCTTGTTTCTCAGTTTCAACCAAAATGCTAAACCTCCCTCTGGTTCTTTATAGGTAACTTTATCGGAGAGGTATTTGCTAATTAAAGAAATAAAGTAGTTACGTTTATGCAAGTAATATTTAGATGCTTTTCGAATATGCTTTTTGATAACACCCGACTCTATTAGTTCTAAAATAGCCTGTTCCATAATGTTGTCACCTTGCAAATCGATTATGCGCCTGAGGTTGCCTACTTTTTGTATAATATCATTATTCGCAACAAGATATCCTACCCTTAGGCTTTCAGATATCATTTTACTAAAGGTTCCTATATATATTGTATCATTAGCACCGTCTAAAGAGGATAGGGGTGCTATGGGACGAAGACCGAAATGAAAATCGCAGTCGTAATCATCTTCTATAATTGTGAAGCCGTATAAGTTAGATAGCTCTATCAATCGCAGACGCCTATCTAAACTCATAATAACAGTAGTCGGATATTGATGATGAGGAGTTATATATACAGCTTTTATTTGTTGAGTAGATGCAGTTCTCTCAATTTCTTCTACATCAATCCCTTTCTCATCTACCGAAATTGGAATAAGCTCTGCTCCTGCATGTCGAAAAGTTTCCCATGCAGGTCCATAACCCGGATTCTCGACCAGAATTAAATCACCTTTATTCAATAAAGCATGTGCTATCAAGAACAACGCCATTTGACTACCTCGGGTAATGCATATCTCCGAATAGTCAGTATGCATTCCTCTTGTTTGATTCAGCATTCTAGAGACAGACTCTCTAAAACGAAGTGCTCCAAACTCGCTTCTGTTGAGCATTGGATTTATTCGAGCCTTGCGGTTGAATATCTGTCTATAAGCACTAGCTAATTCGCGCATAGGAGCTATCTGTGTATCGGGTAGTCCACTGTCGAATATTATGACCGATTCTTTCTCTTGATTTTGTAAAATCGATTTTTGTATATCTTTTTTGTATCTAGACCTCTCTTTCGCTGGGAGATTGGCAGAGACAAACAAGCCTTTGCGTTCTTCGCTATATAGCCATCCTTCCGAAATCAAGATGTCTAAAGCTTTGATTACTGTGTTTCGGTTTATTCCTAAATCTAATGCGAGTAACCTGCTGCTAGGTAAGGTATCTCCCGATTTAAGTGTTCCATTTTTTATCAGATCAATAATATAATCTGTAATTTGCAGGTAAATTGCTTTCTTCGAATCTCTTTCGAATTGTATTTGAAAAGTCCAAGGTCGAAGCATCTGGTATATCTTATTTAATTACAAGTGGTATACAAATATAGACCATCTTGTATGTATTTTTGTAGAAAAAGAATAATTATGAATACTATAGTAGAAAATCTAGCATATATGCATAGCCGTATAAAAGCCGTATGTAAGTCTTCAGGCAGAGACGAAAGTGATGTAAGGTTGTTACTAGCCACTAAAACCGTTACTCCAGATAAAATAAAGATTGCTTTGGACTGTGGAGAATCGTTAATCGGCGAAAATAAAATTCAGGAGCTCCGAGATAAAGATCCTGAGCTAAGAGACTGTTCCGTAGAACGCCATTTTATAGGTCATCTACAAACCAATAAAATAAAAGATGTTCTGAAATATGCTTCCTGCATTCAATCTGTTGATAGACTCGATTTAGCTCAAAAGCTTGATCAACGTCTACAATATGAAGGTCGATCGATGGATATTCTGATACAAGTAAACACTTCTTTTGAAGATAGTAAATTTGGTGTTGCACCTGATGAGGCAATAGCTTTAATTAAAAATATAGCTCAATATAACACACTAAATATAAAAGGCTTGATGACTATCGGCATTCTAAGTTCTGATAATGAATCTGTAAGAAAATGCTTTCGCTTACTAAAAGCAATACAGCAACAAACGATCTCTCAAAACATCGATAGAGTTGATATGGGTGTATTATCGATGGGTATGAGTGGCGATTTTGAAGCTGCTATAGAAGAAGGTTCTACAATGCTTCGTGTAGGAACATCCGTTTTTGGATCGCGTATATATCCCGATAGCTTTTATTGGAATGAACAGATAGGTAAATAATATTGAACCTATTCGCATTAAAAGAAGGCGATAAGATGTCTTCCTACCGCTTTCTTTTCTTTATAATTACTTCCACCAATTGTAGTAATTGTGCTCGCTATCTAATTCAAAACCACATTTAGGATATAAGCTGTTACCTATTTTGTTTGTCTTTTGAGTTTCCAGCAATAGTCCACAAGCATCAGTTTCGATGCAATACTGTTTGCATTGGTCGATGAGATTTATTGCGAGACCCGATCCTCGATAAGCAGGGTCAACGAATAAATCACTCAAAAGCCATTGACGCTTCAACGTTTTGTAGTGATATAAGGAATATAACTGAGCGAAGCCTACATATTTATTATCCTTCTTTATCAAGAAGGTAACTGTTTCTTTGTTCGTAATACGTTCTTTTAGAAAAGATTTACCTCTTTCTAAATCGGATGGTTGTTCGTAGAATACACGATAACTGTCGAATAATTCTGCAAACACATTTAAGTGTTCTAATGTTGCGATTTCAATTTGTTTCATAAGTAATATAACTGGTTTAGTGAATTGAATGACAAAATTAGAGTAACCTCTTGTAAGTTTGGTATACCAAAAAATAAATATATAGCTAGTCCAGTTGCAGGTCGAATTAGTTTATTTATTAAATATTGTATGTCCCCATTTAGTCTTTTTATAGGATTCATTTAGATATGGGAAATCTGCTTGAGGTATATATGTAGTTAAACCAGAATGTTTCTTGATTGGAAAGCCCTGATATTCGAGCATAAAATTAGGTGTAGCCTGTTTCCATATAACACATTCTTCTATAAGGTGCTTGAGCTCTTCTTTCTGTTCCTTAGTATTTAATAATTGAGAGTAATAATCTTCAAAGTCGAAAAAAAGATGATACTTATAGCGATCAAAATGTTGAATTGTGGTAAGATCTATTGTTTTCTGAAAATCACAATTGAGTTTTATCCATTCAGCTAAACTATTCAATTTATTGGTGTTAATGATCGAGAAAGTAGCCGATCTATCAGAGTTCGATTGATTGTTAAAGTATGTAAATGCTTTATCTGCAAATTTGGACAGATTAGCTGGCGATTCGAACAAATAATTAATATTTTCGGAATAAGTGTTTGTAAACCCAGGCGATAATATTTCAGCAGAAGAAGCAAGTATATAATCTGTTTTATCACGTAGTTCGTAGGCAACTTCTATTCCTGACATAAAGCATGCTTCGAAAATGATATAATCAAAACTGTAATCGGGTAAAGCTGTCGCAAAATCTATTAGATCCATTTCGTCTTGTTGATCAGATACTATTGATCGGGGTCGTAATAATGTCTTGTAAGGTAACCAGCCCGAGGCATGAGAAAATAATATGAGACCATATGAAGTTGTTGGATATAATTCTTTTACCTCTTTCAGAATGTTAGAAAAAACAATTGCGCTGGCAGAATTCTCTTCGGGATATACTCTTATGCTTTTCTCTACGTTCAGAGTATTTTCTTTAACTATCTCAATTAATCTGGGCGTATCGTCAGAAGGATCACTATAGATAACCAACCTATTGGTTTCATTAGGTTGGTATGCTTTTTTCAATGCTTCAATCTTCTGATATGTTTCTTCTGATAAACTATTATCACCTCCCATATATACAAGAAGAACATGACTAATATTCTTGATAGGCTCTGTTGCTGCATCTTTTTCACAGCTTAGCATTACCAAGCCTAAAAGTATTATAAAACTTATTTTTATGTTCAACTTTATCCTCATATTTGTTATAATGATGTTTCAGAGACACATCGAACTGGGATTGCAACATTATAATTGAGATTATAATTGGTTTCAAGAGTTGCAGGTCCAAAAACGAGACCAGAGGAATAACCCACAGTAGCTGAAGCGAGAGCACCCCAATAGAATCCGGCAGCTCCTACTAAATTAATAGAGGTATCTATGCGGTATCCGGCTCCAGGGTAGAAACCTCCAATAGAAGCGTTAGATCTTCCTCCTGTGGCATTCGGATCGGTCCATGTACCACTTACGGGGAAGTTTGAAAGTAGGAGTGATGCCCAAGCTAAAACTTTCGGTACTCGCCATCCTACAGGACAAGGATCATATACTGTTTTTGCCCCTAATAAAGTGTTCCATGAGTTACCAGCCGCTGATCCTGTCCATCCCGATGTCATCATATTTAATGGGTTCTGTATTGCAGAAGCTAGGGTATTGGTAGTTGTAGTCGAAACAGAAAGAGGGGTTATTCCACTTGCTCCATATACATTTCCTAAGGTTGAAGGCATAGGGTTGCTACGTCCAAACTGATATACTAATCCTACTGTTTTTTCCCATTCACTTCTAAGAGTTGTTTGTGTACCGCTCAAAGCTCCCATATTTCGATTTAAAAAGGTGCCTATTGCAATACCTGTAGGTGTTGTGTAATTGGTAACCCAGATATGCCAGGTCCATTTTATTTTAGTGGCATCTGTTCCTACTTCTGCGCTAATAAGAGCATTACCTTCAACAGTTCCTGGTACCGCAATTATTTTGCCTGAATTACCTGTGCCTACCCGAAGAATTCGATGGATTGGAGAGTTTAGACTAAGACCGTTTATATTGTCGGTCCAGATTAAGTTACCGGTAAAGGCATCGCTTGCTCCTATGCGTGTTGTTAGGTCGGCATTGGCACGACTAACCGGTAGCATTACTCCCAGACTATGTGGGGCGACAATATAAGAATTAGACTCACTAGCAACGGAAAGAGGATAACTATCCGTCCCTTGAACTACATAAATGGTTTTCACGATTAAGCCAGCTGTGATAGTTATGGTTGCCGAACGGCTTAATCCTGTCGTATTTTCTGAAGCTGTATATAGAAGAACTGATTTTTCGATTGCTGAGGATGCTGATGATAAGGTCAACCAACTATCTGAGCTAACTGCTGTCCATCGTGGAGTTGCTCCTGTGTAGCTAGTACTCACAGTTATACCTGAGTAGGTTTGCTCTTTAGATAATGTAATGTTGCTTTCGCTTACACCAAGTGCATATTGCCCATTGAAGCTTATATCTGATAACCCTCCATCGTTCCAAGCAGATATATTGGCTGTTATATTTACAGGTCCTGCATTGAAGGCACTTGTAGCACTGGTAAAGCCGGGGCCACTTATGTTAGTTATATTAACTTTGTAACTATAATTACGTAGTAAATCGAGATAGGTTGTAACATTGCTTACAGTATTTGAGAAATCAATACGATAATAGTATGTTGTGTTATCTGGAATGTAAACACCTCCTATTACCAAGCAGGTGTTTTGTGACGAATTTGCAGAAGTGCCTTTAATTGCTTCAAAAGTATATATTTCACTTATAGATGAGACATTGACAGTCGTAATTTCGGCATTTTCATACACTAATGGGCCTAAAGTCTTAGTAGCATCAATTGGCACATTGGGTAATAATGCTTTATTATTGGTATCGTCCCAGGTTCCGACTCCTGTTGGTATCAAGGAGCCTTTGCTGTTATAGTTGTAAAGGCTAACACTTTTTAATTGAAAGTTGGCTTTAGCAACACCAGTTGATAGAGCTACGTCTACTTTAGCTAGCATACGTATCATTTTAATATCGTTAATTGTAGTACTCTCATTAATAGTGAGATTTCCGGTCTTTCCCCACATCGGAATAGCTTTGTAGGTTGGTAAGGATGTATTGGTAATCCATTTACTGGCGTTATCCATCTTTAGACTACTCAATACGGTTGCTTTGGGTGTATTTAATGGAATACCTGTGGGATAGCTGCTGGTAATAATAGATCGGGCATTAGCCAATATTACAAGATCGGATGTGCCTTTTACTAGTTTAACCGTGAATTTTTTCTTATCCGATGCTCCATTGTTTGTAATCACATCACTATAAGCTATGTACTGATAAGCACCATTGGTGTCAAAAGCCAATATTTCGATAGTTTTTACTTCATTTTCGTTAGATTCATTCAAAGCATAGGTTTTTCCTCCTTCAACTTGTCCTGGCATTTGAAGCGTAAAGGTGACATTGGCATTACCTGTTGTATCTATTATTTCATTATCTTGCTCGTCAACTACACATGAACTGAAAAACAGCATCGGGATGAAGCTCAAAATAAAAATCGGGTAAATGTATAATCTATATATTTTCATTTTGCTACTTATATATTGATTGTTTCAAAATTTATTTGTCTTTCTGCGGATTATATTTAATCAAGAATGTTAGAGGTCAGGATCTACAGGGTTGTTGCCCCATGGAGCCAATGAAACGGTAATCTTTCCGTCTAAAAAAGTAACTTGCAGAGGAATATCGATCTGATGGTTATCATCGATAGATATACCATTGTCACGAGTGAATTTAATAAGGTCTACAGTCCATAATACTTTATTCGAGATAGTATTCTCCAGAATATCTACTGTTATTTTATCGTTCAGACTAAAGTACAATACATCGCATTTAATATGTATTATCTCTGCAGTATAGTCACTTATCGATGGATAATAACTTACGGGTGCTCCTTTTGGTTGCCTCTTAAAATCATAGAGAGGCAATAGGTTATTGATGCGTATAGCGGGATCATTAGCTGCATAAGATTTCAGAGAAAGCATTTCTAATCCTTTTATATACACATTAAGTCTTATATGTGCAGGTTTAAAGTAAAGTGTGTCGGTAATATTATTTCCTGGTAATACAGAGAAATTGAGTGAACCATAATATAGCGAATCGTTATTGTTAATAGGAATATTGGTTCCATAGTTAGTATGATAAACTTCTCCATCTGACATAAGAGATCCCACGGTTAAGCCTTTTATACGGGTTTTGTCAAATGAATTGGCCCAGCATATAGCTGTATATTTTCCTGTATCTAGTGAGAGTGTGATACCTTGAGAATTATTCAAATCAGATTTTTCTAACTGCCTTACTTGTATGCATCTACCGCTACGGTCGAATATCCCTATATTGACACGGTTTATATATTCCCCAAAATTTATATAATTAAACCTTAAAGAGAAGTTTTCAGTTGGTGGGCAATCACTAGTATCCTCGTCAATACATCCACCAAATAATACTGCTATCAGAAATACAAACAGAGTTTTAAGCAGTTTCATTGTATCTATATTTAAAGATTTGTCTTTTGGCATATTTCGCAGTATTGAGACTATTAAGCCTCAAATACTGCTTGATATGTGCATTTTTGAATAACCGATTTTTTTGAATCTTTATCTATTACAGATCAGGTGTAACAGTTACATCAGTCCAAGGGTGTACTGTTACGGTAACATTTATATCTGCTTTTGCTGCAGTCTCGGGTTTCGCTGATAAGTTTTCGCCTGCTATATCTATTGATGCAATGCTATATACTTTACCCGGATCTAATGCGGTAAGAGCTGTGGCTCCATTTTTCAAACTTCGTACTGTAATATAGGCAGGAGAAGGTAGAACAACACCCGATACAGAAGTTACTGCGTTTTCTATTTTCAATATAATATGAGGAACGGAGCTCTGTACTGCTGCATCAATTGTAGTTCCCTTGTTAGCAAGAGGCGATACTACAAAATATCCCCATTTCTGACCGGCAGTTGTAGGAGCTTTTGTTGTTGTAGTACCTCCTAATTCTGTAGCTGGACCTACAGGTAAGTCACAGAATCTGGCAGGATACGAAGCAGTCCATTGTGTAGCATTTTGTCCATAATTTAAAATATCAACACCTGTAGGAAGAGTTGACCTATCCATTCCTAGCTTTGTATAAGTGTTATTAATATAAATTGCGGTAAGTTTAAATGCTGTTAAGGGATATTGTGCTCCATTTCCACTTGTTTTGGCTATAACCTGAGCAATTTCAATATGCGATACAGCTGGATATATATCCAAAGCAGCAGTATAGACTCCTGCTGTAACAGATATAAGACCTTCTCCTTGTAGATTTACGGCAGTTCTAGGATGAGTTTGTTTTGAAATTTCTATCATAGCCGCTTTTAGTGCCGCTTCGGTACCAGTTGTGGGTAGAGTAGGAGAGGCTAGAACTGTGGCATTACCTACAACTATAATTTTTGTTGCAGCTCCGGGAACATTAGTAAACGTTTGGCCCGAAATAGTAGTAATAGAACCCACGGTTGCAGTTCTTGTGTCTAAGATATTTGTGCCATCAGTAAAGAATAGCTTCAAATCAGTTAGATCAGGAGTAACACCTACTGCAGTTGCTCCTTCCGAGTAAGTTGTTGTTTCTCCTATCTTAACTTTTACAGTTACACTTTTAGGATTGATCGACTCATTGGGAGAGGCCTCATTGTCATTATTACAGCTTATAAAGCCTGTAATCAATATGACGATAATCATTAAAAAGTTGAAATTTTTTTTCATTGTAATTTAAAATTAGATGTTCATAAATATGGATCTTATAGAAAATATTCTCTCTTTATTTTAATAAATAGATAATAGAAATTCCTGCTTTTGTAACCCCAAAATAGTGGCTGTGACTACTTTCTATAAGGTCGCCACACGTTTGGCAACTATAGCGTTTATAGTCCATGTACACATATCCTAAGCCAATAGAAGTTTCGAGATTCCATTGTTTTGCTAAGTTCCATTGATAGCCGTAAGCTAGCCCTGCACCATATAGATTACCTTGGTAACGATTGTTTCGTAAAGAGGGAAAAATACCAAATGGCAATTTTACACCACCCACATTGTAATGGGCATATAGAGTGTGAAATCCGAAAAAATGTTCGCTGTAAGGCGAGCTCAACCAATAACGCAATTCAGGTTGAATCAATATATGTTTAAACTTTTTATTATTAGAGAAAGACCAAGGGTTATAATTGATCGAAAGGTCTAGGGTATATTGAGGGGAAACTTTAAATTCGCCACCCAAATTGATGCTGGTAGTTGCGAGATAGAGCAGATTTGATTTTATCGCAAAAGAAGGAGTGGCGTATTGTTTATCGCTTATAGAAATTTCTTGTGCTTGTAAAGTTTGATTTATCATTAAAAAGCACAGAACCCAGATTATACCTAATCGTTTAGCCATGATGCATTAAGTTTTGTAATACCTTTATTAATCTATTAAGAGTTCCTTTCTCTTAGAGATATACCCATAACGTGCTTGTCAGACCATTTAATTCTGATCTATTTATACTTTTGTGTATCTTGAAAATTTGTTGGATTTGAGTGAGGATATAGATAACCCTTTTTTATTCTATATCAGATAACATATTTTAGAATATGACAGAACTTTGTGCTATATCTAATTTGTTCAACTACTTTAGTTTCTGTAACCTTTTATAAAACTAATTTTACTACCTTCTTCTTGAACATTGGCAAATTTATTCTAAAAACACTCCTCTTCTGTTATAGATTTTTGTATTTTCTTACTATATTTTTACCTTAATTCATTTCAAAGATTCTTTTCTGATAGTTCCTGGGGAAGAACCTAATTTGTTTTTGCAGAAATCATTAAAGTGGGCAGGAGAATTAAAGCCATATTCTTCACTTATTTCCTTAAACGATTTTTTACTTTCGCTTATTTCGTATAAAATAATTTTAGATCGTTTTTGGAGTATCCATTGATAAGCAGGCATGCCAAAAACTTTTTTAAAGTGCTTGTGGAATCCGGATGAGCTATAATTCATAAGAAAAGCCAAGTCTTGAGCCGTTTTTGCTTTTGCATAGTTCTTATAAACCAAGTCTCTAAAAGATATATCTGTTGATAAATGAAGATAGAAGAAGTCGAGAAGTTTCTCTTTAGAATAGAAAGCTTGAAAGATGAAAAATAATTCTTTGATCTTAAGTTCCAATAAATGGGCACATTGTATCCCTTTCGTCAAATATGACTGCAAGTTATTTAAATACATCCACAGCATTTCATTAATATCTAAATAAGAAAGATTATATGTATACTCACTACTTTTTGTAGAGAGAAGGGATTCCAGAGCAAAGCTTCTATCAAAATGAATACTCTCAGGAATCTTTATAGTAATTAGTGTGCAGTTTTGTTTTGTTACAGCCGAAAATTTATAACTAGTAGGAATCATTAGGGCTTTCCCTTCACCAATTAATTGATTTTTATATTCATTGAAGGAGAACAATAACTCTCCATTCATTACAAAAATCATTGTACTGTATTTATCTGAAAGAGTCCATGTACTATTCTCTATCAGCTCTATATATTCTATAATAAGATCATCACCTGCTCCATTGTTGAGGAGGAAAGATCCTTTTTCTAAATGTAAAGTTCTCATACCGTGTTAACTGATTCTGTATTTCTGCTTTTGCAAACATGTAAATTTCAGACCTAACAGATCTGTCAATTCTGATCGAACTGATTTTCTTTATTTATTATGTGTTTTGTATGAGGATTTAAGCGAAGGTATTACTCAATAAGGGTAGTGGCGATGCCTATTCTGCAAACTCCCTAATACCACTGCTTTGTTATAACAGAGTGTTAGACTCTATTGTTCTAGTACATATGTTTTTTATAAGATAGATATTATTGAAGAAGGAGAGATTCGCTGATACTATATAGAGTTCAAGCATAGCATTATGCCGAGAAATTGGGTAAGAGATTAAAGAATAAAGTAGGTGTTTATTCTTTTAAAGTACTGTTATTATAAGATGGTACGATTAAACTATAACTTTAAACTGATGCATATTATCTTCAGAGTTATAATTGACTTCCCAACCATGAAATTTACAAATCTGATAAATTATGGATAAGCTCAGTCCATTCCCTTTTTTGTTCGGAAATACGGCTGAATCATTTTAAAGAAATATCACTGAATGATCAAATTGTTGCAGAATATATCTCAAAGCCTCAAAACCCAATAGAATAGCCTTAGTAGAGAGAAAATAGCACAATTATGTCAAAGGATAGCACATACTATTCAGAATACGTGTGACAGTGTTTTTTAGTTTATTTTTTTTATATGTTTGATTGACCAAAGAAATCGAACCTGAAAAATAAACCTGAAATCATGAGAATATCTAAGAGCACAATTTTTATTCTATTGAGTCTGCTCATAATTCCTTTTAATAAGAATTCTGCAACCCCAAAAGATGAAATCACTAGTAACTTAAAGCAACCTATTGCTTTAGCTGACCCATTTATAATATTACATGAGAATACCTACTATGCTTATGGAACTAATGATAAGGATGGTATTGCTGTATATATATCAAATGATCTTATTAACTGGGAAAAAGAATCCAGATTGGCTCTACACAAAGATGATTCGTGGGGAGACAAATGGTTTTGGGCACCCGAAGTGTATTATATTCCACAAAAGAAAAAATTCTATATGTATTACTCAGTTGATGAGCATATAAGTGTTGCTATTTCCGACTCACCAACAGGACCTTTTCGTCAATACTTAAAAAAGCCGATCATAGAAGATGAAAAGTGCATCGATAATTCACTTTTCATAGATGACGATGGCAAAGCGTACCTCTCATTTGTTCGTTTTACGGACGGAAATAATATTTGGGTTGCCGAAATGGAATCAGATCTGAAAACGATAAGAAAAGAAACAATGAAGCCCTGTATTCATGTAACAGAAGAATGGGAAAAGGATTTGGGACGTGTAACCGAAGGCTCTTTTATAGTTAAGCATAAAGGTATTTATTATATGATTTATTCTGCGAATGACTTCAATAGTCAAAATTACGGAGTAGGTTATGCAACTGCTACTTCGCCAATGAGACCGTGGGTGAAATACGATAAAAACCCCATCTTTCAGAAACCTGATGATCTTGTAGGTGTTGGACACAGTGCAATATTTAGAGATAAAGAGGGCAAACTGCGAATGGTATTTCATGCTCACCACGATAAAGAAAATGTGCATCCTCGATTAATGTATATAGCAGATGTTACTTTTTCTGAAGATGAAACCCCAGTAATGAAAATTGGGGGTAATATTATAGCACCTCAGCAAACAAATATCAAATAGAACAACTAAATGGTAGTTCGGGTATACCTATTTGTCTGTCCGAAATGGGATAATCTCTATACCAAAATTATAAATAGGTCTGAGACCTCAATAAAAGAAGATATACACACATGAAAAAGAAACTCTTGCTAATTGCGCTATTTATCTCCTCTATCGGATTGATTGATGCAGCTGATATGGCTGATAATTTGGTACGACAAATAACATTAAAGTCTCCCGGAAACCCGGCAATAGCTTATCCATTGCAAATTCAAAATGGAATGTTGACATCAACAGAAAAGATACCAGTTGAGATAAAAGAACAAGCTGTCGAAAATGACTCTGTATTGAAGCTGATAATTACGATCAAAGCTCACGATTTAGTGTATTATAATTTTGAAGAAAGCTATAATACAACGATGAATCATGATGATTGTCAATTCTATATGCCCGGATTTTGGTATAGACGCAACTTAAGATCACCCAAGGAAGCACCATCGTTTTATACAAGCGATAGCTGGCAGGTGAGAGAAGATCGTTTGAGTACACCTCTTACGGGGATATTCAACGAAAAAACGGGAGCTTATTATACAGTATTGCGTTTAGATGATTTTAAGAACGAAAGTTTAGCCTGCCACAGTCAAGGGGAAGTTATCCTATCAGGAAAAACCTCTTTAGGATTTACAGGGTTTCGTAATCAAGACGGAAAATCGTCTCTTGTTTTTGGATTTCCGTATAGTGAAGCACCTAAAACATATATTCGTAAACTGACTTTAGCTCCAGCTGTGCAGGCATTCGATAAATTAGAAAAAGGAGAAACCCGTCAATTAGTATGGGAGATCAAAAAAAGTAAAGCATCCGATTTTTCTACATTTGTAGCTTCCGTTTGGGATTATTCATTTGATACATTAAAACCTCAGGAAGTAAAAGATCACTTATCGACAGTGGAAGCAAAAGAAATACTTTCGAACTTTTTCCATGAAAGTTATGTTGATAAATATGATCTGAAATATTTCTCAGGAGTACACATGCGTACCGACGATTGTAAAAATACAGGTTCGGTAGAAGTTGGTTTTGTTGGTCGTGTTTTATTGAATGCGTTTAATGCTCTAGAGTATGGTGAAGCAAATAACAGACCCGATTTAGTAGAAAAAGCAAATTCGATATTCGATAGTTATTTACAGTATGGGTTTACCCCTTCCGGCTTTTTTAGAGAGTTTGTTGATTATGATCATAATGATGAAACTAAAATATACAGTATCCGCCGTCAATCCGAAGGAGCCTTTGCAATACTGAATTATCTTGAATACGAAAAAAGAAAAGGTCGCAAGCATGCAGAATGGGAGGCTAAAATAAAAACTCTTCTGAATAATTTTCTCAAATTACAAGAAGTAAATGGTAGTTTTCCTCGTAAATTCGAAGACAATTTCAAAATAGTAGACGAATCGGGAGGTAGTACACCCTCGGCAACTCTACCATTAACAATGGCTTATACCTATTTTAATAATAAGTTGTATTTAGAAAGTGCCAGAAAAACAGCTCTTTATCTTGAGAAAGAACTTGTCTCTAAAGCCGATTATTTTTCATCAACCCTAGATGCCAACTGCGAAGATAAAGAAGCTTCTTTATATGCTTCTACTGCTATGTATTATCTGGCAATGGTGTCCAAAGGAAAAGAGCAGCAACATTATATTGACCTAAGCAAGCAAGCTGCTTATTTCAGCCTTTCGTGGTATTATATGTGGGATGTGCCTTTTGCACAAGGTCAAATGTTGGGCGATGTAAACTTTAAATCGAGAGGTTGGGGGAATGTTTCAGTCGAAAATAACCACATTGATGTATTTATCTTTGAATTTGCAACCGTTCTTGATTGGTTGGCTAAAGAACGTAACGAACCTCGTTTTTCTGAATTTTCGTCTATCATCAAAAGTTCTATGCTTCAATTGATGCCCGTTAAAGGACATATGTTCGATATAGCTAAAGTTGGTTATTATCCTGAAGTTGTACAGCATACAAATTGGGATTATGGTAAAAACGGAAAAGGCTTCTACAATGATATTTTTGCTCCGGGCTGGACAGTTGCATCGCTATGGCAAATGCTAAGCCCTGATCGAGTGGAAAATTACTTTAATTACAAGAAGAAATAAGGTTTAAGATCGCAAAGCTATCTATTACACTTGGTAAGAGTGAGTATTAGAGGTGATTATATTTATAGAATATATTATTAAATACGTTCAATTCCTTAATATTATGAGAAAAACTCTTTTATATCTGTTTACATTGGTTTGTTTGGCGGCGTGTTCATCGAACAATAATGATTCGCCTCCTGCACCCGAAATAACTACATATTCGAATCCAGTGATTGCAAGGAGTTTGCCCGATCCTACAATAATTAAAGCTGCCGATGGTTATTTCTACCTCTATGCAACAGAAGATGTACGTAATATGCCAATTTATAAATCGAAGGATCTAATTGCGTGGAGTTTTGTAGGAACAGTTTTCACTGACAGTAGCCGTCCCGATTTTGAACCTAAAGGAGGACTTTGGGCTCCCGATATTAATTACATAGATGGTAAGTATGTCCTTTATTATTCGATGTCAGTTTGGGGAGGCGAAGAAACCTGTGGAATTGGAGTGGCAGTTGCCGATAGTCCCGCAGGACATTTTACCGATAAGGGAAAGCTTTTTAGAAGTAATGAAATAGGGGTGACAAATTCAATCGACCCTTTTTATATCGAAGATAGCGGAAAGAAATACCTGTTTTGGGGTAGTTTCAGAGGTATCTATGGTATAGAATTAAGCAATGATGGGCTTACTGTAAAAGAAGGTGCTGAAAAGAAATACATTGCAGGAACGGCCTTTGAAGGTACTTATATATATAAAAAGGGTAATTACTATTATCTGTTTGCATCCATCGGTACTTGTTGCGAAGGCGTTAACAGCACTTATAAATTGGTTGTTGGACGATCGGAATCACTTATGGGACCTTATGTAGATAAGGATGGAAAGAGTATGGTCGATAACGGATATAATATAGTAATCAATAGTAACAGCCGCTTTGTAGGAAACGGTCACTGTTCCGAAATAGTACAAGACGAGATTGGCAACGATTGGATATTTTATCATGGGGTGGATGTGAAAAATCCGCAGGGTAGGGTATTGTTGCTTGACCAAATAAAGTGGGATAATAATAACTGGCCTTATGTGGAAAACGGAAGTCCTTCATTATCTGCTCCGAAACCTATGTTTGAAATTCAACAATGAAAAATATGAAAACATTTATTTATCTAAGCTTATTAATATGTTTATTCTCATGTAATAAACACCCCAATAAAGAACTACCGCTATTGAACGAATCTGCATTCAAAACAGAGGTAGATGGCAAAGCTGTTGATCTATATACCTTAAAATCGGCAAGCGGATTAACTATGCAAGTTACCAATTTAGGTGCTAGAGTGGTTGCGCTTTGGGTTCCCGATAAAAATGGAAAATATGAAGACATTGTACTGGGCTATGATAGTATCGACAGATATATCAATAATAAAGGCGAGCGTTTTTTAGGACCGATTGTTGGTCGTTATGCAAATCGTATAGCTAAGGGGCAATTCGAATTGGATGGAACTACCTATCAGCTACCTATCAATAACAATGGTCAAACATTACATGGAGGTTTAAAAGGTCTTGACATGGTTGTTTGGAATGTTGATAAGGTGACTGACAACGAAATACATCTGTCGTATGTTTCGCCCGATGGTGAAGAAGGTTTTCCGGGAACTATGAAAATAGATTTGACTTATGCTCTTACTCCCGAAAATGAATTCAAAATTACCTACGCTGCCACTACGGATAAAGCGACGGTAATAAACTTGTCGCATCACGGACTTTTCAATCTGAAAGGAGAAGGAAACGGAGCTATTACAGATCATATCCTAACGATCAATGCAAGTAATACAACTCCCGTTGATAGTGTATTAATTCCATCAGGAGAAATAGCAAGTGTAGAGGGTACTCCTTTTGACTTTAGAAAACCGACTTCTATTGGCGAAAGAATAGATGTTGAGAATGAGCAATTGAAAAACGGTGCGGGTTACGATCATAATTGGGTTATAGACCGAAAAACAGATAAGGATGTAGAGCTAGTAGCTTCTATTTATGAGCCTGCAAGTGGAAGAAAGATGGAAGTGTGGACAGATCAACCCGGATTGCAATTTTATAGCGGTAACTTTTTTGATGGAAAAGTCGCGGGAAAAACTGACAAGCCGTTGAAATATAGAGAAGCCTTTGCTCTCGAAACGCAACATTTCCCTGATAGTCCTAATCATGCTAATTTCCCAACAACACGTTTAAATCCGGGAGAAACATATATCCAAACATGTATTTATAAATTCTCAGTACAAAAGTAACTGTGAAATAAATAGTGAGTAAAAAAGGACTTTATCATCTGTTGTATGGTTATATCAGCTTTAGGTTGTTATGCTTCGCAAAAGATTAAATAGGTCTGAATCCTTAACCAGAAATACGATAACCATGAAAAGAAACTTTTTATTATTCTCAATGATGATATCTTGCATCGGGTTGTTTGCACAGTGGAAACCGATGGGAGATAAAATAAAGACGAAGTGGGCGCAGACCATCGATGTAAATAATGTATTGCCTGAATACCCTCGTCCGATAATGGAACGTTCGGAATGGACAAACCTCAATGGATTGTGGGAGTATGCAATATTACCCAATGGACAGAATGAACCTCAAAAATACGATGGCAAAATACTTGTGCCATTTGCAGTCGAATCAAGCCTTTCGGGAGTTCAAAAAGAACTTGGAAAAGATAACGAACTGTGGTATAAACGTTCGTTTAACGTTCCTGCGAATTGGAAAAACAAAACCATCTTGTTACATTTTGGAGCAGTAGATTGGAAAACAGAAGTTTACCTCAATGACATTAAAATAGGTAGCCATACCGGTGGTTATACCCCTTTCTCGTTTGATATAACTCCTTTTCTTTCAGATGGAAATCAGAAATTAGTAGTGAAAGTATGGGATCCTACTACCGATAGTTTCCAGCCGGTAGGTAAACAAAATTCCAAACCCGAAGGTATCTGGTACACTCCCGTTTCGGGCATTTGGCAAACTGTTTGGTTAGAGCCGGTTAATGCACAACATATAGCTTCAATAAAGACGATTCCTAATATTGATACTAAGAAACTATCAATAGATGTGTCTACCCAAAAAACTACATCTGCCGATATTATAGAGGTTGTAGTAAAAGACGGTTCATCTATTGTAGCAAAAGCAAAAGGAGCAGTAGGTCAGCAATTGAATATTCCTATTACTGATATGAAATTATGGTCGCCCGAATCTCCTTTCTTATACAACCTCGAAGTTAACTTGTATAACAATGGTAAACTGGTAGATAAGGTAAATAGCTATGCGGCTATGCGTAAGATTTCGAGTAAAAGAGACGATCATGGAATTGTACGCATGCAGTTGAACAATAAAGACTATTTTCAATTTGGTCCTCTCGATCAAGGTTGGTGGCCCGACGGATTATATACCGCTCCCACAGATGAGGCTTTGGTATATGATATTCAAAAGACCAAAGACTTTGGGTTCAATATGATTCGTAAGCACGTGAAAGTAGAACCTGCTCGCTGGTACACACATTGCGACCGATTAGGAATACTCGTTTGGCAGGATATGCCTAATGGAGATAAGTCTCCACAATGGCAAAACCGTCAGTACTTTAATGGTAGTGAACTAATTCGTTCGGGCGAATCAGAAGCAAACTACTATAAAGAATGGAAAGACATTGTAGACTATCTTATTTCATATCCGTCTATCGTAACATGGGTTCCGTTTAATGAAGCTTGGGGACAATTCAAAACAGTTGAAACTGCCGAATGGACTAAAAAATACGATCCATCGCGTTTGGTAAATCCTGCAAGTGGAGGTAATCACTACCGCACAGGCGATATGCTTGATTTGCATAATTATCCGGGACCCGAACTTTATTTATACGATGCCGAAAGACCAACGGTGTTAGGTGAATATGGTGGTATTGGGCTTCCTCTCGAAGGTCACTTGTGGCAGCCCGACAAAAACTGGGGATATGTGCAATTCAAGAATTCGAAAGAAGTTACCGACGAATATGTAAAGTATGCCGAAGTACTGAAAAAATTGATAAAAGCAGGATTTTCTGCTGCTGTTTATACTCAGACTACGGATGTTGAAGGTGAAGTAAACGGACTGATGACCTATGACCGTGAGGTTATTAAATTAGACGAAGCTCGCACCCGAAAAGTTAACCAAGAAATATGTAATTCTTTAAACAAGTAAGTAGCTGAAAGTTGGTAATGTGGTATTTCAAAGTTGTAACAGTCCGAAGTTATTACAACTAGAATGAACAAATAACGTTCAGTGGGACCAATAAATAGGTCTGAGACCTTAATCTTAATCTCTATATTTTAATAATGCTTTACTACCCATGTAATTTGGGCAGTATAGACCCTTTGTTTATCTAATAAAATCTAATTCAGATGATGAAAAAATTATTAATTCTTATGCTAAGTATGTTTACACTAGCCGTTTGTGCTCAGAATGTAAACATTACCGGAAAGGTGGTAGACGTAGAAAGCAATCCACTCATCGGCGTATATGTGAAAATTAAAGGAACCACGACCGGAACGGTTACAGACATCGACGGAAAGTTCAGTCTCTCAGGAGAAAGAGGACAAACCTTGGTCTTTTCTTTTCTAGGTCTTACTACTCAAGAGGCAGTTTACAATGGTACGCCTCTCAATATTACTCTCAAAGAAAATGCGGCAGACTTAGATGAAGTAGTCGTAATTGGATATCAAACAATCCGAAAGGCAGACCTCACCGGAGCAGTTTCCGTAGTAGATACTAAGGAAATGAGAAAAAGTGCAGCCGGAACTATTGCTACTCAGATGCAAGGACTGGCTACGGGGGTAAATGTCCGTAGTAGCGGTAGAGCAGGTGAAGATGCTTCAATAGAGATTCGAGGAGTGGGTACACTTAGCGATCGTAGTCCGCTTTGGATTGTGGATGGTATGATTATGAATCCGGGAATAGACTTTAATCCATCGGATATTGAGACTATTCAAGTCTTGAAAGATGCTTCTTCGGCAGCCATTTACGGTTCGCGTGCAGCCAATGGTGTAATTATAGTAACTACAAAGAAAGGAAGATCGGGGCCGATGAAAGTTAGCGTGAACGCTAAAGCAACTATGGAATGGACTCCTCGTTACGACTTAATGGATGCTGCTAATTATAAAAAATACAATGATTTGGCATATACCGAAGGAATTGCTAACGGTAGTTGGAAAGGTGGTTTACAACAACATTCAGATTATGATACCAACTGGCAGGATGCAGTGTTCAGAACGGGCGTTATTCAAGACTATAATGTATCGTTATCGGGAGGTGGTGAACATGGAGGCTATTTTGTTTCAGGAGGTTACTTTAATCATAAAGGAGTTTCGTTCGGAAACGATTTCGACAGATATAGTTTCAGGGTGAATACCGATGGAAAGAAAGGTGTTTTCTCTTTCGGACAAAGCCTTGCATTCTCGGCTACAGATAAAGACCCTTTGCAAACCAATCCTTATAACGATGTGATGAGAATGCTTCCTACCATTCCTGTGTATGATGCAAACAACCCCGGAGGATTTGGATATGGAGATGCAAATGCCAATACATTTGGAGTGAATCCGATAGCTCGCGAAACTTTGGAGCGTCAGAGAGAAATTCAACATAGACTTAATGGTGCAGCTTGGTTCGAATTTAAACCATTACCTTACCTGTCTTATAAGTTGAATGCTGGTATCGACTATTATTTCTGGGAGAAATCATGGTTCAGAGGAGAAGGTAACTGGCAGAGAAATCAGGAACACCGCGATCCAGAAGGTCTTAAAGAAAGAGCTAATACCTATAACAGACTTTTAGAGCATACATTAAACTTCAATAAGGATTTCGGAAAACACCATATTGATGCATTAGCAGGTCTTACTTACCAAACTTATAAATGGGAAACAGTAGGAGGTTCGCGTCTTAACTTTCCAATGGTGGGAGGGGGTTACTTAACTGTATTGGATGCAGGACAAAGTAATCAACAGAATTTCAACAGTATTCAACAAAATTCGATGATTTCCTATCTGGGAAGATTCAATTACAATTACGATAATAAGTATTATCTAACAGGAACAATGCGTAGAGATGGTACATCTCGTTTGTCGAAAGAAAATCGTTGGGGAAATTTCCCATCTATATCGGGAGCTTGGAGAATATCTCAGGAGAAATTTTTCAATGTGTCATGGATTGAAGATTTGAAACTTCGTGGAAACTGGGGTCGTCTGGGTAATGCCGCTATTGGTAGCTGGGATTATTTAGGTACAATCAACCAAAGTATGGTTACCGTAATTGGCGGACAATTGGTTTCGGGAGCATCTCAGGTTAAGATTGTTAACTCAAACTTGAAATGGGAAACCAAAGAAACTGTGAATGTTGGTTTTGATGCTGCTTTCTTAGATCAACGTTTAACAGCAAGTGCCGAGTATTATAATGCTATATCGAGAGATGTATTAACTACAATGCCTATTGCTATATCAACAGGTAATCAAGAAGGTGCACCTTTGGCTAATGCTGCAAGTTTGAGAAACAGAGGCTTTGAGTTTACTGCAAACTGGAAAGATAAAATAGGAGACTTCAACTATGGAATAGTAGCCAACTTAACTACACTTAACAATAAGGTATTAGACTTGGGCTATGGTAAAGATGTATACTATTCGGGAAAAACTAAATCGGAGATAGGACAGCCCTTATCTATGTATTATTTGTATAAAACTGCGGGTATTTTCAGAACGCAAGAACAAATAGATAATTATGTAACATCAAATGGAACACCTATTCTTATCGGTGACAAAAGACCTCAACTAGGTGATGTTATTTATATAGATACCGATGACAGTGGTTCTATCACTGCTAATGACCGTCAGATAGTTGGAAATCCATGGGCAAAAGCACAATTGGCTCTGACCTTTACGGGTAGCTGGAAAAACTTCGACTTTTCGATGATGTGGTATGGTCAATTTGGAAATGATATATATAATGTAACCAAATGGCAGGGAACTTATTTTGCAGATAATTCGAGCTACTTGAATTTCAAAAAAGGACAAGAACCTTATCAAATAAACCCAAATTCGAATACTCCACGCATTATTTATGGAGATGCTCGTAATGCCTATGATAGCGATAGATATTTGGAAAACGGTTCGTTTTTTCGTTCGCAATACATCCAATTTGGATACACTTTCGATAAGAAGTTTATAAGGAACTTGGGGATTGAAGCTCTTAGAGTATATGCAACAGGAAATAATCTGATAACCTTTACTAAATATAGCGGATTAGATCCTCAATTTATAAACAATGATGTATGGGATAGAGGAACCGACAATTTTGCATTCCCCAATATGGGATCGGTTATGTTTGGTTTAGATCTTACATTTTAAGAAAAATAATTGAATACTTGCTGATTTATCCTACATCAAAACAATAAATAGGTCTAAGACCTTATAAATTAATAATAAGATGAAAAAAATATATATTCTACTAATCGGAGCCATGCTGGGATTTACCGCATGCGACTCAAGCCTTTTAGATATAGATAACCCCAACCAAGGTACTACGGTAACCTTTTGGAAGACTGCTTCCGATGCAGAAGCAGGAATAAATGCTTGTTACAGTGCTTTCTATAAAGAGGGTACGTGGATGCGTTGGCTTTCATTCAGATACGATCTTACTTCGGATGAGGGGCTGAGCTCTTCTCCTTGGATAGAGCTTGCCGATTGGACTCGATTCTCATATACCAACTATAATTTTTATGATGGGAATAATATGCATTGGGAACATTTCTATATGGCTATTTTCCGTTGTAACCAAGTATTGAAATATGTACCTAATATTGACATGGATGCTGATAAAAAAGCTCAGATATTAGGGCAGGCACATTTCTTGAGAGCATTGTGGTATTTTCAGGTAAATCTTCTGTGGGAAAAAGGACCTCTTATTCTTGAACCTACAGATGCAAATTATGTACCTGTAGAATCGAGCGGCGAACAAATTTGGGCTCAAATAGAAACTGATTTAAAAGCTGCAATAACTGAAAATACTTTACCCGAAAAATGGGGTGATGCCGATGCTGGTAGAGCTACAATGGGTGCGGCAAAGGCTTTACTAGGCAAGGCTTATTTACAACAAAAAAAGTATGATCAGGCAAAGACCGAGTTTGAATGGTTGATAAATAAAGAAGGCTCTCTATATGGTTTGATAGATAATTGGGTAAATAACTTTACTCACTTGGATGAAAATAATAAAGAAGGCATTTTCGAGATTCAGTTTGATGATACCAATAAAGGAGGAACCGGCAATAATGCAAGTATGGCAACCGGCTTTCAACGTACCCAATTTTATGCACCTGAGGGTATTGGCTGGGCTGATGGAAAAGCCAGAAGATGGTTGGTTGATGAGTTCCTGAAAGAAAAAAGAACAGATGGAGCCAATGACCTTCGTTTATATAATAGCGTTCTCTATCGTGATTTTATAAAAGATTTCCCGAACGGTAATCCAATGTATTATTCGGTAAATGCAACTACCCAGTGGGACGAAAAAGGATGGGGATCTTCGTGCTATATCCGCAAATATAATACTGCTTATTTCCGTACCATAGAAGATTACTTTGCACCAAATAACTATCGGATCATGCGTTATGCTGATATTCTTCTTAATTATGCCGAATGTATTGTTGAAACAGGGGGAAGCACAACTCAGGCAGCTGTTTATGTAGACAAAGTAAGAAACAGAGTTGGATTAGCTAAACTAGCCAACAGTATATATGCTAGTTCGCTTAATTCGAAAGAAAGCTTTATGAAACGTCTGCAAATGGAAAGGTCTCTTGAACTTTGTTTCGAAGGATGGAGATGGGCCGATCTTAAGCGTTGGGGACTATTGGATAATCAGGTTGGATTAGCAGAACTGAAGAGCCGAGACGAAGATTTCAATAATTTTATAATAGGTAAACACAATAGACTACCTATTCCACAAATAGAAGTAGATAATAGTGAAGGTCAATTGACGCAGAACCCCAATTATTAAGTAATACAAAAAGGTCTAAGACCTTAATCCTTTTCAAAATAGATTCAATAAACCTGATAGCTATCTGTTATCAGGTTTATTGACCTTTAAAAAAGCAGAGTTATGAATAAATATGAAATATATATACGATACATACTATTAATTGCTCTCTTGTTTTTTGTTGAAATAAGTTCGCTTTTCTCACAGAATATTCAAAATCCGGTTTTACCACATGTTGCCGATGCAGGTGTTATAAAGTACAATGGCAAATATTATATAGGCGGTGTGTTTACCGATGGTAGTTACTATGTATCCAACGATTTGGCGACGTGGACAGGACCTGTTCATGTGTTGGATATGAATAATGAATGGACAGCAGGAACGGGAGCAGGAAACGATCAGATTCACGCCAATGATATGATTTATTTAAACGGAAAATTTCATCTGTATTGGTCGGTCAATTATTGGGGAAAAGATAAGCATATAGTACACATTGCACATGCCGATGCTGATAATATTCTCGGACCTTATACCGAACCCGTAAAAAGTACTTGGATGGACAATAGAATAGACCCGAAAGTATTTAAAGACGATGATGGTAAACTCTATATGTATATGGTTCGGTTTACGGATGGCAATACAATTTGGGTTCGCCCGATGAAAGATCCATACACATTTAGTGGTCATCCGCTTTACCAGTTTGCATCCTTGCCTCAGACATGGGAAACGATGGATAATCGTGTCGCCGAAGGTCCTTGGGTGATGAAATACAGGAATCGCTATTATATGATGTATAATGCCAATCATACAGCTACCGAATGGGGCAATTATCAATTGGGGGTGGCAGAAGCCGATTCGCCGACTACATTTAATCACGGAACAAAATATTCGTATCCTTTACTACTGTCTAATCAGACAAATGTGGAGGAAGAGTATGTAGACTTGTTGCAATTTGGTAAAACTTATAACCCTCTTTTTACGTATACAATCAACGCACCTCAACAAGATTGGAAAACTGTTTCTTTTGATGATTCTTCATGGCAAAGAGGAAAAGGTGGTTTTGCTTCTGAGAATATAAAAGGATCAACAGTCCGTAAACAAGGAACAAAATGGAATGATAAAGAAATTTATCTGAGAAAAATATTTACAGTCAACAAATGGGATATAGGAAATCTAGCATTGCGTGTAACTCACGATGGAGATACAAAAGTATATCTGAATGGTAATCTTATATATGATAAGTCGGGCTCCGATTATCGTATAATTAATCTGACAGAGAAAGAAAAAGCAGCCTTACTAAACGGAGAGAACTGTTTAGCGATTGAAAGTAAAGCTGGAAAACATAGTTATATAAATGTTTCGCTCTTTAATATGCAGAACGATAAAGCAGACGATATTCTTTTCTCACCCGGACAACCTAATATACTACGGGGACCCAATGGTTTTGAATGGTGGTTGATTTATATGGCAAATAAGAATAAAGAGCTTCGTAGTCAATACGTCAATCGAATACATTTTTTTGATAAGACTATGCATTCTGATGGTATAACCAGTGCAAATACCAAAGGCTATTTCCCTGAACCGACTAAACCTACTTATGGCGATACTTTTGATGATAGCAAACTATCTAAAAATAAATGGGTGTTTTCTGCTAAAGAATGGGTTGTAGCAAATGGAGAATTCATATCTAATAGCCAAGCATCCCAAACAGCAATATTAGAAAAGAGTTTCGAGTCCACGGATTATTATTTCGAAGCAGGTATAAATACAACTGATAAAGCGGGCGTAATTGCATGGTATAAAGATCAGAATAATTGGCTGAAAATAGGACTCGATTCGTCTAACAAGAGTTGGTATTACCAAACGAATACAGGAGGATCGATAGATACAAAATCGTATTCATTATCAGCCGATTTTAAGTTTGGTGTATATCATACAATAACAGTACAACGAAATAGTGGAGTGTTCTCAATAAGCATTGATGAAATTCCTGCACCTGAGTTATCTATTCTTAGAACTACTGTATCAGAAAAAGGAGTTCCTGGTTTGTTTTCGGAAAAAGGAAAATCGTCTTTCGAGGGGTTAATCTATACAATTGGTTGGGACGAATCTGATGCAAATATCTATGGTTGGGGAAATTCACAATCAGGAGAGCAGACAATAGGTAAATACAATGTTGCAGAAAAAGGATTGGAAGTGTTGAACGATAATTTTCAAGTTTTTAAAGGAGACTTCCTTTCTCAATATGAGTTTTCTACACAAATAACAAATTCTTCAGGTTCTGGAACTGTGGGTGTATATGCCATCTTTATTGATAAGGATAATTACGTGAAAGTAGTGTTCGATTATGAGCGTAAAAAGTTAGTTGAAGTTATTATGACAAAAGGTAAACTAATAGCAGAAAACGATTACCCTCTTTATAAATGGCAAACCCATTATGCCGACATAAAATATACTGATTTCATAGAGAAAGGATATTCATTTGCTACACCTACCTGGATAGATGCAATTAGGTTAAGCAGGCAAGCTTTTAATAATGACGATCTTTTTGTAGATAATATGTTTGATAAAGTTTCAGCCGAATATTCAGTAAACGGAGAGTGGCATTCATTCGCAAATGCAAAAAATGGAGTAGCCGAGCATCCAGCATATAATGAGATGACTTTCGATAAGGTAAAAGCTGAGGCTTTGCGTTTTATCAATAAGGAGGCAACAGATGAAAACCCTTATTTGTATAAGATACGGGTAAAGGAATTGCTTAAAGATTCATACAATCTGAGGTGTGTAAAGTTAAAAGACTCATTACTCATTTATGTGGATGGAAAAGAAATCTGTCGGTTAAAAACTTCTGCAACTCCTGCTCAGGTAGGTTTGTTTTCGGAAGGAGGTCTTCCCATATATAATGGAATTATGAGATATCATATCCCTGAATAATAAAACTATAATTAAGAGAGGTTGCCTATAAAAATACAGCCTCTCTTCTATTTCATCCTAAAAATGTACTCAAATGAAAAGATATAATCTTTTATTGCTTTGTATTATCTCTCTCGTTGTATCTGGCTGCCAAAATAATCAGCCCACTATAACCGAAGAGCCTAAAATATCACTGGTTCCTCTGGGTGATCCTTTTATAATGCTGTATGATAATACGTACTACGCATATGGAACTAATGCTGAGGATGGTATTGAAGTTTATACTTCAAATGATCTGAATAAATGGAAAAAAGAAGCTAAATTAGCTCTACATAAAAACGGCACTTGGGCAAGCCGTTGGTTTTGGGCTCCCGAAGTATATCATGTAAACGGGAAGTTCTATATGTACTTTTCGGGCGATGAGCATATTGGTGCCGCCGTCTCCGACTCTCCTCTAGGTCCTTTTAAGCAAGAGGATAAGAAACCGATGTTGGATAGTGAGAAAGCAATAGATAACTCTTTATTTATTGATGATGATGGCAAAGCCTATCTGTTTTTCGATCGTTTTAATGATGGTCTGAATATCTGGGTTGTAGAGTTAAATGACGATCTATTGTCCATTAAAGCAGAAACAATGCACCCTTGTATTCATGTTTCTCAAGCATGGGAAGAAGTTTGGCCAAGAGTAAACGAGGGACCGTTTGTAATCAAAAGAAATGGATTGTATTACATGACTTATTCGGCTAATAGCTACGAAAGTCCTTTCTATGGCATTGGTTATGCTACTACCGATAACATTATGGGCGAATGGACTAAATATTCGGAGAATCCAATCCTTCAAAAGCCCGGCAATTTAGTTGGAGTGGGGCATAGTGCAACATTTACCGATAAAGAAGGTAATTTGCGTATTGTATTTCACGCACATCACGATACAACCCATATTCACCCAAGGGCAATGTATATAAGTGATGTGTATTTTCAGAATGAGAATGGTATTGATAGAATGAGAATCAATTCTCAGTATAGTGTACCAACGCTAAAGTAAGTAAGGAAAAGGTTTGATCCTAAAATCTTTAAACTAATCTCAGAATTTTTCGAATAGATAATATGAAAAAAACAGTTGCTATCCTTATCCTTATTTTGTTGGGAAGTTTTTATTCCAAAACTTATCCGTTCCAAAATAAGGATAACTACTATTTTAAAAGGCTAAATATTACACATGGCTTATCTCAAAATACGGTTAATACGATTATACAGGATCGTAATGGCTTTATGTGGTTTGGAACTAAAGATGGTCTCAACCGGTTCGACGGGCAATCTTTCCAGATATTTAAGTATACGCCACAAAAAGAACATAGTTTGGGGAATAGTTTTGTCACAACTTTGTTCGAAGATAATGAGGGTAATATATGGGTAGGTACAGATGCCGGAATCTATATTTACTATCCGGAAGAAGAAATTTTCAGACCTTTTACCTTGAAAGCAACCGATGGAAGTGTTGTCGAAAAAACAGTAACAATAATCACAGGAGACAAAGAAGGTAATATTTGGATTGTTGCAGAAATGCAAGGCTTGTATTGCTATAACTCGCAGACACAAAGCTTCACTAATTATCAATTGAAGAAGAGTAATATAAGAAGCTTTAATATTGATAAAACGGGAACAGTATGGGTATCTTTCTATGAAGGCGGTTTGTTCTTCTCTAAGGATAATTTGAAGACATTGAATCCTTTGAAAGCTGAGGATGGCAAGGAGCTTTTTAAAGATGAAGTTATATCTAAAACCTATCTTGGACCTTATAATTGCTTATATGTTGGTTCTGAAAAAAGTGGGATGAAAGAGGTCGATCTATCGACTCATAAAATAAGAAACTTATCTCTTTCCGATAAGTTGGGAGAGTTTGTATTTGTTAGGGATTTTATTCCCTATCAGGATAATGAACTGTGGATAGGAACTGAATCGGGAATCTATATTTACAATTTTAAGACAGATAAGAGTACTCATCTTCGTAGTTCGGCTTACGATCCTTATTCCTTATCAGACAATGCGGTGTACAGCCTTTTTGTAGATAGAGAAGATGGGTTGTGGATAGGAACCTATTTTGATGGTATTAACTATCTACCTAAACAGTACACCTATTTCAAGAAATACTATCCTACTGGTAGAAACACCGATCTGCAAGGACGCAGAGTTAGAGAAATATGTGAGAGTACCGATGGCTCTTTATGGATTGGAACAGAAGATAACGGATTGTATAATTTCAATACAAAAACAAATACTTTTGATTTTTTTGCTCCCAGTAAAGATTTTACCAATGTACATGGTTTATGTATGGACGGAGATAATCTATGGGTTGGTACTTTTTCGAAAGGAGTAAAAGTGATTGATTCGAAGAAGCAGATTATAAAATCATATATAAAAGGAGATCATAGTAATTCGTTGAATGATAACAGTGTATTTACAATATGCAAAACACGTACGGGTGATATATATTTAGGTACACTATTTGGTCTTTTGCGTTATAACAAAGCTACGAATGACTTTACAGAGATTCCTGAATTGAAAAATATCTTCGTTTATGATATAAAAGAAGATTCGAAAGGTAATCTATGGTTGGCTACTTATGTAAATGGAGCTTTCAGATACGACATAAATAAAGATAAGTGGACACACTACACACATAATGAGAAAGTAGAAAATAGTCTGCCTTATAATAAGGTGCTAAGTATTTTCGAAGATAGTAAAAAGCGAATATGGCTGACAACACAAGGGCGAGGTTTTTGCCGATTTGATGCAGAGAAAGAAACATTTGTACAATACAATTCGTCTAATGGAATGCCTAACGATGTCGTTTTTCAGATAGTAGAAGATGATAATGGCTTCTTTTGGATAACTACAAATAATGGGCTTGTGAAATTTAATCCCGAAGATAAATCAATACGAGTTTTTACGGTAGCAAATGGGCTGTTAAGTAATCAGTTTAATTACAAATCGGGCTTTAAGTCAGACGATGGTACAATTTTATTCGGAAGTATTGATGGGCTTATATCTTTTAATCCGAACTCTTTCTCCGAGAATAAATATATTCCACCGGTTGTGATTACCGATTTTTTACTGTTCAATCAAAAGGTAGAAGTGGGAGGCTCTAATTCTCCACTGACAAAAAGTATAACATTTTTGGATTCAATAGAACTTAGCTCGAAGCAAAATTCTTTTTCTCTGCGTATTGCAGCCATGAGTTATCAAGCTCCCGAAATGAATAAGCTGATGTATAAACTCGAAGGTTTCGATAAAGATTGGCTTCCTGTAACAGAAAGTTCATTGATTACATATTCTAATATAGGGCATGGAGAGTATGTATTTAAAGTACGGGGATCAAATAGCGATGGTGTATGGAATGAGAAAGAAACTCAATTGTATATAAAGATACTGCCACCGTTTTATTTGTCAGTTTGGGCATATATACTTTATTTTTTGATTATTGTTGGGTCTGTATTCTTATTCTTCAGATACATCAAAATACGCAATGAGCGGAAGCAGCGTCGTTTGCTAAGCTTATTTAATCAAAAGAAGGAGCGGGAATTATATAATACTAAGATAGAGTTCTTCACGAATGTTGCCCACGAGATACGCACACCTTTGACTCTTATAAAAGGACCTCTTGACAATATAATAAAGAAAGGAAACGTAGATGATGAAACAAGTCTCGATCTGGATATAATGAGTAAAAATACATCGCGCTTGCTTAATCTGACAAACCAGCTTCTCGATTTTAGAAAGACAGAAATACAAGGCATTACCATGAATTTTATAGAGTGTAATGTCTCTGAAATCCTACGAGAGACATCAATACGTTTTATTCCCCTAGAAAAACAAAAAGAGCTTGATTTTAAGCTGAATATGTCTCAGCATGATTTTTTTGCTCATGTAGATAAAGAGGCATTTACCAAAATACTCAGCAATCTGTTTAACAATGCCATCAAGTATTCAGAAACTTATGTTCATGTTTCGTTAGTAATTGGTAATAGTGAAGATAATGTTTTTCATATCAGTATAGTAAACGATGGTCCTGTTATACCTAAAGAGATGAGGAATGAAATTTTCAAACCATTTGTAAGGTATAATATAGACGAATCGCAAAAAGCAACTGTGGGTACGGGAATCGGTTTAGCCTTGTCTCGCTCGCTTGCCGAGTTGCATCATGGTAATTTGTATATGGATGAAGAGTTAACCGTAAACAGCTTTTATCTTACGCTTCCTGTTTTTCAAGAGAATACTATTCAAATAGTAGGTAACTCAACTATTACACATCATTCGCCAATTAGTAGTCTTCATAAGATGGATAAAGAAAAGAGCAATCAACCATCTATCTTACTTGTTGAGGATAATCAAGAGATGCTACTATTTGTCAGTAGAGTATTGTCCGATGATTATGACGTTCTTACTGCCGAAAATGGAGTTCAGGCATTAGAAATTCTCGATAACACCTCTGTCAATTTAATCATCAGTGATATTATGATGCCACAGATGGATGGCTTTGAATTATGTAAAGCCATAAAATCGGATTTAAATTATAGTCATGTGCCCATTATACTACTTACTGCCAAAACCAACTTGCAATCGAAAATAGAAGCAATGGATACGGGAGCAGATGCTTATATCGAAAAGCCATTTTCGAATGAATATCTTTTGGCTAGTGTTGCAAACTTATTGCAGAACAGAGAAAAGGTACGCGAAGCATTTACAAAATCGCCCTTTGTGGCTGCCGATACAATGGCAATCACAAAACCTGATGAGGAATTCCTAGCCAAATTGAACGAAATAATCCAATCGAATTTAAGTAATCCCAATTTTAGTATTGATGATATGGCAGATACTTTCTTTATGAGCCGATCGAGTTTTTATCGAAAAATTAAAGGAATTGTGGGAGTTAGCCCCAATGAATTTTTGCGTCTCGAACGTTTGAAAAAAGCTGCCCGATTACTCAAAGAAGATGTAGCACACGTGAATGAAGTATGTTATATGGTTGGGTTTAATTCTCCATCCTATTTCACAAAATGTTTTTATAAGCAGTTCGAAATTTTACCTAAAGATTATACTAAGAAGTAACGTAAATCTTGTATTGTATCAGAATTAGTTTATTCTCAAATATCATTTCATCATCAATTCCGATCATTTCATACAACCAGTATGCTATTTTATGAAATGGGGATAAATAGGTATTATTATATGTTTGGAAAGACATATCTTTGTTCTTATTAAAAAATGAAGGATGTCAAAGTATTTAGTATTAACCAATAGCAATGAAGTCGTGAGGGTTACCCCCGAACGGATTGTGTACATACTGTCGGAGGGGAATTATTCTACGATGACACTTGTAGATAAAGACGAGCATGTGTTTTCTTTCAATCTGGCTTCGTTCGAAAAAATAATAGAGCAGCAATTGGGTACTGATGCGCAAACATTTATTCGTTTAGGAAAAAGCCTCATTATTAATGGTAAGTATATCTACTACGTAAATGTCTCAAAGCAACAGATTGTACTTTCGGATGGTAGTTTCTCTAATAAATTTACGCTTTCGGCTTCGAAAGAAGCATTGAAGGCTCTTAAGACAGTGTTGGAGGATAGTATAAAAAGTAGGAGGATTGGAATATGATGACAAAGAAGAATAAACAAGATAACGAAGTATATATTCTTGGCTCTGAAATTAAGGAAAAAAGAAAAGGGCTTACAACCAGAGTGAAGTGGCTTATTCTGACTATCTGTTCTTTAATAATCTTAGCAAGCCTTTTGTTTTTCTTCCTAACAAAGGAACAAGCTCCCGAATATTACTTTGAACCTGAAGAAACAACGTCAGAAAGTATATCTATAACAATTGATACTATTAGCAGTCCGAGTAAAGAAGGATACATTGAAGTTCTATCGGATACTATAAATGATGTACCTCTATTAATATATATACCTAATGGAGCTACAATGTCTCTATCGTTAGGGATGCCCGACAGATCGGATTCCTCTATTCTATATGCTGCAATGGCTGCCGATATACGTAAGGATAATCAGAAAATTGTAGGAGACTTTGTTCTTTCAGGAGAGCAACTATCAAAAGGAGTTGCTAAAAAAGGATTTTGTGCCATTCAAGATAAAACGGTTTCTATTGGGGTGGGAGAGTATACCCCTTTATTGGAGCAAGTGATTGCAAATAAAGGCTCTTTTTTCAGACAGTACCCTCTGGTGCAGAATGGAGAATTGGTTGAGAATAAGCCTAAAAACAAATCGATACGTCGTGCCCTTGCTGTTCGTAACGAGCAGGTAATGATGATAGAGAGCCGAAATAACGAATCGTTTCACGACTTTTCGCAGGCATTGATTGATATAGGTGTATCCGATGCCATATATCTGGTGGGAGGGAATGCCTTTGGATGGTATCACAACAAAGAAGGAGTTTTACAAGAGTTTGGGGAAGAGTTATCGGATGTTCCCGAAAATATCTCATACATAACTTGGCATAGTAAATAAAATAATCCATTAAATATTAGCTGATTAAGGTTGAAGTAGTTTCTTCGACTAGAGAATCATATGTCTTTTTTGACAAGCGTAAGTCTTGCCTACTGGAGATTTTATACCTAATAGAAACACTCTAACTGACACTTATATAATAACATACTAACTAACATTAACTCTAAAAGGTCATGAAAAAGAAAAAAACACTCCTCTTCTTTACGCTCTTATTACTTATGAATATAAGTTGTTCCGAGTTTGATAATAGTCAAGATATAGGAATTGATGCTGTTTCGGTTGCTGATTCTATTTCTTATCCTGATCTAGTTTCGGATTCAATAATTGAAACTACTGCAACTATTGAAAAGAGCGACTCGTTGAGTACCCGAAAATATATTTACCTCACAATTGACGATGCTCCTCTCAACGGAAGTATGTATATTGATAGTATTATATCAAGTGAAAAGATAAAGACTAGTCTGTTTGTTGTAGGCAATGCCATAGATGGAAGCAGTAGATTTTCGAGATATTATAAGATGCTTCAACAGAATCCCAATATTGAGATTTATAACCACAGTTATTCGCATGCTAATAATAGATATGTTGATTTTTATAAGAACCCCGAATTGGTTTTAGAAGACTTTGATAAAAATCAGTCAGACTTTGATATCACTCATAAGATTACACGCCTACCCGGACGTAATTTGTGGCAGATAGGGGAAAGAAAAAAGAACTATAATCAAACAGGAGCTACCTCTGCCGATTTATTGGTAAAGAATGGTTATAAAGTATTTGGTTGGGATGTAGAGTGGAATTACGATGCAAAAGATTATATGCCTAAACAAACCATTGACGAATTGGTTGAAGAGATTGAAGCCTCTTATAACTCTTCCAGAACGTTTACAGCGAACCATGTTGTACTGTTAATGCACGACCAAATGTTTGCAAAGGTAGGTGAGAAAAACGATCTTAGAGAATTGATTACTAAATTAAAAGATAACAATTATTGCTTCGAATATCTAAGTGCATATCCCGAATGATGGTTTCTTGATGGCAACAGAAAGCTTTTTTAGAATACCTCATTTAGTGATATAAAGAACCCTTGTGAGCCGTTGGTTGCCCATCCGTAATCGAGATTGACATTAGAACGGCTCTTCTTGTTAATCATAACGCGCAAGCCTAAACCGTAAGCTAGGTTTACATTCTGAAAAAGATCTATATTCTCTGTACGGCTACTCGCTGTGGTGGTATTGGCAAAAATTACACCACCCAAGAGGTCGCTATTTGCTTGTAAGGGAAAACGGTATTCAACCTCGGTATATATCAAATCTTCACCTCTGAAACGTCCCGAAGTGTAAGCTCTTCCCGATCTGCTGAACATATCCCAGCCAATGGCGGGCAGATTCATATAGGGTAAGTTACCACTTGTAACAAACCATCCGTATGTCCATATACCAATGAGGTGACGGGGGCGTTCTTTAGATAAATTAAAGTAGTCGCGATATTCCAGCCAAAGTGTACTCGAATTTTGTGTACTTCCAATCAATTTAGGGTTCAACCTCCAACTAGCAAAGGCATAGCGTCCCGAATAAGGGTTCGCCACATTGTCTCTGCTGTCGTACATCAAATTGAGAGATACACCCGATACCGTATTGCCTTTTGTGCTGAAACCTTTGAGTTTGTTGTAGCGGTAATGCTGGGTTACTTGTTGAGGTACAGTATCCAGATCGAGTAAATTGTCGTCTATATTATATATTACATCCAGATGGTATCCTAAACCATAAAAGAAACGAGTGTCTTCATGCTTCCTCAGAGTTGTCATATAAGCTCTTATGAGATCATATTCCATCATCTGATGTTTTTTTAGATAATGTCTTTCCGAATATCCGTAATCGTTATTTACCAAAGGATGTATAGAGCCGCTTCCTGTACCTAGTCCATAGGTAGGTTGCGAAGTTATCTGATACCTGAGGTCTGCCATGATATTCCATTTGTCACCTTCCAAAAAAGTATTTCCTCTGGTACTGAATAAAAATTGCTGATTTGTAGTATAGACCAATGATGCCACAACAGACGACATGCTGGTGTTTTGCTGATCGCCCATGTACCATGTAAATCCGGGAGATACGCCGAATGCGAAACCTACGGTTGGATTGGTTGCAAGAACGGGAAATGGGATGATATTTACTTTTTTCTCTTGAGCCTTTATCGTGAATGCAGCCAAGATAAATACTATTGTCAGTTGAATCGTTATAAACGTTCTCTTCATTAGGTTCATTAGATAAGATACTATCTAATGAACCGTATTCTTGAGAAATAGTTCATCATAATAGATAAAACTCTTTGCTTAGTTTCTGATAAGTCTTACCGAATTACTTATGGTTCTAAGAGAATTTAATTGGAAATTTAGATTCACATTATTTTTGTATATAAAATATCGGTTGGCATACAATACATCCGAATAAAGTGTTGTTGTCCAATAATAACCATATATATCTTTTTGAGAGAATTTAAAATCTTGCGTTCTTACTCCGCCTAACTGCCCCGAAAACCCCGTAATATTATCCGTGGAGCTGTCGCCTTGCATTGATAATTTATTTGCAACAGAAGTTGTACCCAAATAAGTAACTAGAGTATTTATTTCTTCAGTTGAAGGTACATGCCAACCCTCGGGAGCTATTCCCTGCGAATCCATTATGGCATTCCAATCATACATTGCTCCATATTGAATTTTATAAGCTCTATCATCGTTATAGTAAGCATAATTGATTGGATTTCCGTTTCTGTAATGCTCAACTCGTAAATTTTCGGTCATCCAATATTGAGTTCCTATTTTTACAAGTTTATAATTGTTACCATCAATATCTTTTTGTAATTCGGGTTCAGCTTTTAAACCATATACAATATTGTCAGTAACCCCTATTATCCCTTTGTTGCTTATCTCAACTTTTGAGAAAAGAGCTTGTTTCCCCTCAGTATATGTAGCTATTGCCTTGTCACTCCAAGAGACCTTGCCACCATGTACCGATGTTTGGAGAGGATCAAAGCTGTTGGTTGCAGCATTCATCTTCCGAATCATAACTTGAGCCACAAAGCCATTTGTCAGATCAGGTTTACCTTTCGCCATAGGATATACAACAATTGCCTGAGCATCTATCGACCCCGATTTAAAAAGGTATTCTTTGCAAACTTGGGCTACTTGTACATTGTTGTCGAATACTTTCTGTACAAGAGATGTTGTCCAATCGATGTCATTTAAGTTTAGAACCTTCGTACTTAATTCTTCCATGTCATCCTTTATCGGATCATCTAAAATCCAGTCTGCAATGGCACCTGTTGTTACCGTTATTTTCATCGGGCTAAGTGTAATATCAAATGTATATTCTTTTCCCGATTCGAAAGTAATAGATTCCTCTAACTTATAATTATATCGTGCCCCATCCTCTACGAATACTATAGCAAAAATGCCCGTTTTAGCACTAAGAGTTTGAGGTACTATAATGCCTGTCAGACTAATTTCATATCCCGATTCTGTAACAGTAGATTGTCCGGGAGAAATATTTGCTATTAGTGATGTTTCAGAAGGAATTACATTTCCATTTGATAAATCGATAGAGCCTTCCACTTTTGTATTTGTAATTCTTACAAAGGAATTTGGCAATCGGTCTGCCAGAAATCCATTTTCAGATTTTATATTTAGTTTTATTTTACTCATTCTATGAGTAAAAGTAAGGTGAACATCCTCTTTTGTTGGTGATAAGTCTGAGGTTTTAGCCCATAGAAAATCGCTAGCCCGATATCTTTCCTCTATTTTTTGATTGCCTTGTACCATAAACGTATAGTTCTTTGGATTAGGCAATGCTTCGCTGTAAGGGGCATATGCATAGATATCTACTTTAGGTCTGTTTGGCCAAGACATCTTATTGCCGGCATCCATCAACCACTCAGTTCCGTTGAATGTATGTCTTTTATTGGATGCAAAGTTTGATACACCAATTTGTCCCGGAGTTATATTGTCTTCATTATATTCTACAACATAAACACCTATATGATCGTCTTTTTCAAAATTATTATCAGTTATACGTGTTTGTCTAAGACCTATGTGCGAAGCTAGTTGCAGATACTCACCACTGCTTTCATTCTCGAAATCGTCCTCATGCGAGCAGCCTGCGAAAAGAAGCCCCATCATTGTAGTAACAATTATGAAAAAAGAGGTATATATATTGCTTGTAAAACTAATTTTTCTTACATGTCGAATCATGAAATATATTTGTTTAGTTGTTTTTTATAAGACGTACGTAAAATGCCGAAACTTTAGGAAAACTAGGGAAATCAACCGTTCCCGAATTATATATTCTCATTGCATAAGCACTGGTACTTGTTGTTGAGACGGGCGTTGATGTCCATACATAGGCAACAAGTGCAATCCCCGAAAAAGATTCAAATGTGTTTACTATCTGCATTAAGCCTCCGGGTAGCATACCATACCCTGTATTGTTTGTAGACATGATAGACCAACTGCCCACATGTTTTAAATTGGTTGCAGCGCTCCCTCCAAACTTATTTAAAGTTTCGAGTTCGGCTTTTGTTGGCAGATGCCAGCCCTCAGGTGCAATTTCATTTGCATCTGCAACTGCATTCCAATTATACATTGTCCCATATACATCTTTATAAATAGGGTTATTGCTGTAGTAGTAATGAGGTATATTTACCCCGTTTCTATATCTTTCAACTTTTAGGTTGTCTAATGTCCAATACTGTGTTCCCGTTTTTACTACTCTGTACGTATTGTTGTCAATGTCAGTAACGAGATCGGGAGAGATTGTCAATCGGCAGATATAATTATCAGCAGTAGCTCTTAATATGCTACCCGAAGTAAGTTCGACCTTATTGATCAAGGGTAAATTCCCTGCTGTATAACTTGCAACTGCATTGGTACTGGTATTCCAGCTTACGGCTCCGCCATGCACATTTGTTTGAAGCGGGTCATATTCGTAAGTAGTATTATTTATTGTATTACTCATAACCTGAGCTACAAAGCCTCTGTTTAAAAGAGGATTTTCATTGGCATCTACGGGATATATTACTATTGCCTGATTATCTATTGTTTGAGGGGTTGCTGTTTTTAACGACAAATACTCTTTGACGACTATCGCTACTTTGTATCCACTGGCATCATATACGTTATGTACCAGCGATTTATTCCAATCTATTTTACTAAGATCCATAGCTTTTCCTATCGACTGATCTATATTCCCTTCAACTACTGGTGCAGGCTGCCAATCTTTAATCTCGCCTACTGTAACCGTCATACCGGTTTGTGTAATCGTTAGATTAATAGTACGCTCTTTGCCGCTTTCAAAAGTTAATGCTGCATCCATATCGTACACATAGCCTATTCTGTTGGTGTCAAAATTTATATCTACCAATCTAGAACCTATTGACAGAGTTTGGGGTATAATAATACCTTCTACACTAATGTCATATCCTGTTACGGGAGTAGCATATCTAAGAGGAAGTATGTCTACTAAACTTCCTTCTTGAGGTGTTACTTGCCCGTTTTGGAGGTTTACGATACCCGTTCCCTTCGTATTTCTGATTTTTACGATAGCATTCTTTATCTCGTCGGCAGATAAGTCTATTTCAGATTTGATATTTACCTTCACTTTGCTCAATCGATGCGAAAACGATAAGTCTATGGCACTTGTTGTTGGTGCTGTTGAAACCGATTTAGCCCATAAAAAATCACTTGCATTGTATCCCAATTTGGTTTGCTGATCGGTTTTTACAGTAAACGAATATGCTGTCGGATTACTTCCCGAGAGGTTCGAATCGTATGGGGAATAGGCATATATATCAATTTTAGAAGTCGGATTAGGCCATGAAATTTTAGACCCATTATCTAAACTCCATGCCTTACCATTGAACACATGCTTAAGATTTGATGCATAATTGTTTGTACCGATACTACCGGCAGTATTATTGCTATTTGTAAATGGTACAATGTATAAGCCTATCTGATCATTTGTTTCAAAGTTGCTTCCAACTATTTTGGTTCTAGTTTCCAAAATAGACGGAGCTATTCTAATGAAATTATCCTGCTCGATAAAATCTTCGTTATCATGGCTGCATGCTCCTAAGAAGAAAACTCCCATTAGAGTGAGTAGCATTGATAATGAAAAAGATATATGCTGTTTAATTTTATTTTTTATAATCATACATGTTTATTTAGAATGTTGCAATACTTATATTTTCTAGAGAAACAGTTGCTGATGAACGTCCCAATGTATTTATCGTCATATTGAAAGTATATACCTTTTGAGGTGAAAATTCTATATCTTGTTGTGTGACAAACATAAGATCTGTATAGTTATACCTTATAGCAAACAGAGGTGTACCCGCTTTTATAATCTGAGGTACTACAATCGCTTCGTATGCTAGCTTGTAACCTGTTGGTATATCAGTTCTGTTATTGGGTACTATAATCTGATTACTCCCTGCTGAGGTTGCTTTTCCTATACTCATATCAATAAGTGCCGAAGCTTTGATGTTATGTATCTCAAACGAAGCATTATTCTCATTTATAGAAGAATCACTGTATTTCAGATTGATAATACATTTACTCAAAATATGCTCGAATGTTATATTGGCAGTATTATTATCTGGTGATAAACCCGATACTTTCCCCCACAAGAAGTCACTACTCGTGCCATTAGATACTGTTTGATCTAGCGATACTGTAAATAAATACTTGTTGAGGTCTTTTTTACCTGCAATACTTCCCATCTCATTATCGTATGGATAATAGGCATATATATCGGATACAGTTTGAGCGTTACGGAAATAAAGCCCTCCCGCTATATCAGCATTCCACAAATTACCATCGTAGGTGTGAAGTACATTCATATACTCGTTAATATCACCGATATTACCGGGTTGCAATCCTTTGTAATCTACAAGATAGATGCCTATTTTATCTTTCTCGATAAATTCTTGCATAGAAGTCGATCTTGTATCTTGTTGAATAGATCGGATTTTAGCGTTTATAGCTATTTTGTTGTTTACTTCAGTTTCTATGTCAGACGAATTATCATCGCAAGAGTAAAATATCGGACTCAAAAGAATTCCAATAAACCAATACTGAAATGTTAATTTGAAAGCTTTATTTTTCATTTTACTTTGTTTTTGATAACCTTAAATCTTATCTATAAGTAAGCTCCTAAGGCGTGTTGTTATGTATAAATATCTAAAAAGTAGTGCATTCGTCAAAATAAGATATGATTATTTAATCATTTTGATAGGCGCATCTGATGGCATTAATCTTTTTTTTTATAAAAAAAGTATATTATCGTGTTGTTTGGACACTATTGCAAAAAAAGCAGTTGTTTTTTAGACCAACTGCAAGCATTTTATTTATAGGAGTAAGAAAAGTGTAGATGTTAAAATAATCGCCAGATTTGAGCTACCATAAAGCAGACAAAAATACCTAATAAAAGAGGCAATAGCGAAGCAACAGCAGTCCATTTAATACTGCGTGTTTCTTTGTAGATAGTGTATATGGTAGTACTACATGGATTGTGCAGTAAGCTAAATAGCATTAAATTGATTCCGGTGAGTAATGTCCATCCCCCGGCATGCAGAATATTAGCTACCTCATTTTCTGAACCGTCGAAAAGTACACCTGCACCATTGCCAACCCCCATGCTGCTGAAAGTAAGCGTGGTAAGCATTAGTATAGTAGGTATAACAATTTCATTAGCAGGAATAGCCAGAATGTATGCTAATAAGATAACTCCATTTAAGCCAAGTATGATCCCAAAAGGAGATAACCCCTCTATTAACCATAAGGCAATGCTTTGATCTTGAATATTAATATTGCTGATCAACCAGATAATTGCTCCTGCAGGTGCAGCAAATGCAACAGCTCGTCCTAGAACTATCAATGTTCTGTCAATTAAAGACGTATATATTGTTTGCCATATTCTTGGCGGGCGATAGGGAGGTAACTCCAAGATGAAGAATGAAGCTTCGCCTTTTAGCATGGTTTTGGATAAAAACCAAGACACCAGAAATGTAAAACCAATACCTAATACGGCAATAGCTATAACCGATCCCGTAGATACCAATTGAGACAAACCTGTTGGCACAACTGCTCCGATAAAGATGGTAGCTATCAGAATTTGAGTAGGCCATCGTCCATTACACAGCGAAAAGTTATTGGTGATTATAGCAATAAGCCTTTCCCTAGGGCTGTCTATTATACGTGTTGCAACTACTCCTGCTGCGTTGCAGCCAAAGCCCATACTCATAGTTAAGGCTTGCTTACCATGTGCCCCTGCTTTGCGAAATATATTGTCTAAGTTGAAAGCTATACGTGGTAAATATCCAAAATCTTCCATTAATGTAAATAACGGAAAGAATATTGCCATTGGTGGAAGCATTACAGCTACAACCCAAGCAGTAGAAAGATAAACCCCGTCGATAAGTAATCCACTAATCCATGCGGGAATACTAAGGCTTTCTGCACCACTTTTCAAGAATGGGTAAATTGTTTCCAGAAACAGTGACGATAATAGCTGAGACGGATAATTTGCACCTATTATAGTCAGCCAAAGTACTACGCCTAATAAAAGCAGCATAATAGGAAAACCCCATATTTTGCTGGTAACAATATTATCAATAGCTCTATCAACCCGAAATGTACGGTGTTGATCGTCAGATTTAACTGAGTTCTTTACAATTTTAGAAGCATCGGCATAAAAACTCTCGGTTAGATTATCGTGGTAGTTATCTCCCACATCTTTCCGTAAATCCTCTGCTAGTTCGAGTAACTTATCAAGTTCGTTTCTATCCTCTGTCATCAATGCAACCTCCCTTCTTTAAGAGCCTTTATTATACTCTCGTCACCCTCCAGCAAACGCATGGCAATCCATCGGCTGTTTGCTAATTGAGGGTATAACTTTAGCAATTCGTCATTTAATTTCTCAATTGCTTTATTGGTTGTTCTCGGTATATCTTCGAAGTGATACGGTTTTGTAACTATTTCACCTATTGCTAAATCGTGTACGGCATGCAAGAGATCAGTTATGCCTTCATTCGATCTTGCACTTGTTGTTACAACCGGAATACCTAAATCTCGGGCAAGAGTTCTGTCATCTATTTCTATATTATGTCTTTTAGCTTCATCCATTAAGTTGACGCACAAAACAACTTTGTTGGTAATTTCCAGAATCTGTAATGCCAGATTCAAGTTTCGTTCCAATCTGCTGGCATCTACTACCACGATAGTAACATCGGGTTTTCCGAAAAGAATAAAGTCACGAGCAACCTCTTCGTCCTCTGAGGTAGATAATAGAGAGTAAGTTCCCGGTAGATCAACCAATTTAAACTTCTTATCTAAAAAGGAAAAACTCCCTTGAGCTGTGGTAACTGTTTTACCCGGCCAATTTCCTGTATGTTGTCTAAGCCCCGTAAGGGTATTAAAGACAGTACTCTTTCCGGTATTAGGATTTCCGGCAAGAGCTATCGTATAGTCAAAAGAAGTAGTTTGCTCTCCCATCTTTTTCAGATCAGAGACAGTATTATATTTGCATGTACTACAAGCGTTTGTCATTGTCAGAAAGTTTTTTTATTAATATAAGCTTTGCTTGTTCGTTTCGTAAAGCAATCAGTGTATTGCGTAAACTATAAGCAACAGGATTACTCAATGGACTTATGTTCTGAACCGTAATTCGGGTGCCTCTCACAAATCCTAAATCAAGCAAGCGTCTTCTTATTTCGCCTTTGCAATTATCAGAAATACCGAGTATTTCGGCTTCTTCCCCGTAGGTGAGTTCCGATAATTTAGTTTCTATTTGTAGAGCTTCATTTTCCATCGTTTCCGTTTTTTAGGTCGCAGACCTTTTATTACTTTTAGTAATTATGAAACAAAAAAATATTCTTCTTGTTCTCTTTCTATTGTAATTAGAATTGTAAAATTAGAAAGTTAGATTAATAAAACAAATTTATTCGATTCTTATTTTCATTATTCTTTTGTTTTTATATATATTTGTAGTACAATGTCTCCAACCGAAGAAAACTATCTTAAAAATCTGTTTTATCTGGAAAATAAACTGGGTGAAGCTACTGTTAATGAATTAAGCAAGTCATTAGACATAAAGATGTCTACCGTAAACAGCATGATGAAAAAGTTTGCGGAGAAAGGTTTAGTTCATTACGAAAGCTACAAGCCTTTAAAGTTGACCGAAAAGGGCAGGCAAGAGGCAGCTTTAATTCTTCGTAAACACCGTCTGACCGAAATGTTTCTATACGAAAAGATGGGTTTGGGTTGGGAAGAAGTTCATTCAATAGCCGAACAGATAGAGCATATCAATTCAGTTGTATTCTTTGATCGAATGGACGAATTATTAAATCATCCGCACATAGACCCTCACGGTTCTCCTATTCCTGATAAAAAAGGAAATATTCCCCAAATAGATTATCATAGATTGAGCGATTGCAAGATTGGCGAAGTCGTTACTTTTTCGGCAGTAATCGATTCATCCGAAGATTTTCTGAACTACTTAAGCAAACGCAGTTTAGTACTAGGCACTCAGTTAAATATTAACTCTGTGGAAAATTTTGATGGAAGTATGACTATCAGTTATCAAGATACGAAAGCAGATGTGTTGAGTAAGTTTGTCTGTGACAGGCTACTTGTTGTGAAATTATAAAATAATATACTCTTATCTTCTTCTTTTCAGGATGACCTTTTTCTCTAAGGTTAGAGCTGCCTGATCCCAATATTCTCATAAAGATTGACTTTTTTCTAATATAATTACTAGATTTGGGAAATCTTAAATATTTCTAAACAAAATCGCAAGATGTGAATTAATGGTAAAATCATTAGAGCATAATAAAATTGTAATTGATGAAACTACACTAAAAGAGTTCTTCGATTTATACTTCAAGGATGTTTGTACATTTTTGAATTATTATACTCATGATCAGTTTTTGATAGAAGACATTATTCAGGATATTTTCATAAAACTATGGGAAGACAGAGAAAACGTAAATATATTCTTCATCAAAACATACCTCTATAATGCTGCAAGAAACAGAATGTTGAATCATCTGAGGGATGAGCAAAACAGATCGGTATTGATAGAGGAATGGGCAAATAGAGAGATTGAGAAACAAAAGTCGGAAGACTGTGTGAATATGGAAGAATTTAGTTTGGTCTATCAACAAGCCATTAAAGATTTACCACCCAAATGTCAGGAAATATTTCTGTTGAGCCGCGAACTCAATAAAACATATAAGGAAATAGCCGAAGAAAAAGACCTTTCTGTGAAAACAGTTGAGGCTCAAATGTCGATAGCTATAAAAAAGACAAGGGAATATATCCTCAAGCATTATAACCGTCCTAATAGTGCACTGCCTTTATTAACCACACTTATTCTTCATCATGGATACATGTTTTTAAGTAAATAAGGTCTCAGACTTATCAATTACTTTAGTGAGTACAACGGCAATAGTTTGTTGCGATTTGAAAGTATACCATTCAATAATTATCATTTTATAAAAAAAATATCTCTACTCGTTTAGGGGTATTTATATCT
>NZ_CVRU01000186.1 GCF_001261715.1 Dysgonomonas sp. HGC4 | reverse complement strand
TAAACGTATAATTTTTTATTGCTTGTAAGAGAGGAGAGGAGAGAAAAATTTATATGAAAAAAAGACTAAATGAAATAGTCGTTAATAATGTACGTAAACATATGCCAGAGGGCAGAAGTGTTGTTTCTTTTTTAATGGACTTACTGGATTTAGCTAAAGAATCTACTTATCGAAGAATCAGAAATGAAATTCCTTTTACATTTGAGGAGATATCCAAGATTGCACTATATTTCAATATCTCATTGGATGAGATTGTTGGACAAGGAAGTAGTAACAAGCGAGTGTTTTTTCATTTACGAGAATGTGAATCGACGAATTCAATCCTTCAATTAGGAGAGGTTATGTTAGAGATTATAGATATTTTACATAAGGTTCGTCATGCTAATGATTCCAAAGTTATATTAGCTGGTAATCACTTCCCTATGATCTTTTCTCTCACATTTCCTAATATTACTAAATTCCGTTATTACAAATGGGTACATCAGGTTGAAAATGTTCCTCTGAATTTCTACTATTCAGATTTTAGTATACCACAAGAGATACTAAACTTGCAAAAGGAATTAAAGTATAACTTTCAGAGAGTGAGTAATCTGATGATTCTTCTAGACAAAAATGTTATATTGTCGATAGTGATGGATGCTAATTATTTTTACAAAAGAAATTTGATTAGTGAATCTGAACTGCGGGTAATACAGTCTGAATTGTATGAATGCGTAGATATGGTGGAAGAAATGACTCAAAAAGGAGTGAATCAAGAAGGATCGGAAGTCTTAATTTACCTTTCTCATCTGAATATTGAATCGAATGGTTCTTATTTTGAGTACGATGGGCAGGCTTATTCTCAGCTTTGGTCTTACTTTTCTGTACCAATAAGCATATCTAATCCTCAAGCATCGTTTCTACATAAGAAGTGGCTTGATTCTTTAAAAAAATACTCGACACTTATCACTCAAAGTGGAGAGATACAACGTTCTGAGTTCTTAAATTGGCAACGAGAGATTATATCTAATATAGATAGAGATTTTTTGTGGAAGAAATGAGGTAGAGGAGGCTTTGGAATTCTTTGAAAAAAAGAAGTTGTAGGTTTATTTTGTATATTTTTTGTTTCAAATAAAGTTTTGTATTTATAATTATAAAACTTTTCATTCTATGAAAGGAAATAGATATATTTTCAAAATATTAGAATAGGGTTAATCAAACGGGGGAGAACATTGATATTATATCGATTTTCAAATGAGACCAACTTTACTTTTTCAACTTTTATTTTACGCTCTTAAAATGTGTAGTGATTATACATCTTAAGAGACTCCCCTGAGTTGATTTTATAATGAGTAATTATGTATGAAAAAAGATTAAGACTAATGCTTAAAGGTTTATGTTGTTTGAGTTTGAGTATATTTTTGCTCGCAGTAGGTTTTCAAGTGTGTTTATTGAATGCAGTTTCTCCTCTAGAATTAGAATCGACTATGTCTTTAGATGATTTTCCTAGTCCCCATAAGGGGTGGGCTGGAAGTAATATTTATTGGAATGGAAGTAATCTGACATTTGATGTTATTGCTCATGCGAATTATCAAGGAGTTTATTTTCTGTGGGGTAGTTTATGGGGAATTTCTCCTAGTGAAAATTATAATAGCCTCTTCTCTTTATCCTCCTATTGGAGGATAAAGAGAAGAGGAGTAACTTGGGATTCTATTCCTCGAGTTAATGAGATATTAGCTGCTACCCCTATACTTTCTCGTGGGAAAACTATTCGTAATTATTCTTATTTAGGAACAATCCATGATCTCACTCAGGGGATTGGTGATATTTGTTGTTATCTGACCGAACAAGGTTTGGCTCCATGTTCTCCTAAAAAATGGCGTATGCCTACCATCACGAATTTAATTTGTTAGTTGATTTTTGATCACAAGGAGTTTGGGAATCTCAAATGTCAAAGTTGGATGATGGAAGGGGCCTGTTTAATATGGGATATACTAATGATACTATTTTTTTCCAGCTTCAGGTTATCGTTACAAAAAAGAGGGTTATTTAACAAATTTGAGAACAAATGTTTGTTGTCGTTTACAACCTTATCTTTATAATTTTCATATATAGTAAATAGGCTATGTCGAGTAGTGGTGTGTAGTGATTATATTATATGCTACTACTTTTTCTTGATTTGATTCATAATGCTCTAATCTTTCTTAATATAGAATAGGACACTATAAGAATTTTTTTCCTTTGTTACCATTTTAAAGATAATTGCTGAAGACATATCTGATTATATCTCCATTTATGTCTAAGTATTTGCGTTCAGGTTGGAGTAAATACAACAAATATGAATGAATCCTCTACTTTTGATGTGAATTCGGCCAATATAATACACTACTAATTATATTCTTTAGCTGTTCCAGAATACTTTCGTAATTTACCTTAACTTTTTGTCGTTTATGGGGTATAATCGTTTAATATTCTCCTTCAGTACAGCTATGTTTGATAGTATTATATAGTGATACTATTTTATTTATTAAGACAAGGTGATAACTATAACTGCAAAAAAAAAA
>NZ_CVRU01000185.1 GCF_001261715.1 Dysgonomonas sp. HGC4 | reverse complement strand
ACCTTTTATGGGTTATTATTGGATTATTAAAAATCGTTAGTTTGCAAACAAAGTTTTAGCAATACCAAGTTCAAGTCCTCTTAATTCGGCTAGCCCTCTAAGGCGCCCTATACACGAATATCCTGGATTTGTTTTCTTATTCAAGTCATCAATCATTTGATGTCCATGATCGGGACGGAATGGTATTGAAATATTTCTTTTTTGTTGTATCTCTAATAATCCTCTCATAACGCCATACATATCCACATCTCCTTCAAGATGATTTGCTTCGTAGAAATTACCTTCTGCATCACGTTGAGTTGCTCTCAGATGCACGAAGTTTACTCTGTCTCCCAAGTTTCGAATCATTTTTACCAAGTCATTATCAACTCTTACACCAAACGAACCTGTACAAAAACATAGTCCATTAGAAGTATTAGGTACGGCTTCAACCAATTTAAGAAAATCATTCTCGGTACTTAACACACGAGGCAAACCTAATATTGCATAGGGAGGATCATCTGGATGAATTGCGAGCTTCACTCCCACTTCATCAGCTACAGGAGCTATTTCTTTTAAGAAATCAATCAAATTGGAACGAAGTCTATCTTCATTTATACCATCATATCTGTCCAATTGAGCTTGGAATTCTTCGAGCGTAAAACTTTCTTCTGCACCGGGTAATCCAGCAATCATATTTCGTACTAATAGATCTTTTTCAGCCTGAGACATACTCTCAAATTTGGCTTTTGCTTTTGCTATATCTTCAGCGCTATATTCTTTTTCAGCTCCAGGACGTTTTAATATACACAAGTCAAAAGCCAAAAATGCTGCTCTTTCGAAGCGCAGGGCTTTCGAGCCATCAGCAACCGTAAATGCTAAATCGGTACGTGTCCAATCTAAAACGGGCATAAAATTGTAAGTTACAATCATAACTCCGCATTTAGCGAGATTACGAATACTTTCCTTATAATTCTCTATATATTCTTTATAGTTACCTTCCTGCGTTTTGATAAATTCGTGTACTGGTATACTTTCTACTACTGACCATGTAAGACCAGCTTCTGCTATAATTTGCTTACGCTTTTCGATTTCTTCCACAGTCCAGACTTCACCGTTTTTAATATGATGAAGAGCTGTAACAATACCTGTTGCTCCTGCTTGTTTGATATCGGCTAATGATACTGGATCATTAGGACCGTACCAACGCCATGTTTGTTCACTTAATACCATTATATATTAAATTTAAAAGTTTGTTTATTCTTAACTATAATACGACTTAAGATTTTAGAGCTTAAATAGAAAATGCATCAAAACCACCATCAATTACAAGTATAGTTCCTGATACAAATTTCGAAGCATCACTAATCAAATAGTGCAACGAACCTAACAACTCGTCAGCCTCTCCAAAACGGTTGAATGGAGTATGTGCTAATATTGTTTTTGCACGATCTGTATAAGTACCATCTGGATTAGTTAGCAATGTTCTGTTTTGTTCAGTAATGAAGAATCCCGGAGCTAATGCGTTTACTCTGAATTTTTCTCCAAATTTAAGAGCCAATTCTCCAGCCATATATTTTGTAAAATTTGCCACAGCAGCTTTAGCAGCTCCATACCCCACTACTCGAGTTAAAGGTCTCAATGCCGATTCAGAAGCAATATTTATAATATTTCCTGCTCCATTGTCGACCATAGCTTTAGCAAAAACCATAGTCGGGATAGCTGTTCCGAATAGATTCAAATCAACCACCTTTTTAAAATCATCTATTGCCAAATCAAAAACCGTCTTATCAGGTCCTATTGTAGCACCCGGCATATTACCTCCTGCTGCATTTATAAGTACATCAATTTTACCATATACTTTGATAATTTCATCTCGATTTTGTTCTAAAACTTCTTTATTCAAAACATCGGTTGAAAGAAACAATGCTTCGTTTCCTCCACCTTTAATTTTGCTTACAAGTTCTTCTCCCTTGTCTTTAACACGATCTAGAATCACAATTTTAGCACCTTGAGCGGCTAAATATTGAGCCATATCTGAACCTAAAACACCACATCCACCAGTGATTACAATCACTTTATTTTCAATACAGAACAAATTGTTTTTCATAGTATTATAATTTGTAATTTTTGTAATATTCTATATTTTCTTTCATCAAAATATCGATAGGCATAAAGTTTATCTTATTGATAATCTTGCTAAATAATAAATGATTACTCAACGATTTTATAGCATCATAACCCTGCTGAGTGGAGCGCTGAGAAATAAGGAATAGCACCTGATCATTTTTAAGTGCCTCCACATTTTTCTCTATTGAGTCGTACCCTATAAGATTGATCTTTTTATCTCCACAAGCAATACTTTCAAAAAGCTCTACTAGTTCATATATTCGAGAATTAAATACAATAGCACCAAGCTTGTTGTTGGTATTATTCAATATTGATTTAAGCTCATTTGCTACATCTTTCGATTG
>NZ_CVRU01000184.1 GCF_001261715.1 Dysgonomonas sp. HGC4 | reverse complement strand
TTATAAATATTTACTAAAGAAACAATGGGTCAAAGACCTCAAAAAATTCTTCTTTATGCTTCTTTTAGAACCACAACATTGGACAGATTATGAATTAATAGATTCGGGCAATTATGAAAAACTCGAACGGTTTGGAAAACACATACTGGCACGACCCGAACCACAAGCTGTATGGCAAAAAACATTATCGGAACAAGAATGGGAAACGATGGCAGATGCTATTTTCAGACGCGAAAAAGGAAAATCGTCACAAGATGGAAACGAAAGAGGAGAATGGATTCAGAAGAAAGGTATGCCCGATCAGTGGTTTATTAATTATGACTACAAAGAAATGCACCTTAAATTTCGTTTGGGGCTTACTTCTTTCAAACATGTAGGTATATTTCCTGAGCAAGCCGAAAATTGGAACTTTATATACGATACTGTAAAGAGCTTCAATATAAACGAACCAAAAGTATTAAATCTCTTTGCCTATACGGGTGGCGCTTCTATTGCCGCTAAAAGTGCAGGAGCTGATGTTACTCATGTAGATTCCGTAAAACAGGTTATCACTTGGTCTCGTGAAAATATGGAGGCTTCGAATCTAGATAATATTAGATGGATTGTTGAAGATGCTCTTAAATTTTGTAGACGAGAAGTAAAGCGAGGCAAAAAATACAATGGTATTATTCTCGATCCTCCTGCTTACGGACGTGGACCTGATGGTGAAAGATGGATTCTGGAAGAAAATATAGCTGAACTAATGTCTATCTGCCAAGAGCTTCTAGAAAGCGAAAATTCGTTTCTTATACTCAACCTCTATTCAATGGGATTTTCGTCTGTAATAGCTGAAAATTTAATTAAAAACTACTTTCTTACTATTAAGTCATATCAATACGGAGAGTTATTAATACCTGAAAAATCGGGAAAAAGACTTCCTTTGAGTATATATGCCAGATTCAAAAATTTAAAAGGTTGAGTATTAGATCAGTCTATTTTATATTTAATTTAATACATTGTAATACAATTACTTAAATATTAAATTACTAATACATAGACAATTAATAAAATATAAAAGATGTCAATAAAGTGTTGATAACTGTTGATAAGTTTCTAAAAAATAAAGTTGCAAAGTTGATACTCCAAATTGTATATAAGATATTGATGAAATACAAAATTATTAAGCATAAATCTTTGTTTAAAATATCATGTAGTTATCAACAGCTATTAACAATGAAAAGAAATAAAACTTTTGAACACTCACAGTTATCAACACTCATTTAATAAAGTCTGTAACAAGCAGTGAACCATCACATATAAGTATGCTAAAAAATGTTCATAATTGTATATAAGTCTATATTAATATAACAGTAACTCAAAAAACAAGTAAAAGACGAAATAATAATAAACAGTTTCAACAGGCTATTATTACTACCATATTAGTTTTTAGTTTAAAGAAGAATAAATAATACATAATACAATTGTTGATAACCCTTTTTTGGTTGACTGTTTATTTATAAGTATATTGGTATGAAAAAAATAATTCTAAGTTTATTAGTAATGGGATCGGTCTTTATGATCTCATGTAAAGATTCAACTATGAAAATAGATAAAGCTCAATATTCGGGAAAAGATGTATCTAGCGAAGCATCTATAATAAGAAATAAAGATACCAAGGCTGCCGAATTGCATATTGAGGCTAATGGCAAATGGTTTTTGTATTCGGGAACATCGGTAGATGATATTGATTTTTCGAAACCCATAGCTGAAGGCGAGGGTAGTGGTACTTTTCCTTTGAATGTAGCAGACAGTGTTCGCAGTTATTTTCAATTGGTAACTTCGGATGGAAAAGCTATTTTGGCCGAACGTCATCTACCTATGACAGGTGGTTATAATTTTCGTGATTTGGGTGGAATTAAAACTTTGGATGGAAAATTTATTAAATGGGGTAAGATATTTAGATCAGATGATTTACATAATCTGACAGATAATGATATTAAATATCTATCATCGATACCTCTTGTTTCAGTAGTAGATTTCAGATCTCCTGAAGAAATTAAACGTTCACCAGATAGGTTACCTCAGTCTGTAAACAAAGATTATGCTTATTCTATAACACCCGGTAATTTATTGGCTGCTAAGAGTCTGGCAGATTTAAAACAAAGCCAGATGGATAGTGCTATGATGGATATGAATGTCATCTTGGTGACCGATTCTTCTTGCGTAAACAGATATAAAGATTTTTTCACATTGTTACAACAAGAAAAAGATGTTCCTTTGATGTTTCATTGTTCGGCAGGTAAAGATAGAACAGGAATGGGAGCAGCTCTTGTTTTATTTGCACTTGGTGTAGATGAAAATACAATTATTGAAGATTACTTATCTTCTAATATTTATTTGGGTGACAAGTATGCTCAATATATAGCTGAGAATCCTAATTTAAAGCCTTTATTTGAAGTAAAGAGAGAATTTATACAGGCAGGTATCGATCAGATAAAGAAAGACCATGGTACGGTCGAAAATTACTTAACTGGGGTTCTGGGTGTAGATATTCAAAAATTCAGAGAAAAGTATTTATATTAAGATTTTGAGAGTTATATAAACTTACTGGTAAATTCTTTTTAATTATGTTACTTACAAGTTTTTATAAAAAAATTATAGCTTTAATCATTATTCTTATATCGTTTTTGGATTTCGCTTTTTCTCAATCGAAAAGTGAAATAGAAGACTTATTAATAGAGGTTTGTAAAATATCCGACTCTAAGGATATTATAAAAAATGAAGCTGCTTCTAAAATATCCGATTATCAGGAAGAAGCTTTACAAATATTACCAGACTTTTTTATGGACGATTCTAAAACAGACGTCTATTCTAAATGTCTAAAACGTAAATTGAGTAGGGGAGAAGTTGCTATTATTCTTTGTGATAGAATAGAGATTATGCCTTATTTTCAATTGATTGGAATGCAGAACTTTACTTTTTCGTTTTGCGAAAACAATCCTAATTTTATAGAATCTTATTTGGATATTATAAATAAACAATCGATTAAAAAATTCAAAGAAAAATATGTGCTGTGGTTGCACAGCGAAGATAGGAAAGATACCCGTATTTAATTTTTAGTACATCCAAGACCTTTTTGTTATAATTATATACTATGAAAAAACTACTTTATTTAAGCTTATGCTTAGGTTTTCTTTTGTCGTGTAATTCGGGACAGGAAACTATTCATTTTAGAGGTATTTGTGTTGATGATCCTCAAGGTATAGAAGGATTATATAATAGTGAAAGAGGCTTTCGGCTCGAAGTTGCTTTGAATGTAGGAGATGGAAATGCTTCTCATGCCATTGAAGAGTTGAGAGAAGAAGTAGCTAAATATGCCTCCGACAGTGTTTCTTTGGTACAAAGCTATTTTTATTTGACCGATTTGGTTGGTAAAGATTTGTCGGAAAAAGACTTCGAAATTATGCAGTCTTATTTTGATGAACTTCAAAATTTAGGAATGAAAGCTGTACTTCGTTTTGCTTACGAAAGAGATTTTAATGGAAGAGCTCCCGTAGGACCTACTGAAAAACAAGCACTAGCACATCTTGATGAATTACAACCTTTTCTTGAAAAGAATAAAGACCTTATTTTAGTGGTTCAAGCTGGAGTAATAGGAGCATGGGGCGAATGGCATAGTTCGGTTCATGGTTTAGAGAATTCAGACGATATTAAACGCTCTATTTTAGAAAAACTATTAGCTGTAGTTCCTAAAGAAAGGAATGTGCAGGTAAGAGTACCCGATTATAAAAATATACTTAAAAATACTCCTGAATTATATAATAGACTTTCATTCCATGATGATTTTATTGTCATTAAAGCTGACAAATGGGATGGAGATATGCATGAAGGAACCAATAATTTCGATCAGATAGTTAAAGAATCTCCTTACCTAGCAGTAGACGGAGAGCTGCCTTGGGGATTTTGGAGTGTAGGTAATGATCCTGATGCACCATCGGCAGGATGGATTATTGATGGACACGAAACTGCACGCCGTTTATTTTTACAGCATTATACTTCTTTGAGCGTTATTCATAACTATAAAGAGAAACACGAGAATACAAAAGATCTGAAAAAATTACCTAAATATTCGATGTTAGTATGGAAAGAAACACCACTTTCCGAAAGCTTTTTAATAGAAAATAAAATGCCTGTATCAGCTAATTATTTTCAGAAAAAAGATGGTTCTGCTGTTGAACGAAATGTATTTGATTATATAAGAGATCACTTAGGATATCGTCTTGAATTACAGGAATTATCGCTTACAAATGGTAAAAATAAAGGAGAGAAAGAAATTTCTTTAAGTCTTATAAATAGGGGATTTTCTACTTTATTTAATGAGCATGATGTTTATTTTGTATTGATAGATGAAGCGGGGGAAGTTACCGAATTTAAAACAGATGCTGATATTTATACATGGCAGCCTTATAATCCGGATGATATAAACCATGCACCTTTAGTACATCAAGTTAAATCAACTATTAAATTGCCTGTAGACTCTAAGGAGGGTAATTATAAACTTGGATTATGGATAGCTGATGGATCGGAAAGATTGAAGTATAACCCTCGGTATGCTATTCGTACTGCTAATGGGGATGTAAAGTGGTGGGTATCGAAAGATAAACGATATGGAGTAAATATTTTGACTGATATAAAACTATAATAAATAGGTTGTTATGAGAAAAATAACTTTATTTCTTCTCTTTTTAATTTCTGCTGTTTCAATGTATTCACAAACAGTATATGAAACTGATATTAAATTCGAAAAAGATGAGTATTGGTGGGGTGGAGTAGTAGCATTCGGCTCACAAATGCCTTATATAAAACCTGTAAAAGAATTTGATTTGTCTTTACAAAACTATAATAATCAGGTAGTACCTCTTTTTATATCTAATAAAGGAAGATATATTTGGAGCAATTCTCCCTTCAAATTCGAAATAAGAGATAATTCTATAAAGATAAGATCTCTATATGAAAAAATAGAGGTAGTTGAAGCAGGTAAAACTCTGAAAGAAGCTTATTTGCATGCTTCTCAGAAACATTTTCCCCCGAGTGGTATATTACCCGATCATCTGTTTTTTACAATGCCCCAATACAATACATGGATTGAGTTGACATATAACCAAAATCAAAAAGATATTTTGAACTATGCTCAAAGTATTATTGACAATGGTTTCCCTAAAGGAGTATTAATGATTGATGATAATTGGCAAAAGCATTATGGAAATTTTGAATTTAAAGCTGATAAATTTTCAGATCCAAAAGGGATGATTGAAAAGCTTCATTCAATGGGATTTAAAGTAATGCTATGGGTATGTCCGTTTGTAAGTGGCGATAGTCCCGAATACAGAGATTTAATGTCGAAGGGTTATCTTATAAAAAAGAAAGGAACAAATACTCCTGCTATGATTGATTGGTGGAACGGGCAAAGTGCTTGTTATGATCTTACTAATCCTGAGGCTGCTAACTATTTTGTAGCTCAATTAAAGCAGGTACAGCACGTATATGGAGTAGATGGCTTTAAATTTGATGCAGGAGATAATTCGTTTTACTATACTGATTTAATTGATAGCTATAAAAAAGATGCTAAATCGGTAGATCATACTTTAGCATGGGCTGGGATAGGGCTAGAGTTTCCTTTTAATGAATATCGTGCAGGTTGGAAGATGGGAGGAGAGGCTCTTGTGCAACGTCTTGGCGATAAAGATTATTCGTGGGGTGCAGTAAAGATACTTATTCCTGAAATGATTTCCGCAGGGTTGTTGGGTTATGCTTATACTTGTCCTGATATGATTGGTGGAGGTCAATTCGGCTCTTTTATAGGCTTAGATCAGACCAAATTCGATCAGTCATTAATTGTAAGATCGGCTCAGGTACATGCATTGATGCCTATGATGCAATTTTCGGTTGCTCCTTGGCGAATATTAAATAAAGAGAATCTGAATATAGTTCGTAATATGGCTCATTTACATAAAAAGATGGGGAGTTATATCCTTAATCATGCAAAAGAATCTTCTAAGACAGGAGAGCCTATTATTCGTCATATGGAATATTCGTTTCCAAACGAGGGTTTTGCTGAGTGTAAAGATCAATTTATGTTAGGAGATAAATATTTGGTAGCACCTGTTATTTCGTCTGATAATAAGAGAACTGTGAAACTTCCAAAGGGTAAATGGAGAGACGATCTGGGTGAAAATTACAAAGGAGGACAAACAATTTCGTTTGATGTTCCTTTAGATAGGCTTCTATATTTTGAGAAACAGTGAGGGTCGTTACTTATCGTATGCATACTCTTTTAATTCCTCTAATTCTTTTAGTATTTGCAGTTCCCATTCATTTTGTTTTTGGGTATCCCTTGCATAATCAGTGGCTTCATCATATTCTATTCGGCGATTTGTAAATTCTGCCATTGATTTTTGATTTAGCTCTTCAACAAAACGAGTACCTGATATGGCTTTTTTCTTGTTTTTTTTCAAAGCTTTTCTAAATTGACGAGTGTAGATTTCAGCAATATCAAATATGGTTTGCTGATATAGTAGCGAGGTTGAAACATTCTTATTAGGATTAATCCATGAAGCTGATTTAATCATATAATTGCGAACCTTTTTATTAAAATTCTTAGCTAAAAAACTAAATCCGTTTACACTATAATCTATTGAAAATTGAGCAAATGAAAGCATTTGATCTGTACTTTCTTTTTTGATACCAAAATCGTCAAGAGTTAGCTTTTGGGCTGAACTCCACATTACTATATTTTCATTTTCAGTTTTGTTTTGGGAGAATAAAGAATTAATAGAAAGTAATAAAATTATTAAAATTGAGAATTGTTTTTTTGTCTTTTTCATACAGATTAAGTAATGTAGTAAATACACTGCAGCTTTAATGTTATCAGCTACAAATATATGCTTATTTTTAGGTGTTTAGATAGGTCTCATTAAAAATATAAATTTCATTCTTTTTTGACTATCTTTGTGCCCTTGAATATTAAAAAATTAGAATAAAATAATGGCTCTACAGTGTGGTATAGTAGGACTTCCTAATGTAGGAAAATCTACACTTTTCAATTGTTTATCGAATGCGAAAGCACAATCTGCAAATTTTCCTTTTTGTACAATCGAACCTAATGTGGGTGTGATTACCGTTCCGGACGAACGTTTAAACAAATTGGCAGAATTGGTTAAACCTAATCGTATTTTGCCTACAACTGTAGAGATAGTAGATATTGCAGGATTGGTAAAAGGAGCCAGTAAAGGCGAAGGATTAGGCAATAAATTTTTAGCTAATATACGCGAAACAGATGCTATACTTCATGTACTGCGTTGTTTTGATGATGATAATATTACTCACGTAGATGGGAGTGTAAATCCTGTTCGTGATAAAGAAATAATTGATACGGAATTACAGTTGAAAGATTTGGAAACTGTAACAGCACGTATTCAAAAGGTAGAAAAGCAAGCCAAAACAGGTGGAGATAAGGATGCTAAACGTATGTACGACATTCTTCTTCAGTTCAAAGAAGCTTTAGAACAAGGTAAATCAGCTCGTACTGTTCAGTTTGATAATAAGGAAGACGAAAAGGCTGCAAAAGAATTATACTTATTGACTTACAAACCTGTAATGTACGTTTGTAATGTGGATGAAGCTAGTGCTGTTACTGGTAATAAGTATGTAGAACAAGTACGCGAATCGGTTAAAGAAGAGGATGCACAAATACTTGTTGTAGCTGCTAAAATAGAATCGGAGATTGCAGAATTTGAATCTTACGAAGAGCGTGAAATGTTTCTTTCCGAAATAGGACTTGAAGAATCAGGTGTTGCCCGTCTTATAAAAGCCGCTTATCAACTTTTAGGTCTTCAAACATACTTCACTTGCGGTGTACAGGAAGTTCGTGCATGGACGTTTATAAAAGGCTTCAAAGCACCACAATGTGCGGGTGTTATACATACCGATTTCGAAAAAGGATTTATCCGTGCTGAAGTTATCAAATACGAAGACTTTATTGCTTTAGGCTCTGAAGCTGCTGTAAAAGAAGCTGGTAAAATGAGTGTAGAGGGTAAAGAGTATGTTGCTCAGGATGGTGATATTATGCACTTCCGTTTTAATGTATAATAATTAATTTAATGTTTCAATTTTTAGAAATAATAGGATATATAATCATCGGAATAGGTATTATTCTGATGATTACAGGTGGTGTTTTAGCTACCAAAGCCATGTTTTCCGGTAACCAAGATAAACTTAAAACAAACTTAATAAAAGGTCTGAAATACTTTGGACTTTCTATTCCTGTGCTTGTTATAGGTTTTGTTATTGGTATTTATGGTTCATCATCTTTATCTCATCAAAAGGTAGCTGATGTTTATGTTTTGACGCAAGAAGATATCAATATTTTAGATAAAAATCCGGATGAATTTACTGAGAAAGATATTATAAAGATTCATCAACTCACATTTTCACATTTAAGTTCGGAGGATATTGAAAAATATTACGATAAGCTGAAAGATGTTTCTATTAAAATTTTGGCTCCTACTTACCCTAAAGATCTTTTTGAAAAAAACTTAAAAGAGACTACTATTTATAAAGACAAATACGGAATTAAAGAGTAATGATTACTGAAGCTTCAAATAAAGATTATCCCGTTTTAGTCAAAATATGGGAAAGTGCTGTTTTGGCTACTCATGATTTTCTTTCTGAGGAAGATTTCTTGTTTTATAAATCCCAATTGCCATTTTATTTTGAGCATGTTTCTTTGTATGTATTTAAAGACGAATCTCTTACAATAAAAGGTTTTCTGGGTGTTTCAGAAGATAATATAGAAATGCTTTTCATAGAAAATGAATCTAGAGGAATGGGAATTGGAAAAAAATTACTTAATTTCGCCATAGATTCTTTAAACTTAAGGAAGGTAGATGTGAATGAACAAAACACACAAGCTCTGAGATTCTACGAACAAAGAGGTTTCATAAAAACAGGCTATGTAGATTGTGATTCTGAAGGAAAAAACTATCCGGTTATTTCTTTAGAACTCTCATAATTAAATGTTTATACACTATACATTATCACTAATTAAATAAAATTTATGAAAAAGTTTTTATTAGCAGTGGCTCTATTAGCAACTTGCAGTTTTGCGGCTAATGCACAATTCGGTAAAATTAAGGTGGGTAAAGCTGTAGATGCAGCTACAAAAGGTGTTAAAGCTATGACCCTTAGCGATGCAGAAATTTCTCAATATGCTCAAGAATATATTGACTGGATAGACGCTCACAATCCTGTATGTAGTGTTACTGATACCGATCAAGGTAAAAGAGAAACTGCTGAGCGTTTAGAAAGAATTTCCGCAATGTTTCCTATAGATAATGTAAATGGTAAAAAGCTTGATATTAAAGCTCTTTATGTAGTTGATGTAAATGCTTTTGCATGTGCTAACGGAAGTATTCGTGTTTTTGCAGGATTAATGGATATCATGTCAGATGAAGAAATTCTTGCTGTTATGGGACACGAGATTGGTCACGTTGTAAACAATGACTCTAAAGACGCTTTTAAAACGGCTCTATTAACGTCTGCTCTTAAAGATGCAGTAGGTTCTACCGGAAACGCTGCAGCTGCTCTAACGGACTCTCAATTGGGTTCTTTGGGTGAAGCATTAACTAATGCTCAATTCTCTCAAAAACAAGAATCTTCGGCTGATGACTATGCATATAATTTATTGAAACAAGCTAATAAAGATCCTCACGCAATGGCTCAGTCTTTAGGTGTTTTGTTGAAAATGGAGAAAGAAGCAGGTGCAACTAAAACAAGTAAAGCAAATCAGTTATTTTCGAGCCATCCAGGTCTTGAAAATCGTATTGCTAACTTAGAGAAAAAGAAGTAAACGAAGTTTCGTAACTTTTCTAAATATAAAAGCCTGATAAGTAATTATCAGGCTTTCTTTGTTTTGAGTAAAAAGGATTATTCTAAATATCCCACAGGATGATTGAGTATCAAGGTCTGACTATCGCTTAAGTTAAGAACCTTTTTTAATTCTGCGTGATTCATCTGTGCACGAGGTTTTGTAGCTAAGCCCATTCCCGAACAAAAGATAGCTATGTTCTGAGATACAATTCCTGCATCTACTTTGCCCATATTGGTAATATGCTCCATTGTATTATAAGCAGATGGTGTATATTTTGAAGCATCTGCTACAAGATAAAGAATTGTAGGGGGTAGGGGATTATCCTTTTTTCCACCTGCTAATCCTCTGTAATCACTTTCAGCTACAGGAACTAAATTATTTGATTTTGGATCGAATTTATATACTCCTTGAGGCAGGGCAACATAAATATCAATATCTTGGCTGTTTTGAGACGATGGAGCAGTCCTTTTACCGTTTTCACGATTGATACCATTAGCAGCCCAAAGTAAATTGGATAGGTCTTGTTTACTTAGCTCTTTATCTCCAAATTCAGAAGACGATTGTCTTTTGGCAAATGCTTCCATTACAGTAAGTCCCCCCGTTTTTTCAGGAGCATTCAATTCGATATTTGGTAAGTTCTGAGCATTTACATTGATAAAGGAGGCAAATGCTAATGCTGCGATTAATAGATACTTCATACTGGTATAAAATAATAGTTTTGTAAATTAAAAGTGATTTTTTATTTTTTCTAAAAATGCTTGTCTGTGTTCGTCACTTCCTGATGTAATATGATCACAATTAAACCAAGTAGTATTATTTATACCTACTGATTGTAAGCAATTTTTATTGATGTCATTTACTGGATCTCCTGATTGTACAAAACTACTTGTAGATTGCTCAGAAGTGGTTATTACAGTAGATTTTTCTATTTTGAGAAGTGGATTCCATCCATTTTCGTAGTTAAAAGCAAAACCATAAAGAAGTACTTTATCGAAAAATCCTTTTAAAATAGCCGGCATATTCATCCACCATATTGGATACATAAATACAACTTCTTCGCTATTTTTGAGCATAGTTTGGTATTTTTCCACTAAAGGATCCGAATACCCGCCTTTTGAATATAAAGCTAATTCAGATTCTGTTAGTACCGGATTGAAATTGTCTTTATGCAGGTCTATTACTTGATAAGGACAATTATCTGTGTCTAATTTATTAGTAATAGTGTCTAAAATCACTTTAGTAAAGCTACCATGCCAAGGGTGAGCTAAAATTATTGTTATCATATTTTTTATTATTTTATTGGTTCTATAAAATTACTCATTTATTGTCATATAGCCTGCTAGTTGCTTTTTTCTAAACAATATTTAATAGAAAAGAGCTACAATCAACGATTGTAGCCCTTTTCTATGAGTCTTATTTAAGACTTATTTTATTTTGATTCTTTCAACACCATATCGATAGTGATTGCAGTAGATACTACAACTATTTTATCTGTGTTTTCTTTGTATTCTTCTTTAATAGAAACGTTATATTTATCAGCAGTAGTGAAGATTTCCTTCATAGCACCTGCCCATTTTTTACTAATCGTTCCTATAGGTTCACCATTAGCTTCAGATATAGCAAAATTCCAACCTTTCCAATCTCCTTTTATTTCAGCAATCTTAGCTCTGTTGGCCGCCATAATATGGAATGTTGGTTTGAAAAATGCCCATTTTTGTTTGATAAAGCCAAGAGTTTCGTGATGTCCATTAAGTACAGCTATTTCAGACATAAAAAATGTCCATCCTCTTTTTATTACAGCAAGAGTGTTTCCTTCCATGTCTACAATCTCCAATAAAAAAGGCATCATTGCTTTACCAACAATTAGTCTTAGAACTTTGTGACCAGTGGATATTCTTTGTTTAATAACTCCTATTTGGTTTCCATCTTGACCAAATACTTTATATTCTGCTTCGAATTTGAAGTAGTTAACTTTCTGATCTATAAAGTATTCATTTGTTTCGAAAAACTGAGGAAAATTACTCATATTATTTATTTAGTTTTAGTTAGCATACAAAAGTACTACTTTAGAAGTTAAAAATGGTTATCCGGCGATATTAATTTTTATACCTAGTTGTTCTACTTTTTTTCCAATTTGTTTAAGCTCTTCAAGAGGAACCTTTTCTAGATTTTTTTCAGGAGTTTCTCTGTCTATTGTGTATATCATTACTTCCTTCGGATGCGTTATTTTTATAATATCAAGCCATCCGTTTATTTCTTCCTCAGTAGTGTTGTCTACTATTTGACCCTTATGACTGCCTCTTACGAACATGGTTTGCAGAATAAAATTCCCTTCAAATTTTTTGAAAAATTCTATTTGCCTCTCTATATTGTAAGTAGGAGAATTGGGCTGATCTATTAAGCGAACTGTTTCTATATTAGCCGAATCGAGTTTCAAAATATTATTTTCAACCTTTTTAAGTGCATTAAAAACACTATCCTTTCCTATGTGCATCGCATTAGAAAGTACACTAATCTTAGCTTCTGGAACATATTTATTCCGTAATTCGATGGTGTCATCAATTATTTCTGCAAAATGGGGATGTAGAGTAGGCTCTCCATTCCCGGCAAAAGTAATGACATCTATCTTTACATTTTCTTTTTTCAATTTCAATAATTTGTGCTCCAAAGCAGCTTTTACATTCTTACGATTAGGTAATTCTGTTTTGGTTCTTCCATCTTCATTGTATCCACATTCACAATAAATACAATTGAATGAGCAGACTTTTCCATCATAAGGTAAGAGATTCATACCTAGCGATGTACCTAATCTTCTACTATGTATAGGTCCGAAGACTATTTCATCAAATAATAGTGTTGACATGATTGGTCTGATTTATTTTGTGTACTAATAAATTGTATGATTATCTTAACCATTCAATTCCATAAATAATTCCGTATGCAAGAAGTACATAACGTGCAAATTTACCAGTAAACATGCTGATATTCACTATATATACATTAGCTCTCATATATCCGAGTGCTACGGCTATAACGTCTCCTACTACCGGTAAAAAACTAAAAAATGCCATGCTTGCTCCTTTTCCTGTGAGCCAAACATGTATTTTTTCAATCTTTTCTTTCTTTATTTTTAAATACTTTTCTATCCACTCAAGCTTGCCTTGTTTTCCCAAATAATAATTGGTCATACCTCCCATCCAGTTACCAACGGATGCTATAAGTATACATGTCCAAAGGTCTAAACCTGCTGCTATTAATGCAGCAAATACAAATTCGGAACCAAATGGTAGGATAGTGGCTGCCAAAAAGGAAGCTAGAAAAAGTCCTATATATCCGTATTCGACAAATCCGTCAAGCATATTTGTTTATATTATTGATAATTAAATATTTAATATTATCAATGGGCCTCTAACCAGTTATTTCCTGTACCCGAATCAGCTCTCAATGGAACGATGAGCTTATATGCCTTTTCCATCTCTTCAATTACGATTTGTTCCACGTGCGACAATTCATCGTTAAAAGTGTTAAAGTTCAGTTCATCATGTACTTGCAAAATCATCTTTGAACGGATTTTCTCATTTCTGAAACGTTCGAAGATATTATTCATTGCTATTTTTATGATATCTGCAGCACTTCCTTGTATCGGTGCATTTATTGCATTTCGTTCAGCATATCCTCGTACTGTGGCATTTCTCGAATTAATATCAGGAAGAAATCGTTTACGACCCAAGATTGTTTCTACGTAACCTTGTTCTTTGGCATCTTTAATGATATTATCCATGTACTCTTTAACCTTCGGATATGTTTCGAAGTATCCGTCAATCAGCTCTTTAGATTCAGATCTAGGGATAGAAAGTCTTTCAGCAAGTCCAAAAACCGAGATACCATATATAATACCGAAGTTAGCCGTTTTTGCTTTACGGCGCATATCGCTTGTTACCTCTTTAATTGGAATTTTATAAATTTTGGCAGCAGTAGAAGCGTGAATATCTTCGCCACTATTGAATGCATCAATCATACTTGGATCTTGGCTAAGATGTGCCATGATTCTAAGTTCAATTTGCGAATAGTCAGCCGAATAGAAAGTGCATCCTGGATCGGCAATAAAAGCTTTTCGAATGTCTTTTCCATGCCCTTCTCTGATGGGTATATTTTGTAGATTTGGATTGCTGGAGCTTAATCTTCCTGTTGCTGTAACTGTTTGATTATATGATGTATGTATCTTATCATCTCGTTTGTTAATCAATAAAGGAAGAGCATCAATATAGGTACTCAATAATTTTTTGAGACTGCGATATTCTAATATTTTGCCAATGATGGGGTGGGTGTCTTTTAAACTTTCGAGTACTTCTTCACTGGTTGTATATTGGCCGGTTTTTGTCTTCTTAGGTTTTTCAATAACTTTCAATCTATCAAAAAGAATTTCGCCTACCTGCTTAGTAGAATTTACATTAAATTCTACTCCTGCCAGTTCGAATATTTCGGCCTCAATATTTAGCATTTCTTTTGTCAGATTCTCAGAAGAATCTTTCAATGCTTTAGTATCTAGTCTTACTCCTGCATATTCCATATCGGCTAGGACATAGACAAGTGGAAATTCTATATCATAGAGTAAATGGCTTATACCATTTTTTTCAATTTCTTTTTCTAGTATGTTTTTTAGCTTTAATGTTATGTCGGCATCTTCACAAGCATAATTGCAAACATCTTTTGGAAAAAGGTCTCTCATATTCAATTGATTTTTCCCGCGAGATCCGATTAGCTCATCTATATGAATTGTTTTATAGTTGAGATATGTTTCTGCCATATAATCCATATTATGTCTCAATTCCGGATTTATTAAGTAATGGGCAATCATCGTATCGAATAATTTGCCTTTTACTTCTATTCCATATTTTTTGAGAACAATAATATCATATTTTATATTTTGACCGATTTTTAGAATATTTTCATTTTCGAGAATTTCTCTGAAAATTTTTACTTGATTTTTTGCCTTGTCAAAATTTGCCGAGATAGGTACGTAATATGCTTCACCTTCTTCAATGGAGAACGACATTCCTACTAATTCGGCATCAATAGGGTCAACGGAGGTTGTTTCTGTATCAAATGAACAAAAAGTACTACCCGAAATTTTGTCTCTTAATTTGATCATTTCTTCCTCATTATCAACTAGATGATATGAGTAAACCATGTCTTTTAACTCCATGAGAGTCGAATATTTTTTTTCTTCTGGGACATTCTCCATGAATTCTTCAAAGAGAACGCCTTGAGCTTCCTCTTTTTTAGGAACAATTTTGGTTTCTCTTTTTAAGACTCGATTTATGAGTGTTCGGAATTCGAGCTCTTCGAAAAGATGCTCTATTTTTTCATCATCAATATTTCTTCTTTCAAATTCTTCTTTTACAAATTCGATAGGAACATCAATTTTTATAGTTGCTAAAAATTTGGAGAAAATTATTTGCTCTTTGTTATTTTCGAGTTTGTCTTTTAGCGCTCCTTTTATGTTCGCTGTATTTTCGAGAATATTTTCAATTGTTCCAAATTCGGCAATTAATTTTTCGGCAGTTTTTGCTCCGACTCCCGGGCAACCCGGAATGTTGTCGGAAGAGTCTCCCATCAGACCGAGCAAATCGATCATGAGTAGGGGAGAGGCAAGGTTGTATTTTTCCATAACGGCTTTGTCATCTAGTACATCAAAACCATTTCCTGCAAATTTTGGTTTGTACATGAAAATCCGATCACTGGTCAACTGGCCATAATCTTTATCGGGTGTCATCATATAGACATCGATATCTTCTTTTTCGGCTTTTTTGGCAATTGTTCCAATCACATCATCTGCCTCATACATAGGTACTTCTACTATTTTTATATTATATGCCTCAATTATTTTCTTAATAATAGGGACTGCTAATTTTATATCTTCGGGGGTTTCGAGCCTTTGTGCTTTATAATGTTCGTAAGCTTCATGACGAAAAGTGGGTCCTGCAGGATCAAAAGCTACTGCAATATGAGTAGGGTTTTCTTTTCTAAGAACTTCTTCCAGTGTATTCACAAAACCAAAAATGGCTGATGTGTTTAGACCTTTGGAGTTGACTCTCGGGTTTTTTATAAAAGCATAATATGACCGATATATAAGTGCGTAGGCGTCTAACAGAAAGAGTTTCATACCAAAATATTAGTTAAATAGTTCTATTTCTCAGTAAAGTTACAAATAAATGCCTCTAAAAGCTGAATTATTTATAAATTTGCAATTCAACTAATTTTAGTATGGATAAAAAGCTTTTGATAGCTAAGCCGATAGCTTCAGAACTCGAACGTTTTACTTCTTATTTTAGAGAGTCAATATTTTGTAATAATCCTAGAATTCAGGAGATTATAGATTACATAATGAAATCAGACGGAAAGCATATTCGTCCGATTTTACTATTGTTGGCTGCTAAAGCTTGTGGAGAAATAACTGAGACTACATATCATTCTGCAGTAACAGTAGAATTGTTGCACACTGCATCGTTGATACATGACGATGTTGTGGATGAATCGAAAATGAGAAGAGGAAGACTCTCGACAAATGCTATTTATGATAATAAAATGGCTGTTTTGGCGGGTGATTATTTCTTGTCAACTGCTTTGATTAAGAGTGTATTGACTGGTGATATGGAAATCATTTCGGCTATATCGGGCTTAGGTCGTAGTTTGGCAGAAGGTGAATTGAACCAGTTGTCGCTGGCTAAGGAAATCATTTTGGATGAAGCAGAATATTTTGAAGTTATTAAGAAGAAGACTGCTTCATTGCTTTCGGTTTGCATGAAAATAGGTGCTCAATCTGTTGGAGCTAGTTCGGAGAATGTAGATCGTTTTGAGAAATTGGGTGAATATTTAGGTATTTGTTTCCAATTGAGGGATGATATTTTTGATTATTTCTCGAATAATGTAGGTAAGCCAACAGGCAATGATATACGAGAAGGAAAGGTTACTCTTCCTTTATTATATGCTTTGAAGAATACTGATTCTGAAGAATCGCAGGCAATGATGAAAATTATTGAGGCAAGTGAGTTTTCGGATCAGGATGTATCTACTCTTATTTCTTTTGCTAAAGAAAATGGTGGAATAGAATATGCATACGATAAGATCGAAATATTCAGGCAGAAGGCAATTGAAATTATTGACACTTTGAAAGAAGGAGAAGTAAAAGAGGCTTTGGTGAATGCTGTAGAATATGTGGTAGAACGCGTTTATTAAATTTTTGTAACTGGCAATAATAGACGAAGTACTTACTATTTTTTTGTTTCTTCTATGAAAAAAATACTATTGCTTTTAAGTTTTGTTACTTTATTAAACCTTGTTTCAACATATGAAGTGAATGCGGCACAAGTTACTTTTGGTCCGCATGATAAGCTTGTGAAAATATGTGATTTACCAGATACTGAAGATTACAAGTCTAATGATGGTAAGTATTTCGATTTTGGGTATAAATACACTTATTTCGAAGTTGTTTTTTTACCTATATTCCAACAAGGTGAAGGTCAAATTGTAGGATATATAGACGAAGAAAATTTTGTCGTTTTATCTAAGCAAGACATTGCTGATATTGTAAAAACAAATAATATAAAGAACCTTGCAGGCTTGGTAAAGATACCTTTTTGGGATGCATGGGGAGGTAAACTTGTAGGTATTCTTGTCATTCTACTGCTTATAGGTTCTCTATTTAAAGACAGATACAATAAGAAGACTGAAGAATAAAAAAGAAAGGTTATAA
>NZ_CVRU01000183.1 GCF_001261715.1 Dysgonomonas sp. HGC4 | reverse complement strand
AGTCTTTGAGTGATTATTACTAAAGGTATTAATTAATAAAACAACAATTACACATAATGGTAATTATGTAACATTTTAATCTTTTGAATTAATTGGAGAAAATGTGCTTCTATATAGGCTTATAAATAAAAAATAAGGGGTTATCACTATTTGATAACCCCTTATAGATTTCGATTAAGTTTTATTTAAAACTTAATATTTATATTTTTCAAGTTCAGCACTTACAGCTTCGTATTCTTTCTCCATATTTAGATTGTAGTATACGTTTTGTAGTTTAACTAACATTGATTTGATTTCTTGTTCGTCAGCTGTACGACCTTCCAATACTGATTTATATTTCTCTAATAAAGGAAATGCTTTGTTGTATAGGTCTTTAGCTTTGTCATCTAATTCAGCTCTTTCTTTAGCTGAAGAAACATTACCAGCCTCTTCTTTCAAGTTTTGTGCTTGTACAATATAAGATACAGCTAAACCCTCAAGAGCTCTCTCACAAGCAGGGTCTTTGCTCAAAGCAGCTTGATATGTAGCATCTGCAGTAACAAAGTCTCTCTTCTCAGCAAATAGAGAAGCTTTTACACTATACATATCGCATGATCCTTCAGGATTGTTTGCAATAGCTCTATCTAAATAAGCAATTGCTTCTTCAGATTTACCCGCTTTGATATATTGATTGATCAAGTTAGGAACAAAGTATTTGTTTTCAGGGAATTTAGCAGCAGCAAGTTCCAATGTTTTCACAAAGTTTACACTGTCTTTAGTATTTTCGTATTCGCTAGCTAAAAGCTCATATACATCACTTTCTTTGTATGTGCTATTAGGAGTAAATGGTTCAGAAAGTATTCTGCTCAATAGTTCAATAGCTCTTTGATCTTCTTTTGCTTGGATAGCAGTGATAACAGCATAATACTTAATAGTTTGGAATGTACTATCGTTAGTATTTATTTTGTCTTTATCATCAGCAAATATTTGCAAAGAAGGTAACTCCCAATATTTTTCGAAGAAGATAGATGCTTTGCTATAATCTTGTTTATCATTATAGTAAACACCACCATTGATAAAGAATGGGTGATTAGCTCTTAAAGTTACAGCTATATCTTTTCTGAATTTGTTTTTTACTTTTCCTTTTTCATCAGGTATTTGACCTAACTCATCCGCTTTGATATAGGGTGCATATGAATTCAATAGAGCATCATACATGATGTCTTCTTTGAACTCTTTTTGAAGCATTTGATTTGTTCTCTGAGTATCAAATGCCTTATTTTCAATATCACCTGCAACTTTCCAAGTTTCAGCATCATTAGCTGTTTCAGGGTCAGTAAGTGCCGGTTTAATTAGTTCTCGAGCCTCAGTAAAATTGTTCGAGTTCATTTCACTCTTAGCATCTTTTACCGCCTTTTTTTGTGCAAAAGATAGCGCTACTACCATGCACAATGTTGCTGTCAAAAGTACTTTCTTCATCGTTTATTAAAATTTTAATAATTATTGTTATTCATCAGAATTGTCTTCGTTCGAAGATGTATTATTCTCATTGTTTAATTCATCAAGTATTATATCATCCTCAATAATGATATCTTCGTCTTTTTCAGACATAACCTTACAAACAGACGCTATCTGATCGTTACGTTTACCTAGATTAATCAGTTTTACACCTTGAGTTGCACGTCCCATAACTCGTAGATTGTCAACCTTAACGCGGATAGTAATACCCGATTTATTGATGATCATTAAGTCATTTTCGTCAGTAACATTACTAATAGAAACAAGTTTTCCTGTTTTTTCAGTAATACTCATGGTTTTTACCCCTTTACCTCCACGGCTTGTTATACGATATACAGGCTCTCCATCTTCGTCATTCAATCTGGTACGTTTTCCGTATCCAAGTTCAGACACAACCATAATAGTTTCTTCAGGAGCATCCTTAGACATTGCAATCATTCCGATTACTTCATCTGTTGGGTCTTCGTCTATACGCATACCACGGACTCCAGTTGCTGTACGACCCATTTCGCGTACATCTGACTCGTGGAAACGAATAGCTCTACCATTACGATTAGCTATTAATATTTCGCTATTACCATCAGTCATCAATACTTCGATAACTTTATCATCTTCGCGAATTGTAATAGCATTAACACCATTTTGGCGAGGTCTTGAGTATGCAGCTAAACTAGTTTTCTTAATAACACCTTGTTTAGTACAGAATACAAGGAAGTGATTATTTACGAATTCGGTATCATTTAGACCCTTAATTCTAATAAATGCATTTACCTTATCTTCAGCCTCGATATTCAACATATTCTGAATAGCTCTTCCTTTCGAATTCTTGCTACCTTCAGGTATATCGAATACTCTCAACCAATAACATCTACCTTTTTGAGTAAAGAACAACATATAGTTGTGCATAGATGCAGGATAAATATATTCAACAAAGTCGGTGTCTCTGGTTTCAGAACCCTTAACTCCCACTCCACCTCTATGTTGAGCCTTAAATTCAGATAGTGGTGTACGTTTAATATATCCCATGTGAGATATTGTGATAATCATTTCGTCATCAGCGTAGAAATCTTCCGGATTCATTTCAATATCCGAATAAACAATCTCGCTACGACGAATATCACCATATTTATCTCTTACCTCTATTAATTCATCTTTAATAACCTGCATACAAAGTACTTCGTCATTTAAGATTTCATTAAGATAAGCGATTAATTTTTGTATTTCAGAGTATTCGCTGTGTAGTTTGTCTTGTTCTAGTCCAGTTAATTGACGTAGACGCATTTCAACAATAGCACGAGATTGAATATCTGATAGTTGGAATCTGTTTATAAGCCCCTCGATTGCCTCTTGAGGCGATTTAGAACCACGTATAATGGCAATTACTTCATCAATATTATCTGATGCAATAATTAAACCTTCTAAGATGTGGGCTCTTTCTTCAGCTTTTAAAAGATCATATTTCGTTCTGCGGATAACAACTTCATGTCTGTGTTCAACAAACAACGAAATCATATCTTTTAGGTTAAGCATTTGTGGACGTCCTTTTACAAGTGCAATATTATTTACACTGAAAGAACTTTGTAATGCAGTAAGTTTGTATAATTTATTTAGTACAACATTTGCGTTCGCATCCCTCTTCACATCAACAACAATACGCATTCCTTCACGGTCTGACTCGTCATTGACATTGCTTATACCTTCAATTTTTTTATCACCAACTAAGTCTGCAATATGCTTAATTAATTCGGCTTTATTAACTTGAAATGGAATTTCGGAAATAACAATTTTTTCATGGTTTCCATCCATTTCAATCTCAGCACGTCCGCGCATAATAACACGTCCACGTCCAGTCTCAAAAGCATCTTTAACACCTTGATAACCATAGATAAAACCACCTCCAGGGAAGTCGGGAGCTTTTACATGCTCCATCAAACCTTCAATGTCAATTTCTCTATTGTCAATGTAGGCAACAGTAGCATTGATAACTTCAACCATATTGTGAGGAGGCATGTTAGTAGCCATACCCACAGCAATACCTGAAGCACCGTTTATTAATAAATTGGGAATACGTGTAGGTAAAACGGTTGGTTCCTTTAAGGTATCATCAAAGTTTAGTTGAAAATCAACAGTATCTTTGTCAATATCCTTAAGCATTTCTTCTGCGAGTTTGCTAAGACGAGCCTCAGTATAACGCATAGCAGCCGGAGAGTCTCCATCTACACTACCCATGTTACCTTGTCCATCTACTAATAGATAACGCATACTCCATTCCTGTGCCATGCGGACCATCGCAAAATATACGGATGAATCACCATGTGGGTGGAATTTACCTAAAACTTCCCCTACAATTCTCGCGGATTTTTTATAGGGCTTATTGGATGTGTTTCCTAATTCGCTCATCCCGAAAAGAATACGGCGATGTACGGGTTTAAACCCATCTCTAACATCGGGTAAAGCACGACCTACAATAACAGACATTGAATAATCAATGTATGCTGATTTCATTTCGTCCTCGATGTTAATTCTAATAATTCTATCTTCCTGATCTATCATTAAAGATAAGTTTTAATATAATATTTTTTTGTTTGTTTTCTATTTTAATATAAAGTGCTACTGACTTTAAAAACCCTGCTAAATTACAAAAAAACTTTCAATTTTGGAAACATTTTGACACAAACTAATGGTTGCTAGTGAAGATTATAGTAAAAAAGAGAAGAGTCTTATATTGCTTATTTTTAGCAATATAAGACTCTTGTGTGTCTCTGAAGATAAGTTAATGATTAATCTTCATCTTGTCCATGGCAGTTTTTGTATTTTTTGCCACTTCCACAGAAGCAAGGATCATTTCTTCCTAATTTTTTTTCGACTCTGATTGGAGCTTGTTTAGGTTTTTTATTTTCCTCTTTTGGAGCTTGTTCATCGTCTATATCTTCTTTTTCAGTCTTGTACTTACTGAAATCTGTTTTCTCTTCAATTTTAGCTTCTTGTACTTCTTCTGATTGACGAACAGGTATTTGACCACGCATCAAAATGGCTACTGCTTTTTTATTGATACTGTCGACCATTGTTTTGAATAAACTGAAAGATTCAAGTTTATAAATCAATAGTGGATCTTTTTGCTCGTAACTTGCATTCTGAACAGAATGACGTAGTTCGTCCATTTCGCGCAAGTGCTCTTTCCATTGTTCATCAATAGTATGTAGAAGAATCGATTTCTCAAAAGATTTAATAACTCCCTTAGAACCAGTCTCGTATGCTTCTTTTAAGTTACAAGTAACATTATAGATACGTTTACCATCAGTTATAGGAATTAATATATTCTCGAAGTTTCCTCCTTGATTTTCAAATACATCTTTGATTACAGGATTTGCTATTTCTGCCAATCTGTCCATTCTCTGTTTGAAATTCTTTACAGCATGTTCATATACTAAATCTACAAGCTTCTCAGGTCTTGCAGATCTGAATGTAGCTTCATCAATAGGACATTCCATTGCCAATACGCGAAGGATTTCAATTTTTAGACCTTCATAGTCTTGATTATCTGCGTATTGTTCAGTAATAGAGTTTGCCGAATCGAATAACATATTCATAATGTCTATGCCAATACGTTCTCCCATAAGGGCGTGGCGACGACGTTTGTAAATAACTTCACGTTGTGAATTCATTACATCATCGTATTCAAGCAGACGTTTACGAATACCAAAGTTATTTTCTTCCACTTTCTTCTGAGCACGTTCTACCGATTTGCTCAACATATTGTGTTCAAGTACTTCGCCTTCTTTGAATCCCATTCTATCCATTAGGCTAGCAATACGCTCAGTAGCAAATAAACGCATCAATTGGTCTTCAAGAGAAACAAAGAACACAGATGATCCTGGGTCTCCTTGACGTCCTGCACGACCACGTAACTGACGGTCAACGCGACGAGATTCGTGTCTTTCTGTACCTAAAATTGCTAAACCTCCTGCAGCTTTAACTTCCGGAGAAAGCTTAATGTCGGTACCACGACCTGCCATATTGGTTGCAATGGTTACTGCACTGGTTTGTCCGGCTAGAGCAACAATCTCAGCCTCTTTTTGGTGTAGCTTAGCATTCAGTACATTATGTTTGATCTTACGTTGAGTAAGCATTCTGCTCAAAAGTTCCGATATTTCAACAGATGTTGTACCTACAAGAACCGGACGTCCTTTAGATGTAAGGTCTTCAACTTCTTGTATAACAGCGGCATATTTCTCGCGTTTTGTTTTGTAGATACGATCATTCATATCAGAACGAGAGATTGGACGGTTGGTAGGAATTACTACAACATCTAATTTGTAGATATCCCATAATTCGCCTGCTTCTGTTTCTGCTGTACCTGTCATACCTGACAGTTTGTTGTACATACGGAAATAATTTTGAAGGGTAATAGTTGCAAAAGTCTGAGTTGCAGCTTCTACCTTCACGTGTTCTTTAGATTCTATTGCTTGATGAAGTCCGTCTGAATAGCGACGACCATCCATTATACGACCTGTTTGCTCATCAACAATCATTACTTTATTGTCAATAACAACATATTGATCGTCTTTTTCAAATAAAGTATATGCTTTAAGCAATTGGTTTACTGTATGAACACGTTCTGATTTGACGCTATAGTTTTGCATCAATTCATCTTTTTTCTCTGCTTTTTCTTCATCTGTAGTGTTGGCATTTTCTATTTCTGCCATTTGTGCACCAATATCAGGAAGAACGAAGAAAAGAGGATCATCAGAATTACCAGTTAAAAGGTCGATACCTTTATCAGTTAGCTCAATACTGTTGTTCTTTTCATCAATAACGAAGTACAATTCGTCAGTAACAATATGCATATTACGCAATTGCTCAGACATATAATGTTCTTCGGTTTTAAGCATAGCCGATTTAATACCAGGCTCACTCAAAAACTTGATAAGAGGTTTATTTTTAGGTAAACCTTTGTATGATCTGTATAGTAAAAGTGCACCTTCTTCTTGTTCTTTAGAATCAGAAGACGCCATTTTTGATTTAGCTTCTGCAAGCAGTTTAGTACAAAGATCTCTTTGAGTTTTTACGATAATTTCGACACGAGGGCGAAATTCGTCAAACATCTGCACTTCTCCTTTTGGAATTGGACCCGAAATAATAAGAGGAGTACGAGCATCATCAATTAATACCGAGTCAACTTCATCGACAATAGCATAATTGTGTTTGCGTTGCACTAAGTCAGAAGGACTGATAGCCATATTGTCACGAAGGTAGTCAAAACCAAATTCGTTATTTGTACCAAATGTAATATCAGCTTGATATGCTTTGCGACGACCTTCTGAGTTTGGTTGGTGTTTATCGATACATTCTACAGATAATCCGTTGAACATATACAATGGTCCCATCCATTCAGAGTCACGTCGAGCCAAATAGTCATTCACTGTAACCAGATGAACCCCATTTCCTGTAAGCGCATTTAGAAAAACAGGAAGTGTACCTACCAAAGTTTTACCTTCTCCTGTTGCCATTTCGGCAATTTTACCTTTATGAAGAACGACCCCTCCAAATAACTGAACATCATAGTGGATCATATCCCACGTGATTTCGTTACCTCCGGCCATCCAGTGGTTTTGATAAATTGCTTTATCACCTTCAATGCGTACAAAATCTTTTGTTTCAGCAAGTTCTCTGTCAAAATCAGTAGCAGTAACTACAATTTCTTCATTTTGAGTAAAACGACGAGCTGTATCTTTTACTACAGAGAAAGCCTCAGGCATGATTTGGTCTAAAACAACTTCGTATTTCTCTGTAATTTCTTTTTCAAGCTTGTCTATTTCAGCCCAGATATCTTCTCTTTGATCAATCTCAATATCTTCAATCCCAGCTTTTAGTTCAGCTATTTTATTTTTCTCTACAGAAACAAAATCTTGTATTTTTTGTTTCAGTTCTACAGTTTTAGCTCTTAATTCGTCATGCGATAGAGCCTCTATAGCCGGATATGCAGCTTTTATCTTTTCCACATAAGGAGTGATCTGCTTTGCATCCCTTGTTGATTTATTGCCAAAAAGTTTGGCTAGAATATCATTAAATCCCATATATATTGTTTGTTATTATTTTTCAGTTTTATATTAGAGTTCTTGTTGTTTTAAAGAAACTCGGGTAAAGGTTCGTCTTTAGCAGCATTGGGGGAACGTATGCGTAGTATTCGACATACTGTCGGTGCTATTTCTGTGGCTTTTATTGTTCTTTTTATTTTCTCGGGTTTTGTATTAAAACCAAAGAAAATTACGGGAGCAACTATAGATACTTCTCTCTGTATTTTCTTTATAGATGAAGTGTTTTGCTCGTCAACAATCTGATATCCGGGACGTATTTGTATTATAATATCGCCTGATACATCCTTATCTAAGGCATTGCGATAAGCCAACATGTTAGAATTTGCTTTTCCGGTAAGGAGTTGAATCGATGTTGTTGCATCTTGTACTCCTGTAAATTGGACAACAAATTCAGCGGCTTTATTTTGTATTTCTTCTAAACTGATGTTTTTGCTTTCGATCAGCTTTCGATTCAAATATATTTGTTGATTATGGTATTTCTCTACCCATTGCTCTTTACCATAAATAGCCATCAAATACATATTCAACAATGCTTCGCATCTGTTGGTGTAAAATGTACCTGCCGATGCTTGGATATTATCGGTATTAACAATGTTAGAACTGTAATATCCTGTAGAGGTCACAAAAATTAGCGTATTCTGAAGACCCACAGTCTTTTCAACCTGATCTAGTAATGCTGCTATTTCTCTGTCTAGACGTGCATATGTATCTTGTATCTCGTAAGAATATTCACCATCTGTTGATGCTGAAAAATTACCTGCATAATAAGTAAGAGCAAGAAAATCAGGACGTGAACGTTTACCCATATCAGCTTTCTGCATTAATGCTATGGCTGTTTTGGTTATATTCTTGTTGACAAATGGAGATTCTTTGAATAACTGAAAAGAATTATCAGCCCGAACCAGTTTATTGCTAAAGCTAACGGCTTCGCTTCCGTATGGAAATAAATTATACTTATCGGGGCTCAAGAGTGGCTGCCAAATAAGTGTATTTATTCTATTGGGGTAGATATTTGAGCGATTTTCTTGTTCAACACTCCAGTCAAAATCTTTGAAGTAGGTTGAAGTTGCCCATTTCCCTGAATAATCTTCTATCCAATAAGCTCCATTTGCCGAGTGTCCAGCAGAAATAAGGGCTTGAAAAGAATTTGGTGCAAAACTATATATATCGGATTTCCCTTTAGAAGCAATTTTTAATTCATCAGTAATAGTTCCTACGCGTAACGCAGCAGGAGATAACTTTTCTTTGGTGTAATTCCCCAAAAAAGAATTATCCTCGAAAATAGATACTTCCGAGTTTCTGTCAGGTAAAAACCGTTTGCTGTAAATTATACCATGGTGAGAAGGATTAGTCCCTGTATATATTGTTGCTATTGAAGAAGCTTCGTTCAGATTTGGAAAATCAAATCTCATGTTTTGGTATACTAAGCCTTCATTTAAAAGTCTTTTGAAGCCTCTTTCAGAGAAAGTATGTTGAAATAATTCTAGATAGTCTGCTCGCAACTGGTCAATAGTTATCCCAATCACCAACTTTGGAGTTTCTCTCAAAGTAGTTTGCGATTGTATAGATGCTACTGTTAGTACAGCTACAAGGGATGTTATTATTCTTATCATTAAACTATCTAGCTAATCTTTATAGTGTTTCTACTATTTTGTAATTGATTAAATAATAGAGAACTAAGATCTATTTTTATATTGTAATACATTGGTTCCAGATCTAACACATAGTGAAAGAATGTATGGAATGAATGCTAACTCCAGATACTGTGGTATCAAAAACCAAGCCAAAAGCAGTAGTATCAAGGCTACAAAGTTAATAAAATGATAGTAGTACACATATTTTGAGAAGAATTTTATTAAAAAGAAAAATGCGAATATTAATTGGAATGGATTCAGCCATATAATATTCCAGTTTGGATTGGTACAAGGGTGTACTGAAAAGAACATCAGAAAGAATATGATGCTTCCGGCAACACCTGCTGTAATGAATAAGAAAGTGTCGAATATCTTTCCTAGCAAGATGCAATTTTTCTTATATGATAAGAATGAGATTATCAGTGTAATAACCAATAGTAAACATCCAATAGCTAAAGGTGGATCGATAAGGATAATTGTATCGTTTTTGGGCGAAAGCAAGATGTCATTTTGTTCTGATAGCAAAGCTCTTGTGTTACCATCTGTACTTTTAATATTGGCATTATTGTATGCTGACATTAAATATAATGGCAGAAATTTTTTTTGCCTATCTGTTATTTCTTTATCAGCATCAGCCCCAATCACCAAATCAATACCAAAACGCACCCAAGGTTGTGCCCAAACGCACTCGTGAACTAAATCGCGGTAGGTTTGCTTTTCTTTTGTGGGTGTATAGTGAATTGTTCCGTGAATATTATTTTCAATTATGTCCCTTGGACGTGTCGAACAATTATCATAGAAATAATTATATCTATATACTCTGTTCTCGGGTAAGCTATTTATAGCCAAGGCGTCAAACACAGCTTGTTTTTCTTGTTGGGTTAGGTTGAAAACTTGTTCTGTAATACCAACACCTCTCGATTTATATTCACTTATGTATCTGTTGAAGTTTTCGGCTCCAACCATATAATCTGTTTCTCCTTTTATAAACCGAAGCATAAAGTTGGGACTATCAAAGCTGAATAGTCCATAATTGAATACTAAATCAAACTGATTAATAGGATCTTGTATTCTTATAGCGGTATGTCCGAAAAGAGCATAAACTTCTTTTTCCCAAGGAGCACTGGTTAAGAGGCTCACTTTAGCGGAATCAGACAATTGTATTTGTTGTGCACTTAGATGTAATATACTGATGTAAAATATCAATATAGTATAGAGTAATCTCTTTATCATTCTGTATAATTCAAAATGTGAAATACAAAGATAATGTATATATGTAAACCACAAACTTCTTAATTATATAAAAAACGCCGTCGAAAAAATAGCAAAAAGAAATATTCTTATTAATAAAAGCATATTTTTGTATATATAATTTATAAAAATAGAATTAACATGAAACAATTACTCATTGCCGTTTGCTTATTTGCATCCGCTTTATTTGCTTATGCTCAGCAAGAAACCATAGATTTACCAGCTCCAATAAAAACAGGTGGAAAGCCTTTATTGGAGACTTTAAATGAGAGACAGTCTTTGAAGGATTTTACAGGAAAAGAATTTGATAATCAAACCCTGTCTAATTTGCTTTGGGCTGCTTATGGATTTAACCGTCCGGATAAAAGAACTGTGCCTTCGTCACAAAATCGTCAGGAGATTGATGTATATGTGATGTTCAAGGATGGGGTATATTTTTATGATGCTAAAGAAAACAAATTGAAATTGCACGCTAAAGGAGACTTAAGAGATGGTCTTGGATCACAGACTTATGTGAATGATGCTGCTATAAATTTGGTATTTGTTGCTAATCTAGATAAAGCATCTAATAGAGAAGCTGCATTTATTGATACAGGCTATATATCTCAGAATGTATATCTGTTCTGTGCTTCAGAAGGCAATTTGGGAACTGTTGCCAGAGGTTCATTCAGCAGAACAAAACTTCCTCCTGCTTTAAATTTGACTGATAAACAAGAGGTTACTTTAGTACAAGCTATTGGCTATGTTAAGTGATTGATATATAGATGTATATAATAAAGAAAGGTCTACAAATTTGCAGACCTTTCTTTATTATACTGTAAATTATTTATTTACAAATGTTTATGCTTTTAATTGTCCTACCAAATCTTTGATATTTGCGATATTGTATTGATCCATATAGTTCTTTATACCTTCTAATACTTTTACAGATATAGTTGGGTCAATAAAGTTATATGTACCAATTTGGATGGCAGATGAGCCAGCAAGTATAAATTCGATAGCATCCTGCCATGATGATATACCTCCCATGCCTATTACGGGGATTTTTACGGCATTATATGTCTGCCAAACCATCCGTAGTGCTATTGGCTTCACACAAGGCCCTGATAAACCACCTGTGACTGTCGATAAGATTGGTTTTTGCTTATTAATGTCAATAGCCATGCCTAGGAGAGTATTAATCAGAGAAACTGCATCGGCTCCTTCTGATTCTGCTGCACGCGCTATCTCGGTAATATCTGTTACATTTGGTGATAGTTTAACTATCAGAGTTTTATCATATACCTTTCTAACAGCCCTTACTACATCTGCTGCCGAACAAGCCGATGTTCCGAATGCCATACCACCTTCTTTTACATTGGGGCACGAGATATTTAATTCTATTCCAGGAACTTTATCTAAATGGTTAAGCCTGGAAGCACATTCTGCATAATCTTCTATTGTTGAACCTGATACATTAACTATGATGTGTGTATCGAAGTCTTTAATTTCAGGATATATATCTGATACAAAGTAGTCAACGCCTTTATTTTGTAGTCCTACAGCATTAAGCATTCCTGCAGGAGTTTCTGCCATACGAGGATAATCATTTCCTTGACGATCGTACAAAGTAGTTCCTTTTACACAAATTCCGCCTAATTGAGATAGGTCGATAAAATCTACATATTCTTTACCATAGCCAAAAGTTCCCGAGGCAGTCATCACGGGATTTTTTAAACAGAGGTTACCTATATTTATTTTTAATTTATCCATTTCAGTTCTTTAATATTAAATACCGGTCCTTCCGTACATACACATATATTACCTCTCTTTGTATTTTCTATACAGCAGAGGCATACACCAAAGCCACAAGCCATTGTATTCTCTAATGAAACTTCACAATTTATTTGTTTTTTATGAGCATAGTTAGCTACAGCCATCATCATCGGTTTAGGACCACAAGTAAATATGTGGGAAAAATTCTTTTTCTCTAAAACTGAATGATTGGTTACATATCCTTGCTCTCCGTGGCTACTGTCCTCGGTAGTAGTATACACTTCTCCGTATTTTGCAAATTCATCTAGTTGAAGAAGGTCGGCAGAAGAGCGTGCTCCTAATAAAAAGTTAGGCTTAAAGCCTTTTTCTTTTAATTCACTACCTAGATATAGCATAGGAGCAGTACCTACACCACCACCAATAAGTAAGACTTCACTATTGGTATCTTCAGGAGTAGAAAACGAATTACCTAATGGCAATAAGAGATTTACAATATCTCTCTTTTTATATTCAGCCATACGTTTGGTACCATCTCCAATTTTTTGGATTAATAACCAAAGTTCGTTTTTAGACTTATCCACATAGTTTACAGATATAGGTCGTCTGAGAAAAGTGGAAGGAGAATCAGCTACATGAACTTCAACAAACTGTCCCGGATACATATCGGGAAGTACAGTGCCATCAGTAGTTGATAGTTTTAAGAGGATGTAATTTTGATTTAGCTGATCATTGTCGACGATAATCAAATCAAGCATTTTTTTCATTTGCACAAATTTTCTAAGGTCATAGACCTCTTTATTGCTTTGGTTAGTATAATAAGCTTATATAGATAGTTTATCATACAAAGTTAATCAAAACTTATGCTTTTTCAGAATAAAGAGTTTAAGAAAATCGTCATTGTCCAGGAGTAAAAGCCTCAAAGGTATTATCGGTATAATAAATTATTATTTGTTTAACTTTCTTAGATGGAGCTTCTTTATATACAACTCTTTCTTTTATAGCTTCTTGTGTGTCTTGTTGATGTAGATCAACTATATTCTCTTTGCGATATTTATGATCTTCTGTCTCTTTGGTCGAATATATTCGACTGTCATTCTCTTGAGATAGTTGAGAAAATAAATCGGGGAAGCTACTTTGATTTTTTATGTCTGCACTATGATTACTTATTTCACTTTTATACATAGTACCTGTACCTGTTAATAACCATTGAGAATCTATGTCTGGCATTTGAGTAAGGATGCGGGTAATAACATCCAAACTAGGGTTGTTTCTTCCATTAAGAATATGAGAGATAACAGCTCTACCTATTTGCAAACTATCAGCAAATCTGGCAGGAGTCATATTCTCAGAGTCCATTATCTTTTTTATTCGCTCTTTCATGCCTCATTTTATCTATAATATGTAAACATATGTAACAATACAAATGTATAACAAATATTTCACAAATATAAATAGTTGTGATGTATATTTGTATACAGTAGTTGTGCTTTATTGTATACATATGATTGTGTATAATTGTATACATTACTAAATTGTGATAAAGTGTATATTTATATTA
>NZ_CVRU01000182.1 GCF_001261715.1 Dysgonomonas sp. HGC4 | reverse complement strand
GTAATCTCTTTCTTTATTATGTACAACCTCTTATGAGGCTAGATATCGTACTTATCTGATCCTATTCAATGACTGAATAAGTTTCTCATCAGCCTTGATTTTCGATAATGCCAGCACTGTCAATATCAATGATATTGCAGGAAATGCCAGCCCATACTCTACTTTTGTAAACTCTGCGCTCAATACTATCTGCCCTGCATACAAGTAATATGCAAATGCTGCATAAAAAAGAATGATACATGCTATCGAAACATAACACATCTTTATTTGTACTTTTCGTTTCTTAAACAAGAATATAGCCACGAAGCTCAATAAAGCACTCACTACCGAAAGAGCTGCTACAGCCCATGTCGGATAAGAAAGAGCTATTGCATCTTCGAAAATACCCATACTCTTGAAAAGATAGAAACTATCGGGTGTACCAATCAGCACAGCCAGAGGACTACATACAGTTACAGCCATAAGAATGGCTGCAATTAGTAGATATACGGATTGTATACGTTGTATCATTTAGAAATTATCTTTATCCTTATTTGGATTTCTATAATATACTTTACCTTCAGTATATTCCTGAGCAGCAATTAAAGCAGCTTTAGGCAATTTTTCGTAATATCTAGAAATTTCGATTTGCTCACGGTTTTCGAAAACCTCTTCCAAATTATCGCTATAAGAAGCAAACTCTTGAAGTTTTCTATCCAGATCCTGTTTCATTTCTACAGCTATCTGATTTGCTCTCTTACCAATAATTCTTACTGTTTCGTAGACATTTCCAGTATCTGCAGACAAGGTCATCATATCTCTGGTGATTGTATTGCTTGGTGCATTGGTCTTCTTGTAATCCATAACTTTAATTCGCTATAATGAATGTGATGTTTATTTTCTTTCTAATTTCTTTTCGTTTTCTAGTTCTTCATCTGTCATACCTTCGATCTTAAGATCAAGAGCTCTGACAGCTCGTCGATAATATCTATCAGCCTCTCTTTTATATTTCCCTTCTGGAAACATATTCAAATAATTATAATGCTCATCAATAACATCTCTGTAACGTTCGGCTGTACGCTCTACAATACTCTTAGATGCTACCTCATGACGAGATCTTAAAATAAGAATCTGAAATTCTTCTCTGTATTGTGAATATGGATACGTTTTTAGAGCTTCACGTGCAGTAACTACACACGATTCGTAATTGTTACCCATGTAATTACCTAAATTGAAATACAAACGGCATGCCATAAGTTCTTTTAATGCCAATTTTTCTTGCATCTCGAATAAATAGTCTTGCACTAACTGTATTTTATCACTTTGCGGGTATATTTCTAAGAATGTTTGAAACTCCTGCATCGACTTGTATGTATTAGTCTGATCGAGTCTTACATCGGGAATATCTAAATACAAACCATAAGCAGCATTAAATCTAGCCAATTCGGTAAACTCGCCCTTAGGATAAGTTGTATAATAAGCCTTGAAATATTGGGTTGCTGTGGTATAATCTTTATCGTAGAAAAAACTCTGAGCTAACAAAAACAATGACTCTTCAGCATGAGACGTTCCTTTAAAAATAGGAACTAACTCCTCCAACAATGTGGATGCTCTACCGTACTTCTTCTCATCAAAATACTTCTTTGCATAAGTGTACTTCAATTCATAATCGGTGCTTTTAAGTATTTTGTTGTATTCGCCACACGAAGTAGCCACCAACAGAGTAAGTACAAATACTAAGAGAATTCTTATTTTCATTATTTCAGAATGAGATTTTGAGTCACAAATTTAAGTAAAGCTTTTAGATTTTGAAAATAAAGTTTTTTTTTTAAGTTATTTTGAGATACTTACCTTTTTAGGCTTTCTTTCGAAACATCTCTAAACGCCACTCATATTCAAGAATATCAACATTTTATCTACATAATCTCTATTATTCGATAACCGAGGTACTTTATTCTGTCCGCCTGCTTTTCCTTTATATTTTAGCCAATTATAGAAACTGTCTTTAGGTAAAACACGAATTACCGGATCTTGGAGCGATAAATTATGGGATCTTTTTGCCTCATAATCCGAATTTGCCTTCTTCAAAGCATTATCCAAAGTTACTCTAAATAAATGAATATCCGCGGGTTCTACATCGAATTCGATTAACCACTCGTGAGCTCCTGCCGAATTGTCCCCAAAATAAATAGGAGCAGCCGTATATTCAACAATATGAGCACCCGTTGCTGCGCACGCCTCACTCAAAGCACTCTCCGCATTATCAATGATAACTTCTTCACCAAAAGCATTAATAAAGTGCTTGGTACGACCTGTTATTTTGAATAGATAAGGTATTATAGATGTAAATTCGATAGTATCTCCAATCATATACCGCCAAAGACCTCCATTTGTAGTGATCAGTACAGCATAATTCTGACCTATTTCAACTTCTTCAAGAGTGAGAGTCGTTGGATTATCAGAATCCCACTCACTCATGGGAACAAACTCGTAATATATATTATTATCGAGCATCAAAAGCATATCTTTTGAATCGCCCGAATATTGTGAGCCAAAAAATCCTTCGGATGCATTATAGGTTTCCCAATAAACCATCGAATCTTTGTTTATCAACTTCCGATATTGATCTTCAAAAGGGGTGAAGCTTACTCCTCCATGAAAAAACACTTCCAGATTAGGCCATAAATCGGTCAACTCTCGACCTGTATCCGCTGTAATTTTTTTCAGCAGAACCAACAGCCAAGAAGGAACACCCATAAAAGCTCTCACATCTTTTCTTATAGCATAATCAGTAAGTTCCTGTAATTTGGTTTCCCAATCGGGGATAAGAGATATTCTTTCGGGAGTCCTGCTATACTTTGCCCAGAATTTTAAATTCTTAATTAGTATTGCCGAAATATCTCCGGTAAAAACACCATCTCCTATATTATTAACCTGTTTACTACCTCCTAATACAAGAGTCTTTCCTAAGAAAAATTTAGCTTGAGGATTACTCTGCGCATACAATGCAAGCATCTGTTGTCCACATTTGTAATGACCTTGTGTCAGAGATTCTTGAGTTACAGGAATATATTTGCTCTTATCGTTTGTAGTTCCCGATGACATGGCGAACCATTTCACAGGTTTATTCCACAACACGTTTTGCTGCTTATCTATCAGAATCTTTTCGAGATAGGGTTTCAAATCTTCGTAATGAAAAACAGGAACCGATTTTCTAAAATCGTCCTTATTTTTAATAGACGCAAAATCATACTGGGATCCAATATAAGTATTGGTTCCAGATTTGATAAGATAGTTAAGTATTTTTTCTTGTGTAAGAATTGGGTTATTTATAAACTGCTCAACCTCTCTGTACTTAAAATCTAAATATTTATGTACTAAAGAAGAGATCATCCTATTTTACTAATTTTTCGCAGTCTATCTTCGTCCATTATTTTAATTTTACGTCCATCCAAAGCAATAATATGTTCATCTACAAATGTAGATAATGTTCGGATAGCGTTTGAAGTAGTCATATTTGACAGGTTTGCTAAATCTTCTCTCGATAGGTAGATACTAATAGTAGCACCGTCTTCTTCCAAACCATAATTTTCGAGTAAGAAAACTAATGATTCAGCAAGTCTCCCGCGAATATGCTTCTGAGTAAGACTTACCACCCGTTCGTCGGCAATACCGAGATCGGTAGATAATTCTGTAATAAAATACATTGCCAGTCTGGTATTTGACATAACCAACTGCTCTATAAGTACCATAGGAATAAGACAAACCATAGAAGCTTCGAAAGCCGAAGCGTTTGTCACATAAGGTTCCTTAGCAAAGTAAGCCCGGTATCCAAAATTCTGGACAGGGCGTATCATTCGGATAATCTGGCTACGTCCACCAACCCCGTTCTTAAAGATTTTAACTTTCCCTTTTAAGAGACACATTAAATCTTTGGGGACCTCTTCTTCGCAATAAATGATTTCATTTTTTTTGAGGTGAAGAATCTTCGCTGCATCTTTTACAAGTTCACGTTCACTATCCTCCAGAAGAGCCCACATGTCAGGGATGCTAGCTTCAAAGCTGAT
>NZ_CVRU01000181.1 GCF_001261715.1 Dysgonomonas sp. HGC4 | reverse complement strand
CGTTCAAAATCGGCACGAATTGTAAGCTTATCTATGGCACAACTATGTCAGGCAATGGTATGTAGCGATTACATGTCATTGCCTTTTCTTACTTCGATAAATAAAAATAAACTAACTAAAACAGATAAAAAGAAAATAGTAATGAGAAAAATGTTCTTGTTTATATCTTGTTTGCTATTGGTAGGCTTGCTAAATGCTCAAGTAGGCATAAACACCAAAGTGCCGTTGGGAGTGTTTCACCTCGATGGAAAAGGCAATACAAGTGCATCTCCTATTGATGCCGAATTGCGGGACGATGTGATTATGATTGCAAGTAATAACGGTGGTATAAATGTTTCTATTGGTGGACTGCCTAAGTTGGGTGCATCACTGTCTTTAGATTCTCCCAACAAAGCCTTTTTGCCCAATAGGGTTCCTTTGACAGGGTTGTACGATCAAACGACAGTTGCTAATCCCCGTAAAAGTATGATTGTTTACAATACTGCCGAAGCAGGAACTGTGCCTGCCAACGTTACTCCGGGATATTATATGTATGATGGTGCATCGTGGGTAAGGCTTTCTACTACAGCCTATTCTCGCTTTGTAAAAACATTGGGTCTTAAAGCTAATGTTGCTACCAAAGCGTCATCGGTAATTAATTACGCAACATCTTCGGTGTTAAATTTTGGAGACCTTACCATTTACGAATCGGGTTCGTATGCTTATACATTCCAGCTGAGTGGAACTACAGATACCCATACTCAGTTTTTGATGGGGGCAACCTACCATCTTTATATTATGCGTAAGCGGTTTAATGATGCTGCGTATACAGTAGCCGACTATGCCGAAATAACTTTGCCTGTATATGCTACCGGCGAAAATGTAACTACTTCGATAACATTGGGGTGTATAGCCAAAGTGGGCGATAATATTCAGATTAGGGTAGGGCATGGAGGAACTATACCACGTGTATGGACTTTAGCTAAGGATATGACTACTCTTATGTATTGGAAATTATAGCTGTTGTAAATTTTTTATTGTATTGAGAAGTATAATAGATATAAGCTGTTGTAAATCGGTAGTATACCGTTAAATACTTTTATTTCACTAAGTATGATCAAAAAATGAATAAACTAATAACACGAAAACTAACAACGTATTTTATCTGCACTCTTATGGGCTGTGCATTTTTGCCTGCTCAGGTCGGAATAAATTCTAAAACCCCCTTATCTATATTTTATATTGACGGGCAAGGCAATAACCCATCAACGGGTACACCTTCGGCACTTCAACAGCTTGATGACTTTGTTGTTAAATCGGATGACAAGGGCGGTGTAAATGTGGGTATAGGTACAATACCCTCGGCTTTGAATAACACTCAACTCGAATTGGGTGCTCCTAACAGAGCATTTGTGTATAACAGAGTTGCTTTGACTTCGGTTTTAGATAAAACAACGGTACTTAATCCTACGGAAGGAATGATGGTTCTTAATACGGCTACCGCTGGAGCTTATCCCGATAATGTGGTTCCGGGGCTATATTATTTTAATGGACAGGCTTGGTTTCGTATCGAAACGAAAGATTATAATGGTATGACTCTTAGTATGCGCGATTTAGAGGAAAATCTGGAGTCTACTTTGATAACCTCTGATCCTACTTTACCACCTGCGGGAGCATTACCTCTCAATTTTGGAAATGATATTGTGATTGATAGAACAGGAGGCTTTGCATTTTCGTTACGGCTCTATGGGCGTGTATTGTATTTGGCGGCTTCTTCAGAAATGGAAAAAACAGATTTTTATATTTATTTGATCCGTAAAGATGGCATTACTTCTGCCGAAACGGTAGAAAGCTATGTTCGGATAAATGTTCCCACCTATCCCTCCGGTGTTGGTATTGGTGCTGCGGGTTCTAATGCTATGACGTATACCGTAACGCTGGGCTGTAGTGCTAATGTGGGAGATAAAATAATATTTAAATTAGGTTATAGGGCTAACCTCCAATGGGTGTTATACTCTGCACCGCAAAAGGCTGCGAAAACCTCATTAATATATTGGAAAATATAATTGTATAGTAAATGAATAGAGATGAATAAATTGAGATTAATTATATGTTTTTTAGCGTTTTGTGAGTTAGAAATAAATGCTCAGATTGGTATTAATACGGAGAATCCACAATCTCTTTTTCATATTGATGCTTCGGGTAATAACTCGATAACAGGCGTTCCAAGCCTTGTGCAAAACCAGGACGACTTTTTGGTAAGGCTCGATAATGAAGGACAAGCAAATGTGGGCATAGGTGTATTACCTGCCTCTGATACGCGTACTCAATTAGAGTTGGGTGCTAATGATAAGGCTTTTATGACAAACAATGTTGCGCTGAGTGGTACAAATGATCTGGCTACGGTGCCCAATCCGATAGATGGAATGTTTGTATATAATACAGTTTCAGGTGGAAGTATGAATAATCGGGTTGTTCCCGGTTTGTATTATTTTGAAGGAGGAGAATGGCATTTAATATTAATTTCGTCGTTGGGCGAAAGCCTCACTCTTAAAGATTTACAGAGTGATGTTACAACACGACTCAATCTGAACTCTTCGACTCAGGTAGGTGCCGAAGATATGGATTTTGGCAGTATTAATATATATGAATCGGGTTCGTATGCTTTTTCTTTCAGATTGTATGGTTCTACAAGTAACGATAGTCCCGAAGCAGTTAGAGGTATATTTTATATTTGGTTGTATGTGAATGATGTACTAATTGACTTTGCGGAAATGAATACTCCGGCATTTATTAATAAACAGCCCATATCTTATTCTGTAACATTAGGAGCCTCTGTCAATGTTGGAGATGCTATTACGTTTAAACTCTCTAAATATGGTGTGGATACTGGCCCTATTGATTATAGTAAAAGGAGTTGGACGCTGAAAGCGGCTCCTGGTCAGAATATAGCTAAGACTACGATGATTTACTGGAAACTTTAATCTTCTCTTACTGTAAAATCTCTAATTGTTTGGAATTATATTTCGTACAATTCGAGAGGTAAACCATCGGGGTCGGAAAAGAATGTAAACCGTTTGCCCGTAATTTCGTCAGTGCGGATAGGTTCGGTTTCTATGTTAAAGCTGTTGAGGTGATCAATGGCTTTTTCTATATGATCGACACTGAATGCGAGATGCCTCAAGCCTTGTGCTTCGGGATAGGAGGGACGTTTGGGGGCATCGGGAAATGAGAATAATTCGATTTGCGAATTGTTGTCTATCCTCAAATCTAGTTTGTATGATTGGCGGTCGGCACGATACGTTTCGTGAATGATTTCGAATCCCAGAATACGTGTGTAAAAGTCCTTAGACTGTGGGTAGTCTGAGCAGATAATGGCTACGTGATGTATATGCGAAAATTTCATTTCTCTTTTTCTATTTTAAATTAGTCCCGACGATTTCAGAAACATCAACAGTCCTGAAGAATACGGTCATGTACAATTACAAATGTCATCCATAAGACAACTAGAATTGATAGCAAATTTAGAATTGTGAGCGCTATGTAGTAATTCTTCTGAAAACCAAGAGGTTTACTTGTGATCTTTTTAGCATAAAACTTAGAAGCAATTGGTATCAGAGCAATTAACGATAATATGATAACTCCGGGATAAACTCCCGTCATTGTAATGCCTATAATGCCGAGTACTGCTACCGTAAGGCTTAGTACCATTGCTATTGAAGTAACAATGCCGAATACTTTCTTTCCCATTTTATAAGATGCTGTTTACTGTTTTTATAACGACAACTGTTTGTTTTGAGTCGGGCAAATGAGGTATTATCCCATTCACCATTTTTTCGATGCTAATATAAGAAAGTGTTTTATTAATTAGATGTTTGTCTATTATAAAACTTATTGCTCTTCTGTATTTTTATACCGTTTTATATGAATACGGATAACTTTACGATAAAGATAAGTATAAGTAAAGATATGGTTGTTTATTTAATTTGTTCTTTTCGTGCCCGACAAAAAGCGTTACCTTTGTGCCTTGTTATTCAAAGTTTCAAATCTCAAAGAGAGAGCTATTCTTTTTAAATTATATATTGATTATGAGTTCTACAATTACATTCTATATTGCCCGACATGGTAAAACATTACTAAATACGCTCGATCGTGTACAAGGATGGTGCGATTCGCCTCTTACGCCCGAAGGAATAGAGGTGGCTCAGTTCTTGGGTGCAGGCTTGCGCGATATTCGTTTGGATGCCGTTTATTCGAGCGATTTGCGCCGTACCCGTCAAACTGCAGAGGTAGTGTTGAGTCAACAAGGACAAACGGATTTACCTATAAATGAAGTTTACGGATTTCGTGAAGCATGCTTCGGTAGTTTCGAGTCCGATTTTAATACAAAGATGTGGGGTAATGTTGCCCTCTTTCTTCAATATGTGAAAATGGAAGATATGTATCGTGATGTATTTCACGGAAAAATATCTAACAAAGAGGCTCTTGATGTGATAAGCAAACTAGATCATATGGGACTTGCCGAAACTTTCGAACAAGTAGAAACACGTTCTCAGTCGGCTTTGCGCGAAGTTGCTGCTAAAGAAACTGCTGATGGTAAAGATAAAAATGTGCTTGTAATAGCTCATGGTATGAGTATTATTTGTATGTTGCAGAGTTTAGGAGGCAAAGAATTACTGAAAGGGCATCTCGAGAATGCTGCTGTATGTAAAGTTACTTATCGTGACGGAAAATTCGACGTACAATCGATGGGTGATATGAGTTATGTACATGCAGGCAGAAGCCTGGAAGTGAAAAAATAAAATATATATAGCGTATGAAAAAATCAATACATGCACTTACTTACATCTGTTGCATAGCTGTTTTGGCATTAGCATCATGTAAAGGTAAACCCGTTCAGGGCGATGGTAACGTAATAAGTCACGAAGTGCCGATCGAAATTTACAGCGAAATAAAAGTAGAGGGAGCCATCGATATCGTATATAATGCAAAACCCGATGAGGCGGCATATTTACGTATAGAAGCCGATGATAATATTATTCCGCTTATAGATGTGAAGGTAAAAGGTCGCTCGCTTACCGTAAAGGCTAAAGAAAGCATTAACCCAAGCCGATTTGTGATATATACCAATTCGCCCAGCTTGAAATATGTGGAGAGCAAGGGAGCATCTAATATTACTCTTCAAGGAGCAGTTGCAGGCGATGAGCTTAAAATCGAAATGAAAGGTACGGGCAATTTTAAAGCAGATAATCTGGTTTATGATAAAGCCGAATTTCAATTGAGAGGTGCAGGCAACATGGATATGTCGGGACAGGTTCATAAAGCAAAGATCGATATTTCGGGAAGTGGAGATGTCAAAGCATCAGATTTGGCGGTTAACGAAATGGAATCGATAATAAGAGGCAGTGGCAATATCGAAATCAATGTTTTAGACAAATTGAGTGCCGAAATAAAAGGAAAAGGTACAATTGCTTACAAAGGAAATCCTCAAATAACCAAGAACAATATAAAAGGTGCAGGTGTGTTGAAAGTGCTTCAATAAACCGATCCGGAAATATTACATATACTATAAAAGAGCGTCTTAGGATGCTCTTTTGCTGTTTGTATAGGTATTCTTTATTAAAAATTATATCTTTGTTAAAACCTTGAATATTTTTTATTTAAAATCGAATACTATGAAAAAGTCTTTATTAATTTTTTCCGTACTAGCATGTATCTTGTTTTCCACAACGTATTGCACTGCTCCCAAAAAGGAAGGCTGGCAATTGGTGTGGGAAGAAAATTTTGACGGAACTACGCTCGATACTTCGCGTTGGAGCCGTATACCGAGAGGTACAGCCGATTGGCAGAACTATATGAGTTTTTCCGACTCGTGTTATGAAATGAAGGATGGTAATTTGGTCTTGAAAGGTATCGTGAATAACGATCTTCAATCGGATACAGTACCTTTTTTAACGGGTGGTGTTTGGACAAAGGACAAAGTAAGTTTCAAAAACGGTCGTATAGAGATTAGAGCTAAGCTGGGCGAAGCCACAGGAGCATGGCCTGCTATATGGATGCTGTCTCAGAATGAAGGATGGCCTATGGGTGGCGAAATAGATATAATGGAACATCTCAATTTTGACAGTATTGTTTATCAAACAATACATACTCATTATACGTATGATCTCGAAATAAAAGACAATCCTGTAAATGGAGGCACAAACTTACTGAACAGAAACGACTACAATATATATGCGCTTGAAATAAATGCTGATAGTCTGGTGTTTTTTGTGAACGATAGCCGCACTTTTGCCTATCCTCGTATTGAGACAGACAAAGAAGGTCAATATCCGTTTGATGATGATTTCTTCTTGCTGATTGATATGCAGCTTGGCGGAAGTTGGGTAGGGGGTGTAGACCCTAAAGACTTGCCCGTTGATATGAAAATCGATTGGGTGCGTTTCTATCAGAAGCAATAAGCAAGGTCTTAGACCTTTTTAGGTTTGGCTTATCGGATATCTTTTCTAAAGTTTCTATATTTGTATGTATAACAACTAACTTGTATTGAATGGGCTTATTAGAGTTCTTGGGAGATATATTAGGTGACTTGCTGACACCATCGCGAGATGGAAGTGGCGATAAAAAAGGCAACGATGGTTGTTTTTGGTACGGACTGGTTATCTTCTTTATCTTTATAGGTGTATTTGTTTGGTTGAATATTAATTGATAACTCTCGATGATAAAGCATCATCGACGAACGAATATAGAATGAAACATATTGATACTATCGCATTTGATGCGGATGATACCCTTTGGGTAAATCAAACTTATTTTGACGAAACGGAGTATCGTTTTCGTGAACTTCTGGAAGAGCATTTGCCGTATGAGCAAATTTCGGAAGAACTGCTTAAGATAGAAATAAATAACATGCCAATCTATGGCTTTGGAGTAAAAGCCTTTACCCTATCGATGGTAGAGGCTGCTCTCAAAATATCGGATTACAAAATCAAGCCGGAGGTTATTCAGCAAATATTAGATTTAGGTAAAGAAATATTGTTGAAGCCAATCGAACTACTCGATGGTGTGGATGAGGTTATGAAGATGCTTAGTGGAAGGTACAGACTGGTAGTAGTTACTAAGGGCGATCTGTTGGATCAGGAGCGAAAACTTAGTGCTTCGGGCTTAGAACATTATTTTCATCATATTGAAATAATGAGCGATAAGCAACGGAAAGATTACCGCAAACTATTCAAGAATCTGGATTGTAAACCCGAAAACTTCCTGATGATAGGTAACTCCCTGAAATCGGATATTGTACCCGTTTTAGAATTAGACGGATATGCGGCTTATGTACCTTTTCACAGTACATGGGCACACGAAAAATTGGAGGATAAGGTGATACATCCCAACTTGGTGCGAATAGATAAGATAACCGAAATATTACCATACTTGATACGATGAAACAGAAACTGGATATAGAAAATTGGGTTAGAAAAGGCCATTACTTATTTTTCAAGAATTTTGATGAGCCGTTTTACGGTGTTTGTGTTAATATAGATTGTACAAAGGCGTACCGAAAGGCAAAGGAGCTTAAAACTTCTTTCTTCCTTTACTATCTGCACAAATCTACATGCGCCGTCAATAGCGTAGAAGCTCTTCGCTATCGTATAGAGGGAAACGATGTCTATCTGTATGATAAGGTTGACCCTGAGGCTACGATCGATCGGCCTAACGGTACATTCGGATTCAGCCACATGGAATTTCACGAAGATTACAACCTTTTTGTTGCTGAGGCTTCTAAGGTGGTAGATGAGGTGCGAAATAGCACTTCTATGGATTTTTGTGCAGCAGTGAATGCCATTCATTATTCGGCTGTGCCTTGGATTAACTTTACATCGCTATCGCATGCCCGTAATTTTTCGAGAGAAGATAGTTGTCCTAAAATATCATTTGGCAAAATGACGGAGGTTGATGGTAAACTATCTATGCCAGTGTCTATTCATGTGCATCACGCATTGGTGGATGGCGCTCATATCGGACAATATATTGATGAATTTCAGAAACTGATGAACGATTAGTGCCTTTGATATGTTTATTCGTAGTGGTTACGATAATCTTTAGAAATCTTTTGATTAAATAAGCTATAGTAACTATTCTACTGAATTGAGATGAACAAAATATATCACATAATTTATTAATTAGTAGCATGAGCGACTTTAAAGAGCAATATTGGAAATACTCGTTGTTGATTATCATCATCATCTTGGGTGGAATAGTATTTAAGGAAACTCTGCCTTTTTTAAGCGGAGTTTTGGGGGCTTGTACTGTATATGTGCTTGTACGCAGGCAAATGTCGTTTCTGTCGGAAACAAAAAAAATGCGTAGAAGTATTGCGGCAACCATTATTTTGGTCGAGGTATCCTTGATCTTTCTGGTGCCTGCTTTTTTTGTTATATGGCTTCTTGTAAACCGATTGCAATCAGTTAATCTAGAGCCTAGTGTACTCATCAAAACCATTCAGCACCTGATAGATCTTATTCAGCAAAAAACGGGTTACGATCTACTGAGTGGTGAGAATCTGACTATGATTACTTCTAATATTACAGGTATTGTACAGATGTTAGTAGGTCAGGTAAGTTCTTTCCTTATCAATTCGTTTGTACTTCTGTTTGTGTTGTATTTCATGCTGTTGGGCGGTAAGCGTATGGAATCGTATGTATATGATATATTGCCTTTCAGGAATAAGAATAAAAAGGACGTGATAAAATCAGCCAAAGTAATGGTTACTTCCAATGCTATTGGTATTCCACTTTTGGCTTTGATACAAGGTTTTATAGCGATGATCGGTTACTTGATTTTTGGAACACCCGATCCCGTTATTTTTGGCTTCCTTACTTGTTTCGCTACCATACTACCACTTATAGGTACTGCTTTAATATGGTTTCCATTGGCAGCCTACCTCGCTTTGACGGGAGATTGGGCGGGTGGAATTGGTCTTGCTATTTATGCACTGGTTGTAATCTCGAATGTAGATAATCTAGTACGTTTTCTTTTACAGAAGAAACTTGCCGATACGCATCCTATGGTGACCATTTTCGGGGTGATACTCGGATTATCTCTGTTTGGCTTCTGGGGTGTGATATTCGGACCCTTGTTGCTATCGTTATTCCTTCTGTGCTTCGATATGTTTAAACGAGATTATATTGATGACCCGAAATAAGGTTAGGGTTGATTCTCGAATTTCTTTAGAACCGATTTCAGCATACTTCGTACGATGATGCAATGAAACGGATATATAATTGAGAAATACGCCCTTCCTAATAAATTATGGAACTTAACCAGAGTAGATACAGTAACATCTTTATCTCTCTCGTTAAGTTCTTTTACTTTAATAGATAGATACATAACCAAATGCTTATCGTTGGCACACAATATGGTTTCTTCGTCCGATTTGTCGGCTATGCTCATAAATTTGTGAGTACCTCCTGTTCGTATGCTCTTCTCCAGTTCGTGTCGGCTGCCCTTGTTCCCTCCTTGTATGCCGAAAGGTTTCACCAATAGATCGCGCAGATCGAAAAGGTTGTCTACCCATTTAGGAGGAACTGTCCAAAATGCCACCATAATATCGTCGGCAGATACTTTTTTCTGGCTGCTAAAGTTACATTGAAGACATTCGGTGTAATTGGCTGGCAGGTATTTATAGATAAGATCGGCTTGCTGTATTTGCGATTTCCTTATTTTCATACTTCTTATTTATTTTTCTTTTAAAGGTATAAAATAGTTAGATGTAAGGCTCTGTTCATGGTCTGAATAATTTTATTTTCTCAAGAATAGTAATAAATCAAATATCAATCAATTTTTCCTTTCTGTAGAGAATGAAAATGGGTACTATGTTAATGCAATGAACATAAATTAAGAGATGGGTGTTTAACCTACATAAGAACCATAATACTAATATAAATATAAAAGCGACCAATAGATATGGGAAAGTTTGAGATAGTAAAGAGAAAGAACGGAGAGTTCCAGTTTAATCTTAAGGCTGGTAACGGACAAGTGGTTTTAACGAGCGAAGGATATACAACAAAAGCAAATTGCCAGAATGGTATTGACTCTGTAAAGAAAAATGCAACAGAGGATGCTCATTATGATAGAAAAGAGGCTGCCAATAAAAAATATTATTTTAATCTGAAAGCGACAAACGGACAGATTATTGGCTCCAGTCAAATGTACGAAAGTGAGGCAGGTAGAGAAAAAGGAATAGAATCGGTAAAAAAGAATGCTCCCGAAGCAACAATAGCCGATCTTTCTATTGAGATTTAAATACCGACCTAACTAATATATCTAAATTGGGAGAGGGGTAGTCTTGTATAAAGATTGCCTTTTCTTTTTTTTTATGTCTTTTGACAATTATCTGTTGTTGAGTGCTGTTTGATAAGCCTCGTAATAGGGTGTCGAAATAAATGGACTTTTAGGAAAAGATGCATCCTGCAACTCTTGCATGGCATACATATCGTCACCAATCATCCATGGATAAAAGCCGATGTAATTTTTCAGAAGAAATAGCAATTGATTATCGGTTTGTTGCTCAACACCGTTTAAGAAGATTTTATTTACATACTTTCCTCCAACGCATAGCTGATCTTGCGTTCCATTCTCATAATTGATTATTGCCACCAGTCGGGCATCTATGGGCGATGGCTGAGGTGCAGCGTGTAGCGAATCTATTCTGCTCTTTAGCTTACTTATTCTTATAGAGTCGTTTATGGTGGCATCTAATACCCCTTTACGATCTTTATCGAACTGTGGTATATTTAATTGAATATCATTGGGATTAACGGCTGATTCTGCTTCTACGATGTAATTGTAATACAGAACGGAGATACTACTTATATTGCCTTTAGGTTCTGCCATTTCGGTTTCTGGCTCAACTGTGTTGCTTTCTTTTTGTTTGTTGTTACAACTTGTTACAGCCAATAGAAATAGAGTGATAAATATAAGGTAATGAGTTTTCATTTTATGAAAGATTGAGTTATTTGATAATGTTTTTAGGTAGTATATTTAATATTTTAGGATGGCTGTTGAATCGTTTGACGAAAGTCAATTGTAGAGTTCCCGAGGTGAGCATTGTGCTTGCCTCTTCCGACATTTGTACCGATATCCTGTTTGCCAGAACCGATACTCCAATAGACCAGTCGTGTGCATGGTATCCCGCAGATGCTCTCGGAAATAAATTGGGATATACTTCTAGTTTTTGTTTTCCGAAGCGATCTATTCTTTCAGCACCCACATTTACACCCACCGTCATAGAGCCTGCAACAAAATAGTGCTTCTTGATGACCCACGTATAGCCATAGCCGCCACTAACGCCAACTTGAAAATTGTCGAACTGTTTTTGGTTATTAGGCAAAACAGCAGTCAAAGTACTGTCGGAGCGGATTCGGCTCTGGAAGACACTACCTCCTAAAAGGAAACCTCCTGCCGATTTTATTTGTTTTTCGCTGAGGTTATAAGCTGCTTTGTATGAGAATTTTTTGTTGTTGAATACATACATCCCATGTGCACCGTATTGAGTTATTTGTACATCGGAAGCTCTGATATAATTTTCTTCATCGTCTTCATATACTTTATTATAACCCCGATAGTTTTGCAGAAAGAGATCAATTACAAATTTTCGGGCATAGTAATGGTATTGAAAATCGAACGATTTAGTTCTGCCTTTACTCTTATCTCTCAAAAACTGAAAGCCGTAAGATCCGCTCATACTTAAGTTTTTCCAGGTAAAGCCTAGTCCTATATTCACGGGAGTATTGGGTACCAAAGAAAAATTGCGCATCGATTTGGCCTCGTATTCCTGCGATAGGCCAAGAAACTTACTTGAAACAGACGTTTGTATAGAGAATTTCTGCTCGAAAGGAACAATGTACAGGCTATCTATCTGTGCAATAGATGCGCTTTGATACAAACCAATCAAAAGTAAGAAACTAATGAATCGGGCAGAAAAATTACTAATTAGAGTTTTCATTGGGGAAATAGTATTCCTCATTACATTACCTGCATATTGAATGAGCGCCAAAGATAAACATTTTTAGTGTAGAGGTAATAAATATTAATAAATGAAGAATAAAGAGTTTTATTTAAAACAAAACCTTGATTTTAAACGTTTGATAAATAAAAGATCACAGTATCGCCTCTGTGTAAAATGAATGGGCTGATACTTTTATTGACTAAAAAACACTATTATGGAGAAAGAAAATTATGAGTTGATAGACAATAGCCCCGAAAATAGGTATGAGTTTCGAATCGGTGACGAGATTGCGAAAATAGAATACATAAAATCGAAGAATGGCGAGATATACCTCACTCATACCGAAGTACCCGTTGTTCTCGAAGGAAGGGGAATCGGTTCGCAATTGATCGAAAAAGTACTTCAAAATATAGAATTACAAGAACTTCGCTTAGTGCCCTTATGCCCGTTTGTGGCTGGCTACATTCAAAAACACCCCGATTGGAGACGTATTGTGATGAGGGGAATTAATATTTAAGAATATAATTTTTTGTAGGCGTAAACTTCTCATCCACATTGGACAGACGGAAAGGTCTGCCCTTATGATATTAAATAGAATCAAATACGTTTGTTTACTTTAAATAAGAACGATATGATGGATATTAATAAAAAAATAGAATATTCGAATGGCGAATTAACCATTTTCTGGCAACCTTCTCTTTGTCAGCATGCAGGTATCTGTGTGAAAATGCTGCCAATGGTATATAATCCGCAAGAAAGACCTTGGTTAAAGATAGAGAATGCCACTACAGAACAATTGATGGCTCAGGTAGATGCATGTCCATCGGGAGCTTTATCTTATAGAATCGAAAAGTAAATAAGGGTTTTAGCCTTTTTTATTCATATAAATCAGTGGTTGTTACTAATCACTGATTTTTTTGTGAAAACTAAATTTTTTGAATAGAAAGAGATATACTGTTTGAGCTTTAAATGCCTTGAAAATTAATATTTTAAAGTTGTTTCTTCAAATGTATGATATTTAATATATTACATGTTGATTGGTCTGAACCGCTTTTAGTATTATA
>NZ_CVRU01000180.1 GCF_001261715.1 Dysgonomonas sp. HGC4 | reverse complement strand
GCACCGACACCATTCCCAAAGGCATAATGATCCCTCGCATGAGCGAACTTCAGCGAGACCAGATCGACGTCTCCAATATCACCACCGCCAACAGTCTCATGATCTATAACATCGACGAAGACTGCTATAACTATTACTCCAAAACCAACCAAGAATGGCAAAGCCTCTGCGGTAAGATGGGCAAAGCCCACTTCGACATGATCTGCGACTCCGTCAAAGTCATGGGACAATACGGCGATGGCGTAGCCCTCACCCCCTCCAACTATTTGCGAGTAACCCTCAATATCACCCGTATCGGCTCCTACAGCATCTCCGCCACCTCCGATCCCGACAACGGCTATTTTTACGAAACCACCGGCACCTTCTTTACCACCGGCATCATCACCCTAACCGTTCCCGGCATAGGCCAACCCATACGTCACACCCAAGGCACGGACCTAATCAGCCCCAGTGATGACACCCCCGACCAATTCACCCTAACCTCCAATGGCGGCGGCGGCGATTGTAGCTTCAAAGTAAACGTCCGTTCCACCGCCGCCCGTCCCAAATTTACAATGAGCTGCGCAGCCACAATCGTCGAAGGCATGTATTTCGAAGACCAAGCCCTCAGTAACATCCCCAACCCCTATAACGGCCAATCACACCGCTTAGCAGTCACCATCACCAATATCCCCTCCAGCTCCTATGGCGCCATAGCCATGTTGGAAACCAACACCATAGACGGCATCAGCTTCAAAGGCGAAGCCGTCCTTAGCGCCTCCACCCAAGTCGTATACCTAGAAGGAACCGGCGTCCCCCGAGGTTTAGCCGATAAAATCGTAACAATCACCTCCAACAGCGAAAGCTCCACAGCCTCCTGTACCGCCACCATCCGCATCCTCATCCCCCGTAAACGGCTGATGACATTAGGCAACACCACAGGCCCCCTTTACTCATACAATGCCGGAATCGTAGACAACCGTACCCCCCCAAACAACATAAATACCCTGCTGACCGACAAAAATAACTTCGGTTACAACCAGTGGTCCATCATGAAATTCCAAGGCTTCAATAACGTCTCCACCTCCCCCTTCTCCAACTTCATCCCCACCAGCCCCAATAGCTGGACAGACGATGACCGAGACATCATAGCCCTGGAAACCGTCACCTGGCAGAATATGTCAGACACCAAATTAGAATCCCTGCTCAAAGGCACCAACGGCGTCTCCAAAGTCGACATCTTTATGATCGGATATAACACCGAATTCTATCGAACCGGCAACGCCTCAGACGCCGCCAAATGCGCCAAGCTCGTAGAATT
>NZ_CVRU01000179.1 GCF_001261715.1 Dysgonomonas sp. HGC4 | reverse complement strand
GCACATAGCCAAACCTAAACCGTTAAAATTTAAATTATTACAAAGAGACATGTGTGTTAAATTTATAGTCATTGCTTATGTAAAGAGTTATTTTACAGAGGCAAATATAAAGAATAATTTTGATTATAGGATGCAAAAACTCCTTTTTCGTTAAAAAGACTAAGATATTATTGATAAGCTGGTTTAATTCCTCCTCAATTATTTTAGACTAAAAAATCAAGACAAACAAGACCGTATACCTCTGTTTAATATCAAGATACACTTACATATCTCACCACTAAACGAATCTTTTCGTTTCACTCATCATCAGAAGTGCTGAATATCTCTTTTATTTTATTTATTTTTTATTTTAACAGACCCAAAATTGAGACTTATTATAGATTTTCCTACCTGCTTTTTAAACCTAAATGATCAAGAATCGGCAAATTAGGACAAATAGCACTTCAAAAAATCAAGATAAAAAGACTATTTTTACAACACTATCATTCCTCAGACGTTATACTCAAAGGGGATATGATAGCCTATATAATTAAGTCATAAAAATGGATATTCTTATTATTGTTGTTCTAATACTTATAAACGGGTTATTTTCGATGTCCGAAATAGCCATAATTTCAGCACGAAAGTCGAAACTCAACAGCGATGCTAAACTAGGTAACCCAAAAGCTGCCGCCGCATTGAAACTTGCCAACGAACCCGACAAATTTTTATCGACCGTACAAATAGGTATCACACTTGTTGGTATAGTTACAGGTATTTATTCGGGCGATGTGCTGGCTAAAGACATGGTTATGCTACTCAACAAATGGGGCATATCAGGACCATATATTCCACATATTTCACAAATTTTCATTGTATTATTCGTAACCTATCTCACTCTAATCTTCGGGGAGTTAGTTCCTAAAAGAATAGGCTTAAGCATATCCGAGCGCATAGCACAAGCCGTAGCCCGCCCGATGTATCTATTATCGGTAGCAGCAACGCCTTTTGTTTGGTTATTATCAAAAAGCACCTCACTAGTAGTAAGAGCTATGAATCTGAATGTGAGAGGAAATAAAGTTACCGAAGAGGAAATAAGATCTATCATACAAGAAGGAACCAAAGACGGAGTGGTAGACAAAGTAGAGCAGGATATTGTAGAACGTGTTTTTTCGTTAGGCGATCGCGATCTCGAATCGATTATGACTCACCACAGCGATATAGTATGGATAGATACCAAAATGTCTACCGCTGAGATATATAAATTTTTACAGGAAAAACCGTTCGATGTATATCCCGTTGCACACAAAGACCTCGATAATATTATAGGCGTCGTATATTTAAAAGATCTGTTCGGTAAAATAGAGAAAGAAGACTTTAACATTGAAAGTGTTACAAGACCCTGCCATTACTTTCCCGAAAATATAGGTGTATATACTGCTCTGGAACAGATGAAAACCAACCATGTACAATATGCACTGATCTGCGACGAGTTTGGCAGTATACAAGGCATTGTTACATTGACCGATATTCTGGAAGCACTCGTAGGTAACATTCCCGATATACATGAAGAACCCGATATTGTTGAGCGAAAAGACGGAGGCTGGTTAGTAGACGGGCAATGTCCGTTTTATAACTTTCTCACCTTTTTCGAAAAAGAGTATCTGTATACTCAAAACGATTATAATACGATAAGTGGACTTATTCTCGATTTACTGCAACATATTCCACAAACGGGAGAAATAATAGAATGGAATGATTTTACTTTCGAAATAGTAGATATGGACGGCGCACGTATAGATAAGGTATTGGTATCTCTTAATTCGGCAGAAGAGTTTTAAAACGGTTTAATATCTGCCCAATTGATTTACATCAATATAATCAAAGTAATCGCCTGCTTCTAATGTGATTTTTATATTTCGGTCTTTGCTCGATCTGTTTTCAGAAACTCGCACAATCAGTTTTTGATTATCGCATCTTTCAATAGAAAACCAATCTCCATTGATTGCAAAATTTTCTTTTTCAGTCTCAACCGGATTGAATACCAGATAATTTCCGTTTACCGAAATATCATTCACCCACCACCAAGTACCTTTTGTGGTGATAATAATAGAATCGTTAGATGCCGAAAAATCGGCTTTACGTGTAGATAATTTTATGGAATCGTTCATTTTACCGATCGAACGTTCTCCCTCTAAGCAAGAAGAAGCACTTACAACAAAAGCAGCTAAGAGCAATCCTAAGAAATAACGTGTTTTCATAAGTTTGTATATAATCTTAATATCTTAATAATATGTCCTCGGCAATAAAGACTTTTTCTCTCTCCTATATACTAGATGGAAAAAATATAGAAAGTTGCATAAATAGATCGTGTTTTTTGTGTTTTTTTCACAACCTCGCTATTTAAGCCGTCTGCAACCACTTTATTACTATCAATTATTACCAAAATCAAATAAAACTCTCATATATTCCGAGAAAATAAGAGAGTTTTACACCTTAAAATCATTTTCACTACATTTAGTGATTGGTTAGCCTCAAAGTCTTTAATACTTTTGCATACAACTAAAAAACGGTTCCTTTAACTCAAAATATTATAATTAATGAAAAAATACAGCATTCTTATGTTGCTGCTAATTTATATCTGCAATACCAGTAATCTAAGCGCCGAAGAAATTTTAATACCGAAAGATTCCATAGTAATGTCTTATACAGGCGAAGAAGTTGTAATCGAAGCCTTCAAAAGTAATACCAATCTATCGCAATTGCCCATATCGGCAACCCTGCTGTCGGATCAGATTATCAAAGAACGAAATATCACCAATATAAAAGAAATCAATGCCTTTGTACCCAATCTATTTATACCCGATTATGGTTCGAAGATGACTTCGCCCGCATACATTAGAGGTATAGGATCGCGTATCAATGCACCTTCGGTAGGATTGTATGTAGATGGAGTACCCTACTTCGACCGATCGACATTCGATATAGATATGACTGATATTGAGCGTGTAGAAGTTCTACGCGGACCGCAAGGAACTATCTACGGACGAAATACGATGGGGGGTATTATAAACGTTTACACCAAATCGCCCTATAAATACAAAGAAACAAACATACATCTGGGTGCAGGAAACTATAACAGTTACGACTTGGGAGCTTCTCACTACGGTAATATAAACAATACCTTCGGATACTCACTCTCTGGAAACGTATTTCACACAGGAGGATTCTTTACAAATAAATATACGGGAGATAAAGCCGATCCGATGGATGCAGCAAACGGTCGTATGCGACTCAGCTGGAAGCTTGCCCCTAAATTATCGATGCACTTGGTTTCAGCTTACGAGTATTCCGATCAGGGAGGATATCCATACGGTATATATAATGCAGAAAACAATACAGTAGGGCAGGTTAATTACAACGAACCATCGTCGTACCTACGTAATATGTCTACTAACGGATTGAATGTAGAGTATGCTACCGAAAAATTCAAATTAGGGTCGATGTCTTCATTTCAATTTTATGACGGAAAGCAACGCATAGATCAAGACTTTACAGAGAAAGACTTGTATTTTGTAGACTTCTATCAAAGACAGCGTATGTATTCGCAAGAAATCAATATCAAATCGACTACGAAAAGCAATTACCAATGGCAGTTCGGAACATTCGGTTTTCATCAAAGCTACAATACAGACAATGATGTAGATAACAGATCGACAAATACACATACCCTGCAAAATGCAAGCAACCCCACCAAAGGAGCAGCGCTGTATCACCAATCCATCATTAACAATCTGTTTACAGAGGGATTATCGCTTACACTGGGACTTAGATACGACTGGGAAGAAACTAGAATGCATACTGTTGCCAAAAGTCGCAAACCGGATAATACCGTCGTAGAGACAACCAACAAAAGAGATAAGGACAACTATTCGCAATGGACACCCAAAGCGGCATTGCAATATAGTTTCCGCAACAATCAAATAGTGTATTTTTCAGCTTCAAAAGGTTTCAAAACAGGTGGATTCAATACAACCGCAGTAAGTGAAACAGATCGTACATACAAATCGGAAACGAGCTGGAATTACGAAATAGGCACAAAGGGTAGCTACTTTGATAAGTTACTCGACGCAGAAATCAGCCTCTTTTATATTGATTGGAGAGATCAGCAAGTTTCGCAAAACCAAGCTACCGGAACAGGTTACATATTACGTAATGCAGGAAAATCGGCAAGTAAAGGACTAGAGGTTACTACTCAGATAAACCCTCTTGAAAATCTGAATTTCCAGATAACTTACGGATATACACATGCCTCATTCAAGGAATACATATATAATACGAAAGAAAACATCGACTATTCGGGCAACTTTCTGCCTATGGTTCCCCGACATACTTTTTCTACGGCTGCCAACTATACTATCAGATTAAAAAGCGATCTGTTAGATAAAGTAATCCTCAACGGACAATATACAGCTTTAGGTAAAATCTATTGGAATGAAGACAATAAGGCTTCGCAGCCTTTTTACGGAATATTTAATGCACGAGCATCGTTTGTGAAAAACAAAGTGTCTTTCGACTTCTGGTCTAAAAACATTGGAGGTAAAGAGTATGTTTCCTATTACTTCTATAATTCACTAGCAAAAGAATCATTTGCACAGGCAGGAAAGCCATTTACTTGCGGTGTAGATTTTCGACTGAAATTCTAAGGACTTCAGACCTTTTCGAAGTAATTAATTTAATACAAAATAGTTTTTTACTTCCGCAAAATAACTCTTTATATTACCCCCTCATTCGTTGTAGACAGATGAGGGGGTATTTAGTCTTCTACCCTGTTTGTACATCGGAGGCGCTGAATACTTACTCATTAGCCATTATTAAACCAACGCTGCCCCTTTTTTCTGCAAACAATTCTAAATTAGTCCCCACAAATTCATATAATGCAGCATTTCACCACATGTAGTGATTGGCAAGCCCGATTGTATTTTGTATTTTTGTGAATCTTAGAAATGATCACTAGAATTGACCTTTTGAAATGAATATAAATAAGAACCTGCAAAATGGGGGTAAGCTCTTCACGTTTTTGAGCCTATACATAGCTCAGAGCATACCAATGAGCTTCTTTTCTACCATTCTGCCGGTATTGATGCGACAGCAAGATTATTCGCTCGAAACCATCGGGATGCTTCAGTTTCTGAAGTTACCTTGGGTTCTTAAATTTCTGTGGTCGCCAGCCATTGATAGAAGTTGTCACACTCTGACGGACTATAAACGATGGATATTCTCATCAGAACTGGTTTATGCAGTCATTATTCTGGCGATCTCCTTTCTCGATCTCGAGACCAATATATACACCATCATTATTCTGATTATTTTTGCCTTTATAGCATCTGCCACTCAGGACATTGCGACCGATGCTCTCGCGGTACTTTCGTTCAGTAAAAAGGACAAAGGAATGGTAAACAGTATGCAATCGGTAGGTAGTTTTGCAGGAGCAATGATTGGTGGAGGCGTACTACTTTTACTTTATCACAAACTGGGATGGAATCAACTACTACCCTATTTGGCAATATTTGTAGTAGTAGCACTTATTCCCCTCATGTTTTTCAAAAAGACACAAGTAGAAGAACCTCACGAAAGAAAGAAATATGCTCCGCCCCACCCTGATGACCTACTTGGTTTTTTCAAACAAAAAGGCATCTGGAAACAAGTACTATTTTTGTTTCTATACTATGCAGGATTGATTGGAACACTTGCCATGCTAAAACCTTTATTGGTTGATTATGGGTATAGTATGAAACAAATAGGCGTAATGTCGGGCGTTATCGGAACGTCCATCGGTTGTGTCGGCTCACTTACAGGAGGATTCATCGTCCGCAAAATAGGATGCTTTATACCACGTATCGTATTCGCCATCTGCATACTGGCAACCACTATATATTTCTATCTGCTGGTTACACAGTTCACTGTAAATACGGCAACTCTTCACCTCGGAATCACCATGCTATGGGGTAGTTATGGTATGGCTACAATTGTAGTTTACACCACAGCTATGTATTGCGTACGCGAAGGATATGAAGGTACAGACTTCACCCTGCAAACCGTTATTACCCACCTCAGTGGAATGCTCATGGCAGCAGGAGCAGGTAAAATTGCAGGTATGTATGGTTATGCAAATCTGTTTTTATTCGAAAGTTGTATAGCCGTAGTCTCATTGTTGTACATTCTGGCAACATTCAAAAACGAAAAGAAAAATGAAACAAGAATTATTAGATAAATACAGCGTTGCTGTACCCCGATATACAAGTTATCCGCCTGCTAATTTCTTTAACGACAGTTTTGCCGTTACCGATTACCGAGAGGCAATAGAGGCATCGAACACGCAACAACCCGAACATATATCGTTTTACATTCATATACCGTTTTGCTATAAAATGTGTCACTATTGCGGATGCAACGCTATGCTTTTGGAAAACAAAACCGTAGTTGCCGCCTATATGGATGCTTTGAAACGCGAGATAGAAATGGTATTGCCCCTACTCGATCATAACCGTAAAATATCACAGATACATTACGGTGGAGGTAGTCCAACATCTCAGCCCGTAGCCATGTTGAAAGAAATAAACAAGATGCTACTCGAAGGATTCGAGACCATAGACCGTCCCGAAATAGCCATAGAATGCCATCCCGGATATTTAGATGAGGCATATTGGAACGATTTGATTGATGCAGGCTTCAACCGTATCAGCATTGGCATACAAGATTTTAATGAAGATGTACTGAAGGCATCGAACCGCAAACCTTCTAAAATGCCTGTTGCCGACATTGTACGTTTGCTAAAATCAAAAGGTGTTGCTGTTAATATGGACTTCATCTATGGATTGCCTTTGCAAACTGCCGACTCTTTTGCCGACACCATTAAACAAGCAATAGAAATACAACCCGATAGATTGGTTACCTTTTCGTATGCTCATGTACCTTGGGTAAATCCTGCAATGATGAATCTCGAAAAACTTGGTTTGCCTACACCTCAGGACAAGAACAAAATATACGAAACAGCCAAACATTTGTTGAACGACGCAGAATACAAGACCGTTGGTCTCGATCACTTCGTACAACCGAATGACGAACTATATATCGCTCAAAAAACAAAAGCCTTGCATCGTAACTTTCAAGGATATTGCACACGCCGTACCACAGGGCAGGTATATGCCTTTGGTGTAACGGGTATCAGCCAATTGACTACTGCATACAGCCAGAATACAAAAAACTTGAAGAAATACATAGAGCAGGTAAACAAAGGAGAACTTCCTGTACTGAAAGGTTACAGACTTAATAATGATGAGCAAATAACCCGCGAAGTAATCACTTCATTGATGTGTAATTACGAAATAGTTTGGGCAGACCTAGCTTCACTTCTAAATGTATCGGTTGAAGAAATAAAGAATGCTCTCAATTATAACGAAGATAATCTGAAAGCTTTTGCTGAAGATGACATTATAGAGTTTAATTCGGATTATATAAAAATTTTGCCCGATGCTACACCCTTCGTCCGTAATATTGCAGCATCATTAGACAAATTGATGATGAACACCGATAAGCGATTTTCGAAGGTAGGGTAAAAAGAATAAAAGACTATAATATTTAGTTGTATTTTTTATTAGCTTTGTAATGTCCATTTCTTTTGGACATTCTGATTATATGATTATTTATCTATTACACAGATAAACAATATTACTCAGCAAATTTTAAATATAAAAAATGGCTTTTAAAAATATTGAAATAAAACATTTTAGAGGTATAAATGAATGCCAAATTGAAGACCTCAAACAAGTAAATCTTTTTGTAGGAAAGAATAATTGTGGAAAGACATCTGTTTTAGATGCTATATTTTTATTAACCAGTATGTCTCGTCCAGACTCCGCGATACGTACTAACTTTTTTAGAGATTTTGTAACTAACAACTTTCAAGAAGTTATTTCTGTTCTTTTTTACAATTTGAACCTAAATCAAGATGTTCAAATACAAAGTGAAGGTACTGATGATAGAGTGCTATTTATTTCTCCTAAGTTTGAAAACCCAGATAAAGTAGAAATCGAAATAGCAGACATTTCCCAAGAGCCTCTTGTAAACCAAAACGAACCTAAAATAAAAGAGTTGACTTTTAGATTCGAGACTGAAAACAATGAATATGAGGCAAGTATAGCAGAAGATAATAAAAGTAAAATAAAAAGTAAAGATAGAAAAAAAGCAACTTTAATTTTGGTGGGAAAAACGCCTAAAGAATATAACGAGTCTATTAAAAGCAAATATATTAACACCAAATCATCTTTGATTTTTTCATCTAAAACTTTAGCCTCAATTATAATAGGAAAAGACAAACAAGATATTATTGAGGCATTGCAACAAATAGAACCAAATATACAAAATATTGAATTTTCTATTGACAACAAAGTTATGGTCGATTTAGGTGGCTATAGACTTTTTCCCCTTGAAGTTCTCGGTGATGGTATTCGCAGGTTACTCGCAATTATTATATCAATCTACGAATGCGAGAATGGTATTTTATTAATAGACGAGATTGACAATGGATTACATTATTCATCGATGGATACACTTTGGAAAATGATATTATCAACAGCCAAGAAATACAATGTTCAGATATTTGCTACTTCTCATAATATAGATTCATTACAGGCATTGAAAAATGTTTTAGAAACTAAGAGTTTTTCTGAACAACAAAATTCGACCGTATGCTATAACCTTAATCGAATAAAAAATGATGTATTGAAATCGTATCAATATAATTTTGATCAATTTCAGTATGCTATTGATATGGAAAATGAAATCAGATGAAAATACAAATATTTGCAGAAGGCAACGACATTGACTTTATAGAAAGATATGTATATTATTTATTTCCTAATAAAGATAAGAGTCTATTCATATTTAAGAAAGCAGGCGGTTATACAACAATAGATAAAATAGAAAACGACTTAAACAGAAATACCGATACTGATGGAATTAACCTAATTATCTTTGATACTGACGATATAAGTAAAAGCCATGGGGGATTAGTTGCAAAGCAACAATATTTAAAAAAACAAAAAGAGATTCATGGTGTTTCTTTTGAGCTATTTCTATTTCCCAATAATTCTGATAATGGCGATTTTGAAATACTGCTAGAAAGAATAATAAATCCGGAACACAAATGCTTGCTACAATGCTTTGAAGGGTATCAAAACTGTATAAACGGACATTTGGGTGAAGACAAGAAACCTAAATATAATAACCCTTTACAGAAAACTAAAATGTATGCTTTTGTAGATTCTATAAAGAAAGCAGAGAAGCAAGAATATACATTTAAACACCCAACCAAGAACAAGCATAAAGTAGCCGATTATCTTTATGAAGATCCAAATTTTTGGAATCTCGACAGTGAAGCATTAGATCCTCTTAAAGCATTTCTCATAGAGCATATCAGTAAAATATAGTATATTGACCAAACTCTGCTAATAATGACATACAAGTCCTTTACTATACGCAAGGGCATCAATGAACAGTTGCTCTTTTGAAGAAATGGTTGTGATGTAGTAATCGACTTCAAAAACTCTTTAGGGGTATAGCCCGAAAAGAGTTTAAACTCCCTGCTGAAATGAGATTGATCGGCATAATTAAGCCTGTAACCAATATCACTCAACTTATCGTACTGCTTATTTTGCAGTAAATGAATAGATTTCTGGAATTTAATAATTCGTATATAATTCTCAGGACTCACTCCTGCATACTCTTTGAATCTCCGCTGAAATTGTCTTCTCGAAATATTAAAATAAGAAGATAAAACCTCTGAGTCAATTTCTGCTGTCTTTTGCATTATCAAACTAATGCTTCTGTCAATAACCTTATCCTGCTTATATTTCACAATTTGTTGAGACAGACGTTCGCTAAATAACTGAATAACATCTTTTGGATCAGGAGTATTGAGTAATTGATCTTCAAATTGTCGAGGAAAAAGATATTCCGTATCAAGAATAGAATCGGTAAGCTCTGAGGCATCTATCGAAAACAGACTTTTAAAAGCAGTAGGCTGAAAATTGACTCCAAAAATAAAAGAATCATCCGCAATCTGATTTATACATGGACTGGTACTCTGCCCATAAACAAACGATATGGGTAGAGGAGAGCCATCTGCACTCAAGACAGATGAGCGACCGTTGCAATGTTGAAAAATAATACCCGGCGCTCCGTCTGACAAAATTCTGAACGTATCAGAATTATGACTCGGACTTTGTAAACTAGTATACCAAAATTGCCTTATCACATGCTTAAGTTCGTCCCAAGGTTCAATTGTTACAATAGCCATTCTTAAATCAATTTTATGAATCTTAAAACAAGCACCTCGTCCTGCTTTCTATACATTGTAAACATACGAAATTATCTTTCTGACTCTTATTTTTCAATCAAAAAAAAGAAAAAAAATACAGATTATATTTCTGACAAACAGAAGCTTAATCATAAAAACAAAAAGTGCCCGAATAGAAATATTCGGACATTTTTTTATATGGATGAAGTGAAGTATTATCTCTTCACTATTTTTTCTACTTCACTTACCTTGCTTTCGATTACTAATCCGCTAGGTAATTTAAGCTCTATTTTATTTTCATCACCAGCAGGATGAGTTACTATACCATCCATTCTTGCACCATTTTTATAATAAACAGTTGCTTTGTACGAATCCGACTGAGCTTGTTTTACTTCTCTTGCAGGAGTTACCGGAGCAGCAGCTTCGTATTGTTTTTGTACTTGTGGTTGAACTTGTCTCACAGGAGCTTCCGTTGGATACTCACGTGGAGCTGTTGCTGGTTTGCTGTATTGAGAATTTCTTTGTACAGGTTGAGCAGGAGCATATTCGTCATTACGAGTATCTTGTTGTCTGTTAACTCTTTGTACAGGAGCAGGCTCTTCTACAAGATAACGTCCTTGTTCACTACCTCTTACAGGCTCTTCATTTCTTACTCGTTCGTAAGAACTACGGTTTTGTGATGGTCTTTGATCACGATAATCGTAGCCATATTCGTCAATAGGTATGTAATAAGATGTTGTTGTAGGAGTATAAATTCCAAAAGTTAACGAGCTAACAAGCCCATTCACAAAAGATTGGTTTGTTTTAATCATATACCTAGTTCTATCACCCACATAATCATCACCTCTCATACTAGCATTTCCTAGTGGAACAAGTCCCCATAGTATATGGTGATTCCATTCCGAATTGATTTTAACCATTGGTTGTCTTGGAGAAAGATCACCTACTGTAATCTTAGTAGTATAGCACGAAGAGAAAGAAACGGCAATAAGAATGCCGATCAAAAAGAATTTTGATTTACTTACCATTTTAAATGATTTGAGCTTTTGTTAAAGATGTTAGTTGTCATAAATTTAGCCACCAAAGATACTTTTTTATTTACAGTTAGTAATACTTTTTTAACTTCTTTCGCTCTTTTTTCATTAAATAGAGACAAAAAAAGACACATAAAGGCATTTTATGCAGATTTTCACGTCCATTTTAACGTTTCGATCCAATCCACATTAGTTTACCCCACACGTACTCAAGAGGTCCTTGCTTATGCGATTTTAACCACCAACAAGCAAACGTGTATTGAATGGCAAAAATAAGCAACCCAATCCCTACCGTAACTGTAGTAGATAGCGTATATAAACCCAGCCCCCAATTGTGAAAGGCAAAGCCGCCTAATATAGACTGACTGAGGTACATGGTTAAACTCATCTTACCATAAGGAGCCAATTTAGTCAACAAATTATGAAAATTGGTTCTATAATAAGCCAGTACAAACAAAGAGGTAAGGAAAGTAAAAAAGGCAAAACACGAGTAACAAGTTAATATTATATCTGCAAAGTGATGTATATTTTTATTCTCGATGAAGCCCATCAAAATAGTATGAAGTCCTGCCAAAGGAAAATAACAAAGCACACCTATAACCAAAGTCCGTTTCCAAAACCTGATATTCTGAGGCGTATCTAAAAATATACCACGACGCCCCATTAGCATACCTATAAGAAAAAGTCCTGCTATCTGAAATACACGTCCATCCTCAATCCACCAACCGAAACCAAAGCCGATGCCCGACGTTAACCCCATCTTCATGGTCTCCCACAAATTACCATCCTTTAGTACAGGTGCAGTCTCTAAATAATATTGCCAACTGATAGAATCGCCCCATACAAAACCGGGATTCAGGAGTGTATATATGATCTTTACCCATTCAACAGGTTGTAATAACAATACCATAGCAATGCACAACACCACCTTATTAGATAGCCTAGCAGTAGCCAATAACAGAAGTCCTACAAAGGCAAACAACACTAACACATCGCCCGTATAAAACATCACATTGATAAAACCCCATATGGCCAATAACACAAGACGCCACAGAAAGCGAGGACGAAAATCGTATCCCTTTTTCAACTGATTGTTATCTTGAATAAAAAAGCTGAAACCAAACAACAACGAAAATATTGTATAAACTTTACCCGAAAGGGCAAACCTCAACGAGCTATTTAATATAGTGTCCGACAAAGCCAACCATTCGTTTTCGATAGTAGGATATAAATAGAAATTAAAATGCTCGATGCTATGCATAAGCAAAATGCCTAAAATGGCAAACCCTCTGAGGGAATCAACCAGATCGACACGTCCCGAAGTTTCAGTATTCATCATAGTATTAGTAAAAGGTTATTATAGATTTTATTTTAGCTGCGTTTAGCACCAATCCATGTGAGTTTCTTCCAAACATATTCCAATGGCCCTTGTTTGTGAGATTTTAGCCACCAGCAAGCAAATGTATATTGAATGGCAAAAATAACTAACCCCCCACCGATAGAAGCGGTTGGCGATAAAAGATGCGAAGCTCCCAATCCCCAACTGTAAAATACAAAGCCTCCCAATATAGATTGGCTGATATACATAGAAAGACTCATCCGTCCGTAAGGAGCAAATTTAGCCTGTAACTTGTGTACACTCGTTTTATAATAGGACAAAACAAACAGACCAACCAGAAAACATAGGAAAGCGAAGTTTGTATAACAACTCAAAATCACCCTCAATAGATGAATGATAGCTTTACTCTCTATAAATTTGGGTAATATTTCAGATAAGCCCTTCAATGGAAAATAACACACAATACCTATGATAAGTGCATATCGCCAGAACTTTATATTTTTAGGCTCATTTAAGAATAAGCGACAACGTCCGATAAGCATTCCGAATAGGAATAATGCTCCAACCTGAAAGATACGCCCTTCTTCAAACCACCACAAGAAGCTAAATAAGAATCCCGATTTTATACCCATAACCATTGTTTCCAATAAGTTTCCATCGGTAAGTACAGGCACGGTTTGCTCATAATACACGTCGAACATTTTCTTACTCAACGTAAATTCAGGATCTATATTCGCACAAATAATACCAATCCATTCCATAGGCTGCAACAATAAAACAACAGCTATACCAAATACTATTTTATTAGAGAGGCGGGCAGTAGCAGCCAGCAATAAGCCGACAATAGAAAACAACACCAACACATCGCCCGTATAAAACATACAGTTGATAAAGCCCCACATGGCCAGTAATACTAAACGCCATAAAAAACGGGGGCGAAAATCGTTTCCTCTCTTCGTCTGATTATCGTCTTGTATAAAGAAGCTAAAGCCAAATAACAAGGCAAATATGGCGTATGCTTTACCCGAATAAATAAAAGATACCGAACTCGCCAAAATAGTATCCGACAACTTTAATAAGTTATTATCAACTGATGGAAAAACAAAGAAATTATAATGCTCCAGGCAATGCACCAATAAAATACCAAAGATGGCAAAGCCACGCAGAGAATCGACCACGTCAACACGACCCGATATACTTTTACTCATAATAAGTGTAGATAAAATTGTTTAGTTTATATTAGTTTCTTAAAGTTATTTCTTGTTCAGTTTGCTATGTTTGATACCGTAACCAAAGTAGATTACAAAACCCACCAAAGTCCATATAATTAGCCTGACCCATGTACTGAAAGGTAGAGCAATCATCTGCATCAAACAAATAGCAGCACCCAAAAGGGGTACAAAAGGAACAAATGGAGTTCTGAAAGGTCGTTTCAGGTCAGGTTGAGTTTTTCTCAATACAACAATAGAAATACACACCACCATAAATGCCATTAGAGTACCTATTGATACCAATTCGCTCAGAACATTCAACGGAAACAAACCCGCAAACAGCCCCGTAACAATACTCGCAAATATAGTTGCATTTTGAGGTGTGCCATGTTTAAGGTTAACTTTCGAAAAGAACTTAGGCAATAACCCGTCTTTCGATATAGCATAATAAATACGAGACTGCCCTAACATCATAACCAATATAACGGAGCTTAAACCCGCAATAGCACCCAATTTTACAAACGGGCTCAACCACGCCAAACTTTCACCCGTACGATCGATAGCCAAAGCAATAGGAGCAGCAACATCTAATTCTTTATAATTAACAATACCTGTTAAAACAGCCGTTACCCCGATATACAGAACTGCACATACGAGTAACGAAATAAGTATTCCTTTAGGCATATCTTTTTGAGGATTCTTAGCTTCCTGAGCAGCCGTAGACAAGGCATCAAAGCCGAGATAAGCATAAAAAACCACGCCAGCCCCACGGAGAATACCACTCCAGCCGAAGCTTCCAAATTCGCCCGTATTCTCTGGAATATAAGGACTCCAGTTACCAAGATCGATATGAGATAGACCAAACCCAATGAATAAAAGGATTACACCTACTTTAATTACTACGATTACATTATTGATAAGAGCCGATTGTTTGATTCCACCAAGTAACAAAGAGGTTATGATGGCAACTATAAATACAGCAGGGAAATTAAAAAGGCTACCCGTCATTATCCATCCTTCGGAAGTATGATCAAAGGTAGCATATGCCAGATGCCACGGTACATGTATACCCCACCCTTCGCAGAGGCTCATCATATAACCCGACCATCCTACGGCAACACTCGAACAGGCAAACAAATATTCAAGAATAAGAATCCAACCGATAAACCATGCTAAAAACTCGCCCATAGTACTATAACTATACGAGTAAACACTTCCTGCAACGGGTATCATAGCTGCAAATTCGGCATAGCATAAGCCTGCCAATACACAGCAAAGTGCCGAGATCAGAAATGATATGGTTAAAGCAGGTCCTGCATAATTGGCGGCAGCCGTTCCTGTTATAACAAATATACCTGTGCCTACAATGGCTCCGATACCCAATGTTACCAGATTTGCTGCTGATAGATTTCGTCTCAATCCATCGTTTTTACCTTCTGCCTCCCGCAGAATTGCATTAATGTCTTTTTTCTTGAATAAACGTTCAAACATGTGCTCTCGTGGTATTTAAAAATAGATAATCGGCAAAAGTAAGAAAATAAGGTGAGCATAACAGCTTTTTATTGAAGCTTAAGAACATAATAGAGGCTTTTTATACTATTATATCAAAAATACTTCCCTCTAAAAATCTTTCTGATCGTAGAAAGCGCTTTTTAGAACTAAATTCATCTCATTTATATATCTTTGATCTCAAATATAAAATAGAACCTGTTTATATTTACTAAACATCTTTAACTACTCCAACAGCCAATGAGTAAACATAAAATAAGAGAAGATAAAACCTGCCAGAATTGCGGTAGATTTGTAGGAGAACAGTTCTGTTCGCATTGTGGACAAGAGAATACCGAAGTTAGACATTCGTTTATCTATCTGCTCAAGCATTTTGCCTCAGACTTGTTTCATTACGACAGCTCTCTTTGGTCTACCACCAAACTTTTACTCTTTTCGCCAGCCACCCTATCTAAAGAATATATGGCAGGAAAACGCAAATCGTATGTTGACCCTATAAAGCTATATATATTCATCAGCTTCATCGCATTCTTTATACCCAATATTCTACCCGAAAACCCCGACAATAAGCAGCACTTGACTGTAGATATGGACTTTGATATAGATTTGGATCATTCGGGATTCACAATATCCAGCACAGAAAGAGGTACTGGCAGAATAGCTAATTATCCCGTCTATAACAATACTCAATTAGATTCTATCGTAAAAATAAACAAGATACCCCTTACAGAATATTATACTGTAAAACTTGCACTAAAAGCTAACGAAAGTAAAAACCCAGATAAACAAAATAGAATCAACGAATTTATTCTGCACAATTTGCCTAAAGTATTATTTATATATATGCCCCTCTTTGCATTTTGGTTGTGGCTATTTCATAATAAAAAGAAGTTTCTGTACTTCGACAGTGGTATTTTCACTCTACACTATTTCTCCTTTTTACTTCTGATTATTACAATACTTAATATCATAGAGACTGCTTTAGACTGGCTCAATCTACATACGAGTGTATCTACAATAATATCAAGTGCTATACTTTGCTATACAATATTCTATTTCTTTAAAGCACATCTCCGCTTCTATGAAGAAAAATGGCTGGTTGCCCATACAAAAGCTACAATTATACTTTTGATAGATATTATATTAATTATGATAACACTAGCTTTGTTTGCTATTTTAGCCCTATTTATAGCTTGATAGGTTAATTTCAAATCATTAAAAAGCCTTTTTATAGTGTTAAATAATATCACTAAAGGC
>NZ_CVRU01000178.1 GCF_001261715.1 Dysgonomonas sp. HGC4 | reverse complement strand
TTTTTTATATTGTTTTTTTTATTCTACATACATGAGATCGCTCATGATACTGTCTGAAATAAAGATGCCTTGTGGTGTTATTTTGTAGTGGTTATCGGCGAGAATTACATTTCCCGATTCGAGATGCTTTCTCAAATTGGCCTCGCAGTACTCGAGCAGCTTATCTCCAAACTTATCTTTCAAAGTCGAAATGTTGATGCCCCACATGGTACGCATACCTGTTAAGATGAAATCATTATATCGGGCTTGAGTATCCAGTATTTCCTCTTCAATATTCGGCTTTTCGGCTTTTATTCCTTCGATAAACTTGGGTATGGATGCTATATTCCAGCACCTGTTAATCTGGTTGAATGAGTGTGCGGAAGGTCCTAAACCCAGATACTTTTTGTCGAGCCAATAAGAGCTGTTATGACGAGAGAAAAGCCCTTCCTTACCGAAATTGGATATTTCGTAGTGTATGAATCCGGCTTCTTTCAGTTTCTCAATTAATAGTGAAAACATATCCAGACTAAGCTCTTCGTCAGCCGATCTTACATCGCCTTTTTGTAGTAAACGATATAGTTTAGTACCTGCCTCATATATTAAGTGGTAGGACGATATGTGTTGTATATTCAGGGTAATTGCTTTATCAAGTGTGTTTTGCCAAATATCCATTGTAAGGTCAGGGAGACCATACATGAGGTCGATACTTATATTTTGAAAGCCAGCTTGCTGAGCCATTTTGACTGCATCTATTGCTCTTTGGGCTGAATGTCGTCTGTTGAGAAACTTCAATTGTGCATCATCAAAGCTCTGCACGCCCATGCTCAATCGGTTGAATCCCGAAGATAAGAGTTGAGCTAGATAACTAGCATTCAAATCATCGGGGTTAGCTTCTAGCGTAATTTCTGCCTGAGGGCTTATCTCGAAAGTATTCCGAAGGGTATTGAGTACGGACTGTAAGTCTTCGATGGATAGCTGAGAGGGTGTTCCTCCTCCAAAGTAAATTGTTTCGATAGTTTCTCCGCCTAAATATTCGGCACGGAGAACAGCTTCCTTACATATTGCTGATACATAAGGATTCTTTTGTTTCATATCGGTTCTTGTAAAGAAGTCGCAGTATATGCATCTTGTCTTACAGAACGGAACATGTATGTATATTCCTGCCATTTATTATTCGGCGTACATTTTCTCAATCAAGTCTTTGTATCTTTCAACTACAACTTTTCTCTTTATCTTGAGGGTGTTTGTTAACTCTCCCGATTCCATAGTGAATGGCTCAGGAAGAAGAGTGAAACGTTTTACTTTTTCGTAGGGAGCTAAATCTGCCTGACGCATTTCGATACGTCCTGATATCATCGAATTTACATCTTTATTTTGTAGCAGATCTTCCATATTACTGTATAATATTTGGTTCTCTTCAGCCCATTTAACTATAGCTTCGTAGTTTGGAACAATGAGTGCACTTACAAATTTCACCTCATCGCCAATAACAGCTATCATATCAATAAACTTATCGTTTGCAATAATGGTTTCGATGGCTTGTGGTGCAATGTATTTTCCGTTTGATGTTTTGAAAAGGTCTTTGATCCTTTCAGTCAATACTATAACATTACCTTCTATCATTTTACCCGAGTCTCCGGTTCTGAAAAATCCATCTTCGGTAAATACTCTAGCTGTTTCTTCTGGTTTCTTGTAATACTCTTTCATTACAGTACGACCTTTAACCAAAATCTCATCATTTGTTGGGTCTATTTTTACTTCCAGACCCGGCATTACTGCACCTACTGAATGAATTTTAAAATGAACGGGAGGGTAAAAACTTACAGTAGCTGTAGTCTCAGTAAGACCATAACCCACTATAATAGGTATGTTTACTGATTTGAGGAATATGTTTATTTCATCAGATAAAGGAGAACCTGCACAAGGAAATAATACTCCTTTTTCGATACCAATTACCATCTTTAATATGCGGAATATGGTATTGTTATAAAAGTGGAACTTTATAGCATTGCCAATCGGAGGCTTTATATCGTTATTCTTATAGTCAAGATTATATTTCTTTCCTGTCTTTATCGCATCGGTGTATAACCATTTCATTAAACCTTTAGAGCTTTCGATCTTTTCGGAAACGCCTTGAAATACTTTTTCCCAGAAACGAGGTACACTACACATGACTGTTGGTCTTACCTGCTTGATAGATTTTTGTATTTCCTTAGCATCTGTATTGATTGCGATTGTCATACCTTTATGTATAACATAGTATGTCCAAGCCTTCTCGAAAATATGTGCTAATGGAAGGAAGTTCATCGATACATCTCTGTTCGATAGTTGTGGTAATCTTTCATCGTGGATTCTAAAAACCTCAAGAAAAGATGAGTGTAGAAGAACAACTCCTTTAGGTTCACCCGTAGTACCTGATGTGTAGATGATACAGGCAATATCCGTTTCGCGAATTGTTTTCATTCTCACAGTAACCTTTACTTCTGCATCAGAATTTTCTCCGGATGCCATAAAGTCACTGAAATATACGGATGTATGATCTTCGGGATGAAGTTTTACATTTGGATCGAATATAACCAGCTTTTTCAGAGTTTCCGACTGCTGTTGTACTTTGTATGCGTTGTTATATTGAAACTGCTCTCCTACAAATAGCGTTTTTATTTGAGCATCGTTCACTATGTATTCTACTTGATGTGGCGATGCTGTTGCGTATATAGGAACAACTACGGCTCTGTTTGCAAAAGCTCCAAACTCCGTATATAAGTACTGACACATATTCTGAGAATATATTCCTATATTCTCTTGAGCCTCAATTCCAACCTCAGCCATAGCCCATGCCGTTTTCATGACATATTCTGAAAAACGATTCCATGAGATTGTTTTCCAACGTTTTTCGTTGGCATCTCTGTATTTAAGAACTGTACTCGATTTGTATTTGGCTGCTCGTTTATGCACAAGCTCGGCTAAATGATAGTAACTCATCTCTATGTTTTTTACTTATGTGGTAAGGTCTCAGACCTCGTTATTATTCCTATAAGAGACATCAGTAAAGCTTATTAAACGATACGGATATACGACTCAAATGTATTATTGAAGTTTTTATAACACAAAGTTAGCTGAATAAATCATTAATTGATGTTAATAGCTTGATTTTTATAATTGTCTACACATTAGTTGTTAGGGTAACGATAGGTCTAAAATGTTGTGTATTTCATTCATATTAACTATAATATACATACGATTTATATTACCTTTGCATCCGAAAAATCAGAAAGATGGCAGGAGGAATGAAAAGTCTGGCCAAGGATACCGCCATTTATGGTTTGAGTAGTATCCTGGGGAAATTTATAGGTTGGTGTCTTGTGCCAATCTATACAAGGGTGTTAACCACCGGCGAATTTGGTGTAATGACCAACGTCTATGCCTATACTGCTTTACTGGCGGTGATTCTTACATATGGCATGGAGACCGGCTTTTTTCGTTTTATGAATAAGGGAGACGATGAGCCAATGAAGGTATATTCTACAACTCTTCTGTCTATTGCCCTTACCTCTATTCTTTTTGTGGTTTTTTGTTTTAGTTTTTTGAATCCTATAGCCGACTTTTTAGATTATTCGCATCACCCTGATTATATTGCTATAATGGCTATTGTGGTAGGGATTGATACTATAATGACCATTCCCTTTGCTTATTTACGATACAAGAAACGTCCTATTCGATTTGCCACCCTTCGGTTGTCGAGTATTTTTATAACCATTGCATTTACTATCTTTTTCCTGATTATTTGCCCTAAGATTCATGCTGTTAATCCATCATTGATCGCTTGGTTTTATAATCCGTCATACAAAGAAGGTTATGTATTTGTAGCCAATCTTATAGGTTCGGCAATTACATTTATTCTCTTGATTCCCGAACTGAGAGGCTTTAAATACGTGATCGATACCAATCTGTTGAAGCGTATGCTTAAATATTGCTTCCCTTTATTGATATTGGGAATTGCAGGCATGCTGAATCAAACAGTTGATAAAATAATTTATCCATTCTTATTTGATGATAAGGTAGAAGCTTTTCGTCAACTGGGTATCTATTCGGCATGTTCGCGGGTAGCTATTATTATGATGATGTTCACGCAAGCTTTCCGCTTCGCCTATGAGCCCTTTATTTTTGCTAAAAACAAAGATGCTAATCACGATAAGGCTTACACTGAAGCTATGAAGTATTTTATCATTTTCTCCTTGATTATATTTCTTGGGGTAATGTTTTATATGGATATAATAAAACACTTTATAGGCAAGGATTTCTATGAGGGGTTGAATGTGGTTTCTATCGTAATGATGGGGTATATTCTGTTTGGGGTTTACTTCAACTTGTCTTTTTGGTACAAGATGGTCGATAAAACTTATTTCGGAGCAGTATTCTCAATCGCAGGTTGTGTAATAACTATTGTACTGAATATTGTTTTTGTACCTATCTATGGATATATAGCTAGTGCATGGGCTACATTGATTTGTAATTTGATAATGATGTTACTTTCTTACTACTTTGAACGAAAATACCGACCACTGCCTTACGATTTCAAATCGATAGGTTTGTATTTTGGTCTGGCTATTGTGCTTTATGGAGTAAGTTGTTATATACGTTTCGATACAGAAGCATTACGCTTGGCGTTTAATACAGTGTTGTTCGCTATTTTCTTTTTTGTTCTTATCAAGAGAGATTTACCCTTATCGGAAATTCCCGTTATTGGTAAAATAGTAAAACGAAAATAAAAGAATAAGCACTATTCTTTTTTAGTGTGTATCTCGAAATAATCCAATAGGTCTTAGACCTTAATTTAAATAATTGAAATGAAGAAAATCTTTTTATTGCTAGGCGTTTTACTCTCGCTAGCTTCTGTTCAGGCAGATGAGGGTATGTGGCTGTTAAAAGAGCTAAACAGACAAAGTGCAGCTCGTATGAAAGAGCTGGGATTTACATTCCCTATTGATAGTATTTATAGCGAAAATAATGCGTCTCTAAAAGATGCAGTTGTTATATTCGGAGGAGGTTGTACAGGTGTAGCTGTATCGCAAGAAGGTCTGATTTTTACCAATCACCATTGTGGATACGATGCTATTCAAAAACATAGTTCGGTAGAGCATGACTATCTGAAAGATGGGTTTGTAAGCCAATCGAAACCCGAAGAGTTGTATACTGAAGGGTTGACTGTTTCTTTTCTTCAAAAGACAGAAGATGTTACCGATCAGGTGACAGTGGGTGTAACAGATGCTACATCTGAAGAAGAAAGAAATCATATCATAGATTCAATATCAACCGATATTCTGGCTCAATACAAAGACAATGAGTTCTTAACAGCACGTATTGTGCCTTTTTATACTGGTAACAAATTCTATTTGGTTGTTTACGAAGTATTCAAAGATGTAAGAATGGTTTTTGCTCCACCATCTTCAATCGGTAAATTCGGAGGAGATGCCGATAACTGGCAATGGCCTCGTCATACAGGAGACTTTTCTGTATTTAGAGTATATGCTAATAAAGACAATCAGGCATCGCATTACAGTGTAGACAATGTGCCTTACAAACCTAAATATTCTGTGCCTGTTTCAATAAAAGGATACAAGGATAAAGATTATGCAATGACAATCGGTTATCCGGGAAGTACTGAGCGTTATTTATCTTCTTGGGGAATTACTCAAATGATGGAATCTGAAAATATTCCACGTATTGAAGTTCGTACCGTGAAACAAGATATTTGGAGAAAAGCAATGAATGCAGATGATGCCGTACGTATCAAGTATTCGGTGAAATTCAGCAGAAGTTCCAATTATTGGAAAAATGCTATGGGAATGAATGCTGCTCTGAAAAAGTTGAATGTAGTAGAAGCTAAACAAGCTTTAGAATCTCGTCTTGCAGATTGGATAGTTAGCAGTCCTGCTGCAACTGAAAAATATGGTGATGTATTACCAAGTCTTGAAGTTGTGTATAAAAACACAATGAAGCCAGTGGAAATAGGAACCTATTTTGGTGAAACATTCAACAATGGAATAGAAATAGCACGTTTGGCAAATAGTGTAAACATTGCTAATATTTCGGACAAAGAAGAGCTAATGGCTTATCTGAGAGCAAAACTAACGGATACATATAAAGATTATGTTCCTGAGTTGGATAAACAAGTAATGCCTGCTTTACTTAAACTATACAGAGAAAGAGTTCCTGCTGAATATCTGCCTAGTGTATATCAAACTATTGATAAGAAGTTTAAAGGTGACTATGATAAATATGCTGATTGGGTTTTCAAAAACAGTAAATTTACCAACCTAGACAACCTTATTTCGGCAATAAGTGCTGGAGGTGTAAAAGAATTGGATAAAGACCCTGCTCTGATTTTGGCAAGATCGGTTGCCGAAGGTCGTTTGAAGGTTGTTGAAGATCTTTCGCCCGTATATCCTATCATCGATAGAAATGCTCGTAAGTACATGGCTGCTTTAATGGAAATGGAACCCAATAAAGCATTCTCTCCAGATGCTAACTTTACTCAGCGTCTTAGCTATGGTTCGGTAGGCGGTTATAGCCCTGCTGATGCAATTGAATACGATTACTACTCTACAAGTAAAGGTATTTTAGAGAAAGAAAATCCTAACGATCCTGAGTTTGCTGTACAAAGTTATATCTTAGATAATCTTCGTGCAGAGAAATGGGGCGAATATGCTAATGAAAAAGGTTCTATGTCTATTGGTTTCCTTTCTAATAATGACATTACAGGAGGTAACTCAGGTAGTCCCGTATTTAACGGTAAGGCTGAATTGATCGGTCTTGCATTCGATGGTAACTGGGAAGCTTTGAGTGGCGACGTAGTATTTGAGCCAGAGTTACAACGTACGATCAGTGTAGACATTCGTTATGTACTTTATACTATCGACAAAATTATGAATTGCCCTCGTTTGATTGAGGAGCTTACTATTCAGAAATAAGATAAAGAGAGGTACTATACCTTCAACAATATAGATAGCCTTGTTAGATAAATTCTAGCAAGGCTATTTTTTTGTCCGTTAAATAGCATAATTGGTCGAGTAGATTACTGCTTATGTAGAATGTAGTTGCCAGTTTTAGAAGAAACTTATAATATTGAAAACTGTAAAGAACTCAGTCTGCTTAATGAAATGTATAAGGCTCATAGCAGAAGGTGTTATGCTAGCTAATATATTAACAGGAGGAAGACTTCACTTATCATAATTTGAGTATGAGATTAAACAAACTTTTAGTAAGCTTTTTATGTGTTGCATCTGTCTTTGCACTATCGTGTAGTAGTGATGATGATAACGATGACGATGTAACTGGTGGAGGTGATGGAAGTAATGTTGTAGTTGATGAAGATTTTGTGACTAATACAAAAGATACCACATTTGTAAATGCAGTATTGATTGCTTATTCGGATAATACAGTCGAGATTACAAATCCATATGTCGACAAAGGTGTAGTGGTAACAAAGACAGGGAGCGATGTTATAGTAACATCTACAATAGCAGACACAGAGGTGAATTATGTATTATCGGGAACAACTAAAGATGGTTCTTTTAAGATTTACAGTGATTATAAATTTGGAGTTGGCCTCAATGGTGTAAGTATTATAAATGGTGACGGAGCAGCTATAAATATTCAATCGGGAAAGAAAGTATCCTTAGTATTGGTTGGAGGTACTTCTAATAGGTTGGTCGATAATGCAACTTATACAGCAAGTGGCGATGAAGATATGAAAGGTACTCTGTTCAGTGAAGGACAGTTGAATTTTGATGGAAATGGCACTCTTTTAGTTTATGGATACAATAAGCATGCAATAGTAAGCGATGATTATATAAGAATAAAAGGCGGAAATATAACAATGAAAACTGCTGCTAAAGATGGTATTCATGCCAACGATTATGTTCGTATAGATGGTGGAGTATTAGATATTACAGCATTGGGCGATGGTATAGAATGCGAAGAAGGATATATTACAGTAAATGGGGGAAGCATAAAAGTGAAGAGTGTAGGAGATGGAATTAAAACCTCATACAAAGGAGTTGATATTTCGATTCTCCCCTATATAGCTATCAATGGAGGTACACTTGATATAACCACTACGGGTGAAGGAGCAAAGGCAATAAAAAGTAAAGGAGATATTACAATTGTTGATGGTGATATAACTCTTGTAACTACCGGTAGTGCTTATTATGATACAGATGATGCAGACATATCCTCGTCGGCAGGTATAAAAGCAGAAGGGAACTTCTTGATGAAAAAAGGAACAGTTTCTATCAATAGTTCAGGAGCAGGAGGTAAAGGTATCAGTATTGATGGAACTCTGACAGTAGACAATGGAACTATATCTGTGGTAACTACAGGAGATCAATTTAAATATGGAAAAGATGATACAGCAGCCAAAGCTATAAAAAGTGATGGTGATCTGACGATCAATAATGGTACTATAACTATTAAAACCTCAAAAACAGAGGCAGAGGGTTTAGAAAGTAAGACTACACTAACCATAAATAATGGAGAGATCGAGATAGAGGCTTACGATGATTGTATCAATGCCACCAATCATATTCAGATAAATGGAGGTTCTATTTATTGTTATAGCGAAACAAACGATGGAATAGATTCTAATGGAACTTTAACTATAACGGGTGGAACAGTAGTTTCAGCAGGTGCAGGAGCGCCAGAAGAGGGATTCGATTGTGATAATAACACCTTCAAAATAACAGGCGGTACATTAGTTGGAGTTGGAGGTTCTACCAGTACACCTACATCGAGCGTAAGTACTCAGCGTACGGTTATTTACGGAGGTTCGGGAGCGGCTAATCAGTTTGTACATATTGCGGCCGCTGATGGTACGCGTGTCCTTACCTTTAAAGTGCCAAGAACGTATAGTCAGATGACCTTATTGTTTAGTAGTGCCAATTTGGTATCAACTACAACCTATACAATTTATACAGGAGGTAGTGTTTCGGGGGGTACAGATTTCCACGGATTATATACCGGCGCAACTTATACCAAAGGAACATCATTCGGTACATTTACTCCTACTTCAATGGTAACTACAGTGGGTAATGTTAGTACAGGTCCTGGTGGAGGCGGTGGGCGTCCTTGAAAAGAGGAATAGATTACAAGACAGGAAACAAAAAGTAATTATAGGAAGCAGTTTTATTGTGTTTATGTTTTTTTAGTGTTTAGCACAAGGTTGTGAGAATAAGGGGTGTCTTGGGGACACCCCTTATTTATGTAAAATGAAATATTATTGCTGAGAGATAAAAAAGATAAATTACTCTTGTATTTAGTGAAGCTATACAAAGGTTTGTAGCCTTTATTTTGCAGTTAGAGTATCTATCTTGAATATTACATTTATTAATCTGCAAATAAAGTAGATTGCGATCAGAATAAATATAATGAACGCACCCGAAGGTACATTGATGAATGCAGATAATATAAGTCCAGAAATGCATCCTACTAATCCGAAGACGATAGAAAGAAAAATCATCTTAGAGAAATTGGCTGTGTATAGATTGGCAGTCATTTGAGGCATAGTCAATAGAGACATTAGCAATACAACACCCACCAAGCGTATAGTAAGAACAATAGATACAGCGATGAAAAACATCATTGCATATTCTATAAATTTTACGGGAAGATTTCGGGTCTTAGCAAAATCAGAATCGAATGCTACATACAGAATCTCGCGTCTGAAAAAGTAAAATATAGCAGCCAATACTGCTGATAATGCAATAAAGGCATATATGTCGGCAGTGGTGATAGTCAATATATTACCAAACAAATACTCAGAAAGATTAGGAGCAAAACCTGCTTTGAGGTATATACAAATAATCCCGATAGCCATCCCGAATGACCAGAACGCGGCTATTGCAGAGTCTTCGCGAACCCCTTTTCTACCGGACAACCATTCGATACCGAATGCTGATAGGATAGAAAATACCATTGCCGAAAGTATAGGGTTGAAGCCGAAATAGAAACCTATTCCCAGCCCTCCCAACGAAGCATGTGTGATACCCCCACTGATAAATACCAGACGCTTGATTACAATATATGTACCTATTATACCACAGGCAATGCTGGCAAACAATCCTCCTAAAAGAGCATTGATGAAAAAGTCGTATCGAAAAAGTTCGAAAAAGTCCATTTAAGCGTTGGTTGTTTGTGTACTACGCAAATCGTTAATTATAAGTAGTATCTCGTCTTTTAATTCGTTCGGAATAGGGATTTCTCGTTGTTGAAGGCTTCTAACCCAACGTGGCTTATCTTCATCAAGCAATGTATAGAATACCTCACGGAATTCGTCCACTTCTTGAGGTGTATAGTCTTCCTCCGAATATTTTTTGTATTTATCAAGTTCCTCATCATCAAAATAGTCCGATTCCTCAACAAAACAGTTCAGAAGACTGTCTTGTTCGCAAGTGGCATGTTGTCCGCAACATGTGCCATCTATAGGATCGCTGTTTACTATTTCAGCACGTTCAGTATTTCCTTGTTTTCGCTGGTATGAGTTCCATACAAACAGAGCGATCACAAAGAATATGATAATGCCTAAAAAGATAAAGAGTATTTCCATTAATTATTTATTTATCTACCGAGAATCCGGCTTTACTTAAATCCTCCCAAAAATAGGGGTAAGATTTAGTAACAACCATAGGCTCAGCTATTGTAAGGTTCTCTAATTTAAGAGCGGCCGGTGCAAAAGCCATTGCCATGCGATGATCTTCATAAGTAGCTATTACAGGAGTTTGTTCTGGCTCGCATCTTTCGCCATCCCATTCAAGTATACTGTTTTGGCTGTCTGTTATAACATAGCCTAATTTCTTCATTTCAGCTTTTAGAGCTTCTATTCTGTCTGTTTCCTTAATCTTAAGAGTTTGAAGTCCTGTGAAAAGGAAAGGTACACCCATCATACAGCAGGTAACAACAAAGGTTTGAGCAAGATCGGGCTCATTTATAAAATTGTGGAATAGCTTTTTTGCAATTCTATCAGTTTTGGTTAGAATAACGCCGTCTTCTTTAAATTCGGTTTCAACACCTAGGTCTTGAAATAATTCGGCAACCTTAGAATCGCCTTGTCCACTTTCCTTGAATAAGCCTTTTAATTCAATTTTGGCATCGCTGCTCAATGCTGCGATTGAATACCAATAGGAAGCTGCCGACCAATCTGATTCAACCAGATATGGGATTGGCTTATATTCATTCGGAAATATTTTGATAACATTACCTACCCAATCGCATTTCACTCCAAATTTTTCCATCATACGAAGCGTTAGCTTTATGTAAGGAATCGAAATAACATCACCCTCAAGGTGTAGAGTCAAACCTTTTTCCATTGTTGGAGCGATCATTAATAGAGCCGAAATAAACTGAGAGCTTATTCCGCCCGACAAGAAGATGTCTCCTCCGTCTAATGCACTACCTCTGATCTTTAATGGGGGAAATCCCTGATTTTTAAGATATTCAATATGTGCACCAAGAGTGTTAAGTGCTTCCACCAATGTATTTATTGGTCGTTGTTGCATCCGCTCACTTCCGGTGATTACCCATTCTCCCGGTATTTTTGATAGGTAGGCAGTAAGAAAACGCATCGAAGTTCCTGCTGCACCTATATCAAACGTATTTGTTTTAGAATTGAAAACTTCCAACATCACTTTAGTATCGTCGCAATCAGACAGGTTTTCGATAGGAAAAGGGCTGTTACTAAGAGCCTTTAATATAAGAGCTCTGTTGCTGATGCTTTTCGAAGCAGGAAGTTTAATACTTGTATATATCGGAGATTTTGGTGCTGTTATTTTATATTTCATGAGTATTGGTAAAATGTATTTATTACAATAATTACAAAGATAGCAAAAAGCAACTTTGGAAAAGCCAGTCCAAATTAAAGTTTATAAAAATTAAAGTTAAGTTGATACTTATCAATGTTTGGAGCAGGATTTTAGCCTCGCTTCAAGAGCTTGATGTGTATAGCTATTTTGTTCTTTTTGTGGTTTTTGTACGGTACGAACTCCAATTCCAGTTGATCATTTGTCGTAATCTTTTTAAGAAACGTTTAGAGGGTTTATCGAGTATATACGACTCTATATGTCGTTTACGCTTTTCTTCCAGAATTTCGTCTTTGTCGATAAGTATTCCTGTTTCTTCTACGTTTCCAAACAAGTCATTTACGGCTGTTCCAAACACTTTCATCTGTGGAGAAAGACCCATGTAAGCATTTACAAGAGGTGGAATATTGATTCCTAATCTGCGTACAGCTGTATTCAATATTTTATAATCACTTTTGAGATCGTCTTCAATAAAAAGTTTCTTTAAAACTTTAGTTTCGGTAGTGATATGTAGACTCTTCTTAGGATATACTAACTTGTCGGGGTCGGGGAAGTGCTTAAACATGAAATATAAAATCATATCTCTAGCCTTAGCATCATAGGTGTCATACATGGTAACCTTTCCGAAGAAATATCTCATCGTAGGTTCAGCTACCGATAGGGCTCCCAATCCATCCCAAAGGTTGTCAAGAGCAAAAATTCCTTTCGATCCTGCACGTGTACTTTGGTATTCGAGTGAAACGAACGAACGTCCCAGTTCAATAGTGTAGGGTAAATATTCGTTGATAAATTTAGGTGAAAAGTGAAAAAGATGAGAGGTTGCCAATTCGGGCTCTCCGTGCTCATCAAATTTGATATCAGGACCACAGATAAAACGGTAACCGCCTAATATTTCTTCGGCTTCAGGATTCCATACAATCAGTTGTTTGTAGGGGTTATCCATCATATCATATTCGTCTATATCTATTTCTTTGCCTGTACCTCCACCATAATAACGGAAAGCAATTTCGCGCAAACGGGCGATCTCGCGCATTACATTCGGAGAATTGTGATGCGTGATAATGTAAATCTCATTATTGGCTTTGTTGGTCTTACGTAAGAATTTATCTCTTGTAAGCTCAGCTTTTAAAAGTTTCTTATCAATTGCCGGAATAATACTTTCCATATTTTAAGTAACGTCAAATATTTATTTCTGTATTTTATATTTGTAACGATTTTTCGTTATTCTTCTAACCTGAGTAGGAGCGTGGTGTATGACCTTATTGCTTATTACTTGAGGCTAGACTGTATGTTATATCTTTTACTTTTTCTGCCCATTGTTGATGAGTTTTTGTTTCATCAAAAGATTCCCACGGTATGGGATCTCCAAAAGTAACAGAAAATGTCTGATGCTTATTTTTGAACATTTCATCGGGTAGAAAAAATGTTTCGATGTTAAATTTCACCCCTAGTTTCTTTCTAATATTTGCAAATCTATAAAAGAAATTTGAGTTTTTCGCTTCAAAATACACAGGAACAACATCCCTCTTGGTTTGTATGGCTTTCTGTATAAAAGACTTCTGCCATTTAAGATCATATATTCTCCCGTTTATTTTGCGGGAACATAATCCTGCCGGAAATGTAATGATCTGATCGTCCGAAGCATAGGCTTCGTTCAATAATGCAGCCTTTTCTTTGGCTTGCGCTCCGTATTTATTGATCGGAATAAATATCGGTCTCAGATTTTTTATAAAATACAAAACATCGTTAACCAGATATTTTATCTTTTTATCGAATTTATTTCCGATGATAGACGATAAGCAAATACCATCGAGCCCACCTAAAGGATGATTGGAAACAAAAATATATCGATTGTCATTCGGTATATTTTCTAAGCCTTTGATATTTAAATGTAAATCGAAATACTGAACAACGGAATCCATAAAATCGACCCCATATTTATCTGCATAGATAGTCAATATCTCGTTTAGCTCTTCAAGGTGTATTTTCTTTTTTATGTAGTTTAGAGCAAAAGTAGGTGTCTTGGCATAGAGCTTGGGAGCCTTATCTATAAACACCTTGTCCAAATCAATTAAGTTCGGAGCATTATCTTTTACTTCATCCATTACTTTTCCGGGCACAGTAGAAATCCTACCGTTTATTATTGGTTTACTAACTCTATTTCTCTGTTTTTAAATACTCTTAAAGCAATAAAGAGGTCTGTGACCTTGTTCTGATTTTCCAAAACTGTAAAGATAATTTTTTTTATACAAAGTCACGGTTTAGTAGTCCTATTTATTCTCATTTTTATATTTTAAGATTGTTTTAAGTAATTTGTTTTATCTGTTTTTTGTTAACTCTAATGGGTTGATTTTTATAGAAATGGGTGTGTTGAAAACTTTTTATTAAAACTTTGTGTTTAAAAGTGGGGGAAAGTGGATAATTTTATACCTTTACGCACTATTGTATAGAATACAAGGTGTGTAAGCAATGTTTTAGAATGTAATCACAGCGTTTCTGTTTGGAATATTAACAAATTGAAATGTCTAAACTTAGGATAGAATGCAGTTTTTAGGTAGTATAGATGCAAAGATTGACGCAAAAATGCGTGTGTTTGTGCCTGCGAATTTCCGGAAGGTTTTGCAAGCAGAAGCCCAATCTGTGCTTATTCTGCGTAAAGATATTTTCCAAGATTGTCTTGTTTTGTATCCAGTGGAAGTTTGGGATGCTGAGGTTCAGAAGCTGCGTTTGCGATTGAGTCGTTGGGATAAAGCCCAACAGCAACTGTTTCGTCAGTTTGTGGTAGATGCCGAGCGTTTAGAAATTGATGCCAGTGGTCGTATTCTTATACCGAAGCGTTATTTGCAAATGATAGGTGTTGGTTCTGAAATACAATTCCTTGGTGTCGACAATACGATAGAAATTTGGGGTAAAAATCAATTGAATGAAACTCTGGTTGCTCCCGAAGATTTTGGAGTTGAGATTCAACGTATAATGAGTGGAGAAGATTGATATGGCAAAAAATAAAAATACGGTTGTAACGGCTGATGGTTATCATGTGCCTGTTCTGTTAAAAGAAAGTGTAGATGGTATGAATATTCAGGCAAATGATATTTGTGTGGATGTAACATTTGGTGGAGGAGGGCATTCTCGGGAAATTTTATCTCGACTAGGTTCCGATGGTCACTTATATGTTTTCGATCAGGATGAAGATGCAATACATAATATTACTGATGATAAAAGACAAACTTTTATTCGCAGTAATTTTTGTTTTCTAAAAACGTTTCTAAAATATCATAATGTAACAGAGGTAAATTCTGTTCTTGCTGATTTGGGCGTATCTTCTCACCACTTTGACGATAGCGAGCGCGGTTTCTCTTTTCGTTTCGAAGAAGGTGATCTTGATATGAGAATGAATCAGAAGTCGAATCTTACAGCTGCAAAGATATTGAATGAGTATGCGGAAGAAGATATTGCGAATGTTCTCTATCTATATGGAGAATTGAAACCTTCGAGACAAATTGCTGCGGCAATAGCTCGTCAACGCAAAGAAAAGCCATTCGAAAAAGTAAAAGATTTATTGGCGATATTGGCTCCGTATGCAAAAGGGGTTAAAGAGAAAAAGATATTGGCTCAGGCTTTTCAGGCTCTGCGTATTGAAGTGAATCAGGAGATGCAGACTTTAAAGGATATGTTGACTCAGGCTTTAAGCGTTTTAACTCCAGGCGGACGTTTGTCGGTTATCACATATCATTCGTTAGAAGATAGGTTGGTTAAGAATTTCTTTAAGACCGGTAATTTCGAAGGAGAGGTAGATAAAGATTTTTACGGAAATGTAAATACTCCCTTTGTATTGGTGAATAATAGAGTTATAACTCCATCTCCCGAAGAGCAGGATGCTAATCCCCGATCAAGAAGTGCTAAGCTGAGAATTGCAGAAAAGAAATAAGATTGAAACGAGGTTGTAAACCTATAAATTAGAACATGCGTGTGAAGCTCAAGGATATAAAGAAAAATATAATGCACGTATTAGGTGGGACTATTCTCACTGAAGATTTCTTCTTGAAGAATACCCGCTTTATGCTTGTCGTTTTTATTATTATGGTGTTGTATATCAGCAATCGTTACAGTTGTATCTCGAAAATGGCTGAGATAGAATCTTTAAAAAGAGAACTGAAAGATGTTAAATACGAGTCGTTAACTATCTCTTCGGATTTGACGGGTATAAGCAGACAAACTCAGGTGCAAACTCTTATCGATCAGAATGATCTTAAGCTGATGACACCTTCCGTTCCGGCTTTTAAATTAGGTAAACAGAAATAAAAACAACACATATATATTAGTATAAGCATGTCAAAAGATGCGAATAATATCAGAAAAAAGAAGAATGCGATAATCAATCGATATGGGTTGATAGTGATTCTTTTTTTGACTGTTTTTATTGTAATCTTCGGTTATATCATTCGCATAATGTTTGTAGAAGGCGAACAGTGGCGCGCATTAGGTCTCAAAGAGACTGTGAAAAAAGATAGAGAGATTAAGCCCAATAGAGGTAATATTTATGCTGCCGACGGTCGTTTGTTAGCAACAAGTGAACCTCTTTATGGGGTGTATATGGATTTTATGTCGGAAGGTATACGAAAAGATACCTTAATGAAATATGTAGGAGATTTGTCGGTTAGGTTATCTAAAAAGTTTCCTGACAGAACGGCTGCTCAATATAAAAATGTTATTCTGAATGGCTGGGAATTAAGCCGTAGAGAGTTAGCCGAAATAGAACGTAACAAAGCAAGTGGTTCTGATAAGCAAGTGAAGTTGAAAAGTCGTTATGTTCGAATCATAAAACGAGATATAGACTACTTGGAATTAAAAGAACTGCGTACTTATCCATTCTTGAATCAACGCTCAAACAAAACGGGCTTGATTGTAGAGGAGAGAACAATGCGTGCTAAACCTTTTGGCAGACTTGCCGGACGTACCGTTGGTTCTATCTATAAAGATATGGCAAAAGGCGGGGCGAGTGGTATCGAAATGAAATACGATTCTATATTGAGAGGTAAACCCGGTGTGAAGAGCCGTCAAAAAGTACAAGGACGTTGGATTGATATAGTTGAAGTTCCTGCCGAAGATGGTTGGGATGTAAAAACAACTCTTGATGTGGATATTCAGGATATAACCGAACGTGCATTGTATGCAAAATTGGTAGAAACGGATGCCGAATCGGGTACAGCTATTATAATGGAGGTTGCAACGGGTGAAATCAAAGCAATTTCTAACCTTGACCGGATTTCGGATGGTGTATATGCAGAGGGTAATCCAAATGCGTTTTCGTATATGAACGAACCGGGGTCAACCTTTAAGACGCTTTCTGTAATGATTGCTTTAGAGGATGGAGTTGTTACTCCCAATGAAAAATTTCATGTGGGAAACGGTTTGTATCAATACGGTAAAAGCTGGATACGAGATCACTACTGGCAAAAGGGTCAGGATAGAGGAGATTTGACAGTAGCAGAGGGTATGTATATATCATCTAATATTGTTATTGCAAAAACTATTTTGAAGGGGTATGAAAATAATCCGGAGAAATACGTTCAACGTTTATATGATTTAGGAATTACGAAAAAGATAGAATGGGATGTACCATTGAGTGGAAAAGAAGGTACCGCTGTTATTCGTCATCCAAATGATAAATCGAGTTATTGGTCAAAAACTACGCTTCCTTGGATGTCATTCGGATACGAAACTCAAATTCCACCTATTTATATACTCATGTTTTATAATGGTATTGCTAATGGTGGTAAAATGATAAAACCTTTTCTCACTAAGGCATTTATAAAGGATGGAGATGTTCAGGAGAAGTTCGAAACAGAGGTAATTAATCCCTCTCTGTGTTCTCCTAAAACTTTAGAAGAGATAAAAGCAATGCTTGTGGGTGTTGTAAATGAAGGAACGGGTAAAGCTGTTGCATCGAAATCGTTTCAAATTGCAGGAAAAACGGGTACAGCTCAAATTGCAAGTGGTGGTAATTATGCTAACGGACACTTTGTGTCGTTTTGTGGATATTTTCCGGCAGATAAACCTTTATATACTTGCTTTGTAGGTATCAGACGTCCTAGAGGTATTCCTTCGGGAGGGCTTATGCCGGGAGGAGTTTTCAAGCGTATAGCTGAGGAGGTATATGCACGTAATGTTTTTGTTGCCCCAGATCAATGTAAGCCCGATTCAGTGATGACGATGATGCCTTATGTTAAAAATGGGTCTTTAAAAGATATGCAAACAGTGTTTACTCAGTTGAATATTCCTTTTACGCTTCCTGTTGGTGAAGCTGAATGGGTAATGGCTAGTACATTGCAAAATAAGATAGAATTAAGTAAAAATGTAGTTCAGAACGGATTAGTACCCGATGTTCGCGGAATGGGTGCTAAAGATGCTTTGTTTCTTCTTGAAAGAGCAGGTTTAAGGGTGGTCTTACAAGGATACGGAACTGTTACATCTCAATCTGTTCCGGCAGGAAGCAGAGTAATTAAAGGTTCGCAAGTAACACTTGGGCTAAAATAAAGCAATTAATAATTGAGGACTTAACAAAATACAGGATATGGAATTGCAGGCTTTGATATCAAACATAAAATCGGAAGATATAGTAGAAATACTAGGCATTAAAGATGTAAATGTAACAGGTATTACTTCCGATTCACGCAAAGTAACCACGGGTTATGCGTTTATAGCACTGAAAGGTGTTCAAGTGGATGGACATGATTTTATTGCGAAAGCAATAGAGTTGGGAGCAAAAGTTATTATTCATGACGAAGATACTGATACATCTAACTCATCTGTTACTTATATAAAGGTAAAAGATGCGGCAGATGCCATTGGAAAAATAGCTTCGGCATGGTATGGCAACCCTTCTCAGAAATTGAATCTGGTTGGTGTTACCGGTACAAATGGCAAAACTACTACTGCAACTCTTCTGTATAATGTTTTTCGTAAATTAGGATATGGAGCAGGATTGCTTTCTACGGTTTGCAATTATGTAAACGACGATCAGTTTCCGGCAACTCATACCACGCCAGACCCTATTTCATTGAATGAATTTCTGGCTAAGATGGTTGAAGCAGGTTGTGAATATGCTTTCATGGAAGTTAGTTCGCACGCCATTCACCAAAAACGAATCAGTGGCTTAGAGTTTAAAGGAGGTGTATTCACTAATTTGACTCAAGATCATTTAGATTATCACGGTACTATGCAGGATTATTTAAAAGCGAAAAAAGCTTTTTTTGATAATCTGCCAGCTACCGCTTTTGCGTTGACAAATGTAGATGACAAGAATGGTTTGGTTATGTTACAAAATACCAAAGCCAAGAAATATACATATTCGCTGCGAACTCTTGCCGATTTTAAAGCTCGTGTTATCGAAAAGCATTTCGATGGTACTGCTATCGAAATAAACGGTAGAGAACTAGAGGTTCAGTTTGTAGGAGTATTCAATGTCTACAACCTATTAGCAGTATATGGTGCATCCGTATTGCTAGGTGAAGATCTAGAGAAAATCTTGATAGTGTTGAGTACTTTGAAATCGGTTGCAGGCCGTTTTGAAACTATTCGTTCCAAAGATGGTTTTACTGCAATTGTAGATTATGCGCATACACCCGATGCACTTGTTAATGTGCTTGGAGCTATTCATGATGTCTTAGAAGGAGGTGGTCGTGTGATTACCGTAGTAGGTTGCGGTGGCAATAGAGATAAAACTAAACGCCCTATAATGGCTCGTGAGGCGGTAACATTAAGCGATCAGGTGATTCTAACATCGGATAATCCCCGATTCGAAGAGCCTCAATCTATCGTTGATGATATGGTTGCAGGTTTAGATCCTGTACAGATGAAAAAAGCTTTGTGTATTGTAGATAGAGAACAGGCAATAAAAACAGCTTGTACTTTTGCAAAACCCGGAGATGTGATACTTATTGCAGGCAAAGGACACGAAGATTATCAAGATGTAAAAGGCGTGAAACATCATTTTGATGATAAAGAAATTGTCAAAAATATACTTGGATTGTAATCCTAAATTAAGAAATTATAAACTACCTGATATAGGCGATAAAATTAAATTATATAATGCTATACTATCTATTTAACTATTTGGATTCCTTAGACTTTCCCGGTGCAGGGATGTTTAAATATGTATCTTTTAGAGCAGTTATAACTATTATACTTTCTCTGATAATATCTACGGTTATAGGTCGGCGGATTATCGATAAGTTGCAGATGCTGCAAATAGGTGAAACTGTACGTAATTTGGGGCTCGAAGGACAGCTTAGTAAGAAAGGTACTCCTACTATGGGAGGGATCATTATTATCATTGCTATTATAGTTCCTGTCATATTATTGGCACGTCTCGAAAATACCTATATTATATTGATGCTGATAACAACATTGTGGTTAGGATCGTTAGGCTTTTTAGACGATTATATAAAGGTCTTTAAAAAGGATAAAGAGGGTTTGCATGGCAAATTTAAGATTATTGCTCAAGTAGGCCTTGGCTTAATCGTTGGATTGACTTTATATTTGAGCCCAACAGTAATAGTTAGAGAAAATACTGAAATTCGTAATCAAGATAATGTAATCGAAAGAGTTACTTATACGGTAGAGGGTGTGAAATCAACTCAGACAACTATTCCTTTTCTGAAAAATAATAACTTGGATTATGAATCGTTTGTGTCCTTCTTAGGCGATTATTCAACTCCTGCTGCATGGATATTATTTGTATTCATCGTAATATTCATTGTTACTGCAGTGTCAAACGGAGCCAATCTAACCGATGGTCTCGATGGTTTGGCGGCGGGTAGTTCGGCCATTATAGGTGTAACGCTTGGTATCTTAGCTTATGTATCGGGGCACGTTGAGTTTGCCTCCTATCTGAATATAATGTTTATTCCCGGTAGTGAAGAACTGGTTGTATTTGCTTCCGCCTTTATAGGTGCTACCATTGGTTTTCTTTGGTATAACTCCTTTCCTGCTCAGGTATTTATGGGAGATACAGGTAGCTTAACTTTGGGGGGTATTATAGGTGTATTTGCTGTTATTATACATAAGGAGCTATTATTACCTATACTTTGCGGAGTTTTCTTTGTGGAGAGCTTGTCGGTAATGATTCAGGTATTCTATTTCAAATTTACGAAGAAGAAATATGGAGAAGGACGTCGTGTTTTCAAAATGACACCTTTACACCATCACTTTCAAAAATCGGGTAATTCGGGAATACAAGCACTTATACAAAAACCATTTAACCCGGTACCTGAATCTAAAATTGTAGTTCGTTTTTGGATTATTGGAATTATACTGGCAGCTATTACTTTAGCTACATTGAAAATGCGATAAAAAGTTGGAGCGAATTATATCGCAACTAAACGACAATAGTAGAAGGGATTAATGTTTTCTGTTTCTTAATAATTAGAGACTTAAGTTAAATGAAAAAGATAGTAATACTCGGAGGAGGCGAAAGTGGAGTAGGTTCGGCTATACTGGCTCTGGCAAAAGGATTTGAAGTCTTTTTGTCCGATAATGGAGCTTTGCAGGATAAATACAAAACTGAATTGACAGAACGGAATATTCCTTTCGAAGAAAAAGGTCATACCGAAGAGAATATACTTTCAGCAGATGAGATAATTAAAAGTCCAGGTATTCCCGATAGTGTGCCTCTACTTCTGCAGGCAAAAGCTAAAGGAATATCTATTATCTCGGAAATAGAATTTGCAGGTAGATATACCAATGCAACAAAAATATGCATAACGGGTAGCAATGGTAAAACAACTACAACAAGTTTGCTTTATCATGTACTAAAATCTGCCGGACTGAATGTTGGTCTGGGAGGTAATATCGGAAAAAGTTTTGCAAGGCAGGTTGCTGATAATAGTTACGACTATTATGTATTGGAGCTTAGTAGTTTTCAGTTAGATAATATGTACGATTTTAAAGCAGATATCGCTATATTACTCAATATAACACCCGATCATTTGGATCGGTACGATCATGATTTTCAGAAGTATGTAGATGCAAAGATGCGTATTACTCAAAATCAAACACCGAAAGATGCTTTTATATATTGGGCAGAAGATCCGGTTGTAACAAAGGAAGTGGCAAAGAAACAGCCTAAAGCTAGGGTGTTTACGTTCTCGGAGCATAAAGCTGACAATGTATCAGCATATGCAGATAATGATCAGATAGTAATTAATACATCAAAATCAGTATTCACCATGGAGCAAGATTTATTGGCTTTAACGGGTACTCACAACTTATATAATTCTCTAGCTTCGGCTATTGCAGCCAAACTTTTAGATATTAAAGATGAGAAGATAAGATTGTCATTGAGTGATTTTAAAGGTGTAGAGCATCGTTTAGAAAAAGTAGCTACCGTAAAGGGGATACAATTTATAAATGACTCTAAAGCTACTAATGTCAATTCTTGTTGGTATGCTTTGAAGAGCATGAAAACAAAAGTTGTACTTATATTGGGTGGAAAAGATAAAGGAAACGACTATCAGGAAATAGAGGAGCTTGTAAAAACAAAAGTTCATGCTCTGGTTTTCTTGGGAGTAGATAATTCGAAGCTGCATAGATTTTTCGATGGAAAGATCGAAACTATTGTTGATGCAGGTTCTATGGAAGAAGCTGTAACAAAAGCTTATTCATTGTCAGGAGAAGGAGATTCTGTTCTTTTATCACCCTGCTGTGCAAGTTTCGATTTGTTTAAAAGTTATGAAGACAGAGGCGACCAGTTTAAGTATTGGGTCAGAAAACTCTAATAGGTCTCATGCCTTTTTATTGCTTTGATACATGGAAACGATGATAGGTATAATTATAAAATAGAGCAATAAATATTTAATGCTACTTATATGAACGTCTTTGAGCGAATATTTAAAGGGGATAAAACAATCTGGTGCATATTTATAGCCTTATGCATCATTTCACTATTGGAGGTATTTAGTGCTTCCAGTACCATTGTTTATCGCCAACACAATCACTGGGGGCCTATTTTGCGTCATGCAGTATTCCTTCTGATTGGGTTTGGGTCTGTAATGTTCCTTCAAAGAGTGCCTACACGCTATTTTGCAGCATTATTGCTATTGTTGCCTATATCGTGGATATTGCTGGTAATGACTATGTTTATCGGTACGGATGTCAATGGCGCGCAACGTTGGTTGGGGGTAGGAGCTTTTACCATACAGCCTTCGGAGTTTGCTAAGTTAGCTTTGGTTGGTTTTGTAGCTTTCTTCCTGAGTAAACTTAAACCTGATAACGAATCGTTTCTATTTAAAATATTAATGGGTGGTATATTAGTTACCTGTGCCCTTATTATCACAGAAAACTTATCGACTGCTTGTTTGCTTTTTGGAGTTTGTTATTTGATGATGTTTATCGGTCAGGTTAGCTTTAAGAAGTTAGGATTGATAGCTTTGTGCGGTGTTAGTGCTCTGGTCATATTGGTCGGTTCTTTAACTCTCATACCTAAATCTACGGCAAGAGATTATTTGCCTGATCGTTTTGCTACATGGCAAAATCGTATCGATCGACATTCGGCAGAGCAGGAAGATAGCAATATCTCATCGCCCGAAGAATATAAGATAACAGATGACAACTATCAGGTTTCGCATGCAAAGATTGCGATAGCTAATGGCGAAATTATAGGATTGCCCGGTAGTGGTAATGAGCGAGACTTTTTGCCACAAGCATATTCCGACTTTATTTTCGCCATAATTCTCGAAGAAATGGGGTTACTTGGTGGTCTGTTTACATTACTTTTATATGTAGCCTTAATGATTCGTACGGGAGTTTTGGCTTCTAAATGTGAGAAATTATTTCCCCGCTATCTCTTATTGGGTGCGGGATTGATTATAACAGTACAAGCATTAGCCAATATGGCTGTTGCCGTAAATTTGATACCCGTTACGGGGCAACCTCTGCCGCTTATCAGTAGGGGAGGGACGTCTACCATCATAACGTGTATTTATTTTGGAATAATATTAGCTTGTTCAAATGCAAAAGAAGATCAACATGAAGATGTAGATGAAGATATTGCAAATGTAGAATACGAGTAAAATAAAACGATCTATGAAACAGCCGATGAGAGTTATTATAAGTGGAGGAGGTACGGGAGGTCATATTTTTCCTGCCATATCTATTGCCAATGCTATCAAATTGCGTTATCCCGATGTAGCTATTCTTTTTGTAGGTGCAGAAGATAGAATGGAAATGACCCGCGTTCCAAAAGCTGGTTATGACATTGTAGGTCTTCCGGTAGCAGGTTTCAATAGAAAAGAATTATTTAAAAATATAGCAGTTGTAAAGAAACTGATAACAAGTCTTTTTAAGGCAAACAGTGTTGTAAAGAAATTTAATCCCGATATAGCAATTGGTGTAGGAGGCTATGCAAGTGGTCCATTGTTAAAAGTAGCTTCAAGAAGAGGTATACCGACTCTTATTCAGGAGCAAAACTCATATGCCGGGGTAACTAATAAATTATTGGCTAAAAAAGCTTCTAAAATTTGTGTAGCTTACGAAGGGATGGAAGCATTCTTTCCAAAAGATAAAATAGTATTGACGGGTAACCCTTGTCGTCAGGATTTGCTTTCGGACGTTTCGAAAGAAGAAGCGTATCGTTTCTTCAAGCTTGACCCCATGAAAAGAACTATTCTTGTTTTGGGAGGAAGTCTCGGCGCACGCACTTTGAACCAGAGTATAATGAGAAATTTATCTCTTTTAGATAATTCAGGGGTGCAGATTCTTTGGCAATGTGGCGAACGTTACCAATATGATTTGACAATAGAAATGTCGGATAAACCTCAGGCAAAAGATATTCATTTATATGATTTTATAAATAGAATGGATTTGGCATATAAGGCTGCCGATATTGTGGTTTCGAGAGCAGGAGCAGGTTCTATATCGGAACTTAGTATATTGGGAAAACCTACAATTTTGGTACCATCTCCGAATGTAGCTGAAGATCATCAAACTAAAAATGCAATGGCATTGGTTGATAAAAATGCTGCTATAATGATTAAAGATGAAGATGCGACGTCCAAACTTCTAGGTAGTGCGTTACAGATAGTGAAAGATGACAGTATGCTTGCTATGTTAGCAAAAAATATAAAGACAATGGCGCATCCTAATGCGGCAGATCATATAGTTGACGAAATAGAAAAACTGGTTAATAAAGAAGGTAAATAGAAATTATGGAAAATATAAAATCAGTATATTTTTTAGGAATAGGTGGTATTGGTATGAGTAACTTGGCTCGTTATTTTTTATCGAAAGGTAAAAAAGTGGCAGGATATGATAGAGCCGAAACTTTGTTGACTCAGACTCTTGTGCAAGAAGGAGCAAGTATTCATTACGATGATAATACAAATAATATTCCAACTGATTTTATAGATAAAGATTCAACTTTAGTTGTTTATACCCCAGCTTTACCCAGTGATAGTGCTGAGTTACAATATTTCCAACAAAATAATTTCGATCTTAAAAAACGAGCTCAGGTTTTAGGCTTGATAACTAAAAGCAGTAAAGCTTTATGTTGTGCAGGTACTCATGGCAAGACAACTACTTCGAGTATGCTTGCTCATATTCTGAAAGGCTCTCATCTCGATTGTAATGCTTTTCTGGGAGGAATACTTAAGAATTACGGAAGTAATCTCATGTTGTCCGATACAAGTGAATTTACAGTGGTTGAAGCTGACGAGTACGATCGTTCTTTCCATTGGCTGCATCCTTATATGGCTTTGATAACTTCGGTTGATCCCGATCACCTGGATATATATGGAACAGAAGCCGAGTATTTGAAAAGCTTTGAAAAATTCACAAGCCTAATCCAACCCGGAGGGGCTTTAGTGATGAAGCACAATATAAAATTGTCACCTAAACTGGTTGAAGGAGTCAGACTATATACATATTCTATTGATAGAGGAGACTTTCATGCAGAGAATATAAAAGTAGGTGGAGGTACTATTCGTTTCGATTTTGTGACACCTAAAGGCTCTATTAAAAATATAGAATTGGGAGTTCCTGTTCGAATTAATATCGAAAACGGAATAGGTTCTATGGCGCTGGCTTGGTTAAATGGAACGACGGATGAAGAATTACGCCGTGCAATGGCTACCTTTCAAGGAGCAAAACGTCGTTTTGATTTTCTTCTCAAATCTGATAATCTGGTAATGATAGATGATTATGCGCATCATCCCGATGAATTGTCGGCAAGTATATCTTCTGTCAAAGAATTATATCCCGATAAAAAAGTGCTGGGTGTTTTTCAACCGCACTTATATACACGAACCCGAGATTTTGTAGATGAGTTTGCCAGAAGTTTATCACTCTTAGATGAATTGATTCTATTAGATATATATCCAGCTCGCGAAAAACCTATTGAAGGTATAACTTCAATAGTTATTTTTGATAAAGTAACCTGCAAAAAGACGTTGTGTAAAAAAGAAGAACTATTAGATATACTAGAGAAAAAGGACGATATTGAAGTACTCTTGACAATTGGAGCCGGAGATATTGATCGTCTGTTACCTGAAATAAAAGATATATTAGAAGCTCGTTTAAAATAAGGCTACTAACCTTGTTACAGGACATAGGAGTGAATAAAAACATAGTTTGGTTACAAACAAAAATGTAGCAATAAATATTTTAATGTTACTTAATATTGAAAAAAGTCTGAGACTTTAAAATACTGAATGGTAAAGAAAATATTAGTTATTATCGGATTGTGTTTATTGGGTGGTTACCTGATTTTTGCGGCTTTCTTTTTCGAGAAAAAGCCACAAGATAAAGTATGCAACCAATTTGAGATTGTGGTAAACAATGAAGATACTGACCGTTTTATACAGGTGTCTGACCTGGAGAAAGATATAGACTCGCGAGGGTTAAATCCTTATGGAAAGCAGCTAAAAGAAGTTAATACTTTAGCTATACAAGAAGCCTTGTTGTCTAATAAATTGATTAAATCTGCCGAGGTTTTCTTAACTAGCGGAGGTGGTATAAGAGCCGTAATTATTGAGCGAATCCCTATTCTCAGGGTTATGCCATCGGGTGAACAAAGTTACTATATTGATAAAGATGGGGAGAAAATGCCCCTCTCTATTCATAATACAGCGTACCTACCAATTGCAACTGGGGAAATAAAAGATGAGTTTGCAAAGACAGATTTATATAAATTTGCACTATTTTTGTCAAAGAACGAATTTTGGAATGCTCAGATCGAACAAATTGTGGTTCAACCGAAAGACGAAGTTATCTTGATAACCCGAATTGGGAATCACGAAGTACTGATGGGAAAGTTAGAAGATGTTGATGCTAAGCTAGATCGGCTGAAAAAATTCTATACCGAAGCTTTACCCGGTACGGGCTGGAACAGGTATACAAAAATAAATTTGAAATACGACAAACAAGTTGTAGGCACAAAGCGTTGAATGTAAGAAATACTACAGATACAAAAAATATTAAAGGCAGAGCCGATAATTATAATAGCTTGTTGTTATTATGTTTATCAAAGCCATAAAAAGCTTTACGAGCTTAAATATTTTTGTGAAAAGAACGTTTAGTATGTATATAAGTAAATAAAAGAGTTTAGAGATCTATCTAAGTAAACAAACTAGAATTGTTTTGCTAGAGGAAATGATATAATGGGTCTTAGACCTTAATAGGAAAGAAGATATGGAACAATCAGGTTTTATTGTCGGTATCGACTTAGGGACTTCGAAAATTGTAGGATTGTTAGGACGGAAAAATGAGCAGGGAGTAATATCTATTCTCGCATCAGAATCTATCCCATCTGATAATTGTGTAAAGCACGGAGTGGTTTACAATATAGATGAAGCGGCAGGAAAAATAAAGAAGTTGGTAAACTTGTTGGAAAACAAGTCGGGTCGTAAAATAGGAAAAATATATGTGTCGGTTGCCGGAAAATCTCTGCGGGCAATAGAATATACTTTAACAAAAGATCTTATAGATGAGTCAGAAGTTTCATTTGCGGTTATAGACCAAATGGAACAACAAGCTCGTCAGAATAAGCCTGATTTTTTGACAAATTATAGTGTTGTTGCACCAGAAATATTTTTGGATGGACATCCCGAGGATGATCCTATTGGTAAAACTGCAACTCTAGTAGAGGGGCGTTATCGCCTTATAGTAGGTCGTCCCAATATCAAGAGCAACCTTATAAAATGTATTACTGAAAAGAATCAGTTAGACATTGCCGGATTTATTGTTGGACCCGTTGCAGCCGGAGCTATCGTTCTGGATGAGACTGATAAGCAAGCAGGCTGTGCTCTTATCGACTTTGGTGCAGGTACAACTACACTATCAATATACAAAGAAGGTCTTCTTCGTTACATGGCAGTGATACCATTTGGAGGTCGCACCATTTCTAAAGATGTAAAAGAACTAGGTTTTATAGACACAGCTGCCGAATCGTATAAAATAAAATATGGTAGAGTAGGCAAGGATAAAAATAAGCAAGCCACATCTTCTTCTAATTCTGAAGTTGATGTAAAGGAGATGAATAAAGTAATCCAACTTCGTGAAGAAGAGATTATTTTAAACATCCTTAATCAGATAAAAGAATCGGGTTATGCAGGCAAATTAGATGCCGGTATAATAATAGTGGGAGGTGCTTCTCAGTTGACAGGTTTACCTGAGTTTTTAGAAGAAAAAGCACAGATGCCTGTTAAAAAAGGAGCAGCAAAACGATTGTATATTAATAATGCAGCCGATTTATTGCAAAATCCTGCGTATGCTCAATGTTTAGGACTATTGTTATTTGCAAATGAGAATTGCGAAAAAGTAGAAGCTCCTAAAGTTGATTATATCAACCGTCCACGTCCATTAGATTCAGCACAGAGTGGTAGTTATTCTGAAGCCTCAGAAAGAAATCAGAACTCTTCTGTACATCATGAACAACCACCTGTGGATAATGATGATGACGAAGAATACGAAGACGAAGAGCCGGAATACGAAGAAAGACCAAGAAAAGCGAAAAAGGTGAAAGACAAAAAAACGCCTGGTCTTTTTGATTTCTTCGGTAAAATACAGAACTTAGGTGGAACTATGTTTAAAGATGAAGATTAATTAATCTACAGCTTTTAGTCCTCCAATTTCGAATTAATAGCTAATTAGGGATATTAGACCTACCAAAGCAATATAAGGTCTGCAACCTTACAAACGTGATAAATAAAGAAGATACGCTATATGAATGACGAGATATTAGAATTTCAGTTTCCGCGAAAAACCCAGACTATCATCAAAGTTATTGGTGTAGGTGGTGGTGGTGGAAATGCCGTGAATCATATGTATAATGAGGGAATACATGACGTATCGTTTGCTCTCTGTAATACAGACAATCAGGCATTGCATGAATCTCCCGTTGAAACCCGTGTACAACTTGGTAGACGTACAACCGAAGGTCTAGGAGCAGGTAACCGCCCCGAAGTAGCAAAATCTGCTGCCGAAGAAAGTCGCCAAGACATACAGGAACTTCTGGCTGATGGTACCAAAATGGTATTTATTACGGCAGGTATGGGAGGGGGAACCGGAACCGGTGCAGCTCCTGTTGTAGCCCGTATTGCAAAAGATATGAATATTCTGACCGTTGGTATTGTTACAATACCTTTTGTGTTTGAAGGTCGTAAAAAGATAATCCAAGCCCTTAGAGGTGTTGAAGATATTGCTCAGAATGTAGATGCCTTATTGGTAATCAACAATGAGCGTTTGATAGATATATATTCGGATCTTACGATTCCGAATGCATTTGCCAAAGCTGATGATACTTTAGCTATTGCAGCAAAAGGTATTGCCGAGATTATAACCGTACACGGGCATATAAATCTCGACTTTGCCGATGTTAAAACCATCCTTAAAGATGGTGGTGTAGCTATCATGAGTAGTGGCATGGGCGAAGGAGAAAACAGAGTAGAGGAAGCTATCAGAAACGCATTACATTCGCCATTGTTGAATAACAATGATGTCTTTAAAGCAAAAAAGATACTATTCAACATTTATGCAGGAGCAGAAACTCCACTTATTGTTGAAGAAATGGAATCTGTATCTGAATTCATGAAACGCTTTGGTCCTGAGATTGAAGTTATATGGGGTACAGCAACAGAAGAGAGCTTGGGTGGTAAGGTTAAAATTACTTTGCTGGCAACAGGTTTTGGAATGTCGAGCATACCAGGTATTGGAGATCATCTGAGAGAAATGACCGAAGAAGAGCAACGCTTGGAAGAGGAACGTTTCATCAAAGAAGAGGAAGAAAAACGCCGTATCAATACTATGATTGAGCAGCATTACGGGAAAGACGGAGTTAAAACTATGGATGTTAAATCATTCTTTACTCCACGTCCTATTATATTATCGACCGAAGAACTGGATGATGATAAGATAGTTGAAGCATTGGAAAACACTCCTGTATTTAAAAGAGGTGAAGATTTCAATCCGAATGACTATAAGCCCGAAACTAAAAAATCAACAGATTTATTTAACTAAGGTCTGAGACCTTAAAAATACAACCATATATGGACTTGTTTGATAGAGTAAGTGAAGATATTAAAGATGCAATGCGTGCTAAAGATAAGATCAAATTAGAAGCATTACGCGGAGCGAAAAAAGAGTTTATTGAAGCAAAAACAGCTAAAGATAGCGATGGTGAATTGTCGGACGAAGTTGCTGTGAAGATTCTTCAAAAAATGGTAAAGCAAAGAAGAGACAGTGCAGATATTTACAAGTCGCAAGATCGTCCTGAGTTAGCTGAAAAAGAATTGGAAGAAATAGCTGTACTAGAGCATTATTTACCAAAGCAACTCACAGAACAAGAGCTTGAAGTTAAATTGAAAGAGATTATAGCTTCTGTAGGAGCAACAAGTGCAGCCGATATGGGTAAAGTAATGGGTGCTGCTACAAAACAATTAGCAGGATTAGCTCCGGGAAAAGCAATTTCGGAGACTGTAAAGAAATTATTATCATAAAAGGTCAACAAACCTTTTGATTCTTATCATAATAAAGAAGCCGATGAAAATAATTTTCATCGGCTTCTTTATTTATTATTGTACCTTTTTGCTTGTACCTAGCAAATGCAGTTCTGCCTTACCAAGGCAATAAAAAGGTTTATGATCTTACATCATATTGGCAGCTAGAAATTTTCTGGTTAGCTCAGCTTTTTCTCCTCGGCGTTCGATATAATTATCAGCTTGCTCTTCTGAAATCTGTCCGATACTGAAATATCTAGATTGTGGATGAGCAAAGATTAGCCCACTCACCGAAGCATTAGGTAGCATAACACCATTTTCAGTTAGTTCAACACCTATTTCTGTTGATTGTAAAAGATCGGTATTCAATAGGAAGTTGATAGACTGATCGGGTATAGAAGGGTAGCCTACTGCTGGGCGAATGCCTTGATATTTAAGAGTAAACATCTGATCTATTGTAATATCTTCATCTGGAGCAAATCCCCAGAATTCTTTTCTAATTTTAGCATGAAGGTATTCGGTTGTGGCTTCAGCCAAACGGTCAAGTAATGATTTCAAAAGCAATACATTGTACTCATCTCCCTGATGTTCGTATTGGCTTAGCAATTCGTTAGAACCTACACCTGCTGTTGCTGTAAATCCTGCTACATAATCTTTTTTGCCACTATTCTTTGGTAGAACAAAATCACAAAGAGAAAGATATACCCCTTTGTCGTTTTTCTTTTGCTGACGTAACATTGGAAAGCAAATGTTGTTGATATAGATACATTCATTATCTACATAAGCTTCATGAATAGCATATACAGCCTTGATGTACTCAGCTTTCGAAAAGATTAGTTGATCTAACATTTTCTTAGCATCACGATACAAACTCATACCCTCTTGAGCCTTTTCTTTCTCTTTCTCGGGGAAAGTGTTCAGCCATTCAATATCGCAACTAGGACAACCATCTAAATGCTGTACAGTGTGATAACGTGCCGAAAGATTCCAGGAGTGGAAGAAGAACTTCCAATCGATATATGGAAGAATCTCTTCTATCGGAATGTGAGGAATAATATGGCGACCCAAGTTATTAGGAGTAGACGGTGTATAATTTGCCCAATCAATTTTGAATGAATTCTTTATAGCTTCATCAAGTGGAAGAAGTTCCACTTTTTTTGTCTCCATTGAATCTCTCAGATCCTGATACTCGTCTCTTATCTCTTGGATAAAAGATTCTTTAGAGGCAGGATTGATGAGTTTAGCAACAGCTGATGGAGCTTGTGAAGCATCCTTCACATATACTACCGAACCGTTGTTATATTTAGGATCAATTTTTATAGCTGTATGCAGTTTTGAAGTCGTAGCACCTCCAATCATAAGCGGAATCGTAAATCCAGCTTTTTCCATCTCATGAGCAACAATACTCATTTCTTCTAAAGATGGAGTAATAAGTCCACTAAGACATAATATATCAGGTTGCTCTTCTATTACCTTTTGGATAATTACTTCCGGTGGAACCATTACGCCAAGATCGATAACTTCATAGTTGTTACAAGCCAGAATGATAGCTACGATATTTTTACCAATATCGTGAACATCGCCTTTCACGGTTGCGATAACAAGTTTACCGGCACTGTTAGAAACCGATTTTGAATCTTTTTGAGCCTCAAGTGTAGGTTCAAGTATAGCTACGGCACGTTTCATTGTACGTGCGGTTTTTACAACCTGTGGTAAAAACATTTTTCCCGATCCGAAGAGATCTCCTACTTTGTTCATCCCTGACATAAGAGGTTTATCGATGATATCTACGGCTTTTGGATACACTCTTAGAGCTTCTTCCAAGTCTTCTTCCATAAAGTCGCTGATACCTTTAATCAGAGCATATTCTAAACGCTGATCTAAGGCATAGCTACGCCATTCTTCTACTTTTTGTTCGGGTTGGTTCGATTTCTCATTCTTGATACGCTCAGCGTAATCAATAAGTTCATCGGTAGCTTCTTCTCTTCTGTTGAAGATAACGTCTTCTATGAGGTTTCTAAGGTCTGTGGGGATGTCGTCGTATATAACTGACTGCCCCGGATTCACAATACCCATATCCATACCTTTTTGGATGGCATAGTAAAGAAATACCGAGTGCATAGCTTCTCGTATATAATCATTCCCGCGGAACGAGAACGAAAGGTTGCTAACACCTCCACTGATTTTAGCATGAGGTAGATTCGCTTTTATCCATTCAATGGTTTTAAGAAAATCAACCGCATAGCCTCTATGTTCTTCAATCCCCGTAGCTATTGCTAAGATGTTGGGGTCGAAGATTATATTCATCGGATTAAATCCGTCATTTACAAGTAACTTATAAGCACGCTCACATATTTCGATACGTCTCTCGAATCTATCAGCTTGTCCTGTTTCATCAAATGCCATAATAATTACGGCTGCTCCGTATTGGTTAACCAAACGTGCTTGACGAAGAAACTCTTCCTCTCCACCTTTCAGCGAGATTGAGTTTACAACAGCTTTACCTTGCAGACATTTAAGACCTGCTTCAAGTACTTCCCATTTAGATGAATCGACCATTACGGGAATACGTGATACATCGGGATCGGACGCTACCAGATTGAGGAAGGTCGTCATTTCTTTGACTCCATCCAATAGACCTTCATCCATGTTTACATCAAGAATCTGAGCGCCATCTTCTACTTGTCTATGGGCAATGGTTAGTGCTTCTTCGTATTTTTCTTCTTTTATAAGTCGAAGAAACTTACGAGAACCGGCTACATTACAACGCTCACCAACATTTATAAAATTAATCTCAGGTTTAGCTTCCAATAATTCTAAACCGGAAAGCCACATATATTTAGGCTTTTCAGCAGGTTTATGAGGAGTTGCTCCTTCAACTAAACTCACGTATTGCGCTATGTGATCGGGGGTAGTACCACAACATCCACCAAGAATATTAACAAGACCTTCGTCTATATATTCTTTGATCTGCTTAGCCATAATTTCGGGAGTCTCATCATATTCTCCAAATTGATTTGGTAAACCTGCATTAGGATATGCCGATACATATGTAGGTGCAAGTCTGCCCAATTCCTTAAGGAAAGGTTTCATGTCAGATGCCCCGAATGAGCAGTTAAGACCTATTGAGAGGAAATCGATATGGCTGACAGATGCAAGAAATGCTCCGGTTGTTTGTCCCGAAAGAGTACGTCCGCCTTTGTCTGATAACGTTACCGAAATCATAATTGGCATCTCTATATTTCGTTCTTTGCGAACTTCTGCTGCTGCAAAAAGAGCTGCTTTAGCATTCAGTGTATCAAATATAGTTTCTATTAAAAGCAGATCAACTCCACCATCAATCAAACCTTCTATTTGCTCTTTGTATACTTGATGCAAATCGTCAAAGGTCACAGCACGGTAGATTGGGTTCTCTACCTTAGGACTCATAGATGCAGTCTTGTTAGTAGGACCTATTGATCCTGCCACAAAGCGAGGCTTATTAGGTGTACGTTTTGTATATTCATCTGCTGCCTTACGAGCAAGACGAGCCGCTGCAATATTCATTTCTTTTACTAAGTCCGACATATTATAGTCGTCCATAGAAATAGAGTTTGCATTGAACGAGTTGGTCTCTATGATATCTGCTCCTGCTTCTAAGTATTCGCAGTGTATAGCTTCAATTATATCAGGACGGGTAAGACACAATAAATCGTTATTGCCTTTAAGGAGATTCGTAGAGTTTTTGAATCTGTCTCCTCTAAAATCTTCTTCAGTAAGCGTATATCGTTGTATCATGGTACCCATGGCACCATCTAATATAAGTATTCTCTCTTTTAGTATATCTTTAATCTGTAGCATTCTTAGTATTCTTATTTATTTCTCGGACTCTATTTTGAAGGATCTGATTTTGTGATATTTAATATAGAAGTAATTTATCCAGTGTTCACTATCCGATGGAACTTCATCTATCATCGGTAGAGCTGTTTGAGGATTGATTGTTTCTTTAGTAACAAAGTCGAATTCAGCCTTGTTTTGTTGTTGATCTATAATTTGTTCCCTTCTTTTAAATACTTCGTTAAGAGCATATAAGTCTTTAAATCCTTTTTGGTATGTCAGTAAGAAATAGATTGATGCAAAAAAGATTAGAAGTGTCTTTATAACTGAAAGGTATATATGTTCTGTCTTTAGATTGGCATATATAATTCCAATAGCAATAATAAAGAATGTAATGATACCAAACCAAGCCCTAGAAGGAAACTCAGGAGAAGCAATCATTGCCATATCTGCTATAATACCAGCAGCACAGAAGCAGAGCGATAGGTATATGATTCTTATATTTCTTTTTTTGTCGAAATAGATATATGTGACTAGTGCTAGCGAATATATCATGACAAGAGGTAACGCAAATTTGTAAAAATCACCTATGACGGGTAGTAGCCTTGTTAAGTAATATTTTATTTTCGATTGTTGTATGACTTCATTAGTTTGGATGATACCTTCGTATCTTACATAATTACCGGGTGCGGCAGCCATAATGATGAAGCCTATAATTGCTCCTGCCAATCCGGTTATCATCCACATCGGTATTGGATTATGTGTTCTTTTTAAATATATAAGCAATAGGCAGATCATAAATATCATGCCTAAAGCTGTATTTTCGTTAGTCCATCCTGCAATAATACCAGCAAAGAAGAAGATAGTAGTTTTAGAGGCGGAACTTTTATTGCTTTCTTTTATAAATGATTGACAAAAGAAATATAGAAACGAAATAATAATGAGCGTTCCCCATAAGTAGTTAGCACTACCTGTTATCCAGAGAATTGTTTGAGAAAATGCTGGTTGAAAAAACCAGATTAGGATATTGATAAAAAAGAATAACGAAGGATTAACCTTTCTATCAATATTAGAGATCTTGTATATTACAAAAGTAAATAGAATGTAAGCAACACTATTAAGGAGATCAGTCCAATAACCTCCAAGAAAGAGTAGATATTGGGCTATGATATGCACTACAGTTCTTCCGCCATGCCCAAAATAGTGGCTATACTGCGAATGTAGAATATCGGATATACCACTATTCCTTTGAGTGAAATTTGTTCCTTCTTTAAATACATAACCCCAATCGTCAGCATATAAAGGATATATAATATTTAGCGATAGAATGAGTACGAAAAAGAATAGCAGAAGTATGCTAAAAATAAATTTAGCTGACTTTTCACCAGATAGTGTAGCATCTAGTTTAAGATATTTGCTGATACAGTTTTCGTAATACTCTTTCATTAGTCAATCTTAGATGTGCTTACGGATCGATCCGTTTTATTGAATTTAACTTATAATAGTCGGCGCAAATTGTATTCCGCCAAGATGTTGGATCACCCGAAATATCTTCAAAATCAAATTCGGCAGGCAGTATAATCGGTGATTCTTTTAATATAATATCCTTATTACCTATTTCTTTTTGGTCTTCTATATATAATTCTCTTTGCTGATATCTGTCAGAAAGAGAGGATAACACTTGATACCTTTCTATGTAAGTAAATACGAAGATAGTAGTTCCCGCGATCAATATCAAAATATTTCCGATTTTGAGAGTCAAATTACTCAAACTGATATTAGCATAAAGTATGCATATGGATATGATCATAAAACTTGATAAGCAGAATGTAGCACGAAGTGGAAATATAGGTGAGCCAATCATTGCAAAAGCTGAGACATGAGCCGCAGTAAAAAACAATAATGAGCCAAACCATGCTTTGTAATTCCTGCTATCCTTATTCTGACAAAAGAAGAGGAATGTAAAGCATGCATATATTACAATAAGAATACCTATTGAATTGACATATTTATAAATCCAATATATATTTCGCGCTTTGTACTCTAGTACATCCATGAAGGGTTTGTCAGTTAGATTAAACGCTGCATGTGTATCTTTCGATCTGATGAAGTTACCGGGTGCTAACAACATAATGATGCAACCGATACAAACACCAATAAAGCCATAAGTAGCCCACATAGGTATCTTGATCTTTCTTATCTTAAAATACAGAAGGATGTTGAATAGAATGAAAATAAGTGCAATGGCGGAATTTTCGTTTGTCCATCCTGCAATAACTCCACAGAGCAAAAACAGAATGTTTCTAAAAACACCTTTGTGCTTTTTTTCGTTCAAATAAAAGCTATAATAGTATGATAGAAATACAATGATGATTAATGTGCCCCATAAATAATTACTGCTGCCTGTAATCCAAATAACTGTTTGAGGAAATACGGGTGTTAGTAACCAGATCAATAAGTTGATCAGCAAAAATAAAAAGGGATTGGTTGGTCGCCCGTTATTGGCTATTCTGTATATTATAAATGCGAAAAGAATATAAGCTATACTATTGATTATCTCTCTGATAATAGGATTCAATAATAACAAAAGCTGATCGATGAAATGAACCACGTTTCGACCACCCCAATACAGATAATGATTGTACTGTGATACGAATATATCGAGTATGCTTTCAATACGTTTGGGTGGAGTCTCATTGAAAATAAATGAGTACATCCAATCATCTGAATGAATAGGATACAATCGATTTAGTAAAAAAACTAAGATGAAAAAAATAAGAAGAAATAATCCCAGAATAATCTTATTAGTATTATCCCCCGTTATTTTTTTTTTATTGTAATTCATTCCTCTTTATTTTTTCATTATTCTATCCATCATTCTTTTATCATCTTTTTCTTTTAGAGTTTGTCGTTTGTCATATTGCTTTTTACCTCGTGCAATTGCAATATTAAGTTTCGCCAAGCCTCTGTCGTTAAGAAATAGGCGTGTAGGAACAATTGTATAGCCTGTTTCTTTAACAGATCGCTGAATCTTTTTTAGTTCTTTTTTATTGAGTAGAAGTTTGCGGTCTCTACGAGCTACGTGGTTGTTGTATGAACCGTAAAAATATTCGGTAATATTCATGTTTCTTACCCATAGTGCCTCTTTCTCGAATATACAAAAAGTATCAACCAGACTGGCTTTACCTAATCTGATTGATTTAATTTCGGTTCCGGTTAATACTATTCCCGCAGTATAAGTATCGAGTAACTCATAATCGAAAGTTGCTCGTTTATTCTTTATATTTATATTTAATTGTTTCATCGTATAATCTATCTTGGAGTAGCTGTGTGTGAATAAGATGCGAAGAGCTTATTCTTTCAGCAATTTATCTAAAAAGTCGTCAAATTCTTTATCTATACGGCTAAGAAAATCATTCTCGATTCTGATGATAGAATCATCTTCAATAACTAATAGTTCTTCGAGAACCACCAAGTTTTCATCAGCAATGTTAATCGAGAATGGTTTAAACACGTCCAGAGAGTCGAACTTATTATCCATATCGAATTGTTCCACAACCTCTCTTAATTGACGGGCAATAACTTGGTCATCATCTTCTGATGCCCAAGCCTCTACTATAACTTGAGAAAGTAGATTCTCTTCATCATCAAAAACGGATAGGCTACCGCTATCTTTATCGACAACAAGAAATATATCAGTTAAAGAACTGCCTGTATACCCTTCGTTCAAACCATTAATTGCCTCGGTCAGAACTTTCGAAATTTCTTTATACACTTTTCTTGCTGTCATAATCTATTGATGTTTATTCTTTTCTTTCTTGATACTCCTTATTTAAGTAACTTATTGTATTCAGTATCACTATTTATAATTTCAAGACCTTTTTTGAAGATTTCACTCTCGTCATTGATAATCTTGAAGTATGCTTCGGTGTTGAATAGATCTCTCGCAATTAAAGCCTTTATTCTGCGCTTAAACTGTTCTTTAGATCTGAGATATTGATCTTCTTTATATTCGATTTTATCATCGGTTGCCATTTTTATCATTTCTGATAGAAGTTCATCCGATACCTCATATTCTTTTTTGAATTTCTCGATAGTCGGATATTTCTTCAGAAGCTCTTTTCTATTAGCATCCACTGTTTGTAATGACAGTCGGTAAATAATGCCCATTGCATTTATACGTCCGCTGTATTCTGTATATTCAGCAGTATCTATTGGCACAAAATAGTCAGGCATAATACCACCGCCACCATATACAGTACGCTCATTTACGAGTGTTTTGTATTTCAAAGAATCAGGGAAATGTATGCTGTCTGCATTCATCATTTCACCTCTGTTGTATCTGTCAATCAAATCTTTATTGTAAGAATCTTGATCTCCATGTGTATATGGTTTCTGAATAGAACGTCCTGTAGGTGTGTAATAACGTGCAACAGTTAAGCGAATCATCGATCCATCGGGTAGGGGAAACTGTCTTTGAACAAGCCCTTTACCAAAGGTGCGTCTACCAACTATTAAACCTCTGTCCCAATCTTGAACTGCTCCTGAAACAATTTCACTTGCCGAAGCCGAACCTTCATCAACCAGAATTACTAATTTTCCTTTTTCGAATAGCCCTTTTTCAGTTGTCGAATCGCTGGTTCTAGCCTGATGAGTTCCCTCCATATAAACAATAAGCTTGTCCTTATCTAAGAATTCATCAGCAAGTTCTGTTGCAGCATTTAAATAGCCTCCGCCATTACCTTCAAGGTCCAGAATCAAGTTCTGTAAACCTTGAGATGATAGTTTAGCTAGTGCCTCTTTAAATTCGGCAACGGTTGTTGCTCCAAAGCGGCTCAATCTGATATAGCCTGTTTTATCATCAATCATATAGGCTGCATCCAGACTGTAAATAGGAATCTTTGCACGTATTATCTGAAAGCTTATTGGTTTTTGAACACCTCGGCGAAGTACTTTTATATTCACCTTAGTTCCTTTTGGCCCTTTCAGCCGTTTCATTATATCACGTGTATTCATATTAACACCTGCAATGGCGGTATCGTTCACAGCTATAATACGATCGCCAGGAAGTAAGCCTACACGCTCCGAAGGACCATCGGCTATTGTTTCTATCACATACAGCGTGTCGGAGATCATGTTAAATGATATACCTATTCCATCGAAATTACCTTCCAATGGTTCATTCATATCTGCTACAGTCTCAGCACTTAGATAAGAGGAATGAGGATCGAGTTCCTTTAGTATGGCTACGATAGCATCTTCTGCCAACTTTTCGTCGTCAACAGTATCAACATACATTCTCTCTATTAAAGTCATAGTCGTGGCTAATTTCTTAGTCCCTTGACTCATGGCGTATTGTGCCGAAATTGTATTAACAAAAATAAATGTACAGGTTATTATCAATAACAGTGTCTTTCTCATTCTGTGTTCTCTTTTAAGTAAATAAAAGTATTAAGTGATATATATTTAGAATTATAACAGGTTGTAGGTGTTATAGTTCTAAAGTAATAAAAAGTCTACGACCTTATTTATGCAAAAAAGTCAAGCAAAGGCTCTTACTTGACTCTTTGGATAGTTTTATTTTATTCCAATTCAATTGTCTTAGTCTGTATTAAAATCAATACCATCCGGTACAAATTTGCTAACGTCGTGTTTATAGCGCAAAAGTTCCCGAACAATTGTAGAGCTAATATGAGTTAATTCTGGCTCAGTAAAGAGTACTAATGTTTCGATACCTGAGATATTGCGATTCATGTCGGCTATAGTTTTCTCATATTCGAAATCATTAACGGATCTTATTCCTCGGATAATAAATTTTGCACCTACTTTGTTTGCAAAATCAACAGTCAGAGAATCGTATGAACCTACCGAAACTCGAGGCTCATCCGCATACAACTTTTCTATCATTTGAATTCGTTGCTCCAACGAAAAATAACTCCTTTTACTATCGTTAACTCCAATTGATATAACAATTTCATCAACAACGTTTAATCCTCTTCGAACCAGTGATGCATGACCAATTGTAAATGGGTCGAATGTGCCTGGAAAAATAGCTCTCTTCATTTTTTACTGCTGTACTTACTGTTTGTATCATTATTAGGTTCACAAACCTTTTATGACTTAGGGAATTAAATCGTAGATTTTCGCTACAAGATATAACAACAAATAGTTGTATATTATTTAATACCTAGATGAACTTAATTATGAATCAAACAGTAATAATAAGAAGGTCAATGACCTTAATTTGCCATATCGGAAATGAACTTGATTCTTACCAGACGAATTTCTTCTTCGGTAAACATGCCTAGTTCATTAATTGCATCTTCGAGATCATCCGACTCGGCTTCCTGAAAATAGTCAAAGATGTCAGCCATATGGTCTTCGTCTATCACTTCATTCAAGAAATAATCGATATTTATTTTAGTACCCGAATAAACAATAGCTTCAAGTTCAGCCAATAGCTCAGGAAATTCTATGCCTTTCGATTCAGCAAGATCATCAAGAGCCACCTTACGGTCTATACTTTGAACTATCGCTACCTTTAATTTCGATTTATTTGCTACTGTTCTAACACGTAAATCTTCAGGGCGTTCAATTTCGTTTTCTTCTACGTGCTTTTTGATGATTTCAACAAACTCAGCACCGTATCTTTTTGCTTTACCTGCTCCTACACCCGGTATGTTTTGTAATTCGTCGATACTTGTAGGATAGATGGTTGCCATCGATTCTAACGAAGGATCTTGGAATATTACATAAGGAGGAACATTCAGCTTTTTAGACATCTTCTTACGAAGGTCTTTCATTATCGAGAATAGTACAGGATCGACAGCCGAACTTCCGCCACCGCCTTTGATAACTACCTCATCGTCACTTTCATCATCAAAATCCTCTTCTTGAGCAATTTTGAATGAAACTGGCTTCTTTAAAAAGTCTTTTCCTTTTTTTGTAACTTTCAGTAAACCGTAGTTTTCAATATCCTTGTCCAGATAACCCGCAATTAACCCCTGTTTTATAACGGCATTCCATGTTTCGTCGTTTGTCTCTTCTCCAGATCCAAATGCTTCCAACTCTTGATGTCCGTAGGTCTCAATCTCAGATGTTTCTTTTCCTCTAAGGAAATTAATCACATACTCGGTCTTAAATTTTTCTTTTAATGCTAACACAGCTTCTATCGCTGTTAATAATAAATCTTGAGCTTCCACTTGTTTTTTAGGGTTTATACAATTGTCACAATTACCACAATTATGTTGATTATATTTTTCTCCGAAATAATGTAATAGAACTATTCTACGACACATCGCTGTTTCAGCATAAGCTGCAGTTTCAAGAAGAAGTTGCTTGCCTATTTCCTGTTCGGCTACAGGTTTTCCTTGCATAAACTTTTCGAGTTTTTGCAAATCTTTATAAGAATAGAATGCAACACATTGCCCTTCGCCTCCATCACGTCCTGCACGTCCGGTCTCTTGGTAATATCCTTCGAGACTTTTGGGCATATCATAATGGATAACATACCTTACATCGGGTTTGTCAATTCCCATCCCAAAAGCAATAGTGGCAACAATTACGTCCACTTTTTCCATTAAGAACGAGTCCTGATTCTCTCCGCGAGTAGAAGCATCTAACCCTGCATGATAAGCAAGTGCATTTATATTATTGGCACGAAGAATTTCTGCGAATTCTTCTACTTTTTTTCTACTTAAACAATATACGATCCCTGATTTTCCAGCCTGAGATTTAATATAGCGGATAATGTCCCGATCTACTTTCTCTGTTTTGGGTCGAACTTCGTAATAAAGGTTTTCCCGATTAAAGGATGATTTGTAGATTTTTGCATCCAACATACCCAGACTCTTCTGGATGTCGTGCTGTACTTTAGGCGTCGCAGTAGCTGTTAATGCTACAAGCGGACGTTGCCCGATTTCCATTATTATGGGTTTGATACGTCTGTACTCGGGTCTGAAATCGTGTCCCCATTCCGATATACAATGCGCTTCATCTATCGCATAAAAAGATACCTTGATATGTCGCAAAAAGTCGATGTTTTCCTCTTTTGTTAAAGATTCGGGAGCTACATATAATAATTTTGTTTTGCCCGATACTACATCAGCTTTTACCAACTCAATGGAAGCTTTATTTAAGGATGAATTCAAAAAGTGAGCTATCCCATCTTCTTCGCTGAAGTTGCGCATGGCATCAACCTGATTTTTCATCAATGCAATCAATGGGGATATAATAATAGCTGTACCCTCCATCAAAATTGCAGGAAGCTGATAGCAAAGGGATTTGCCACCTCCTGTTGGCATCAAAACAAAAGTATCTTTTTCCGCTAAAACATTCTGAATGATAGCCTCCTGGTTACCCTTGAACTTATCAAATCCAAAATGCTTTTTTAGATTTTCGATTAATAAATCTTCTCGTTTTGACATAGTTAATTAAATCGCATAAATGGAATCTCAAAAATAGACATAACCTACACTCGTAATTTTTGAAAATGTAATTATATCTTACGAAGATAGCTTCTTAAGTGAAAAATACAATAGAAAAAGATTTTTTTTTAATAGAAAAATGAGAATTATTCATAAGAATTTTTCAGCCTGTCCAGATTCGAGCTTTCCAACTGTTGCACTGCGTAGTCTTTTGTAATATGCAGGCTCTTTTCTTCGCTTGAAGGGATGGTAAACATGGCATCCATCATCACTGTTTCTACTATCGAACGAAGCCCTCTGGCTCCCAATTTGTATTCAATGGCTTTATCTACTATATATTCATAAACATCCTCATCGAAGGTTAGTTCAACACCATCCATTGTAAATAATTTCAGATATTGCTTGATGATTGAGTTTTTAGGCTCTGTTAAAATTCTTCTCAAAGCAGAATGATCTAATGCATTCAGGTAAGTAAGAATAGGCAGACGACCTATAATCTCGGGGATTAATCCAAAAGATTTTAAATCCTGAGGAGTTATATATTTCAACAGTTCTTTTCTGTCGATATCAGCATTTTTCAGAGCCGAAGAATATCCAACTACACGAGTATTCAGACGTTGTGCTATCTTACGCTCAATGCCATCAAAAGCACCTCCGCAAACAAAAAGTATATTTTTGGTGTTTACGGCAATCATTTTTTGGTCAGGGTGTTTACGGCCTCCCTGAGGTGGTACATTCACGATAGAACCTTCCAGTAATTTTAATAAACCTTGTTGTACACCTTCGCCGCTTACATCGCGAGTGATAGAAGGGTTGTCTCCTTTACGGGCAATTTTATCTATTTCATCAATAAATACAATACCACGCTCAGCAGCAGCCACATCATAGTCAGCAGCTTGTAAAAGACGAGTCAAAATACTTTCGATATCTTCACCCACGTATCCCGCTTCTGTTAACACAGTTGCATCAACAATTGCGAATGGTACGTGTAATAATTTTGCGATGGTACGTGCCAGCATTGTTTTACCCGTTCCGGTTGGTCCTACCATGATAATATTAGATTTTTCGATCTCAATATCATCTTCGCCTACTTCCTGCAACAATCTTTTGTAGTGATTGTATACCGAAACCGACAGGTAACGCTTAGCATCATCTTGTCCAATAATGTATTGATCCAAGAATTCTTTTATTTGTTTTGGATTTGGCAGCGTCTTTCTGTCAAGTGAATCTCCAAAACCTTTGTCCGATTTTAAAGAATCTTTTACTATAAGATATGCCTGATCGATGCATTTGTCGCATATATGTGCCGATATCCCTGAGATTAATAAATTAACCTCGCTATCAGGTCGTCCACAGAAACTACAAGAATCGTTTGTTCCTTTTTTAGCCATATTTTTTATTTGAGGTCACAGACCTGTTTTTGAAATGTATTTATTATCTATTGCCTATGTCTACAAACGAATAATTGACTGCCTATAAATTATAAGCAGCCAATTATTAAGTCATTCACAATGATATGTATGCATTATTTTGTTCGAACTAATATTTCGTCAATCATACCGTAGTCTTTAGCTTCAGTAGAATTCATCCAATAGTCACGATCCGAATCCTGAGCAACTTTTTCGATAGTTTGTCCAGAATGATCTGCTATAATAGCATATAATTCTTGTTTAACTTTAGCAATCTCACGAGCAGTGATCTCAATATCAGAAGCTTGTCCTTGTGCACCACCTAAAGGTTGGTGTATCATGGTACGTGAGTGCTTCAAGCCAAAACGTTTGCCTTTTTGTCCTGCAACCAATAGTACTGCTGCCATAGAAGCTGCCATGCCTGTACAGATTGTAGATACATCGCTGCTGATAAATTGCATGGTGTCATATATTCCATATCCGGCATATACTGATCCTCCCGGTGAATTGATATAGATAGAAATATCTTTACCCGAATCGGCAGAATCTAAATAAAGTAATTGTGCCTGAATAACATTGGCAGTATAATCGTCAATACCAGTACCAAGGAAAATGATACGATCCATCATTAATCGAGAGAACACGTCCATTTGTGCAACATTAAGTTGACGTTCTTCAATGATGGTTGGTGAAATATAGCTGCTGGTTATATCCATGTATTGATCGAGAGCCAATCCGTTCAAACCAATATGTTTGGTTGCGTATTTTCTAAAATCATTCATAGTTGTTTATATCTTTAATTATTAATTCACTTAGAAGACTGCAAATTTTATGCCTAACTTTTAATGTTGTAAGTTACAGTAACTATTTTGTATGTTATTTGAATTATAACTTAATAACCTGTTGAAGCTATAAACAGGTCTTAGACCTTGTTGTGCAGCGAACAAAAAAGAGACCTTTGCCATTGGAGCTTAGTCTAAAACAAAGTTATAAATAATTATTGGAAACCAACAAATAAAAACTTTGTCTTTCTTAAGATTAGAGGCAAAGGTCTCTTCGTATAGACCTTATTTTTTTATTGCAATATTATGAATATGGGTCTTTATTCAGCGTTAGCTTCTCCTTCGAAGAATTTTTTGAATTCGTCAAGACTCATTTCTTTTTCTTCTACTCCAACGATAGATTTAAGACATACAACGATTTTTTCTTCCATTGCTTTGTCAACCAAGTTGCGAGAAGTTTCTTTGTTCTTAAGCATTTCGTTTGCATAGTTTGCAAGAACATCATCAGGCATACCCATCATTCCGTATTGAGCAAATTGTACACGAGCAGCTTGTAGAGCTACGGCACGAACATCAGCTTCTTCGATCTTAAGATCGTTTTCTTTCACTAATTGTTCTTTAATCAAATGGAATTTCAAATCGTTGATGATTTGAGGATAATCAGCTTCAAGAGATTCTGCAGTTCTGTCAGTACCTGTTGCCATTAACCATCTTTTAAGGAATGCATCAGGGAATTCAAGATTACCTGCTTTTTCTTCAAGTAATACACGTGCATCCAATAAGAATTTGTAGTCGCTATCTGGAGCTAATTGTGTTTGAAGAGTTTCTTTTACTTTAGCGATAAAATCAGCCTCAGTTGTAACAGTTCCTTCTCCAAATACTTTATCGAATAATGCCTGATCTAAATCAGCCTCTTTGTAACGAGTAATTTCGTTTACAGTGAATGAAAATTCAGCAGCGATAGATTCTACTGCATCTTTTTCGATATGTAAGAACGAAGCTATTTCAGTTTCGTTTCCTTCATAAGCTTTACCTGGGTTGAAAACGATAGTTGCACCTTTTTTTACATCTGCAAATTTAGCTTGCTCTTCTTCGTCTTTCATATAAGAAGGCATCAAAACAGCTCCTTCTACGCGGATACCACCGTCTTTAGGTTTTCCACCTTCTAGTTCTACTACTTCACCTTTAAGAAGGTCAGTTGGTTTAGCACCTTCTTCAACAGTTTCGTATTTACCGTAGTTTGCTTTGTAAGAAGCGATTTGTTTGTCAACTAAATCTTGTTCTACAGCTATTTTGTAATAAGTGATTTTGTCTTTTTTGCTCAAAGCCAATTTTACTTCAGGAGCAAGAGCAATATCAAAGAAAAACTCGAAATCTTCTTCTTTAGAAAAATCAACAGGTTGTTGTTTTTCTTCGTTAGGAAGAGGTTCACCTAATATATTAAGTTTGTTTTCTTGTATGTAATTGTAGATTCCTTCACCAACCAATTTGTTTACTTCTTCGGCAAGGATCGATTTTCCGTGCATTTTTTTAACCATACCTACTGGTACAGTTCCCGGACGGAATCCCGGTACATTCGCCTTTTTGCGAAAAGTTTTGATAGCCTCATCGACTTTTCCTTGATAATCAGCTTTCTTTACGTCTACCTTAAGTATAGCATTTACGCTATCTACGTTTATAAGAGATGTATCCATCTTTCGCTTGTATTTTATATATTGTTATGTAATTAATTCGGTCGATCTACTAAATCCAGCTATATTGCTTCAGACTCAGAATAAAGATAAATTTTTTAGTGGCACAAAAATAGTTTATATTATTCCAATATTCAAATTTATTTCTCATTTTCATTTTAGTTATGACCAATTCCCGTGTTAATATGATTAATTTGTTGAATATTAAATTATTGTTGATGCTATTTGGCCTTCGATTTTAAGAGCGAATATATTATTGTAATTTTTATATCATTTTTTTATCACCTCGAAAACTCAGATAATGAATAAATAATATTTATATTTGCTCCTATATTCGGTATCTTATATATCAGATACCTAGTAAAAATGGCGTTATATGATAAAAGATAAGGGAGATGTAATCAGCTTTGAAGCTAGCATCC
>NZ_CVRU01000177.1 GCF_001261715.1 Dysgonomonas sp. HGC4 | reverse complement strand
GTACTGTACATGTCACAAATCACAATTTCATCAAAGCCTTTTACCGATTCCAAGACCCTGTCTAAGAATTCTTCAGCATTATATGTATGTATTACAACCGAAATCTTCATCTTCAAAAAATGTAAATAATAGCAAATATATTGAATATATCTATCAAACGGATTATAATATGCAGTATATCCTTCAGCTTTTNTTATTTTGTATGATCCAATTGTAAAAATATAAAAAATTAGACACTCATTTTTAGAAGTCTAATACTTAAACATAGCTTCTATAATATTATGCTAAATAAAAAGCAGGCTCAACAAATATTAGATTTATATTACACTATATCTTCATAAAAGCACTACTTTTGTTTCCAGAATAGAAACAACTGAGACTGAGACATGCCAATACGTAATATCTTGATTATTCGCTTCAGACGAGTGGGTGATGCAACCTTGTCGTCTGCATTATGCACATCTTTGCATAAGTCCTTCCCCGATTCTGAGATACATATGGTTTTGAATGAAAACATAGCTCCATTATTTGATCATCACCCCGATATTCATAAAATAATTACATTCAGCGATGATGAAGCATCTAATCTTAGGCTATACATACCAAAGGTCATATCCATAATAAAAAAAGGGCAATATGATATTATTATAGACGAACGATCTACAATTAAAACTCTTTTCTTTTCCTTATTTTCTATAAGAACGAAATATAGAATAGGACGTAAAAAGTCATATAACAAATTCATTCATAATTATAGAGTTGACAACTTCCCTAATGGAACAAGAGACAATATCAGCCTAAATTTCGAATTATTAGCACCTCTTGAAGCAGACCATACAATATCTAAGGATCCTATATTTCGTTTATTCGTTACTCAAGAAGAAAAAAATGCCTTTCGAAAATATATGGAATCCGCAGGAGTAGACTTTTCTAGACCTGTAATTATATGTACAGTTACTGCGAGAGCAGAATTTAAAGCATGGGATAAGTCGAAAATGAAAATTGTTCTCCAAAATATATTAGATAAATATAAAGATACACAGCTAATCTTTAATTATGGAGGAGAGAAAGAGAAAGAAGCTGCTATGAACATGTATGAAGCGCTAAATAGAGATCCACGTATATTTATAAATGTAGAGGCTAAAAACCTAAGAGATCTCCTTGCAATGCTTGCTAATTCAGATTTTCTCTTCGGCAATGAAGGCGGTCCACGACATATTTCTCAAGCATTAGACATACCATCATTTGCAATCTTTTTACCCAATGTCCGAAAAATAGAATGGCTTCCTAATGCATCTGAAAAATACCAAGGGATTGAACTTGCTGACATTAATATTGAAGCCGCAAATAATCCGAATCTATTATTTGAAGAAAAGCGTAAACTTATTGATGAAAAATCAGTTTGGGAAAAACTAGATAATATGCTGAAAATCTATTTACCTGAAAGTAAAAACCAGCCTACTCATTAAGAAGGTCATTAAAAAGCTTAGTCCATTTAGGCATAATGTTCTCCTCGCTAAATCTTAATACATTTTGTCGGGCTTGCTTTCCCATCTTTGTTCTTAAATCAGAATCTTTCATCAAAGAGGCTAGCTTTTCCTCAAAAGCTTTATAATCTTTTGTGTCCACAATAAACCCATCCTCTCCATTCCTTATTATATCTCTCGGGCCACACTTGCAAGCAAAAGCAACAGCAGGAAGTCCGCACGCCATTGCCTCCATCAAGGCTAATCCTTGCCCTTCGTAACGAGAAGTCATAGCAAATATCGAACTCTCAACAAGCTTTAGAGCTATCTCTTTTGTAGGCGTATTTAGCTCTATACACTTTTCAAGTTCCAACTGTTGTATCTGCCTTTCTAATTTAGCTTTCTTTTTTCCAGATCCATATATTGATAATATCCAATCAGGATGCTGTTTATGTATTTGAGCCCAAATACTAATTAATAAATCAAAGCCCTTTTGGTAAGTATAACGCCCTATAGCTATAACTCTTTTAGATTCATTACTGGAATAATCCTCTGGAATAAAAGATATCGGATTAGGAATTACAGAGATATTTGATAAATTCTGCCAAGAATCTTTATCTTCCTCCGTCAATACCACAAATCTGTCATACATTCTAGCTACTTTAGTTCGCTTATAACTATATATATTAGTTATAAAACGTCCTACACAATATTTGTCTAAAGCCGCCAACTCAAACTTACGCTTATACTTAGTAAAATGTAACTCCAGAACCTTCTTACTTCCATCATTTACTTCATATAAGTATTTAGTAATACCTAAGCCTGTAGATATTGAAATATCAGGCTTAATAAGCGCCAAGCATGCTGATAGTTTTTTTAAATATAGCTCTTTATACTCTTCTGTATCATTAGGAATACCTAATTTATAAATTTTTATTTTAGGATCAAAATAGAAAAAGGGTTCTGCATTATCCTCTCCTAATGTAATAATAAACACCTCAAAACCTTGTGCAACAAGGTAATTCGATTTCTTAGCAAGAACTCGTTCCATTCCTGCAGAGTTTGTATAGGCATGCACCACATATGCTATTTTCATTTTCTTAATATAATAAAGGTTATACACTTAATAGAATTGATGCCATAATATTTAAATATCTTTCTCCCTTTTTTAGAATTCTATACATTTAATCAATTCAAATAGAGTATTTAGCAAGTAATGGTTTCCAAAAATTCTCAACTTTAGGTTTATCGTATCCATGACAGGCAAACGGAACATTACCTCCATTCAACTCCATTGCAATTTCAGGTTTCCGATCAATAGCAAAAGAAACAGCTTCTTTATAGTCTGGAATCGAAAATGAAGAATCCAATAAAGGTGCCTTCATAGACCAAAATACGTCTTCTACATGATAAATTGAATTTTTATCCTTTAAGTACTCCTCAATTACTTCACTATAATTCTTAGCTATAGAAAAATGAAGCTGAACTTTCCTCAAAGAAAAACCTCCATTACCAACTTTAAACAAATGCTCCCAATTACGAGCTCTTTTCCCTTTTAAACGTCTAATCACATTATTAATTTTACGCAAAGAAATATTATAAAATGAATTAGAAGATCCAATCCAAGGAGCACCTATATAATCATAATTCTTATCACACCAGAACAATAATTCATCTCGAAATACAAAAGCATCTGTTTGGCAGATTAGAATATATTTTGTATTAGAAAATCGAGAATAAAATGAAGAGGATAGCATTAAGCTATTATAGCCTTCAATCCCTTGAAAATAAATACCGTCAAAACGTTCAATCTCTATTTTATTAGTCGAAAAATTTAAAAGAAGCTTTGATATATCCAAATCCACAGGACAAATAAACACAATAATATATTTATGCAGCATATTTAAATTATGCTGTAAAATCTTTATATACAAAGAAGGCAGGTCCACTTTATAAATAGGAATAACCACTTTAACTAAATCCATTAGTCGATAGATTAAATTATAATTTAGAGAATATCATACTCTGCAATAACACCCTAATATTACTTCACATGAAGCGACCAAAGCAACAGAAGCATCACTTAAATAATCTACTAAAGTAGTATAAATAAAGTAATAATAAACCCTATTTCTCTACAGAACATTATACAACTAAATACTAAATGACTTCTTGCTTTAAAGTTAGAAGAAAAATAGAAATAGCCAAAGTATGTTTATATAATACATAACAATAAAAAAAAGAGATGTTTATTATCATCTCTTTTTTATATCTTAAAACAATGTCAAACAAAAGATAGATTCTACAGAGGATCAACCTTACGTGAATAACATCACTAAATTGTATAATTAAGAAAAAAAATTACACTCCCTTAATTATGCAATTATATCTTAGACAAAATAGCTATTTCAATAGCTGCACCAAGTTTCGAAAGAAGAAATTTCATCATTCCAACTTCCACCTAATCCCAATATACCTGTATGATAATTACTGAAACTCTCTGCTCTAGCATATCCTCCTTTTTGCACCCAGAAAGATAATGAAGATGACCTAAAGCCTGCATCTTTAAAAAATGTTACATGATAAGTAGAATAACCAAATGATGAAGATGTTCCCATTTTAAAAGTAGTAGCTTTATCATTAAAGTCTTTCCCTACCCAATCAACTTTAACACTTCCTGTTACAGAATAAGTGTTACCTCTAAAATCCTTATCTGCATACAAAGTTAAATATGACGAAGTATCTCCAGCTCTTAGACTATTGGGATTTTCTATTGGCTTAAAATGCGCTTGCAAATCAGTAAAATTATCAAAATATTCAATATGATCATTTTGGTGTATGTAGGTCGCCAAAGTAGGAATGCTTTGTAGACTTTGGTAAAGATTATTTACTATTTCATCTTTCAAAATAATAGAGGAATCAGATGATATAGTATAAACCGAAGAATAAGGTATACCCTTATAAGTAAAATTTAACAGCGGTAAATTTAAATTTTCAGTAGCATCATGTGCTTTTAGATCATCAACACCTTCTTTTTCACAAGCTACAAAGAATAAACATAAACCGATAAGAGAAAATAGTAATGTAAGTTTCTTCATGTTCTTTATATTAATTATTGAGCTCGAATATAATACTAAACAACAAAAATCAATATAATAATAATATCCTTTTTATATCACAAACGCATGAAATAAACAAAACATATTTATATACTTCAGAGAATATCTTATTATTCTAAATAATCAAGAGCTATGCTTTCTCTGTACTTAACTATCTTCCTGTTTCTATTTTGTATTGAATGTATGTTTAAAAACAAAAAAA
>NZ_CVRU01000176.1 GCF_001261715.1 Dysgonomonas sp. HGC4 | reverse complement strand
AATAAATTTCATAAACATCTGATAATTTGGAGCTTAGAATCAGTATACATATTTAATTTCAAGGGAGTTACAGGTCATTTTACTGTCAGTTTTGGATTTCCTGATTTTATTTCCTCAAAGAAAGAAAATGCAGAATTTGAGCTTAACATTTCATCTATTTCCCCAACCAAGTCATTAGATACAAAAACTCGAAAATCATTAAAATCACAACTTTTATCAGAAATGGATAGACAAAAATCAATCGTTTATAATAACTTTTTGAATTATAAGGAAAGGGGGGGAGAATGAATTTCAATTTTATTGATGCTAATATTGATAATATTTCGTTACATAAGGTTGGCAACAAGACTGCTGACGAAGGTTACCAACTATCAAAGAAAAATGTCGAAATAGGGCAAGAATTAAAAAAACTACTGACTCACTATTTTGTATCTCCTTTTAAGTCTCAGGAGTCTTTCAGTTTTTGGCATATTACGAACTTAAAATATAATGAAGTACATGAATTTATATCCGAAGTATTCAATGATCCAGACTCATTGTATAATAACTCTGTAAATTTGGCGAAATATCTTTATGAGAAAAGTATTCATCCTAAAATAAAAGGAGGAGAATTTTATACAGTTTATTTCAAAAATTGCATTATAGATAATCAAACTGTGGATGCTGTGGGATTGTTTAAATCAGAAAATAAAGATACATTCTTAAAGATATTTCCTTCTGATGATAATTTTGAAATCGAAAGTCAGCAGGGAGTGAATATCAATAAACTAGATAAAGGTTGCCTAATATTTAATACAAAAAAAGACAAAGGTTATGTGGTATTGGTAGTCGATAATATTAATAAAGGAAGTGATGTTGCCCATTATTGGATGGATGATTTCTTACAGGTGAAACCTTATAAGAATGAGTACTATTACACCGAGAATATTATTTCATTATGTAAAAACTTCACTTCCAATAATCTTATTATTGATAAAACTCAAAAAGCAGATATTTTAAATAAAGCTGTTTCTTTTTTTAAAGAAAATGAATCTTTTGATATGGACGATTTTTCTAATCAAATCATGAAAGAAGAATCTATGAAACAAGCTTTTCAACAATATAGATCTCAATATGAACAAGATCGAGATATAATAATAGCTGATGATTTCAATATATCTCAGCAAGCACTGAAAAAACAAGTACGCACAATAAAAAATATAATTAAGCTTGATAATAACTTCAAAATATCAATAGATGGAGATACCCGGTATCTGGAAAAAGGGTATGATGAAGAAAAGAGAATGAATTTTTATAAGCTTTATTTTAGAGATGAAGAGTAGCCATATAAAAAAATGATAATAGAATAATGGATTTCATAAGAATAAGAAGCAAACTATCTAATAAAAAGAAATCCTCAAAATCTTTAAATATGATTATTCGAATACAAATAAACAAAACACCCAACTTTACATTTCAGGGTGTAAAATTGGGTGCAATATTTGTAATTAACTGATAGTCAGCGTTGTTCGTGGAGCTGGAGGGACTCGAACCCTCGTCCAAACAAGGAATTAATTTGCTTTCTACATGCTTATCTTTGCTTAGATTGTCGGGAGTGAGCAAGACCAAAGCCACCAACTCAAACCTTATCTTCTTAATTTAAAACAAGAGCCGAAGATTCCCTTGTCCTATCCCCGATTTACCTACACCACCGTATCGAAATGCTTCGGAGCAACAGCTTCCGGGTGATGTCTTGTCTCAACACATGTGCCGAGATTAAGCTATATCTACTATACTTCGATTAAGCAGCAAGAGCGTAATTATTTTCGCCAGTTAAAATTTTGACGTCTGAGATTATAGTGCTAGCCGACTACGCACTGCATGCTTACAAACCACTTCATCTCGCTGTCAAAACCGGTCAGCCCCAAAATGAATAAGTGTTTATTCTGTGATTTTTATGTCTTTTTTTACTTTATAAATAGCGTATGAATGATAAATATTAAATAAAAAAAGGATCTTACAAGAAATCTTTTGCAAAGATAGTGATTTTTGTACAGAATACATTCATCTATCTTTTAAATGAGTCTCATTTATTCAAATAATTATTCTATAGAGGTACTCGCTATTTATGAATCTAGTCTTAAAGTTGTAATAGGTCGTATTTGAAAAGTCAATCTTATTTCAATTTATATAATTTAGTAAGTGTTTTATTATTAATTAAATATTTACTCTGGATTCTTCTGCTTTTGGGTGTAAATATTAGCAAGAGTTGTTGTTAGCATAACTGTTCTAATTATAAATAGATATTACTTAATAGTATCAGTCATTATATAGTATCAATGGTAATTGTAGACAATGGGCAATTGTCTATGTAGGATTAATGTTTTATATTTGTGTCAAAAATTGTAACCTATTTTCAATGATAGCAGAAAACAATGATTTAGCATTTGATTTTGAGTTTCTTGATAAACTCATTGTTGGTATTGGCGAAGTGTTTCAAATTACAAATATTCCTACTCGACAAATACGGTATTGGGAAGATAAGGGTATCATAAAGAGTCTGACCGAAGAAGAAGGTAAAAACCGAAGATATAATTATGAAAATATCAAACGAATGCTTCTGATTAAAGAACTTTTAGATGAAGGATATACCTTAGATGCTGCTGCAAATAAGATACGAATAAGAATGTCCATGATTGAGGAAACACTCCAAAAATTGAAGGGAAAGAATGATTCGGAATGATTTACCATTAACCTGTTTTAAAGTACAATCACTATAGGTTTATTTGTAAAAGTAAGCCTTTTAGAGTTTTAGTCTCCACTGGTCTTTAATAGTAAATTATTATGGAGGGCCTCTATCCATAAAGCTATTGGTTCTAAAAATAGCATATACGAGTAGTGCTCAATAGAAAATATATTATAAAGGTGCCTAGATTTTTCTTATGAAACTTAGAATCTTGTTTTCTGTACTGTTTTTCTTTTTGAGTTTAACGATTGGTTTTGCTCAGGGAAATGATACACCTACGAAACAAATAAATCATAATGTTCATTCTTGGATAGGGCTTCTTACTACGCATCGTCTATCGGATAATTGGGGCGTGACTGCCGATTTTATAGTTCGTAGAGATGATTTTCTAAAAGAACCAGGTTTTTATTTTGCCCGTTTAGGAGGTGGCTATTGGTTTAACGAGAATGTTTCTATTTCTGGTGCTTATGGAAATCTGTGGCTATATAGACCTCAGTTGAGAGATAAAAATTTTACACTTGAATATAGATTTGATCAACAATTGGTAGTCAACTCTACTTTGTGGAAGTTTAATGTTAGCCAGCGTTTTAGAGCTGAGTCAAGATGGCGCGAAATTGTAGATGGAGATCAGACTGCGGGCAGAACATTTTCGGAACGTATAAGATATCTCTATACTTTTCGTTTACCTATATCGAGGGATTTGTCTGTACCCCAATTGATGTTTAGTAACGAGATACTACTTCAATTTGGTAAGCAGATCGTAAATAATCCCTTAGATCAGATTCGTTTATTTCTAGGCATTCGCCATTCCTTAGGGAAAGGTATTGCATATGATTTGGGTTACTTTCCTATTTTTCAACAAACGGCTGCCGGAAATGTATATAATCTTAATCATACAGTTCGCCTTTTGTTTTACTTATCTAGTCGAAAATCGAAAACAAATAATCATGTTGTAGAAATGGATGAGCTGGAATAACTAAATTTCTGCTATAAGTTTTACACCTATGTAAATGAGAGCTGGCTATACGTGCACCCTCATTCATTATAAAGCCCAATAAATCATAAAAAAGTAGCTTATCCGTTATTATTTACAGAAAGTATTTATCTTAGCTGTTATTAAGTAAAGAATATTATAGGCATACTCTATATGCTAGAGTTGTAATAAGCTATAAAGAGTATACTTGCTAAAATGTTAAATGAGTCTTAGTATTTGTTTTTAATTCACACTATAACAGAAAATATGTCTTTAATAGAAACGCATTACAAAAGTATATTTCAGCTGCTGGAATACGAAGATTACCCTAATCTTCTAAAAAAACTGATTGACTTAACATTGGATACCGAAGAATTGTCTTTTTACAAAAAGACTGTATTTCTACTCGATTGGTTAGAGCATAATCAAACTAATATTGCTGAAATAAGAGAACGCTTTAAAGTCTTACTCGATGATCTTTTTTCGTTTCTGCAAAAGAAAGGGAGTAAGCAAGGAGAGAAGTTGCTTGTTGTTCAAAATCTGATAAAAGCTTATACTCAATCCCATTTTGCTTTAGGACCTATTAGTCTTGATATATCGGAAGGCGAAATTATAGGACTAGTAGGAGAGAATGGAAATGGAAAGACAACGCTACTTCGTTCTTTGTGTGGAGAGTTGGCTCCTACAAATGGAAAGATCAGTTACCTGTTTGATTATAGAGATGAATATGACTTGCGGTCGCAACTCATTTATATACCACAGCGAACCAAAGATTGGCACGGATCTCTATTATCTAATTTACAATTTACGGCAGCCTCGTATGGCATTCTAGGGGAAGTAAATGAACATTTAGTTCAATTAGTTATAGCTAGGATGGGGTTAAGAGGTTATCGTCATTTGAACTGGAAGAGTTTATCTTCGGGTTATAAAATGAGATTCGAATTGGCCCGTATGCTACTTCGCAAGCCGAAGTTATTATTGATAGATGAGCCTCTTGCTAATCTTGATATTTTAGCACAACAAGTAGTGTTGGATGATTTTAGGGATATTGCGAAATCTCCGTTTCGTCCTTTGGGAATAGTCTTAAGTTCTCAGCAATTATATGAAGTAGAGAAAACTTCTGATTGGGTTATCTTTCTTAAAAAAGGACAACCTCAGAATGCAGATATAAAAGAAGGTGCAGCCGAATTTAAAGAGGTTGCTAAATTTATAGTGGAATTTGAAAGTGACTGGCAGCAAGAAGAGTTGAGAAAGGTATTTGCTACTCTTGAATTGGAGACGTTGCAAATTAAAGGGGGTACTTATATTGCAGTCTTTCCCGAAAGTATTTCGCAAGAACGTTTTCTACAAATAGTTGTAGATAATCGTATTCCGTTGAACTATTTCAGGAATATATCTAATTCAACTCGTCGCTTTTTTCTTTCTTAAATAATTTAGAAGCGTCGCTTTTTTATCCATGTTATTTATTTAAATACTTCGACAATGTTAAAGAAAATTCAACAATATTTACTATTAAACCATCCTCTTCTTTGGAATATAAAGATTGTGCCCGCTTTGTTGGGAGCTTTCATAATTAATATTTTCTTTTTTATTGGAGGATACATATTAACTAAGGTAGATTTCTCATATACTTATAGTAATCCTTTTTCAGGTGCAGCGCTAGCATATATGGGAGCTATACTTACATCTATACTGTTATTTATTATCTGGCTTGTGTTCTATTCGAAGAATAATGCTTTTAAATCTTTCTATCCGAGAAGTAGCGGAGGCTTGTATCTCGAATGGGTACTTACTTTTGTTATCATTCTGGGGTTTGTGTCTTTCCCTTTTTCATATCACCAAGGATCAATCTCTAAGGTTAAGTCATATGCCAGTAAATCTGAAATGATTAAAGCTATAGAAACCCTTAATTTGATAAAAATATTGATTCCGACTGATAAAACGAGTTATTATCAGGAATATCCAACCGATTTGCCGTCAAATTCACCGAAGTATGAGTCTAATATGGGTACTAAATATTCAGACTCTATTGAAATGATGACTTATGAAGATCGTATTGAATACTTCGAATCACAAAATATATCTTATGAAGATTATCCGAATTTTGCTCAATTATCTTTATTGAATTATTATACTCTTGACCAATTTTATTTTTCCAGTAAATGTGATTTTACTGTTCGAAATAGCGACACAGTCAAAAAATGGCTTATCGAACAAAACAAAGAGGAGATAAGTAAATTGATGGATGCTTTTATTGCTTTGCAGAATAAGTACAATTTATCAATGAATTTTACAAAAGACGAGTGGATGGAGTTGGTTTATAATCCAGCTAAATATCCTGTCGGCGATTTTAATTTGATAACCCCTTATAATTATAAAGAGGAGGAAGCAAAGTATGAATATAGTTATTATTATGGCTCGAATGAGAAAAGCTCTACCGGATATTATGTGTCTTATAGTGAACTGGAAGGTGCTTATAACAAGATAATGGATGCTTATGTTGATAAAGATGAAGCAATGGCATTATGTATGGTTGCTATTTGTATGGCTTTATCTATCTCTCTGTTTGTCTTCTCCTTCAGAGCAAGTAGTGGCAAGGCGTGGCTTATAGCTGCGATATCTATGGGCTTGATTTTGTTTGTCAATGGGATATTATCTCTGGCTGTTTCATCACCTATGGATTCTGGTGTAGTAGGACCTCTGTTTTATATTTTTGTGATGCTGGTAATTTTCTCAGTTGAAATAGTTTCGGTCATAAGAAAAAATGTAGGTAGAAAAGCGAAAGGAAAATCGGATATATTTATAAATCACCTTATTTGGTTTATACCTGCCGTGCCTGCACTCATTTTTATGGCTATCTATATATTCGGTCACGATCAGTACTCATATACAAGTGTGGCCTATAAAAATAAAGGTCTCTATGAAACATATCAGTTTATGGACGAACACATAATGGAGTTCGTTTGGGGAAATATATGCCTAACATTTGTTTCTGTATGGTTCTTTATCCAGATGATTTTGAGGAAATGGAAAAGTTTGCCGGAACAATAATCGTTGATCATAAAAAAGAGGAATAAAAGAAAGCGAAATTTTATATTATTCTTTCTTTTTGTAAATCAATAATCTTAATTATACTGTATAAGATGTGTTGTATGTTGCAAATAGACAATCTTATGCCTAATTTTGTTGACAAAGTAAAGTATCTATGGAATCGGTAAAAAGTATTTTCAAAATAGGATTTGGTCCATCAAGCAGTCACACCATGGGACCTGGTAATGCAGCTAAGATTTTCAATGAAAGGAATCCCGATGCCCACTCGTTTCAGGTCGAATTATATGGCAGTTTAGCTGCTACGGGTAAAGGTCATATGACAGATGTGGCTATTGAAGCAATGCTTACACCAAAGAATGTGGAAATTATATGGAAGCCAGAAATAGAATTACCATTTCATCCTAATGGAATGATTTTGCATGCTCTATCAGATAACAAGGAAACACTCGATAGTTGGATAATATATAGTATAGGAGGTGGAGATTTAGCAGATGAAGATACTAAAATACAAAGGAAACCATTATATACTATGACTACAATGACTCAGGTTCTGAGTTGGTGTCAGAAAACAGGTAAAACTTTCTGGGAATATGTATTGGATGTCGAAGGTCCTGAGATTTTCGATTATATGAGCCATGTTTGGGAGGTAATGAAGGCTGCTGTCATTAAAGGACTTGATGAAGAAGGTGTGCTTCCCGGAGGTCTGGGATTGCAGCGAAAAGCGTCGATGTACTATGTGAAATCGAAAGGTTATCAAGGGTCTATGAAAAGTAGAGCTCAGTTATTTGCTTATGCATTGGCTATGTCCGAAACAAATGCATCGGGTGGGGAAGTGGTTACAGCTCCAACCTGTGGATCGTGTGGAGTTTTACCTGCTGTTTTATATCATTTGCATACAAGTCATCACGATTTCAGTGATAAAAAAATTATACGTGCACTAATTACTGCTGGCTTGATAGGAGCAATAGTTAAAAACAATGCATCCGTATCGGGAGCAGAAGTGGGATGTCAAGGAGAGATAGGTGTAGCTTGCGCAATGGCTGCCGCTGCCGGAGCTCAACTTTTCGGAGGATCTACTGCTCAGATCGAATATGCTGCCGAAATGGGGCTTGAGCATCACTTAGGCTTAACTTGTGATCCGATAGGAGGCTTAGTTCAGGTTCCTTGTATAGAGCGTAATGCTTTTGCAGCCGTTAGAGCATTAGATTCGTGTTCTTATGCTATGCTCTCGGATGGAAAACATATGGTTAGCTTTGATAAGGTGGTTCGTACAATGAAAGAGACGGGACACGATTTACCTAGTTTATATAAGGAGACCTCTCATGGAGGATTAGCTAAATATATTGATCACGAAGATTAAACTTTAGATTGTTTAATTATTTGCTCAGAGACGGTTTAGCTGTTAGCTATAATTTGAGCGAACAATAATAGAATATAAATATAATAAAAAGAGCAGCCAATTTGGTTGCTCTTTTTGTTTATATTATTTGAGTAAATAATGCTCTGAGTAGCCAATAATGAGCATGAGATTCTATTTCGAAAGGGTATTTTACCCATTCGTTTAGTGATAGAAAGATTTTTCCTTCCGACTCCTTATATACTCCAGATTTTAAACCTTCGTGATCGACCATTACCCCCAATTTATTTACTACTCGGTGAATATTCTCTTTTACTACTTGTTCGTAAAGTAAAATATCTCCATTTTTAAAGTTAAACCCTAAAGGGAGCGATTCTGAATCTTGAACTTCAATAGCTATTAATTTAGACTTAGCGTTACTAGGGATCAGGATATGAGGAAGGTTATATATAAACTCTTCATTATTGTAATGTAATTCGTAGTCTGCGATGTCTAACGAGGATATATATGGAACTTCTATAAATTGGTGAGTCTTTTTTAGTTTTTCAGTTTCTAAGACTAACTCAGTATTGTAATGTAGAAGTTCGTTTACAGATAATTCTTTTAGAATAAAATCATTTAAAGGGATGCCAAAATATTTAGCAATGTTTACAATGGTTTCTATCTTAGGCTCGGCTCTAAATTCCTCGTACGAAGATATATTTCCTCTAGTTAATTGAAAAAGTTCGGCAAAAGCTTGTTGGCTTAAAGCCTTTACACTCCTTATCTTTTTTATATTTTTTCCAACTTTACTCATAAAAAAATATATTTTTTGTTTGCTTAGTTAAATTTTTTATCTAATTTAGCTAAAAATATTAGCAAATATAAGATATAAATTAGCAGAATACAAATTTTAGCTGTGTAATTTCTTGATATAACAGACTGTCTTTATTACTAATACAAATGAATAGTATGTATTTCAAAAAAATAGAAACATATATTTTGGAGCTGGGGTATTTAATCTCGTATCAAGATGAGGTTAATGGCGTATTCTGTATAAACAGTGAGGCTGATGGAATCAAGAATTTGATTATTGGAGTAGCACCGCCGATTCTGATTATTGAGCAGTTTATTTTCACGTTACAAAGTGACGATAAAGAAATCTTGAAATCGTTATTAATAAAGAACAGAGATATTATATATGGCGGTTTTGTCTTAAATGAAGATGGAACGAAAGTTATATTCCGATATACGATGCAAATAGAGAATATGGATATAAATGAATTCGAAGGAGCATTAAATTCTCTGGGATTATTATTGAGTGAGTATTACGAACAGATTATTGAATTCGCTAAAAAATAAGATTATGAATATTTTCAAACGCCTTTTTAGGATTGGTCAGGCTGAAATACATTCAATATTGGATGAAGTCGAAGATCCTGTACAAATTACAGAGCTTGGAATTATGGAAATGAAAGAGAATCTGTCTCTAACATTAGAGTCTTTGGCGAAAATAAAAGCAATATTAATTCGCACAAAGAATGAGAGAGAAAAGAAGAAAGCAGAAGCTCAAGACTATGAAAATAAGGCTATGTTATTAATCTCGAAAGCTCAAAAAGGAGAAGTTGATATAATTCAGGCTGAAAGATTGGCAAAAGAGGCTCTGCTTCGTAAAAAGCAATTGCTTTCAGAAATTGAAGATTTAGAGGTGCAGTGTGTAGAACACGAAAATGTATCTTCAGATATTCAAAAAAACATTGAGATACTCAAGTTTAATATCGCAAAGTGGGAAAATGAATTAAAAACTCTTAAAGCTAAAATACGCATAGGTGAAGTTACTCAGGAGCTAAATAAACAAATGGCTCAGATAGATAGTAATAGCACTGTAAATATGTTAGAGCGAATAAAAGAAAAGATAGCTGAAGAAGATGCCTTAACTCAGGCATATGCATCTCTTAATAAATGTAGCCTATCTATAGATGATGAAATAGATCGTGTGATTGGAGAAGATACTCAGAATGCTGATATCGAGTTAGATGAGATAAAGCGAAAATTAGGAATGCAATAAGAAAAAAACTTAAAAAACTTCTACTATGACAGACTTCTTACATACCTTATTTAATCCTCTGCCCAACGGAATAATGACCGTTCTAATGCTGGTAATAGCCATTTATTGGGTATTTGTGCTGATAGGCGGTATAGGTTTCGATGATATTGATCTGGATATAGATTTTTCATCAGATATCGATGTAGACGTAGAAGTTCCCGATATAGAGATTGATGTAGTTGACACTGATAGTCATATTGCCGTAGATAAAGTGCCACAAGGTTTGTTGCTTCGCTGTTTGTCTTTTATAAACGTAGGGCAAGTGCCCTTTATGATTATACTTTCCACCTTTATCTTCTTACTGTGGATAGGCTCACTTGTAACTACTCATTTTTTTCATGTTGAGCATTTCGGTTGGAGATCGGTTTTCATTCTGTTACCATTAATTATTGTTGGCTTTTTATTAACGAAAGCTGCAACTACTCCTATGGCTAGATTTTTTAAGGAGATAAACTATCAGGGAGAAGCGGCTACCGATTTTTTTGGATGCTCAGGCAAGATGTTATCTAATATAGATGGAAAAAAGGTCGGTTCGGCTGAGTTTTTGGTAAATAGAAACCCTATTAAACTAAATGTGATGAGTCTCAACGGAGATCCTATAGGTTATGGCGATACGGTTATAATTACGGAAGAACTTCCCAACCAAAATATATATATTGTAATCAAGGATACTTATTAAGGTTATGGGCTATAGCTTTTCCTTATTTTGCACACAACAATAATTCTAACTAAATAAATAAAAACCTTTTATGGAACAAATTATCATTATTCTAGTAGGCTCAGTCCTATTTGTGCTGCTTGTGCTGTTAGGCATTCTAGCATCATTTTATAAAAAGATACCTCAAGGGAAGGCTATCGTTCGCACTGGTGTGGGGGGAACTAATGTTGCATTCAATAAAGGAATGTATGTAGTGCCTATTTTCCATAAAATGGAAATCATGGATATTTCAGTTAAAAAACTGGAGATTGAAAGAATGCAGCATGATGGATTGATTTGTAGAGACAATATTAGAGCAGACATTAAGGTTGCTTTTTTCGTACGTGTAAATAAATCGGTGAATGATGTTATTAATGTGGCTCAAACATTGGGATGTGAGAGAGCAAGCGATTCGCAAACATTAAAAAATATATTTGAAGCCAAGTTCTCGGAGGCTCTAAAAACTGTAGGTAAGAAATTCGACTTTATCGAATTGTATGAAGCTCGTAGAGAGTTTAGAGATGAGATTATTAATATCATTGGTACTGATTTAAATGGTTATATCTTAGACGACTGTGCGATTGACTATTTGGAGCAAACAGAGATGAAGTATATGAGTCCCGAAAATATTCTCGATTCAGAAGGTATTCGCAAAATCACAGAATTAACAGCTGCTCAGAATATCAATGCAAACTTGATTCGTAGAGAAGAAGAGAAAGTTATTAAAAAGCAAAATGTAGAAGCTCGTGAAGCTATCCTTGAATTGGAAAGACAATTAGCAGAGAAAGAAGAAAAGCAAAGAAGAGAAATAGACAATGTGAAGTCTCGTGAAGAAGCCGAAATTCAGAAAGTAAGAGAAGAAGAGCGTTTAAAGTCTGAGACTGTAAGAATCTCTACGGACGAAAGTCTTGCTGTACAAGAAGAAAATAAATGTCGTCAGATAATCATTGCTGAGAAAAACAAAGAAAGAACAGAGGCAATAGAAAAAGAGCGTGTTGAGAAAGATCGTGCTTTGGAGCAAACTGAGAGAGAGCGTATCGTAACTCTGGCTCAAATTGAAAAAGAGCGTGTCTTGGAAATAGAGAAAAAGAGTATTCAGGATGTTATTCGTGAACGAGTGCAACTTGAAAAAGGTGTTGTAGAAGAAAAACAAAATATTAAAGATATTGAAGCTTTCAGAGAAGTAGACCGTCAGAAGCAAGTGGGCATAACTATGGCTGCTCAGGAAGCGGAAGAAAAACTAATCAAGACCGTAAAAAATGCAGAAGCAGAAACAAAAGCTTCAGAAGAAAAAGCAAAACAATTGTTGATAAATGCCGATTCTCAAAAAGAAGCTTCGACAAAACAAGCTGAGGCTCGAAAAATATTGGCAGAAGCTCAGGCTAAGGAAGATGCTACTTATGGATTGGCTGAGGCTGAAATAATGAAAGCAAAAGCTGAGGCAGAAGAAAAACAAGGTATCGTTGAAGCATCTATTATAGAGAAGAAAGCGAAAGCTGAGGCTTATAGTATTGAGACAAGAGCTGAAGCTAAACGTAAAGACGGATTGGTGGATGCTGAAATCACTAGAGAAAAAGCATTTGCTTCTGCTACGGGGCAAGCTAGCATAATTGAGAAAACGTCGATAGCTGAGGCAGCAGGAATAGAGGCTAAAGCCGAAGCAAAACGTAAAGAAGGTCTTATGGAAGCAGAAGTTTCTAAAGAAAAGGCACTTGCGGAAGCAACGGGTATAGAAGAAAAAGCAACAGCAATGAAAAAACTGGATGGTGCTGGAAAAGACCACGAAGAATTCAAGCTGCAATTGCAAAAAGAAAAGGATGTTGAAATGGCACAAATCGGCATTCAAAAAGATATCGCCGATGCACAAGCACAAGTATTGTCCGAAGCCTTGAAATCTGCCGATATTGATATTGTAGGTGGAGAAACAATGTTCTTTGAAAATATTGTGAAACAAGTTTCTAACGCTAAAGGATTTGATAACTTAGTAAATAAGAGCGAGAATATTCAACAAATAAAGAAAGCTTTACTAGGTGACGGATCGGAAGGCGAATTATTTAATCGCATCAGATATTATGTGAATAAGTTCAATATATCAACAGAGGATATAAAGAATCTTAGTATTGCAGGTCTTATCTTGAAGATGCAAAGTCAAAGTACAGAAACTGAAGACAAGGGATTTTTGAGTAATTTACTGAATATGTCAACCTCTTTGGGTATATCCAATAAAAAGTTATCATAAGAGATCACTTATTTAGAAGTGGAGTTGTAATGCATTTTATGACTCCACTTAACTAACCTAACTTGAATGAAAATAAATTGTTTTCTATTCTTTTTTATATGTTTATTTGGTCTATTTGCTTGTGGTGCTAATAACCGAAGCGTATTGGAAGAGCAAGTAACTGTGGAGAAAAATAAAACGATTCTTATACAACCATTGGGAGATTTTCCCGCTTCACTAGTAAATTCTGTTTGTGCTAAGATCAAGGAGATTAATCCTCATGCAATAATTGGAAGTCCTATAGCTCTGCCGCAATCGGCATACTATACTCCAAGAAAACGTTATCGGGCAGATTCTTTGTTGAATTTCCTTTATAAAACGGTCGATAATAAAAATGTTATTGTATTAGGACTGACCTATAAAGATATAAGTACAACTAAAGGAAGTTACTTAGATTATGGAGTGATGGGTTTAGCGCGACGTCCAGGTAATACATGTGTGGTGTCTACTTCTCGTTTGTCTGGAAAAATATGAAAAGCCAGCAGCTAAAATCGCAATTGTTTAAAGTCTCGATTCACGAATTAGGGCATACTATGGGGCTTCCGCATTGTGATAAAGATTCCGTCTGTTATATGCGTGATGCCAAAGGAGGAAATCCCATAGATGAATTAACCGATTTTTGTTCGTCATGCAAATCTTACTTAAGGAAAAAAGGTTGGCAACTAGAATGAAATTATACAATAAGGACAAATAGAGTTTGTCTTTATCCCAAAATAGAAAATATAATTTAATGCTATGTTTTAAAGCCATAGTAAATCATAATAATATTTAGATTGACAATAAGGTCATAGATCTTAAAATAGAATCTTTCAACTTATATTTATAAAATATATGCAAGATATAGAGGATAACAAAGCAGCCGAAACACTAGATACGGGTACATACGAGATCATTAGAAAGCGTCTGTTGGTTCAGCGAGAGGAACTTCAAACGAGATTGAATCAGCTGAACGATGCCCGTAAAGAAGTTTTTAATTCGACTGACTTTTCGTTGATCGCTAATCAAAGAATAAGTACCGAAAACAATTGTGTGTCGAGAGGTATTATGGCTCTGGACAATCTTTGTATTTTCGGCTATAATGTTCATTTCGGATTACGTTCGGATATTCAGTTGAGTGATGTATTCAGTATTTACTTGTTCGAAGACAATCAGTTTATTCCTCAGTCTTTGGATTTGATAAATAATTCGGACTTTATAAATGATTATAATAACCTGTATAAGTATTACAGAGATTCTATTTTTTCAAGATATCGAAGAACAGAGAATTATCTGTATATGATTTTTCAGACCGGAAAAACTGTTGCTGATGCAAAAGCTTTTAAATGGTTAATAAAAGGTAATAAGCTAATTTATCAGGATGACAGAAGTATCCATGAAGTAACAAAAGCTCCTCAGCACGAATTTAAGTGGGTTAAAACAACGCTCGAAGATCGTCGTTTGGGTCTTCATCCTCATATCTCTATAATGGATAAAGTATTTATCGAAGCTATGGGCGGAGATATTACTTTCAAGATAGAAAATAATACTCAAACAGGTAAGGGAATATATTCGGAATCTGTAGATAATAAGGATCAGCAGTTGGATGATGCTGAATATTATTACGCTGATTTGGGAAATCTGATTCTTATACGTATAAAGCCATATCAGGAAGATTTTAGAGCTTTTGTCTTTAATACACGTACTAAAGAAGTACACAATATCAAAGCTTTAAATGATATTGGAGTGTTACTGCCCGATAATCATGGGGTTATTTTTCCAAACGGATATTATTTGCAGAATGGTGAATATAAAGTTTTTGAAAGTGAACTGACTGATCTTGAATTTATCCGTAAAATTCCATCACCTAATGGAGAAGATTATCTGTTCATTTTCTATCAAAATGAACGGAATATTTATATCCTGATGTCTTATAATATAATAAGGCAGCAAGTCGAAACTCCGATTGTGTGTAATGGGTTTACTTTCTTTAAAGATGGTTCGTTAATCTATTTCCGTTCCGAAAATGATGCAACAAAGCATCATCAGGTTCAGATTTGGAAGACACCTTATCAAAGAGAGCTGATTCAAAATGTAGAAAAGACAGACAATCTACTCTATAAGATCGGAAATAAGGATATTGTGAAAGCAATGGCTGAATGTCAGGAGGTTATTTATCTTATTAACAAAGAAGATTCCTACGAAGGCTTATATAGCGATATTGTAAAAAAATCGAATGATATAGTCGATTCTTTTTTCTGGGCATCAAATAACGAGATTTACTCTATAGCTGAGCCTCTTATTCAGATTAAAGAAATAGCAAATACGGCTATTGATGAATTCGAAAAAGTCCAGGAACAGAAACGTCATTCGCTGGCTGTTCTTTCTGCCACTAACGAAAAAGTTGAAGGATTATTGTCCAGCATTAAAAATGCAAAATTTGATACACTCGATAAATTAGTAAAGTCGTTAGCCGAAACTCGTAAACTTCAAGGTGAGGTTATTGAATTAGGTAATGTTAAGTATATCGATCTTAATAAAGTAGCAGTTCTTAAAGAGCAATTGTCTGCTACGAATGTAAAGTTGTCTGACAGAACCGTAGAGTTTCTTCTTCGTGATGAGGCACTGATTCCGTATGAAGAAAAAGTTTGTATAGAAAAAGAACAGGTTGAGTTAGTAACTAAAGTTGTTGATGCCAATAAAATTGATGTTAATTGTAAACTTATATCTTCGGAGCTCGAGTTACTGATTGATATTCTAAATAGTCTTAAAATAGAAGATACTACGCAGGCTACTCGCATTGTAGAGAAAATATCGGTTATATTTTCGTCTCTCAATGAAGTTCGGGCGCAACTGAGACGACAAATAGATTCTTTAAAGAACAAAGAGTCTATTGCTGATTTTAGAGCGCAATTAACATTGTTAGAACAAAGCATAGTTAACTATTTAGAGCTTGCAACTTCGCCTGAAAAATGTGATGAGTATTTTACGAAAGTAAGTGTACAGGTTGAAGAGTTGGAAAGCAAATTTGCCGATTTTGATGAGTTTATTATTAAAATATCAGATAAGCGGAATGAATTAGTTAAAGCTTTTGATGGGAAGAAGGCTCAATTGATTGAGCAGATAAATAAGAGAACATCTGCATTAGAGCAAATAGGGCTTCGTATACTAAAGAATGTGGAGAATAAAGCTCAATCGTTCAAAACGAAAGAAGAGATACAAGCATTTTTCTCTACCGACTTGATGATTGATAAGATACGAAAACTGGTTGAGGAACTAAAAGAACTAGGAGATGTATCTAAAGCTGAAAATCTGGAGAATAGCCTGAAAACATCTTTAGAAGACTCATTACGGGTACTGAAGGATAAGAATGAGTTATTTGTAGATGGTGAAAATATAATATCATTAGGTAGCTATAAGTTCGCAGTAAATAGGCAATCGCTCGATTTGACTGTTGTGCGTAAAGATGATAAGCTATTTTATCATCTTACAGGTACCAGTTTCTATCATCAGTTGCAAGATGGGGATATTTATAAATATAAGAATCTGTGGGAGCAAGAGGTTATTTCTGAAAATACAAAAGTATATAGGGCCGAATATTTGGCATACTTGGCATTCTTAGAAAAACAAAAATCGAAAGATTTTAATCTGCATGATTTCACATCTAAGAGGGTAGAGCAGAACTATTCTGAATCTTATTTGAAGGGAGTGCATGACTATGATGCAATTCATATATACGAATGCTTAGAATCGATTCATGAGCAACTAGGAGTTTTGTCTTATGGCCCTCGTCTTAGAGTTGCGGCTCAACTATTCTGGTACATGATGAAATCGGAAGAAAAAGATCGATTAACAAAGTTGATCGCATCATCTAATATAGTACTTAAAGCATTTCCCGGTTCTACAAATTATCATTATGTAATAGACCATATTGTAGGGTTGTTTAAATCTTGGAATACTTATTTTACTGTGCCCATAGGTTTTGAAAAGCAAGTAGCTAATTATTTGTTCGAAGAGTTTTCCGATTCTATGTCTTTAAGTTATAGTGAGCAATCTGATAATTTGAGAAAAGCCTTTGGTGAATATCTGGATAAGAATAAACTATCAAATAATTTTGATGAAGATATCCGAGATAAATCATTCCATCCCGTAGACCGATTTTATTTGGTGCAGAACTGGCTAAAGTCATTTGTTGAATTGGCTGACGATTATTCGTCATATAATAAATATGTGGAGGAAGCAGCATGTCTCTTATTATTAAAGGATCAATCTTATTCTTTGAAAATTGCATCTGATGTTTTGGATGTTGCCGAATTAAGAGGAAGCCATCTTGTGCTAGATAATGGTCATTATGTAATAGATTATCATGAGTTTGTGAAAAAGATGAAATCTTTCACAGAAGAAAGTGTGCCTGCATATAACAATTTTACTGAGTTGAAAGAAAATTTAGTTTCAACTTATAAAAGATCGTTAAAGGTAAATGAGCTGAAACCCAAAGTTCTCACCTCTTTTGTTCGTAATAAACTTATCAATGAAGTATATCTACCTCTGATTGGTTCTAATCTAGCAAAACAATTGGGTGTTGCAGGAGAGAACAAGCGTACAGCCCGAATGGGTATGTTATTATTAGTATCGCCTCCTGGATATGGTAAAACAACACTGATGGAGTATTTGGCTAAAACGATGGGACTCAATTTCGTGAAAATAAATGGTCCTACTATTGGTCATTCAATTACCTCTATTGACCCTTCGGAAGCAAAAACATCGGGAGCGAGAGAAGAGTTGAAAAAGATAAACCTTTCGTTCGAGATGGCTGATAATGTAATGTTATATCTCGATGATATACAGCATTGCAGTTCTGAGTTTCTACAAAAATTTATATCACTTGCCGATGGCCAGCGTAAGATGGACGGGATTTTTGAAGGTGAAAGCAAAACTTATGATTTACGCGGCAAGCGTTTTTGTGTAATAATGGCAGGTAATCCTTATACCGAAAGTGGAGATAAGTTTCAGATACCTGATATGTTAGCCAATCGTGCAGACGTATATAATTTAGGAGATGTAATAGGATCATCAGATCATTTATTTAAACTAAGTTTGCTCGAAAATGCAGTGATTGAAAACCCTTACTTACAAAAAATAGCTGGCAGAAGCTTCAAAGATTTTTATAGTCTGATTGAATATATTGAAAGTAGAAGCGAAGCTATGCCCGATCTTGAGGGTAATCATACGCAACAGGATGTAGATGACTTTATAGCTGTGGCGAAGAATAGCTTAAAGGTTAGAGATATTGTGTTGAAAGTAAATCAGAACTATATATCGAGCGCGGCTACACAAGATGCTTATCGAGTAGAGCCATCTTTTAAATTACAAGGTTCGTATCGAAATATGAATAAGATGATTTGCCAGATTGTTCCGCTAATGAATAAAAAAGAAATTGAAGAACTTATTCTTACTCATTATATAAGTGAGGCGCAAACTCTGACTTCAGATAGTGAAGCAAATTTATTAAGATTGAAAGAAATTGCAGCACAATTAACTTTTGCTGAAGCAGAAAGATGGAAGCATATTAAAGAAGTATTCAATAAAAATAATAAATTAGCAGGAATAAGTAAGGATAATGAGATTGGACAAGTTATAGCACAACTTGCTCAATTTAATGATAATCTGGACGGAATAAAGAAGGTCTTAAAATACACCAATAATGATAAATTAGAACTTTGATAACCTTTAAACTAATAGATGATGAGTATTATAAAAAAAACATTTTTAGTTGCAATTGTACTGTTTTCGGTTTTTAACGCAAACTCTCAAGAATCGAAATTTTCAATAGGAGTAAAAGCTGGAATAAATTTATCGAATGTAGATATGGAGCTTGATCCTGATATTAAAGTCGGTTATCAATTTGGAGCTGTTGCGGAATATAATCTATCCAAAAAATTCTTTCTACGTTCTGGGTTAGATATTACTGCGAAGGGTTTTAAATGGAATCTTTCTAAAATTGTAGGTGATATTAATGATGATGGGCTCTTGGACTATGCTCAAGCTAAGTCGTCATGGAATGCCGTATATCTGCAAGTACCTTTGATGTTGGGATATAAGGTAAACATAACAAATGCTCTGAAAATAAATTTTGCAGTAGGAGGTTATTTGGCACATGGTGTTGGAGGAAAAGTAACCAATAAATTAGATGGTGCATTAGGTATTCCTGCTGAGCAGTTCGAATTCTTTCGCACTGAGGAGAAAAATAATACTTTTTCTGATGATTTCTTGCTACGTTTTGATGGCGGTTTAATTGGATCTGTTGGATCTGAATATAGATCGTTCACTCTCAATGTAGGATATGAGCATGGTTTAAATAATGTTTATCAGGGAGCGGGTGGTAGTATTCATAATCGGAATATTTTCTTAGCGGTAGGTTATAGAATCTTCTAAGAAAAATAATAAGTAAAAGAAGAGGTTGTCATTTTTATGACAACCTCTTCTTTTTTACTCTATAGAACAAATAATAGGCTTATCCGTTCTATATGATGATAT
>NZ_CVRU01000175.1 GCF_001261715.1 Dysgonomonas sp. HGC4 | reverse complement strand
ATAATTACAGATGAGAGATTTGTAACAAATATTACTTTCTAAAATAAAAGCAGCCGAATCTGCTCAGATTCGGCTGCTATATATAATTAGTTATAAAACTAATAAACAGTTCTACGATATTAATATCTATAATGGTCTGCCTTGAATGGACCATCTACGGGCACATCCAAATAAGCAGCTTGCTCTGGAGTAAGTTTGGTTAACCTAACACCAATTTGAGCTAAGTGTAAACGGGCAACCTCTTCGTCCAAATGCTTAGGCAAACGATATACACCTACTGCATAATCTTTTTGCCATAATTCTATTTGAGCCAATGTTTGATTTGTGAATGAATTACTCATCACAAACGATGGGTGACCTGTTGCACAACCTAAATTCACCAAACGACCTTCTGCTAATAAGAATATAGAGTTACCTGTTGGGAATGTATATTTATCTACCTGAGGTTTAATATTTGTATGTTTCACACCTGCAAAAGTAACCAGCTTATCTACTTGTATCTCATTGTCGAAGTGACCGATATTACAAACGATAGCCTGATCTTTCATCGCTTTCATGTGATCTATTGTAATAATATCTTTGTTACCCGTTGTAGTAACATAAATATTACCTTCTTTTACAGCCTCTTCCATAGTTGTCACTTCGAAACCTTCCATAGCAGCTTGTAGCGCACAGATAGGATCGATCTCAGTAACAATAACGCGAGCTCCGTATGAACGTAACGAATGAGCACAACCTTTACCAACATCACCATAACCAGCAACAACAGCAACTTTTCCCGCAATCATTACATCGGTAGCACGTTTGATACCATCAGCTAATGACTCACGACATCCATATAGATTATCAAATTTCGATTTTGTAACCGAGTCATTTACATTGATAGCAGGAATCAATAATTCACCACGCTCCATCATCTGATAAAGACGATGTACACCTGTAGTAGTTTCTTCTGAAACACCTTTCCAATCGGCTACCGTACGATGCCATCTTTGATTATCTTCTTTCAATATCTTGTTTAGAGTATCAAGAATAACTTGTTCTTCGTGATTAGCTCCTTTACGATCTATTGTTTTAGCATCATCCTCAGCTTTGAATCCCCAATGGATCAACAATGTAGCATCACCACCATCGTCAACAATCAAATTAGGACCTTTACCTCCAGGGAAGTTAAGAGCCTGCTCGGTACACCACCAGTATTCTTCTAATGTTTCGCCTTTCCAAGCAAATACAGGAACACCAGAAGCAGCTATTGCAGCAGCTGCATGATCTTGTGTAGAAAATATATTGCAACTACACCAGCGAACATCAGCTCCCAGTGTTGTCAATGTTTCTATCAAAACCGCCGTTTGGATAGTCATGTGAAGTGATCCCATAATGCGAGCACCTTTCAATGGCTTAGAATCTCCATATTTTTCACGAAGAGCCATTAGACCTGGCATCTCATGCTCACCTATCTCTATTTCTTTTCTACCAAAATCAGCTAGACTAATGTCTGCAACCAGATAAGGTAGATTGGGCAATAATTCTTTTGACATAAATTTTTATTGTTCTTATTATTAATGTATTCCGTACAAATATACGATTTTTTTTACGACTTTGTCTATTGAGGTATAAACTACTAAAGCTCTAAACGAGCATTAGCAAATCTTATTTTACAACATTCACTGCATGCTTAACTCCTTTATAGCTTTTCAAGACAGCTCGAGTAGAACCTACTTTAAGTTTAGTTTCTAATTTAACAGGCATACGATTATTATCATCTGTAATATATACTTTCATAGCCTCTTTTCCTCCATCAAAAGCATCATCGTGAATGTACAATGTCAATTTCAGGCAATTATATTTCTTATCGTCATTAGCTTTTACAGCTTCTTTTCCATTATAAACAATTCGCATACTAACTTTTGATTTCCCTGTAACAAAATTGACTTTTGTCTCTGTTCCGTTTTTCATCTGAGGATAATCAAGTGTACGAGCATAAAAAAGAACACTCATCAGATCATATGTACAACCCGAAAAGCTAAGAGTCTCGTCAAACTTAAAATCTCCATTCTTATGTCGTATTGCACGAATCTTCACGTTATTACCTCCTGGGTATGAGTATGTCAATCTTTCTTTAGTATAGTCTCCGCCTTCATGCGCATCCTTGAAATATGCCAATGGCAAGATTCCTTTTGTAGTATAGCAAGCCAAAGTATCACTTAATTCAAATACTTTTCGTGCAAACCCTTGCGATTCGGAAATCAGAGTCATTTTATAGGCATCCTTTCCCTCATATTTTACATTTTGAGTAGATAGTGTTGCGTATCCACCTTTAATTGTAGCCGCAAATTTTATATAAAGGTCATAACTTAATTGCTCGCCAGCATCAAAGTATTTATTATCAACACTACATTGCGACGACGCATTGGTTATCGTCAATAACGACATTACCAATAAAATTGTTAGTTTATTTAATAACTTCATTGTCTGTTGTAAATTTCTGTTTTTATTTTCAATACGATGAATTATAATTATTCCCAGTATTTCGGTTCTGGTTTTGATTCATCCCATTTGCGTTATTTCTATTCCTATTTTGTTCTGATTCTTTCTTTGCGTTTTGAGCATCTCTTCGCTCCATTGCTTTTTTACGTTTCTCGTCATCCTTCGGTTTATTCTTCGTAATATCCAATGGTTTTTGCTTATCCAATGGAGCCCAAAGAACATCCCAATATTCTTTTATCTCCCAGAACGGTTTAAGGTCAAGAGCCTTTGAATAATAATATACCATTTCGGGCTGTCTCATTTCCGAGTACTCTCCTGTATCCCATTTTCCGTTTCCATTATTATCCACTATAACTCGTGCATAATATATTCCCGGATTAATAAATTCGAAAGACGCAACCCCATCTTTAACGGTTGCTTGATACATTGCTTTATCAGACTTATCTAACAATTCAACAAAAGCAGGTATACTATCCGGTAAGTTCGACATATAAAATATGAACGACCCATATTCATCCAACTTTTTAATTTTAAAGAGAGTTTCCAATTTATCATTCCACAAACCGTTGTAACTATGCACAGCTCCAGAGTCTACAGCAAATCGGTATTCTTCTCCAAATTTCCACTTATGTTGTAGTTGATATTTTCGAGGGTTAAGACTGTCTTGCGTAAGAATATAATCTACATCAGAATACATAGAATCAACTTTCTGCCCTAAATGAATTTTACCTTTCTCGAAGTCCTTTACGGGAAGATCAAATTCAATATCAATATTTCTATAAACATCAAACGTTTGGGCAATATTAGTATTGAGAGCTAAGAATGTTATCTCTGGCTCTTTATCTTTGCCTTTCTTTTTATCATCTTTAGGCTCAGCCTTTTTCTTAGTCCTATTGATAAATTTCAGAGTATCCGTTACAGGTTGTAATAAATTCAACGAATCGGTCTTACTATAAGACACTCGCAAATTTATAGTGTCCATATTGGCAATAGCCTTTTCCGTTATCCAGAATTTCAGGGTATCATTACCAGCTGTCCGTTCAAGCACCGACCATTCTGATATACTATATGGAATATCCAAAGGCTCTATTTTAGGCATAACTGTAGGTGCACCAAAGTAAATAGAGATTATATCATCAGTCAAACGTTCATGCTTTTGTAAATATTGTCGTTTGAAATCAGAAGTAAAAGATCTCAGTACCATATTATCGGGCAAGAACTTCGTATAGTTTACAGTACGGACAGTATCAATAGTCAAATCTTTATTAAAGATAGTATCCTCGCGAACAGCTCCTTCTACAGTAGGTACAATAATCGTTTCTAAGAAAGCAATTGCTTCAGCAGGATTGTCATATTTATAGTCTCTGTTTACATCATCTAAAGCATACAGTTTATATTCTCCCGGAGCTATACCTTTTATTGTAAATCGACCCAACTCATTGGTTCTTGAAATTCTCTTAAATGGCAGTTTTGTAAATGATGTATCAGATAAATTAGAATGTATGCCAACATACATACCCGATACAGGTTCAAGATTATGCGCAGCCAGCACTTTACCCGAAATAGACAAAGTATCTACAACCTCTCCCGTAGAAAAAGACAATGCAAAATTTTCTAATGCATTCTTCTCATTATTATCTACAATGGCATCCGTAAAGTCTATCGTATAAGTTGTATTAGCTAATAGCGTATCTTTTAGCTCAACTATTACTCTATTATTTTGGGCACGAATTATCGGAAAATTCCTCTGAGGAGGTGTCACAATAACCTTCTCCATAGGCTTTTCTATCTGAACAAGCTCGTCAAATATAATTTGCACTTTGCCATTTTTAACGAATGTTTGATTCGGAGTGGGTGTTGATGATACAACCTGAGGAGGATCAAAATCATAATCTCCACCAGATGGAGATCCAATACTGGCACAAGAAATGACTATTATACCTGATACGACTAATAGTAAATTACGGATCACGTCTTTTTTTACACTCGTGATTGAATGTTTAAGCATATTTAGTTTATCTATTTTAGACAAAAATACAACGTTTTGAGTTATGACTAATTAGAACTATTGTAAAATATTTATTATCATCTTACTTCTTAAACAAATCGAACATAGATTTGAGGGGAAAGACCTTATTCAATTTATAGAATGATAAAGACAATGATACCACTAAAACAGGTATTCCTGCAATAATAGCATAATTTGAGGCATATTTAACAATGCAAAAAGCTAATAAAACTAGAATAAAACTAATAAAACCTATCACAAGATTTTCTTTAGTCCACTCAAACCGACTCAACTTGCGACTTAACACGAAAACCAAAGGTAAATATATAGAATAAGCAATGAGATATGCTATACCAACCGAATCGAAATCATAAAACGGAAATAAACAATACATACTTCCAATATAAAGAATGAGGAACAATGTTTCCGAAAAGAAATAGATTAGCCCTTTACCTTTTGCTAAAAGAATAAAACCTAAAGGCCACGATAAAACCTTAAAGAAAGTTCCTAGGATCTGCCAATTCAGAATAGATGCAGCTCCATCAAACTCCGAAGAGTAAAGTAAGGACAAAGCTATTTTCGAAAACAGCAATAAAGAAACTATCATGGGGACAGCCACAATTAAAACGATATATGTCTGCTCATTTATCAATTGTTTTGTTTTAGCATTATCTGTAACAACAGCACACAAACGAGGATAGAAATCTGAGCCCATTGATTTCAAAATTAGCATCAAATAAACATTGGTTATAGTCCATGCAGCCTGAAACAATCCGACAGATTCTAATCCCGCATTTTTAGAAAGAAAGGCTCTCACTAGAAAAAAGCTGAAAGTAGTCAAAATTGAAGCTAAGACGATAAATATACCTACTCGAAAGACAGAAGCTCCTCTATTCTTTAATTCCTCAAACGATACAGACACAGATTCTACGTCAATTTTTCTTCGATAAAAATAGGCACTTAAAAACATGGCAATACTTACCATAATAAAGACTGGAACTATGGCATCTAAACGATAGAAGTAATAGAGTGGCACCGAAAAAATTAAACCTAGAGCATTCCAAATAATGGCAGATTTCACCATATATGATATTCGCCTAAGTCCTTGCAGAACGACCGCTTGTCCAGCAGCTAAAATCATAAAAAACATAGCAACAGAAAGCAATGCAAATTGATATGCATGAGAAGCATCTTCAAAAACCCATAAACTAATGGGATAGCAAAACAGGAGACAAATAGCAGCACCTAATATTGCAAATATTAATGCCCACCGATCTATTATTGATACAATATGATTTAATCGGTTTTTATCTTCTTCAGGGATAGCAGCTATTTCCCTCACACCTGTAGTTTCGATCCCTAAGCTAGACACAGATTTAATCATATCCAATGTCGACTGATATATACTAATCAAGCCAACACCAGCAACACCCAGTAAAATTGCTAAAATCTTATTACGGATAATACCAATAATAATAGTCATAACCTGAGAGCCACCAAAGATGCTTGTCGATTTTAGAATCTGTGTATATGATTTATTGCCTTTAGCCAAATCGTTTATTGCTAATAAGTTTATGATGAACAGACTGCAAATTTAGTCAATATATCACAAGTGTAGATTTTTATCTACTTTTCTTTTCTCTGAGAGTGAGTATAAGGAAAATATAAAAGGGAAGTTTTGTCCAATGATTTTAAATATTCGAAACAGAAAAGAGGGATAGACTTGCTTTTTATCCTTCTCTATTCCTCTTATAATTGCTTTAGCAACAGTATCGGAAGATTGTGAAAGAAAGGGAATAGGAGGCTGTTTTTCATTTGCCGCTTTTTCAAAAAAAGAAGTTCGAGTAGCAACCGGATACACCGCCATAATATGTAATTTAGGACTTGACTCGTACCTATAGGCTTCTATAAACTGATGTAGAGCAGCTTTTGTAGAACAATACAATGAATAATAAGGTAAGGAGACTTGTGCTACACCAGAAATTGTAGAAACAAAGCAAGTTGATTTATTGACATCTTGCTTTGCCAACTTTTGCAAAGAGTAAATTGGAGAAAAAGTATTTAATGCAAAGATATTCTCAATATGCTTCCAATCGGGATTAGATAATTTTTCTAAATACGCATATCCTGCATTCGCTATAAAAATATCAATATCACCAAAAAGAGACTGTGTATATTCAAACAAACAATCTACACCTGATTCATTACTCAAATCTGCAGAAAAAGGAAAAACTACTCCATCTACAGATGGAATAGTTTCAATATGTCGCGCTACTGCTACAATTCGTACACTTCTATAGCCAAGTAATAGTTTTAATATAGCCAAACCAATTCCTGACGAGGCACCTGTAAGAACTATGTTTTTATTATTGATATCCATTAATCATTCCATAAAACTGTATAATAATATTTACCTCGTTTTACTTTAAATTTGGAATATTATCTGATTTTATCGAAACCTTCACCATATACCCCCCGTACTGTACTTTGTGAAATAAAGGCTTTCTCGTCAATACTTCTTATAAGTCGAAACATCTCGATAGATTCAGTTCGCTTTGCAAGTACTAATATTATTTTAGTCGATTTCTTTGTATACCAACCCATTCCATCAAGTAAGGTACAACCTCTGTGTAATTCTTTATTTATAGCATCAGCTATTATATCATATTTATCTGAGATTATGAGATATTGAACCGATTGCCTAGAACCATTGATAATCATATCCATAGCATAAGTCATAACACCTAATACAATTAATCCAGCTACTATTTTTTGATAATCATGAAAAACGAAATAGGAAGATGATATAATTACAAAATCACAGAAGAGAACACCTCTTCCAAAAGTGATATTTTTATATTTACCAATAATAGCTATAATAGTATCTGTTCCTCCTGTACTCCCGTTTACACTAAGCACAAGTCCAACACCAACACCACAAATTATACCACCTATCAAACCGGATAAGAGAGGCTCATTTTCAATAATGGCCTCTGTTATTATCTTCTCGGAAAGAGTAATAAGAGCTGTCAGCATCAATACTCCGTAAATCGTTTTTATCATAAATTTAAAGCCTAAGACTTTTAAGGCAATGACAAAAAGGACACAGTTTATTGCAAGATAAGTATATTGAAATGGAATAGCCGTAGCGTACTCTACAACCAGACCAACCCCAGTAGATCCACCAGTTACAATGCCTTGAGGTTTAATAAAACCAACCAGACCAATAGCATACAAAGCTAATCCTAATGTAATATTGAGATAATCTTTCCAATAAAATTCTTTAAGATACTTCTTAGGCATATGCTTAATTATTACAGAACTATGTTTACAATTTTCTTCGGGACAATAATTACTTTTTTAGGAGTTTTACCTTCCATCCACTTTACAGAACTGGCATGTGCTAGTACTGTTTTTTCGATTTCCTCATTTGTTGTCTCAGCAGCAAATTCTATTGTAAAACGTGCCTTACCATTGAAGGAAATAGTATAGTTAATTACACTTTCAACTAAATACTCTTCATTATATTGAGGCCATACAGCATCACACACAGTAGCCGTATTACCTAATGCATGCCACAGCTCTTCTGCAATATGAGGAGCAAAAGGAGCTAAAAGAATAACTAATTCATTTAATATAGCTTTCTTATTACACTTAAGTGATGTAAGCTCGTTTACACAAATCATAGAAGCAGATACTGATGTATTGAATGAAAAATTCTCAATATCAAAAGATATTTTCTTTATCAGCTTATGCAAAGCTTTTAATTCATCTTTAGTGGGAGCTTCATCCACAACAACAAACTCTTCTCCTTTATAGAATAAAGACCAAAGTTTGCGTAAAAATCGATGCACACCATCAATACCATTTGTATCCCATGGCTTAGACAATTCTAATGGCCCTAAAAACATTTCATATAGACGAAGTGTATCTGCACCATATTTCTCTACAATATCATCTGGATTTACAACATTATGCAATGATTTGGACATTTTTTCAACTCCATATCCACAAATGTATTTTCCATCTTCCAATATAAATTCAGCTTCGGCATAATCTGGACGCCAAATTTTAAATTTTTCGACATCTAAAATATCATTATCTACAATATTTACGTCAACATGAATAGAAGTTGTTTCGTATTGATCTTTCAAATTCAAAGACACAAATTTATTAGTACCGTTTACACGATACACAAAACTGCTTCGCCCTTGAATCATTCCCTGGTTAATCAGCTTCTTGAATGGCTCATCTTCACACGATATATTAATATCATATAGAAACTTATTCCAAAAACGACTATAAATCAAGTGACCAGTAGCATGTTCAGTCCCCCCAATATACAAATCAACACTTCTCCAATACTCATTAGATTCTTTAGAAACCAGAGCCTTATCGTTATGAGGATCCATATATCTTAAATAATATGCTGAAGACCCTGCAAATCCAGGCATAGTATTCAATTCCAATTGGAATATAGTTGTATTATTTATCTCTGTAACAGATACTACTTTTTCATTTACTGTGTCCCAAGCCCAATTCGTAGCACGTCCTAATGGAGGCTCACCAGTTTCTGTAGGTAAAAATTTATCTACTTCGGGCAACTCTAGAGGTAATTTATCAAGAGGTAACATATAAGGAAAACCATCCTTGTAATACACAGGAAAAGGCTCTCCCCAATAACGTTGACGTGAAAATATTGCATCACGCAAACGATAATTAGTTTTGACACGACCTAAGTTTTTCTCTTTGATATACTCTTTTGCTTTCTCAATAGCTTCTTTAACTGTCAATCCGTTTAAGAAGTCAGAATTAACAACAATACCCTCTTTGGCATCATAGCTTTCTTCCGATATATCACATCCCTCTACAAGTGGAATAATAGGCAAATTGAAATGTCTAGCAAAAGCATAATCACGACTATCATGTGCAGGTACAGCCATAATAGCACCTGTACCATATCCCGCAAGTACATAATCAGAAATCCAAATAGGAATTTCTTTACCATTCATCGGGTTGATTGCATATGATCCTGTAAAGACACCTGATATTTTTTTATCCGCCAAACGTTCTCTTTCAGTACGTTTTTTGGTCGCTGCTAAATAAGCATCAACTTCTGCTTTTTGCTCTTCACTTGTTAATCGAGAAACATAATCACTTTCGGGAGCTAATACCATAAAAGTCACACCAAAAACAGTATCGGCACGAGTGGTAAATATTTCAAGCAAAAGATCTGAGTCTTTTACATTGAATTTCATTTCAGCCCCCTCCGATCTTCCAATCCAATTTTTCTGAGTTTCTTTGATTGAGTCAGTCCAATCTATTTTTTCAAGCCCATCCAACAAACGTTGTGCATAAGCTGAAACACGCAAGCACCATTGGCGCATTTTACGTTGTTCAACAGGATAGCCTCCACGTTCCGACAAACCGTTAATCACCTCATCATTAGCAAGTACTGTTCCTAAAGCAGGGCACCAGTTAACCATCGTTTCACCTAAATAAGCAATACGATAGTTCAATAAGATTTCTTGTTGCTCTTTTTCAGATTTTGCTTTCCATTCTTCAGCAGAGAAAGATAATTCTTCACTGCACGCAACATTCAAGGCTTCTGCTCCTTGCGATTCAAAAACCTGAATTAATTCTTCAATAGGACGAGCCTGTTGCTCATCATTACAGAAATAAGAATTGAACATTTGGATAAATGCCCACTGAGTCCATTTATAATATTCGGGCTCACAAGTACGTATTTCGCGACTCCAATCAAAAGAGAAGCCTATCTTATCCAATTGTTCTTTATATCTGTTGATATTTTGATTGGTTGTTATTACCGGATGTTGCCCTGTTTGTATAGCGTATTGCTCTGCGGGTAATCCGTAAGCATCATATCCCATAGGATGCAAAACATTAAAGCCTTGGAGACGTTTGTGGCGAGCATATATATCGGAAGCAATATAACCTAGAGGATGCCCCACGTGCAGACCTGCTCCCGATGGATAGGGAAACATATCGAGGACATAGTATTTAGGCTTATTGGTTTCTTCACTCACTTTGTAGGTTTCATTTTTAACCCAAAAGTCTTGCCAACGTTTTTCTATTTCTTTGAAATTATACTCCATAGCTTAAAATCCATTTTTAATGCCACAAAGGTAGTTATTTCTGTTAACAAAAGCACATTAACCAATAACTCTTGTATGCATAAAACCATATTTTATTCAGAAAAAAATCTACGCAAACTAGCTCTATTCACCCTACAACAAATAAGACTCGTTTGCCTACCAATAAAAAAGCACTCAAATATCAGTTATATAGCAGAATATAAAAGTTTAGATAGGAGGCAAAACTCACCCATAATACATAAGGAACAAACAAAAGAGTACTTAACCGTCGAATAGGATATACACTAAGAGCATAGTAGATAATAACAATCTCGAGTAAAACAATATTAACTAATCCAGCAATGGGACTTTGCAAATAAAAGAATGAAATACTCCATGTAAAGTTTAAGAATAATTGAAGAAGAAATATCTTTACGAAATATTTCTTCTTGCGACTATTCGAATTCATAATCAGCCCTATAGATATCCCCATCAGCACATACAAAATACTCCACGCTACAGGAAATACAACATTAGGAGGAGTTAAATCTGGTTTATTTAAATAAGGATACCAATTACTAATAGCCTCTGCTTGAAAACAGCTTCCGATGAACCCAACAAAGAAACAAATGAGAATTGGAATAAGAATCTGTAGTTTTTTCTTCATATCAAACACTAATATCAAATATTGTTATGTTTTTACAACCGCACATTTTAGATTGGAAACCATCGTTAGTTGAATACCCTAAATAATAAAAAGTCTGCGATTTTATTCTGTCTCTTGTAGAACATAAAACCCTACATAAGTGTTCGTTTTATAAAGAATTAGTTATGAATATATTTATCACAGGAGGAACTGGCCTAATAGGAAGCAAACTCATCGCTGATCTTTTACAAGAAGGTCATACAGTTACCGCTTTGAGCCGAGATATAAAAAAAGCAGAAGCTATATTAGGCAGTCGTATAAAATATTACGACTCGCTTGAAAAACTCACTTCATTGGATGGATATGATGCCGTAATAAATTTGGCTGGAGAACCAATTGCCACTAGACAATGGACAGCCATTCAAAAACAGCGTCTTTGCCAAAGCCGTTGGCAAATAACCAAAAAGCTATCTCAATTAATCAAAGCAGGAGAAAATCCTCCACAAATATTTATATCCGGATCAGCCATTGGTTATTATGGCAATAAAGAAGATATTATCATTACAGAAGATACAGAACCACACGAAGAATTCACAAACAAGCTTTGCAAGTCGTGGGAAGCTTTCGCTAGGGAGGCTAAAAGTGATAAAACCCGAGTATGTCTTTTACGAACAGGAATTGTACTATCAACAGAAGGAGGTATGTTAGCCAAGATATTACCAATCTTCAAACTTGGAGCAGGCAGTATACTTGGAAGCGGAAATCAATATATCTCGTGGGTACACATCAAAGACGTAGTCTCCATTATAAAATACATATTAGTAACACCCCAAATTGAAGGAGCTATAAACATGACTGCCCCTACACCTGTTACCAATAAAGAGTTTTCTAAAAGGTTAGCCGATACACTACATAGACCTTGCTTATTTAAAGTTCCGGCAGCAATTATATCTTTATTTATGGGAGAAGCATCAACCCTTCTTTTGGATGGGCAAAGAGCTATCCCCAAAAAACTAGAAGAAAACGAATATCAGTTTAAATTCAGAGACATCAACAGCACTCTTATAGATATACTTAAAGATTAACGAATGTTAAAGCCCCGAACAAATATTTATTCGGGGCTTTAACATTGGGCACAAACCTTTGTTTATATTGTACTTAAATGTTGTCAGACTATAAAAAAAGTCTAAAACCTTAATTATACATTTTCTCTCTCAAAGCTTTTATTTCAGGAGAAACAATATAATCATCATAATCCATACGCTTATCAATCGCTCCGCTAGGAGTAAGCTCTATGATACGATTACATACTGTTTGTATAAATTCGTGGTCATGAGAAGACATTAATACATTTCCTTTAAATTGCTTCAAGGTATTATTGAAAGCTTGAATAGACTCAAGATCTAGGTGATTTGTTGGAGAATCAAGCACAAGGCAGTTTGCGTTTTTCATCATCATACGAGCTATCATACAACGCATTTTCTCGCCTCCAGAAAGCACCTTTGCACTCTTCAAAACCTCTTCACCCGAGAATAACATTCGACCTAAGAATCCTTTCAGATATATCTCACTTGTGTCGTCCGAAAACTGACCTAACCAATCTACTAGATTCTGATCTATTTTGAAATATTCTGAGTTATCCAATGGAAGATATGCCTCCGTGATGGTTTGTCCCCATTCGAAAGTTCCTTGTGCGGGAGTATCATATCCATTTATAATTTCAAAAAAAGCAGTCATTGCTCTTGGGTCTTTCGACAAGAAAACAATATGATCACCTTTTTCAACATTAAAACTTATATTATCAAAAAGGTTTACACCTTCAATAGACTTACTAAGACCATTAACTTCCAAAATTTTATTTCCCGGTTCACGATCAGGAGCAAATATAATTCCCGGATATTTTCTCGATGATGGCTTAATTTCCTCAATATTAAGTTTCTCTATCATTTTCTTACGACTGGTAGTTTGTTTCGACTTAGCAACGTTAGCACTAAATCGACGAATAAACTCTTCCAACTCTTTTTTCTTCTCCTCAGCTTTCTTGTTTTGTTGAGCTTGCTGACGTGAAGCTAATTGGCTTGACTCGTACCAGAAACTATAGTTACCTGCATACATATTGATCTTACCAAAATCAATATCAACAGTATGTGTACAAACCGAATCTAAAAAGTGACGGTCGTGAGATACGACCAATACCGTATTTTCAAAATTAGCAAGATACTGCTCCAACCACATAACTGTCTCGATATCCAAGTCATTGGTAGGCTCATCCAGTAGTAGATTATCAGGATTTCCGAATAGAGCACGAGCAAGTAAGATTCTTACTTTTTGCTTTCCACTCATATCCCTCATCATTTGCTGATGAAATTCATCTTTGATACCCAAACCACTCAACAAACTGGCAACATCGTTTTCGGCATTCCATCCTTCGAGTTCAGCAAATCGCTCTTCCAACTCAGATGCTCTGATACCATCAGCATCCGTGAAATCTTCTTTTGCATACAATGCATCCTTTTCTTTCATTATCTCCGAAAGAATACTATGTCCTTGCAGCACTGTATCCATAACGGTTTGATCGTCGTAAGCAAAGTGATCCTGAGACAGAACCGACATACGCTCATTAGGAGCTAAAGAAAAAGACCCGTGAGTCGCATCCTTTTCTCCACTCAATATTTTCAAGAAAGTAGATTTACCTGCACCATTGGCTCCAATGATACCATAACAATTGCCCGGTGTAAACTTTAAGTTCACATCCTGAAACAAAACTCTCTTCCCAAACTGGATTCCTAAATTAGAAACTGTAATCATATTAAATTCAAAATGGTGAGCAGCAGATTAATGTTACTCACCAAGTTATATATTATTTTAATTTAACTTCGGGTACTTAAAGTGCCTTTATGACAACTGATCGTTGAACCTGAGGAGTTACTTTTACATACTTCTTTTGCCCCTGGCTCTTCACTTCAATATCTAGCGTTCTTGGAGGATTAGCTCCCGACACGTATTTATTGAAGGCGTAAAGATAGCTAAAACATGGCGTATATAAGCTTTCTTTCTTAAATAATTCTGCTACCTCTGCATATCTATTGACACTCCAATACATACAATCAGGGAAGCCATTAGCATCTATAAAGCGTGTTTTTGGATCTCTAAGAGGCATTGACTCTACAATAAAGCGTCTATATCCCTTTTCCAAATCACTACTAGAATAATTAAACTTAATTTTTCCGACTTTCATGATACGATCACCTGGACGAATTCCAGCTTGAGCAGCAGGCGAATTAGCATCCACATCTGTAATCATTGAGATATCTTTAGAATCAAAATTCAAACCGGTGTAATTAAATCCCTTTTTACTCACCACATATTTAGCTGTATTTTTAGCTGACGAGTATGGGTATTGCATCATCAATAAAGGCGCATGCATTCTGGCATACTCCTGAATATCATAATCCTCAGTAAGGAATTCTCTTGAACGACAATCCCAGATTTGAGTCATTTTTTCTTTATTGATATATTTTCTATCAAAGAAACGAACCCCTAACTCCAATATGTATTGTCCTTTAGCCTCAGCATTTGTATCATCAGCAGACAGAATAGGCAACTTCACCATTTCTTTGGTTTCAGTATCATATCTCCACGTATACAAACTTTTGCTCTTACTAGTTGCATTATACTTCAAATTAGGCTGATATGTATAATAAGTCTGAACAATAATATCAGGATCTTGAGAGCTTCTTACCAAACCTCTACTGATTAATGCTTGTTCTATCTGACTATTTATATAATAATCAACATCTGGCATCGAAGTATCCTCCTTAAGAAAATCAAAAGTATGATAGTCCGAAAAATCAACATTCGTATTTGGCTCTACTTTTAAGGGAAGAGAAAATGAACGCTCGTTTGTATCTTCAAAACTATAAAACGCATAAGCATCTGCTAAATGAAACTCACTAAGAGCATTTACACTTTTGCAATCGCGTTGTATTTCGTATTCCTTAAAATAAGTATCTACGTTTCTAATCGTTAATCTTATATCGGATGTGGTAGCATCAAACAACCATGAAGCTATAGTAGGATAGTTTCTCAAATAAGTGGCAGCACCATTTACTTCCATTATTACATCGCCTACCTGTACGCCTGCTTTAGATGCAGGAGAAAATGGCTCAACAGAAAGAACTACAGGCTCTCCATATCCCCAGCTTGCATTATTACTAATTTCGAAAGTGATCCCAAAGTCACACAATCTACCTTTCGACTGAGCATTCGCGCCCAAAATCACAGTAGAAATAAAAAATAAGATGAGACTAATTTTCTTCATTTATCGTTAAATTATATTCGTATAAACCTAATTAATTCTGACTAGTGTTAAAAGTAAGGGTGTCTAAATAATCTGCAAAGATAAGTTATTCATTCTATTAGTAAATACTAATCTTAATAATATTTATTTA
>NZ_CVRU01000174.1 GCF_001261715.1 Dysgonomonas sp. HGC4 | reverse complement strand
ATCCAAACGAAAAAATGATTCAAGACGCTCAAGCAGGTAAATAATTTAGATATTTATCTCACTATAATACAAAATCCTTGATGTTAATTACATCAAGGATTTTTTTCGTCTGTCAAAATGAGTAAATTTGCACGATACGCATCTATTGAGGTCTCAGACCTCTTTATTNNAAATATCGCATTAAATATTTTATATCGCTCATACTCATGCTCCATAAGACTCAAGCCATAGTACTCAGTACGATAAACTATAACGACAAGTATCTGCTTGCCTCGGTATACACCAGTGCTTTTGGGCGAGTTACGTATATGGTTCCCAAGTCACGAAGCAAATCAACCAAAGTACAGAAGTCTCTCTTTGCCCCCTTGTCTATACTCGACATGGAGACAGAGCATCAGGCATCACGAGACATTCAGCGCATACGCGAAGCTCATATACTTTATCCTTTGTATTCGATTTCGGGAAATATGGTAAAAACATCCATAGTTTTCTTTTTATCCGAATTTCTCAGCCGAATACTAAAAGATACTGATGAATACGAGATCATTTACAATTTTCTAAGCCATTCGATACAAGTACTAGAAGAAACCGAGAAAGGTTTGGCAAATTACCATCTGGTATTTATGTTGAAACTTACCCGATTCTTAGGCTTTTATCCGAACTTAGAGGAATATCACGATAATGATTACTTCGATATGCTGAATGGTATATTCGTGAGCAATCAACCATTACACAACCATTATGTAAATAAGGTTGATAGCAAAGTATTATCTTTATTATCCAGAATATCGTATGAGAATATGCACCTATTCTTATTATCGAGACAGGACAGGCAAAATATCATAAATCGGATGTTGGAATACTACCGCATTCATTTACATGATTTTCAGCCACTAAAATCGCTGGATATTTTGCATGAACTATTCTAGATCGCAATTACAACACTAATAAAAAACAGCTCAAAACTCTCTATAGAATGAATCTAAACGAAGTACAGTCTTACTATTCAAGTATTATCAATAAATATGATAACGAACTTGGTCAATTAAAGAAAGTTATATTCTGGGTAGGAACCATCCGATTAATTATAGCTATAGCCGCCATAGTAAGCACCTATATTTTGTGGGGCGATACAACAACCGTTATACTTACTCTTATTGCTTTGATTATTGTGTTTCTGGCATTAATGAAACATCACAACAGGTTATTTGTAAAAAAGAGCTATTGCGAACAACAGATAGTAAATGCTCAAAATGAATTGAAAGGTATAGATTATGACTTTTCGGCATTCGATGGTGCTCCCGAGAAGGCTAATGCTGAGCACAGTTTCAGTCTCGACCTCGATTTGTTTGGTAACAGATCATTCTTCCAGTCTATAAACAGAACTGTAACCTCTTTCGGAAAAGATACTCTTGCGGATATATTCATACATCCTTTTGAGAACAAGAAAGACATTTTAGATCAACAACAAGCAGTGGAAGAGCTTAAACAAAAAAGCAAATTACTGTCTCATTTCAGAGCAATAGGTCAAATGAGCGAAGCCGACAGCCTGAATTCTAAAGATTTTTCGGCATCATTTAAACGCCCCTCGATTTTGAAAAATAGCATTTTATGGAAAAGTATGGTTTATATCATGCCTCTTATCCATATCACATTCGGACTACTTATCTATTTCGATATTATAGTAGGAGGATATTATTCGCTAGTGTACATCCTGACACTGGGTATAAGCTTCATTCCCGGAAAAAAGGTGGCACAGATAATGGAAACCTTCAACGAAAAATCGAAGGTACTTGATACATATTCAAAACTCTTCAAAATCATAGAGGATGAAAGTGTTCAATCTGACAAACTAAAACACATACAGTCTCAGTTGAAAGGAATAACGAATGCTTCGCATGCAATAAATCAATTGAAATCGTATCATAACAACCTTACTGTCTCTTATACTTTCCCTGTTTTGATGCTATTCAACCCTTATTTGCTTTGGAATGTAAAATATGCAATCAAAGTAGAGCAATGGACTGAAAAATACAAATCGGAAATAGAACAGTGGTTCGAAGCTATTGCACAATTTGATATGCTTGTATCTATGGGAGTATTCGCTTTTAATCACCCCGACTATACTTATCCTCAGGTTTCCGACAAATTCACGTTTGAAGGGAAAGCTTTAGGACACCCTATGTTGCACCGCGATAAATGTGTACGCAACGATGTCAATATTTCCAAGACTCCTTACTTCTTAGTGATCACAGGAGCCAATATGGCGGGTAAAAGCACTTACTTACGCACCATAGGTATCAATCATACATTAGCATGTGCGGGAGTTCCTGTATGCGCCGAATCGTTGACGTTTTATCCATGTAGGTTAGTTACAAACTTACGTACAGCCGATTCTTTGGCTGATAACGAATCGTACTTCTTTGCCGAATTGAAGCGTTTGAAAATGATTATAGATCGCCTGCAATCGGGTGAAGAATTATTTATAATTTTAGATGAAATTCTAAAAGGAACCAATTCGGAAGACAAGCAAAAAGGCTCTATGGCTTTGATGAAACAGTTGCTCTCGCTCAACGGAAACGGTATCATTGCAACTCATGATCTGTTACTCGGAAATCTGGAACAAGAATACCCCGATAATGTAAAAGATTACCGCTTTGAGGCAGATATTACTAACGATCAGTTAACGTTCTCATATAAGATACGCGAAGGGGTAGCTCAAAATATGAATGCCTGCTTCCTTATGAAAAAAATGGGTATCACTGGACTATAAATATGAATGCGAATATAAAAACACGCTCTTCGAATATAGAACTGCTCAGGTTGGTTCTCATGCTTATGATCGTAATGCTTCATGTATTTCGATTAGAATTGCATGAGAATATAAACAACACAGGATTATACATCACTGAACTGCTGCTTACCAGCTTGTTTTTTGTTGGTGTGAATTGCTTTGTTTTTATATCTGGATATTTTGGTGTGAAATTCAAATCAAAAACCATAGTATCATTAATTATACAAGCCTTATTTTATTCACTAGGCATTCTTATTCTCGTTTTGTTATTAGGGTATAAATTAGAAATCAGTGATTATATAAAAGCCTTTTTCCCCATATCGAGCAGTCTTACCTATGGCACTTGGTGGTTTCTTACTGCATATATAGCGTTATTATTTATTGCACCTCTTCTCAATCACTCGATAGAATATTTCAATAGAAAGCAAATGACTATCATTCTCGTAGGAATGCTATTTCTAAATTGCTTCTCTAGTTTTATATTCAATAATTCATATATTTCGGGAGACGGCTATTCCATCTATAACTTTATAACTATATACGTTTTAGCACGATATATCAATAAATATAATATTAGAATACCAAAGCCATTTTTTCTGTATCTGGCTGCATCGATGCTCATTTTCGGGATTACCCTTTTATTCAATACTCAATTCGGAAAAATGATTGAACCAGGCAACAGATATAATAATCCTTTCTTGATTATTGCTGCTATCGGTTTGTTCTTTACCTTTAAGAATATGACTATTTCGAGTAATGTTATCAACAAATTAGCACCTCTTTCATTTGGTGTATATTTAATACATAATCATTACCTCATTCGTGAAATACTTTTCGAACCTGCAATCAAAGATTTCACCGATACATATAACAATCAATATTTATTACTAATTGGTATACTATTCCTT
>NZ_CVRU01000173.1 GCF_001261715.1 Dysgonomonas sp. HGC4 | reverse complement strand
GTGTAATAACTGTTTACGTTCGGAATGACTAATTATTTAACAAACATATCGGTGATTAATAATCTAAAATTTAACTATTTAGGTTTGCCTATGTGAGAGAGAGAGAGAGAGAGAGAGAGAGAGAGAGAGAGAGAGACTAACTAGCAACCACGCTAGTAATAAAAATATTTTAGGCGGGATTCCTCGTCTTTTTTTGTTTTTGCGTCTTTTTTACACGCGGTTTTTCACTCCCGCATATTTCCCCAATAAATATACTTATAGTTCTGTCGGTAAGCGTTTTCGTGTCACTGATTTGTTTTTTTGTTGTCGTTCACAATCGACACGAATAACTCGTTTACCTATGGCACAACTATGTCCGGCAGCAACGTGTAGCGATTACATGTTGCTGCCTTTTTTATTTGATTTTATGCAAAAATTTAAACAAACCAAACACATAAATAACAATTAAGACAATGAAAAAAAAGGTTTTATTTTCGCTCTGCATCGCTGCAGCCTCCGGAGCCTTACAAGCTCAGGTGGGAGTCAACAACACCGATCCGAAAGCATCGCTTCATATCACGCCTCAGAAAACGGACGGCACCACCGCCGAGGGTATTATCGCACCTAACTTAACACGTGCTCAATTAATTGGCAAAGATATTCGTTATACAACTGCTCAAAAAGGAGCCATTGTGTATGTGACTGCAGTTGATGGTACTATCAGTCCAAAAACAACAAAAATCACTACCGTCGGTTATTACTATTTTGACGGAGCTGTTTGGCAACCGTTTAGCCAAGCCGAAACTATTGTACCTACCGAACCCTGGCAAGTACAAGGCGGAACTACCGCTGCCATAAGCAATGCACAGAATATTTACCAAACAGGTAGTGTTGCCATCGGTACAGGAGCATCAGCAGTAAGTGGTTATAAGCTGGATGTAAATGGATCAAGTAATACTTCAGGAAATTCGCGAGTTGGCAGTTCTACAGTTGTGGGAGCACAGACTGTCGGCACTACACTAGGAGTAACCGGAGCCACTACTTTAGCCAGTACTCTGAATGTAGCTGGAGCCACCACCATTGCTTCTACCGGAAATTTTACCTTAGCTGGCAATGGAGCCGGAGCCGGCAAATACTTGGCATCCGATGCTGCAGGTAAAGGAACATGGACAGCTTTACCAGCTGCTACTGTCACTACTGCTAACAATGGTCTGACTATGAGTGGCACTACGACTGAATTAGGGGGAGCTTTATCCAAAGCTACCACCATTTCAGGAACGGCAGCCAATACACTGACAGTCTCTGCACCTTCGATTATTTCTGGAGCTCTTCGTATCAGTAGCGGTACTCCTGCTGCCGGTAAATTCTTAGCTTCGGATGCCGCGGGTAATGCTACGTGGGGAACGTTGCCTGTTACCGCTACTACCGAACCTTGGCAAGTACAAGGTGGAGCAGTAGCTGCTACGACCAATGCTCAGAATATCTATCAAACAGGTAGTGTAGGTATTGGTGCAAGTACCGCCGTTCCTGCAGCTTATAAATTGCAAGTCACCGGAGACAGTAATGTGACAGGTAATTCTCGCGTAGGTAGTTCAACCGTTGTGGGAGCACAAACCGTTGCAGGAACGTCTACTTTAACCGGAAATGTAGGAATTGGTATAGCTCCTTCTACACAAAAATTATATGTAAAGACAGCCGGAACTGCTGTTGCACCCGTACCTGCTGTGAGAATAACAGATGGATCACAAGGTTTTGGTAAAGTATTAACCTCTGATGCTGATGGGATTGCTCATTGGGAATATGCCAGACTTAGAATTGTGGAAGGTGTAAAGAGTACTAAAGCAGTGACATTTCCACTGAAGTATGATGCTACAGTGACTACTGGAGATGGTATTGCTCTTCAATCAGGGAGTAGCATAACTTTACCTCCCGGAAGATGGGCTGTTGCCGTTAAAACATTAATATCAATATATGATGTAAGTGCTAAAACAAACCTGACATCAAACGATTTTGCTTGGGTACGTTCCACTTTTGTGGATTCTCCTACAGTATCGGGGGCTATTAATCAGATTAAATCAGTCGATATAGAAGGTGCTTATTTAATTAGCGGGCGAGTTAGTGGACCTAAGCCTATAAATAAAAAAAATAATGCTTGTTGGGGAATGATGGATGGTCTGATAGTTATTAATAATTCTACTAATGCCAATAAAACGTACTATTATATTGTAGGTGCTTATGATACCGCCAGTAATTATGCTCAAAGTGTAGTAGAATTACGCGTGAGGGTAGATGGTTTGGAAAGCTCTATTACAGCATCTTCATTGTAATAATCTCTTTTCCTCTGTAAAAAGCGACAATAAAAAAAGTTTTTATTGTCGCTTTGCCTAATAAGCAGCCTCCGGAGTTTTACTAGTTCATGTGCGAATCAGTAACACATAACTTCAAGCATCGCTTCATATTTGGTGGAAACTATAAAATCATATTTCTCCCTTAAATAAAATAATGGAGGCTACTATCGAAAGTAACCTCCATTATTTTTTAGTATGCTTAGTTATAGGTCTTACATCGAACTACAACCTGTATTAGGTTTCAATTGTTGGAAAAAGTCATTTCCTTTATCATCTACCAAAATAAATGCAGGGAAATCTTCCACTTCAATTTTCCAGATAGCCTCCATACCCAATTCAGGATATTCAACGCATTCCAGACTCTTGATGTTGGTTTGAGCCAATATTGCAGCAGGTCCACCGATACTTCCCAAATAGAAGCCTCCGTGTTTGTGACAAGCATCTGTAACCTGTTTACTACGGTTACCCTTTGCTATCATTATAAGACTACCTCCAGCCGCTTGAAAAGCATCTACATACGAATCCATACGACCCGCAGTAGTTGGTCCCATCGAACCACTTGCATATCCCTTAGGCGTTTTAGCAGGTCCTGCATAATAAATCGGATGATCTTTGATATATTGAGGCATACCTTCGCCTTTATCTAAACGCTCTTGAAGTTTTGCGTGAGCAATATCACGTCCTACTATAATAGTACCCGTAAGAGATAAACGTGTAGATACTGGATATTTACTAAGTTCAGCTAATATCTCAGGCATTGGACGATTCAGGTCGATTTTCACACCGCCTGCTTCGCCTTCTTTTTGAAATTCAGCAGGAATCAAACGCGAAGGATTATCCTCCATCTTCTCTAACCAGATACCTTCTTTATTGATCTTGCCTTTGATGTTACGGTCTGCCGAGCAAGAAACTCCCATACCCACAGGGCAAGAAGCGCCGTGACGTGGCAAACGGATTACACGCACATCGTGAGCAAAATATTTACCGCCGAATTGTGCTCCTAAACCAAGTTCCTGAGCAGCTTTCAACAATTTAGCTTCCATTTCCAAATCACGGAAAGCCTGTCCACCCTCGTTACCCTCAGTTGGCAAGTTATCGTAATATTTAGTAGAAGCCAGTTTTACAGTTTTTAGGTTACTTTCAGCCGAAGTTCCACCTATTGCAAATGCAATGTGATAAGGAGGGCAAGCAGCAGTACCCAATGATTTCATTTTTTCGATCAGAAAAGTCTCCAATTTTCCGGGAGTAAGCAAAGCTTTAGTTTCCTGATACAAATATGTTTTGTTAGCAGAACCTCCACCTTTGGCTATGAATAAAAATTTATATTCATCACCTTTAGTAGTATACAAATCGATCTGAGCTGGCAGATTACAACCTGTATTTATCTCATCGTACATATTAAGAGGAGCATTTTGAGAATATCTCAAATTGTCTTCTACAAATGTATTGTACACACCTTTAGACAACGCCTCTTCGTCGTTGCTGCCAGTCCATACATTTTGTCCTTTTTTACCTACAATAATGGCCGTTCCCGTATCCTGACAGAAAGGTAGGATACCACGTGCCGAAATTTCAGCATTACGAAGAAAAGTGAGTGCTACAAATTTATCATTATCACTAGCCTGAGGGTCTGATAAAATTTTTGCCACCTGAGCCTGATGCTCGGGACGTAACAAAAATTCAACATCATGAAATGCGTGTTGAGCCAAGAGAGTCAAACCTTCGGGAGCGACTTTCAAAACTTCCTGACCTTCAAAGGTAGCGGTAGAAACATAATCTTTAGATAGCAGATAATACTCGGTAGTATCTTTACCCATTGGAAATGTTTCCTGATACTTAAATGATGGAGTTGCCATATTAATCAGTTTATAATTAGTTCTCTTATGTTCGTTTATCTTCAACAAAAAATAGAAGAATAAATAGTCTTAGAATATGCATTGGCAGGTTTCATAGCAATAATTAGATATTTCTATTGTACTTACCAAAGCGATAAGAAGGTCTGCGACCTTAGTTCTTTTTTTGATCCCTACAAAAATAACAAAAATAATCCGAAGCAAAGGAATCTTAATCACAAAGAATCCTGACCAGAAGTCAGTAAAATGAAAGACTTTTTACTGCTTTGGCAAAAATAAACTAACACTACGACTTACTAAAAGCAAGCACGGTGTAAAAAATATGATTTTTAGTTTCCTATATTTTTATCCGCCGGATATACAATCCCTAATTGCTTTCTAATCTCGTCAACAATTTCGATAGTTATCAACGAATTTTCGTGACTATTTATAGCAGACTCTCTCCTACCCGATTGTATGAGGTCTATAAACTCGGCAATCTCATAATAATACTCGTTCTTCTGATCACGATGGCTTATCTCCAATTCGTCTTTCTGTCTGAAGCATAGTTTTACCTGCTCAATTGTATTAATTTTATCGAGAGAGATTAATCCTTTTTCGCCTTGAATTTCGGTAGGTAAATGTGAATCTGCAATCTTCGAATAAAGTACCGTAGCATTCATACCTTCATATTCGAAATTTACAGCACCCTGCCCGTCAGCGCCCGTAGACAAAATAAATCCCGTTGCGCTGATCTTCTTTGGACGTCCAAAGAGTACCACCATCGGGTAAATAGTATATACACCCAAATCCATAACCGATCCGTTTGAAAACGCCGGATTAAAAGCATTCAAAACAATACCCTCTTTCAATTTATCGTATCTGGATGAATACTGGCAATAGCTTGCAAAGTAACGTCTGATTGTACCCAATGCATCTATATTCTCCATCACAGCCTTAAAATTTGGTGTAAGAGTCGATTTCATAGCCTCCATCAAAGTAACATCATACTCTTTAGCAGCTGCAATCATAGCCTTACATTCTGTGGCATTAGATGCAAATGGCTTTTCGCACAATACATGCTTACCATGCTTCATAAACTGAATACTTTGTGATGAATGCAAAAAGTTAGGCGAAGCAATATATACAGCATCAATCAATGGACTTTGAGCCATATCTTCGAACGAAACAAACGTATAAGGTATTTGATGTTTTTGGGCAAATACATTAGCCGATTCTTGTGTGCGTGAATATATAGCCGTCAATTCGAAACGAGGATCGAGCCGGGCAGCTTCCAACACGGTATCTACTATAAAATTGGTTCCAACGATACCAAAGCGAATTTTAGATTGAGATATAGTTGTCATAGTAATTTGTTTTTATGAAGGTTTTAAACCTATTTGTTATCTTAATCTATAACAAACAAAGGCACTCAACGATTAGTTAAATGCCTTTATTTTATCTAAATAGATGTAATCTTACTCTGCTGTTGCAACAGGCTGAGCTAAAACTCCACTAATATACTTTTTCAAAGAATCTTCTTTAATCATCTTTGCATACTTTTCAACCTCTTTGCTCTTAGCTAACGATTTGCGATTCCTGTCATAGAAATTCACCACATTAGTTATAGCAGCAGTTGTACATTCAACCGGATCGGCAGAGTAATTATGCTCTAACGAGTATTTAGTCCATCCCATCATATATGCCATCAACAACCAAGGTTGTGCACCTTGAAAGGTAACAATACGATCGTCCATACCAATTTTTACAGTAGGCGATCCAGACATCCACATCAAAACGAAACGATTTTTATCATCACGCAAAGGTATATCCTGATCTAGTGGTGAATAATTCAACCAATCTATATCAGCCAAAACCTGAGGCTCTAGTTGTATATATGCCGCTGAAATATGATGCTCAGTAGAATCAATTTGTTCTACAAAAACATCTTCACCTTCCCATGTCCCGACAACAGGCTCTGCTTCATTCTGAACTTGAGCAAGGAGATTTGCTGATAGACAAATCATAATTGCCAACGATAGAATTTTTCCCATATACTTTTAAATCTTTATTTTGATTAATATTTGATGTATCAAAGATAGTGTAGTTTTGCGATAAAATAAATTTTCCTAAATAGAAATAAACTCTCACTATATTAAATAATTCATTTATTTCACCCC
>NZ_CVRU01000172.1 GCF_001261715.1 Dysgonomonas sp. HGC4 | reverse complement strand
TTATAAACCGATCCAGACTCTTCTTCGCTGCATATATAAATAATATCATTTTCAGAATCATACATTCCTTTGATATGATGATCTTCTAATACTCGTAAAATTACTTCAACGTATTTATCCATAGTTATTTATTGTTATTTAATTTCTTAAATAAACCTTATGAATTATCATAATGCATACATCTGTTTTTGAGTTCACTGACAAACAACAGTTATTTTTGCTCTGTCCATCCACTCTTCATAGTGAAGAGATAGATTATAAGAGTAATCAATAACAGATTCGTCAACGGCTTTCAATAATTTCATTATGCGGTAAGTACGCAAAATGTTTCGATTCAATCCCCACAGAGCACGCTTGAAAGCCCAATAGCGTCCTTTACCTGCAAGTAGAACCAAAGGTAACTCCAACTGCCTGTCACCATCAGAAAGTACAGGAGCAAATAGATGACTCCGATTAGTATCTATCTTGCGGCATATAAAATGCATATTTAGGCTAATATAGAACTGTTCGTCTTGTCGCTTCATCTCAACAAGGCTGTATTGAATTTTACACATACTCATATTCGAACATATTAAATTTGATACTATTTTTGCAGCAGAATTCGATAAGTTCTGTTTCTGACTTAAAGTTGTACTTATCTAAAATTTCATCTAACGGTAAGGTGTCATATACCAAAGTATAATTTAGGCTTTTTACTTTCTGCATCATCAACCATTTGAGAGGAGTAGTATTGAATTCAGTTTTAAAATGCCGAGTAAATGTCTTAGTAGTCATACAACATTCCTCAGACAATTCTTTAACTGTAATTTTATCTGTGTATTTTGCAAATACAGTCATTCTAAATTTGCTTTCATTCAATACAGTAGGAGAGAAGAATCGAGCTAATAAGTCTTTAGCATAAAACTTACGCATAATAAATAACCATTCCATTTTCTTCAAATGAAAGAAACCTTTAGAGGAAAATTCGCCATTCTTATAGTATATAATTTCAGATAAAAAGTAACGAAGAGGTTTCTTTATTTCTAATTCATCAAGTCTCAATTCTTCAGGAGTATATTTTGCAATAATATTAAATAACAGAGCCTGTTCGATATACGGTAATAGATTATCAGACTTTAATTCAACACAGGTTGTCGTTTTATTAACAATCCCTTTGTAAGGGGTGTAATTCTTAGACAGAAAGTACATAGAACCTGCTTCAAATACTTTTTTTGTTCCCTGAAAATCATTTATTAGAATTTCTCCACTCATTATGAAAAAAATGCTATTTTCATCAAAACTTCCTATATCAATTATTTCATTCTTTTGATAATGATAATATTGAAAAACATTATCATCTTCTTCTTTTACTATTAGCTTTGCGATAGTTTTGAACTGAACCCCCATTTGTATATTGATTTAGTATTTTATTCTTATCTATATTATAGCAATAACTATATAGCCAATTTTGCGAGATATAACGAGGATATTTAGAAAGATTCCAACTCGTATTTATTCTGGATTCAAAAGTATTAATGATCATAGATTCTTTTTTGAAGAGTTGGGGACAAAATAATGTGAAGAAAGGGACAATCGAAAGACGAATAATAAATGATTAAATAGGAAAGTTAAGCTATAAGTTTGTGCAGCTTTAAATCTAAGATATTGTAAACTGAAGGTATACAACAATTAAGAATACCCTAGCATTAGGTCGTTATTGAGAAATACAAAGTAAAATTGAAACTCTTTTTTTATATGTATATCTGCTTGATATAGTGTTGTTAAATAAGATTCTCTTTCTGTCAGTTATTGTGAATATAAAAGCTATTTAAAATTTATCTTGATAAGTATTACTTAGAGTTAGAAGATGTTTCGATAGAGAATATAAAATCAGTTATAATATGCTATTGACATAAATGAAATATTTATAGTTACATAAAAATGAAATAGACATTGGAATAAAATAAGTCTGCTAGCCTAAGTTTGATACGATTGTCCCTTTTTGTTGATATTTTGTCCCTTTTTTGTTTCGGTGTGTTAATTAACTTTCTTATAATTAGTTTATTGTGTAAAATACACCTTCTGTTTTTGATAATTTGATTCGTCCTAGCTCTTCTTTTAAGAATAGTGTGGCTACGATTCTTATTTTTATATTAAAACCTTCTTTTAGTCTATACTAAGCTGATAGTATAAATACTTCTCAGAAAGAATGTATTCTAATCTTTTGATAACTTAATTTTCTACTGTAAGTATTCTGTTTTTGGAAATTTAGAATATCTATAATCGCATATAGTTTTCTTTTTTGTGAATATTAATGATGACTTATTGGTAATTAAATTTTCATTTTAGAACATTATTCTCAAATAATTGTTTAATCTTTGTATAAGATTTTGGTGTCATAAACTTGCATCTTCAAGTATGTGATGAAAAGGGAATCAGGTGTAAATCCTGAACAGACCCGCTGCTGTAAGCTCTAAAAGATGTTTTCACAATACCTATTGCCACTTTTAAAAACTAAAGGGAAGGCCGTGAAAAAAGGAGTAAGTCAGAAGACCTGCCAAAATAAAAAGAAAACTTTTTCTTTCGGGTGTAAAGATGAGTTTGCTAAAAAAAGATATCTCATAAAATAAAAATGTGTGGAGTGTAGTATTTTACTAAACTCTTATTTTCTATATATTAATCAAATAAAGACATGAAGAAGATAATAAAATTCGAAAAGGAAGATTGTAATCCATGTAAAATGGTTTCAGAATATTTTAAGACTTATGATGTCTCAATAGAGGCAGTAAATCCATTCAATAATCCAGAGACTGCCATGAAATACAAAATCCGTTCTGTTCCTACCACTCTTCTAGTAGACAATGACGAAATAGTGATGCGCGTAATCGGATACCAGCCGAATGAACTTAAGTCAATGATAGATTCTTTATAAAGAAGAAGATGATTATTTATTATGATAGTAAGACGGGAAATGTAGAACGTTTCGTTCATAAGATTCGTTTATTGACAGACTGGCGTTGTATCAAAATATCTGATTCGATGTTGGCTGATAGGAAAGGGCATTTGATTACCTATACTACTCAAATGGGGGCTGTTGCGGAAACAACACTCAGGTTTATGGAACAAAACAGTGATTTCATTCTGTCTGTCTCCTCCAGTGGAAATATGAACTGGGGAGCCAATTTTGGATTGGCTGCTGATAAAATAGCCGAAAAATATGGCATCCCTATATTAATTAAGTTTGAATTATCCGGATTAGAGCGTGATGTAAACAGCTTTATCCTAAAAGTAAAAGAATATGCAAATTAAAAAGTGGATACTCCTCAATAATGAGGTAATGATAAAAAAGGACGAGGATTTCCAATTGGAAAAAGATAAGGAGGCTGTCCGCTCTTATTTTCTGGATTATGTAAATAAAAATACAGTCTTTTTTTATACCTTAAAAGAAAAGATAGATTACCTGATAGAGAATAATTACTACGAAAATCTCTATGAACAATACTCTTTCGAAGAAATCATGCGGGTGTATGCGCTTATTTATGAGCGGAAGTTTCGCTTTCCTTCATTTATGAGTGCTTTCAAGTTTTTTCAGAATTACGCTTTAAGAGATGATAGTGGAGAGAAATTTTTGGAAAGATACGAAGACCGTGTTGCCTGTATAGCCTTATACTTAGCTCAAGGAGATGTTAACCAAGCAATAAAATATGCAGAATTGCTAGTTAATCAGGAATATCAACCAGCTACACCTACTTTTTTGAATGGAGGAAAAAGAAGATCAGGCGAATTGGTTTCTTGCTTTCTTGACGAGATAGGCGATAGCCTCAATTCTATAGGTTACGCTATAAACTCTTCGATGAAATTATCTTCTATTGGAGGTGGTGTGTCTTTGAATCTTTCTAAATTACGGGGACGCTCAGAAGCAATAAAAGGAGTGGAGGGACGCGCAAGCGGCGTATTGCCTATTATGAAATTATTAGAAGATGTTTTCTCCTATGCCAATCAATTGGGACAACGTCCCGGAGCCGGAGCTGCATATTTAAATGTTTTCCATTCAGATATAGAAGAGTTTCTGGATTGTAAGAAAATCAATGTGGATGAGAAGGTTCGTATAAAATCTCTTTCCATAGGTGTTATTATACCTGATAAGTTTATGGAGTTGGCGGAGAAAGATGAGCCATTCTATGTCTTTTATGCACATTCGGTGTTCAGAGCTTATGGGAAATATCTCGATGATATGGATATGAACTTTATGTATCAACAGCTTGTGGATAATCCCAAAGTCAGAAAAAAACGTTTGAGTGCCCGTGTGTTATTGGTTAAAATTGCACAAACTCAGAAAGAGAGCGGTTATCCTTACTTGTTTTTCAAGGACAATGCGAACAGAGAGCATGCACTCAAAGATATAGGTGAGGTAAAGTTTAGTAACCTTTGTACCGAGATTATGCAATTGTCGGAAGTTTCTGAAATAAACGATTATTTCCAGGAAGATATTATTCGCAGAGGTATATCCTGTAATTTGGGTTCTTTGAATATTGTTACAGTTATGGAGAATAGCCGGATAAAAGAAGCGGTATCTACAGCTATAGATGCTTTAACCGTAGTTTCCGATATTTCGAATATAGATGTAGTTCCTTCTATCAAAAAAGCGAATGATGAGTTGCATAGTGTGGGATTGGGGGCGATGAACTTACATGGCTTTTTTGCGAAAAACTTCATTGCATATGAAAGCACCGAGGCTCTTGACTTTTGCAATGTTTTCTTTATGATGATGAATTTCTATTCATTAGAGCGTTCCATGGAAATAGCACGAGATAGAGGTATTACATTTAAAGACTTCGACAAATCTGAATACGCTAAGGGTACTTATTTTGACAAATATGTAAATAAGGAATATTTACCACAGACAGATAAAATAAAAAGTCTATTTGAGGGACTACATATCCCAAATAGTCAAGACTGGCAAATTTTGAAAGAGCAAGTGATGCAACATGGAGTATATCATGCCTATCGTTTGGCAATAGCGCCTAATCAGTCTACATCTTATATTATGACTTCGACAGCATCGGTAATGCCAATTGTAGATACGATTGAAGTTCGCGAATATGGTGACAGTACAACTTTTTACCCTATGCCGTATTTGACAAATGATAATTTCTTCTTTTACAAATCGGCATATGAGATGGATCAAAAGAAAGTGATGAAGCTAATTGCTGTAATCCAGCGTCATGTGGATCAAGGTATATCTACTATTCTTCATACTAAGAGTAGTGATACTACCCGCGATATTGCTAAATATTATATTTATGCGCATAAGATAGGTTTAAAATCATTGTATTATACACGTACACGGAAAGCTACAATTGACGAGTGTGTGTCATGTTCTGTATAATTAAAAAAGAAATAAGAGATGAGCGAAATAAAGAAATTTAGGGCTGTAAACTGGAATACACCCGATAATGATTATGTGGAGATGTTCTGGGAGCAAAATCTTAAACAATTCTGGATTGACACCGAATATATTCCATCGAAAGATATCGATTCGTGGAAGTCTCTATCTGCCGAAATGCAGGAAGCATATAAAAAAGCACTGGGTGGTCTGACATTGTTAGATACGTTACAAAGTCATACAGGGATGCCGAAAGTGATAGATCATATTGAGGGATTACAGAATAAATCGGTACTATCATATATGTGTATGATGGAGGCAATACATGCCAAATCGTATTCAACTATTTTTTCGACAGTAGCTACCGCTGCCGAGATTGATGCTATCTTCGAATGGGCTTCTAGTAACGAGCAATTACAGCTGAAAGCAAAAACGATAGATTCAAATTACCGTAAACTGGATAAGGCGAATGTCTCAACCGCAGATATTTATATGGCTCTGGCTTCGTCGGTAATGCTTGAAACTTTTCTTTTTTATAGTGGCTTCTTTTTACCTCTTTGGCTTGCCGGACAGGGACAAATGGTTGCAAGTTGCGATATTATAAAGAAGATTGTGGCAGATGAGTCTATACACGGTGTTTTTGTAGGCCTTTTAGCTCAGGAGTTTTTTGCTGCATTTAGCGAGAAACAAAAAGCTAAAGTGAAAGAAAACTTGTTTGAATTGATGGATAAATTATATGAAAACGAATTGAAATATACTGACCATGTATATGGCGATGTTGGACTTACAGGAGATGTAAAAGAGTATATTCGCTATAATGGTAATAAGGCTTTGATGAATCTTGGTTTCGAACCACGCTTCGAAGTAGGGGAGGTTAATCCGATTGTTCTTAATGGATTGAATGTTGAAACGACTCAGCATGATTTTTTCTCAAAGAAATCGACTAACTACGAAAAAACACTGGAGGTTGTCCATTTACATGACGACGACTTTGCAATGGATGAAGAGTTAAGTATAATAGTGTAAAAGGAAAAGGTTTTTTCGAATTTATATGAATAAAAATGTTTGCTTTAGATTAAAAAAAGAGGGAATACAATT
>NZ_CVRU01000171.1 GCF_001261715.1 Dysgonomonas sp. HGC4 | reverse complement strand
TCTATTATGGCATTATATTCGAAAATAGAATTAAAAGTGTTCAGTGTATCTATTGGACTAATACGTTTATGTTGAGGGTATTTTTCAAAAATAGATATTGTTTTGTATATAACATACTCTTTAGCCTTACTTATTAAAGTATCCTTATATAAATCCTCTTTGTTAAATCCTTTTAGTTCTATGTCCCAGAGCTTCCTAATAGATATTATTAGTATAACTCGTTGTATTTGTAGGATGTTAAATTGCTCAAAAGAATTTTCTATGAAGAAATTGACTACTTGATTATCTTCTTTAGATAAGTCTAGCATCAATAATTCACTTATATATTCTTCAAAATCAGAATCTTCTTGTTCAATGTTTTCATTCTCAAGCATCTTTAATTTTACATTTTGAAGAACCTTCAATACATTCTCAAAATCTTCATAATTTTCCTCTATAATTTTCTTTAGCCCAATCAATGTCTGAATGTGAGCTTTTTGAAAGTTATTGTAATTTGCTCCATAACTATCTTTTGAGTATGATTTTATATCATTCATTTGATACTCAAGTCTATTTATATTGATATTCTCTCTAAAATATTTATAAATGGTTATATCAGTTAGCTTGGATGTCTTGTGAGGATGTAGAAGTAGATATTTGGCTTTTTGGCAATTATTTATATTTCTAATAGAATTATCAGAATCATTGTCTTTTACAAATAAAGAGATCAATCTTTGTTTGGTTAACTCATTTTCTTTGTTGACATCTATTATTCCTTCATTCCTCCATGGATTTAATACAATAGGAGTCTGATATGCATCATTTTTATGAAATATACCATCTATCCAACATTTTGAATCAGAGGTATGTTCTTTAAATAACTCTTTTGAATTATATGCATACAACGAATAATTTGAAACTTGTGTATAAAAAAGTAAATCTTCTATACC
>NZ_CVRU01000170.1 GCF_001261715.1 Dysgonomonas sp. HGC4 | reverse complement strand
AGTGGAAAAAGTTATCTTTACTTCAAATATCATGAAAATTCTTTCTAATAATACGAATATGCGGAAAATACTACTGGTGTTAAGTCTTTGTCTTGTTATAGGGATAGCGAAGGCGCAGGAAATTACATCTCCCAATGGAAATGTGACTCTATCTTTTAAATTAGATGAAGCGGGAAAGCCTACTTATAACCTTAACTTTAAGAATAAAGCTGTAATAAAGGATAGTAAAATGGGATTCTTGTTCAGAGGGGTGAAACCTATGAATGAAAATTTTACGATTGTTGATACTCAGTACAAAAACGATGATAATACATGGACTCCTGTGTGGGGTGAGAATAAAGAGATAAGAGACAATCATAAAGAAATGTTTGTTTCACTTGTTCAAAAAAACTCGCAACGCAAAATAAATATTCGGTTTCGAGTATTTGACGATGGAGTAGGGTTCAGATATGAGTTTCCCGTACAAGATCAATTGAGGCATTTCATATTGCAGGACGAAACTACCGAATTTAATTTGTCGGGTGATCATAAAGCATTTTGGATTCCTGCCGATTATGATACGAACGAATTTCCGATTACTACATCTAAACTATCAGAAATAGCAGGACTTATAGATGAGGTTCGTAAAGAGCCTTTGGCTGCAAAAGCACCTTCTCCTAATGTGGCAGTACAAACTCCGTTGATGCTAAAATCGAGTGATGGATTATATATTAATATTCATGAAGCAGCTTTGGTAAATTATCCGGCAATGTTTCTGAATGTAGAGGGCAGCTCTAAGTTAAGCTCTCATTTAACGCCAGATGTTAGAGGTAATAAAGCTTACTTACAAACAGGTTATACTTCTCCTTGGAGAACAATTGTAGTGAGTGATGATGCTCGGGATATTCTGGCATCTAACCTAATTTTGAATTTGAACGAACCATCTAAAATTGAAGATACTTCATGGATTAAGCCTACTAAGTACATTGGTGTTTGGTGGGAATATTTTACGGGTGGAGGCTCTACATGGGCATATACTAATACCGGTGATGTGATTATTGGTAAAACCGACTTTTCTAAACTAAAGCCTAATGGCACACATGGAGCTAATACCGAGCATGTGAAGTATTATATAGACTTTGCAGCAAAGAATGGCTTCGATGCTGTTTTGGTTGAAGGTTGGAACGAAGGTTGGGAAGATAATGCAGCATTTGTAAAAGAAGAGATTTATAGCTTTACAAAAGCATATCCCGATTTTGATGTAAAAGAATTACACCGCTATGCAGCAAGTAAAGGTGTGAAAATAATTATGCATCACGAAACCACTTCTTCGGTGGCTAGCTACGAACGCCAATTGGAAGATGCATTCAAGTTTATGGTTGACAATGGCTATGATGCAGTAAAGACGGGCTATGTAGGACCTATTATTCCTCGTAGCGAATATCACGATGGGCAATGGATGGTAAATCATTATATACGTGTCGTAAAAGCTGCCGCAGATCATAAAATTATGGTCAACTCGCATGAAGCAGTTCGCCCTACGGGGTTGAGCCGCACCTATCCTAACTGGGTAGCTCAGGAATCGGCACGAGGAACCGAATTTGAATCTTTCAATGGAAATAAACCCGAACATACAACTATTCTGCCTTTTACACGTTTGATGGGTGGTCCAATGGATTATACTCCAGGAATATTTCAAGGCGATTTGTCGGTGTATGGTTCTAATAAAGCTAAACTAAGTACTACGTTGGTTAAGCAATTGGCTTTGTATGTAACTATGTATAGCCCCTTACAAATGGCTGCCGATTTACCCGAAAATTACGAGCGTTTTCCGGATGCTTTCCAATTCATCAAAGACGTAGCTGTCAATTGGGATAATACCTATATTCTCGAAGCAGAACCGGGTGATTATATTACTATTGCACGTAAAGCTAAGGGAAAGAGCGAATGGTATATAGGAGGCATTACTGATGAGAATACACGTGAAGCAATTATAGATTTCAGTTTTTTGCCTGAAGGCACTAAATATACAGCAACCATATATGCTGACGGAAAAGCTGCTGACTGGATAAAAAATCCACAGAGTTATACAATCAAAACCATGACAGTTACAAACAAAACTAAGCTAAAACAACGTTTGGCTCCTAGTGGTGGTGTAGCTATTTCTATAAAATAAGGGTCTTAGACCCTTTATTTGTATTGCATAACCTATTACCTTTAAACTATAAAAATACTATGGAAAAAACACAAAGAGAGACTATTGCTTGGGTAGACCTATTGAGGATTATCGCTTGCTTTTTAGTTGTTTTAGCACACGCCTGCGATCCATTTGTAGGTAAATTTGATGATAATCCATCTGAGTTTCTTTCGGGAGCCCTTTTTGGAAGTTTGGTAAGAGCTTGCGTTCCTTTATTTGTAATGATATCGGGAGTGTTATTACTGCCAATCAAGGCTGATATGGGTACTTTCTATTCTAAAAGAGCAAAGAGAATACTTATTCCTCTTGCTTTTTGGTCTATGGTGCTGCCTGTTCTTTATTATTTGTATATTAATTTTGGTATTGAAGGAACACTCAATCCGGGCATTGTAATAGAGAATTATACATTAGAGGCAACTGTTACTAAAATGTACACTTTCCTTTTTAATTTCAATTATGATACTACACCGCTTTGGTACCTGTATATGTTGATTGGGCTTTATCTTATTCTACCAATTATAAGTGCGTGGTTAACACAAGCCTCTCAAAAAGATATCAAACGATTCTTATATATTTGGATAATAAGTACTATTGTGCCTTATATTCAGATGGCTGCTCCATCACTAGGATATACAGGGAATTATGGTAGTATGGGGTTATTCGGCGAATGTTATTGGAATGGATTTGGAATATTCTATTACTTCTCCGGGTTTCTGGGCTTTGCCGTCTTGGCATATTATCTGAAACGTTTCCCTCTTAATTGGAGTTGGAAACGCACCCTTTCAATTATCATTCCCTTGTTTTTAGTTGGATATGCAATAACCTCTTTGGGTTTTATCCTCACTCAAAAATATTTTCCGGGAAGTTATGAAAATCTCGAAGTCGTATGGTATTTCTACGGCATCAATGTTTTGATGATGACTGTGGCTGTTTTTATTACAGTTCAGAAGATAAATATATCTCCATCACCACTGTTAAGTAAGGTTGCAGGTTTAACATTCGGAGTTTATTTATGTCACTTTATTATTGTGCAATTTGGATATGATTTAGTTTATTCAAATCTTAATTTACCTGCTTATATTCAAATACCATTGATTGCTATTATTGCATTCACTATATCTTTATTTATTATTTGGTTGATGAGTTTAAACAAATTTACAAGGAAGGTAATCCAATAATATTAATCGGATTACTGCGATTTTTTGAAAAAAGAATAAGAACCCAATGGAGTAAGTTTCCGTTGGGTTTTTCTATTTAATTTATTTAGCGTCTTTTCAGTTGTTAAAAATGAAGACATCTATTCCTATAATAACAATGAAGTCGGTTTTTTTATAATTTTGGATCGATTTTACAGCAATTTGCAAACGTTTGCAACCAAGTATTGGTCTTTTGTTTTTGGTTTAGCTTAATTATGAAAAGGTAATATCTTTTCTTTGTATGTAAGAAATGGGGAGATTCCATATACATTGAAGAATCTTACATTTCTTACTCGTTGCAAATAAAAAACTAGTAAAATAAACAAAAAGGTCTTGGGCCTTAATCTTAAAATGAAAAGATATAAACCATGAGAAAATTAATTATTTTGATGTGTTTGTGTATTGTCAGTCATTGGGCAGTAGCGCAAGAGTTGAAATCTCCAAATGGAAATTTAACGATGAAGTTTTCGCTTCAAGGTAATGGTGTTCCCACTTATAGCTTAACCTATAAGGGCAAGGATATTATTAAACCGAGTAAGTTGGGGCTTGAACTGAAAGAGCAAAAAACACTTAACGACTTTGACGATTTTTCGGTTAAAGAAAAAACAGGAGAAGGAAACCTATATGACGGTTTCTCGATTGCTGATACTAAAACTGCTACTTTCGACGAAACATGGAAACCTGTATGGGGCGAAGTAAAAGAAATTCGTAATAACTACAACGAATTAGCTGTAACACTAAATCAAAAAGCAACAGATAGAACTATCATAGTACGTTTCCGTCTATTTAACGATGGATTAGGTTTCAGATATGAGTTCCCTGAGCAAAAAAACTTGACTTACTTTATCATAAAAGAAGAAAAGAGTCAATTTGCAATGGCAGGCGATCACACTGCTTATTGGATTCCAGGAGACTACGATACTCAAGAATACGATTATACAACATCTAAACTTTCTGAAATCAGAGGTTTAATGGAAAAATCGGTAACGGCTAACGTTTCTCAAACATCATTCTCAAATACAGGTGTTCAAACATCATTAATGATGAAAACGGCTGATGGTCTGTATATCAACCTTCATGAAGCTGCATTGATAGACTATTCTTGTATGCACCTTAATTTGGATGACAAAAACATGATTTTTGAATCGTGGTTAACACCAGATGCAAATGGCGACAAAGGTTATATTCAAGCTCCTAGCCATTCACCTTGGCGTACAGTTATCGTAAGTGACGATGCTCGTGATATCTTAGCTTCACATATTACTCTAAACTTGAATGAGCCTAGTAAAATTGAAGATACTTCATGGATCAAACCCGTAAAATACGTAGGTGTTTGGTGGGAAATGATTACAGGAAAAAGTACTTGGGCATATACTGACGAATTGCCAACTGTACAATTGGGTATAACTGACTATTCGAAAGTAAAACCTAATGGTAAACACGGTGCTACTACTGCTAATGTAAAGAGATATATTGATTTTGCTGCTAAGCATGGTTTTGACGGTGTTTTGGTAGAGGGATGGAACGAAGGCTGGGAAGACTGGTTTGGTAACTCTAAAGACTATGTATTTGACTTTGTAACTCCATATCCTGACTTTGATGTAGTGGGTATCCGCGAATATGCTAAAAGCAAAGGTGTAAAAATGATTATGCACCACGAAACATCTGCATCGGTTCGTAACTACGAGCGTCATATCGATCAGGCTTACAAATTCATGAAAGACAATGGTTATGATGCTGTAAAAAGCGGATACGTAGGTAACATTCTTCCTCGTGGCGAGAATCACTACAACCAATGGATTGTAAACCATTATCAGTATGCAATTGAAAAAGCAGCAGATTATAAAATCATGGTAAATGCTCACGAAGCAGTTCGTCCAACAGGAGTATGTCGTACATGGCCTAACCTTATCGGAAACGAATCAGCTCGTGGTACAGAATATCAAGCATTTGGTGGTAACAAACCAAATCACACAACAATACTTCCATTTACACGTCAGATTGGTGGTCCAATGGATTACACTCCAGGTATCTTCGAAATGGATATTGAAAAAATTAATCCAGACAATAAATCTCACGTAAATACTACTATTGCTAATCAATTGGCATTGTATGTAACTATGTACAGCCCATTGCAAATGGCTGCTGATTTCCCTGAAACTTATGAGAAATTTATGGATGCTTTCCAATTTATCAAAGATGTAGCTTTGGACTGGGATGATAGTAAATATCTTGAAGCAGAACCAGGAGATCATGTAACAGTAGCTCGTAAAGCTAAAGGAACAAACAATTGGTTCGTAGGTAGCGTATGTGGTGAGAACGGATATACTTCTAATATCTCATTCGATTTCTTGGATGCCGATAAAGTATATATAGCTACTATTTATGCAGATGCTAAAGATGCTCATTACAAAACAAATCCTCAAGCTTACGAAATCCGTAAAGTAGTTGTGACTAACAAGTCTAAACTATCTCAACGTTTAGCTCCTGCAGGAGGTTTAGCAATCAGTGTAATTGAAGCTGATAAAGCTGCAATCAAAGGTTTGAAGAAACTGTAATAAACAGATAGATTCTAATATAAATATCCCCGAATAAGCAATGTCTTATTCGGGGATATTCTTTTATATTGTTTTCTCGTATATTTTTCGATTTTCTATAATGGCATCCATATTCTCACTAGCCCATGATAGCATTTGTGTGACATTTGGAAGCAGACTTCTACCCAGATCAGTTAATTGGTATTCTACCCTTGGTGGAATTTCGGGGTAGATTGTTCTTTTGATCAAACCGTCAGCCTCAAGAGAGCGTAACGTAACAGTAAGCATCTTTTGAGAAATATCTTTCAAGTACTTTCTCATCTCATTGAAACGTAGTGTACCCTCGTCTCCCAAGAGGGTGAGTACTAGTATCGACCATTTATCTCCGAAGCGAGACATCACTAGTCTTACGGGGCAGTGACTGTGATCTTCAATTTTTTTTATTTTTTCGTCATTCATAACCTCTTCTTTTTTAGCATTAGTAACATCGGGGTAACTATGTAACATTTGTGAGCCTTCTTGTGGGTTCAAAACAAATATACTTTCTTTGGTATCTAAAAGTTACTAACAGTACAAATGTAGACTAAAATATTGAAAAATGAAAACGATAGTTATTCTTGCTCATCCAAATATTGAGCAATCTCTGGTAAGCAAATCTTGGGTAAATGCATTGAAAGAACAACATGCAGATGTTACCATTCATAATATATACGAAACTTATCCCGACTGGAATATTGATGTAGCAGCAGAACAAAAATTAGTGGGTGCACATGATCGTATTATATTCCAGTTTCCTGTGCAGTGGTTAAACATGACTCCTCTGATGAAAAAATGGTTCGATGAAGTATTATCTTATGGTTGGGCTTATGGTCCTGACGGAGACAAATTAGTTGGTAAAGAAATCGGTGCAGCAGTTTCGGCAGGAAGTCCCGAAGAAGCTTATCAAGTGGGAGGGAAGAATTTATTTCCCCTTTCTCAACTCTTAAGCCCTATTGAGGCTACTGTTAATTTTGTGAATGCTAAATATCACTCTTTCCATGCTTTCTATGGTGTATTTTCTGATGACTTAGAAAACAGGTTGAAGATAAATACGCAAGAGTATCTGAAATATGTCACTCAGTAAGCTTTCTTTTTTTATTATATTGCATGTCTCCGGAATAAGTACAATTCTTATTCTGGAGATTTTTATGTTATTTTACTAGAAAAAGGATGATCGCAACGTTCGTAAGGAAAATTGTAACCTTTTTATTTTGAGAAGGCTTAAATTTACTTGAATTTAAATGTCATGGGTGGGATGAATTTGTAACTATTCCCAGTGTAATTTTAGAAGAATAGTTGTTATTCTACTGTCTTGCTTCTTTTCGCGATAATGTTCTTTTTTTTTCTATATCTTAGAGATTATCCAGATCTATATTAAGGAGCTTGGCTAAAGTATTCATATCTGATATAATCAGATCACGGTATGTTGGCAAGCTTACTCCTTTGATATTTGTAAATCCGTGTGATTTTGCATCAAAGTAACCATACACCCTATCTAATAAAAGATATTTTTCATATATTTTATCTTCGTATTTATCTAAGATTTCAGACATATCTACAGGGTAATACCAACTAGGATCTTTTACTAAAAAAACATGATTTACATTATCTTTTTCTAAAGCTTGTTTTAAAGCTGAAAAATAATAACCGAAAAATATTTTATCATCCATTATTATATAATTATCTGAATCTATCCCAGAAGTTTTGGTATGTAGGGTCAAATTCCCAAGGTAAATGCCTTCTGATTTCTTTATTCGTAGTACCTCTGTGATAATGGAGAACCTTTTTTTCTCTTAAAAATTCAGGTATAGAGTTTCTAGTTCTACTAGCATTGTATAATGTGTGGTAATCGAGTCTGGGCTTAGTCCCATAACCACTTCCAACCGAAATGCTGAATCCATTTACTTTTCCACCGCCATCTCTTAATGCTTTTAAGGTATATCCCTTTTCAACCATTCCTGTACTTCTTATTAGCTGAATCTGGGTTATATAAGCTAAGCCAATTTCAATTAAGGCAGAAGTGATCGCTTCCCATCCTTCGTTTCTGGATGTAACTGCTCGAATACGTGTAATTTTCCACTCATGTATTTTAAATGGATTCAATCCGGGATCACTATAACCTAAGACGGAGGCAACCCACAAATTTTTTATATAATCAAATAATAATTTATCTGATTTTTCCCAGATCTGATTTTTCCTAATCTCCGGTACGATAATTATTCCGTAGCTATCCCTACCATGAATAGCTGCCGAAACACTATTTTGTTCAAGGTTATATAATCGTTTATAAATAATCAAGCGCAAATTGTGTATGTCATAGTTGGTAAGGCTATATACAAACTCTTTAAAAGCTGGGTCTGCATTTCCGAAATTAAAGCCATAAATAATGATATCGTTATGATTCATAACTTAACTCCTCCAATAATTATTGTGTTCGTTTTCATTTAGTTTTATTTTTTCAGGAGCAATAACTAAGACTGTTGTAGTCCCTTTGTAAGCATCTATATCTCTGACGAGGCTTATACAAAATGCTTTTTCAAAGGTTACTCTAAGTTTTGTCTGCTCAAAATCATCACCAAACTTTACTATTCCGCTTTTTAAAGCACTTGACTGCCTTGCCCAATCATAGATACTTTTATCAACTGATTCTTTTATTACAATTTTTAGTTGTCCGCCCCTGACATCCTGCTGTGGTTGTCCTTTGTGATCTACACCTTGACTAAATCCAATATAGAAATAAGATACAGGGTATTCTTTCGCATCTATAATTAATTTAGCTGTAACGTGAGCTTGAGGTTGAAATAGATTAAGGATGTTCATGTTTCTATTGTTTTGTCCAATTATTACTAAATGTTATTCCTGTGTCGAAAGTTAAAAACTCAGCTTGAATTGTTATCTGTGTTTGCATATAAGCATCACCCGCTTCGGTATATTCAAGTGAGAAATCAATACACGAGGCATTTTCAAAAAAGATTTTCTCTTGTGGGGTTTCATCGTGTCCCAAAGTAATAATGGCGCCATCTTTATATTGTCTTGGATTTAAAGCCCATTGGGTAATCACATCTGGGGGTAATTGGGGTAGAGTCATAGATATAGTTCCGCCTACAACCTCTGTACATGCTTTTCCTGTATCGTCAATATCTTGAGAAAAAGCGAATTTACAATTGGAAAGTTCAAAACCACCTTTAATCAGAGATGAAAAATCCAACCCTGATATCTCTCCCAATTTTAAAAAACATTGATGGGTAAACATAAGTTGTGTAAGTTAGTTTAATATTTTGTTTCACTTGTGTTTTTATTAATATTCACTTTGGAATAATTAAAGTTCCCAGTATAGTTAAAAATGAATGTAACAGTACAAATAATTCAGGAAAAAATCAAAAAGATATGTAAGTTTGTAGTGTTAGTAATGTATGTATTGTTACTTCTTCACGGGATCATTTATAAATATAACCGATACAGCACCGATAAGAAGTGAAACTCCCGAAACTAGGAACATGGCAAAGGGTCTGCTTCCCGCAACATTCTCAAATAGGAAATGTCCTAACAATCCACCTGCTACTTGAGGGATTACAATAGTGACATTGAGAAGTCCCATGTACAATCCCATTTTGTTGGACGGTACTACGTTTGCCAATATCGAAAAAGGCATAGTTAATATCATTGCCCATGCAATACCAATGAGGAACATAGGCAATAAAAGTAAATATTGATCGTGAATAAAGAACATAGAGAGCATTCCTATACCTCCTAATACAAGAGAGAATGAATAGAAGTTTTTTCTTCCGAATTTATCTGTAATTCTAGGTAAGAAAACAGAAAAAATAGCAGCTATAACACTGTATACACCTGTTAATATTCCAAACCAATTTCCTGCATGATTATACTCTACCGAATGAGGGTCGCTTGTGTTCCATACAGTAACAGCAATTCCATCAGTAGCATATACCCATATGTAGTAGAATGCAAACCAAGAGAATAATTGTACTATGGACAATTGAAGTATGGTAATTATTGTTTTTTTGTTGTCGGTAGATGTTGTGTCATCTGTTTTATTGGCAGATTCGCTTTTATTGTATTCTTCAAATAACTTGGGAGGATATTCTTTTACGCTGAAACACGTCCATAAATTGGTAAGTACAAGAAACCCTATACCAATATAAAAAGAGACTGAAACGGAGGCGGCTACTCGACCTTCGTCTGCTTGATTACTAAACCCTATGTAGGCAAGTAAAAAGGGTAGGCATGAGCCTACGATAGCACCCAGATTAGAAACAATCGTCTGTACGGAGTATCCCTGATTGCTTTGTTTACTGTTGACCATATCGCCAACCAACGATCGGTAAGGCTGCATACTTACATTGAATGCACTTTGCATAAGAAATAAGATGCTTACTCCAGCCAATACAGGTGGCATAACGCGTGATATGATATGCGAATTGGGCATGAGAAACATCATAATAGCCGAAACTACTAGACCTGCAAGTATATAAGGTATTCTTCGCCCTAGTCGAGTCCATGTCCTGTCACTGAAATAGCCGATAAGCGGTTGCATAAATAATCCAGCTAAAGGGGCGGCAAGCCATAAGAAAGCCAATTCGTTGGTATCTGCACCCAATGCTGATAATATACGGCTTGTATTTGTCATTACAAGCGTAAAACAAATTTGTGTACCTAAAAAGCCGAAGTTTATATTCCAGATTTGCCCATATCTGAGCGTAGGTTTATTTAGCATAAGGTCTTATATTTCTGTTCAGGTATTAAGGTCTCGGACTTTCTTTTGTTACTTTTGACCTCTATAACAACCCGAGATTGTTATAGAGGTCAAAAGTATCAATAATTATTTAAAATTACTTATAGATATGATTTCTACTCTACTATTAGAGGTCGTGTGGTTTCTCTTATAACCAAACTGGTTTTCACTATCTTGTTTTTCTTATCCGTACTATCTGGATTTTGCACCTTCTCTAAAATCAGATTCATAGCCTCTTCTCCTACTTTCTGAGGGTGCTGATCTACGGTTGTAAGCATAGGGTCGGTATCCTGAGAAATATTGGAGTTGGAGAAACCGCATATCGAAACTTCTTCTGGAACTTTGAGTTTTAAAGTCTTTGCCGCTAACAAAATTCCTGAAGCAGTATAATCATTCATTGCCATGAAAGCATCTGGTCGTTTGTCTGATTGCAACAGTTCCATAGCTCTTTCGAAGCCAAGTTGTTTATTATCGGCAATTCTTATAATGTCTTCATCAATGGGCATATGATGTTTTCTTAATGCATCAAGATAGCCGTTTTTTCTATTCTTAGATATTTCGAGATGAGGAGCGGCTCCAAAGAATGCAATGTGTTTGCAGCCTGTTTGAACCATATAATCTACGGCATGAAACGTTCCCGAATAATCATCAACTACAACTTTGCCGGAGTCTATTCCTGTACAAATGCGGTCGAAGAAAACTACGGGTATATTATTATCTATAAGTTCTTGAAAGTGATCGTATTTAATTGTCGTTTTTGATTGAGATATAAGCATTCCGCATACACGAGCTTCTATCAGCGTCTGAACATTGCGTATCTCTTTTGTATATTCTTCTGATGATTGACAAACAATTACATGATAGTCATGATCTTCGGCAATAGTTTCCATTCCCGATAATACAGATGAAAAGAAGTGATTGGCTAGTTCGGGAACTATCACTCCTATAATATTGGAATGACTGTTTCTAAGACTCAAAGCCAAGGAGTTGGGCTTATATTTATGTTCGTTGGCATATTCTTGTACCACTCTCCGAGTTTCGAGGCTGATATCGGGATTGTTGTTTAGAGCTCTGGATACAGTCGATGCAGAAATATTCAGATTCTTGGCAATATCTTTAATCGTTATACGTCCTTTTTTCATTGTTTAGAAATAATTAACTATTGTAACGTTTTTATTACCATATTGTTTAGCCTTATTTGTTTTGTTTATGACACTTACAAAACAATAAAACCAATTGATGATTCTAAAGAGTCATTATCCAAGGAATAAAGGTAATTAAAAATCAGCTTAGAGTAATTATTCTTTTCTGATATTCTGTTCTTAGAATCACTCTAATACTGTTTCCTTTATATGGAGTTTATTTCTTAGTTCCTTTGCGAGCTTCTCGATCTTTTCCCTTAGGCTCAGATTTGCTTTTTGCTTTAGTCTTCGGTTTATTAGCAGCCATTTTCTGTTTTCCTACTCTCAATCCACTCGAAGGCTTACCTTTACTTCTAGGTTTTGGTTTATCCTCTCCATTTTCAGAAGTTGGAGTGAATTTCTTTGACTGATCTTTATCGGTTTTGTTGGCAGAAGCTTTTTTTGCAGCCAGACTTCCTTTTCTATAATTGGTTCTTATATCATGCTCTTCGAGGGCTCTATTAAAAGACTTATTACTGTTTGATGGGGTTTTTCCTGCGGGAGTTTTTTCAGAAGCTTCAAGCATGTCGAATAACCCTTCCATTTCCGAAGCAGTCAGATTACGCCAGTTTCCTTGCCCTAATTTATCAAGCTTGATATTCATTATCTGAATACGTTCTAGCTTGAGTACATCATAATTGAAATATTCACACATACGTCTGATTTGTCTGTTAAGACCTTGTATCAGTGAAATTTTGAATGTATAGGGGTTGATTTTCTCTATCTCGCATCTGCGTGTCACTCTGTCTAAGATGGGTACACCTTGCGACATACGAGTGATGAAGTCAGACGTGATAGGGCGATTTACAGTTACAATATAATCTTTCTTATGATTGTTTCCTGCACGCAATATCTTATTAACGATGTCTCCATCGTTTGTTAGGAGGATTAATCCTTGCGAATCCTTATCCAACCTACCGATAGGAAATATACGTTGCTCGTGTCTTATGAATTCGATAATATTATCTCTCTCCAACGGATTGGTAGAGCTTACAACTCCAACGGGTTTGTTGAATGCAATATATACAGGCTCTACTTTATTTTCAATGAGTTCTCCGTTTACCTTAACTTTTTGTCCGGGTAACACACGAGATCCGATAGTAGCTTTCTTGCCATTTACTGTGACATTGCCACTCTCTATGTATTTGTCAGCTTCGCGTCTAGAGCAATAGCCTGATGCACTGATGTATTTGTTTAAGCGATATTCCATTTTCTCTAAATCTAAAAGTAAGAATAAAAATAAGTATACTAAAACAAGTGCTGTTATAATATTATTTTAATTATAACAGGCTTGGAGTGTTTTTGATCCAAGCAATAAAAAGGTTTGAGACCTCGCCAGATATCAATCTTCAATATTCTTTATTTCAGTATTCTTTATCTTTTTTGAAAATGAAAGAATATAGAAGTTTATCAAGATGAAAAACACCCGTTCTTAATATAATTAAAGACGGATGTTCTGGTTTATTCGTTTATCTTAATCTAGCGGAGAAGAAGGGATTCGAACCCCCGATACAGTTGCCCGTATACTTGCTTTCCAAGCAAGCGCCATCGTCCACTCGGCCACCTCTCCTTAATTACGGCACAAAGATAAAAATATTTCTTGTATTACAATAATTCGTTTAGTTTATCGAAAACAGTTTTTTAGCGTTCTCGCTTGTTATATCGCCTGCCTTTTCGGGAGTTACGCCGTATATATCTGCTAGTTTTGCTGCTATGTGGATTGTGTATGAAGGTTCGTTTCTTTTGCCTCTGTATGGTACAGGTGGAAGATAGGGTGCATCGGTTTCGATAAGGAGACGCGAAAGATCAGTTCCTTTCAAAACCTGTGGCAAGGTTGAGTTTTTGTAAGTGACTGTTCCGTTTATTCCTAGATAGAAATTCTCAAGAGCTAATACAGCCTCCAGCTCTTCACTTGAACCGCTGAAACTATGAAATGCCCCTCTAAGTTTAGATGCACCTACATTCTTGATGCATTCTATAGATTCGCCAATAGCATTTCTGCAATGGATAGATACGGGCAGATCAAACTCTATGCTCCATCGAAGTTGTTCCTCAAAAGCGGCTCTTTGCTCTTTCTCTAGAGACTTATCCCAATAGAGGTCGATCCCTATTTCGCCAACAGCATTGTATTTGTGAATAGCAAACTGTTGCTTAATTATTTCCAGATCAGATTCCCAATTTGCTGTAACTCTTGTTGGATGTAGCCCCATCATAGGTATGCAATACCCTGGATGTTTTTCTACAAGGGAATTAACTCTATTTATGCTTTCTACATCTACATTAGGTAATAAGATGTTGGTTATGCCAGCTTGCTTAGCTCTGCTTATAACGTCTTCTATATCGTTGTCGAAGCTTTCGTCATAGGTATGAGAATGCGTATCTATTATATTCATTTTGAATTTGTTTAGGTTATAGCAAGTATTTATTGGGTATTAATCGCAGTTGTTTCTTTGTGATTAACATATAAATACTTGCCGAAGTCGTAGAAAAAGACAAAGACGTTTATGACGCGCGAGTTAGCAGGCTTTTAGCAAGCTCTCTTAGTTCATTCTTCTTGGCGTAATCTACACTTACTAAATCTAGGTATGCGATTCCTTTTTCGTAATATGCGTGAATGATATCTGCTGATGTCTGCTTTAGATTCAGCTCATCATATATTGTTGTTACAGCTTTGATTTTTTCAGTTTCATCGAAGTTCGTTTTGTTTATCCAATCAAGTAATTGATCTTTACTATCTTCGTGTTGAAGTGCTGTGATTTGTAAGAACGTCTTTTTATTGCAAAGAATATCTCCTCCAATTCTTTTCCCGAATGTTGCAGGATCTCCATATACATCAAGCAGGTCGTCCATTAATTGAAAAGCTAATCCTATATTTATTCCGAAGTTGTAAAGTGATTCAGCGTCTTCTTGGCTCGATCCAGCTGCTAGTGCTCCACATTTGAGTGCACAACCTAATAATACAGCAGTCTTTAATCGAATCATTTCGAGATATTCGGCAATAGATACATCAAGGCGTTTTTCAAACTCCATATCAAGTTGCTGACCGCAGCATATTTCAGTTGCAGTTGTAGAGAACAGGGATAGAACTTCAGGCAGATATTGTGGATCAGTCTTTGCTATTTCCTTGTAAGATTCAATAAGCATGGCATCGCCCGACAAAACGGCTGTGTTGTCATCCCATTTAATATGTACGGTGGGTTTACCTCTACGTTTATCCGCTCTATCCATAAGGTCATCATGTAATAGAGTGAAATTGTGGAAAATTTCGATACCTAAAGCTATAGGAATCGATTTTTCGATATCATCTTTATATAGGTTGTAAGCCATTACAGCTAATACGGGTCTAACTCGTTTACCTCCAAGTTCGAGGATGTAATCTATTGGAGCAAATAATGATTCAGGTTTACCCTCAAATTTGAGAGTATTTACTTCATTATTAATCTTGTTGAGTACGTCGGAGAATGTATACAGCATAATTATATATTTGATATTCAAAAGTACATAATTTATGCTGAAATTAAAAGTTGCAGCGCTCTATTTGTATTGGAAGTCTAAATGAAAATGGCGATAACCCCAAGCAGAGCCGAAACTATAAGAACAAGAAGTATTCCTAATATTATATTTTTTGTCGTAAACTTGATTGGTAGGTTGGGGTCATCTTCCTCAAAGCTTATGACATCGTCATTAAGTTCACCTGCGAGTATAGCTCGTTCTAAATCTTCGATTGTTAGCTCAGAACGTTTGCAGATTTTATTAGATAGTTTGTCCTGTAATGGAAAATATTTAGGGAAGTTAAAAGCTGAAATGTCAACATTAAACTCTTTGGCGAAGGCTTCAATAAAAGCTTTAGCTTGTTCGTTCTGTATATTCAAGTCTCTTGTAATAGAGGTGTTATCGTATATTTTCTGATCATACGATGAATATTTAAGAATGAGTTGTTCTAGATTCTTATTTCCCATTGTTGTTCTATCAAACAGATTTATATTGCAATATACAAATATACTTAGAAAAAGATGAGTTTTTTGTTAATCTGTTATTAAATTTTGAGGAGAGATTTAATGTTCTATTGTGATGGATGAGCTTGAGAGGATGTATTTGTCTGTTCATGAATTAAAATATATAGATAATATTAGATGTGTTAATGTAAATTATTAAGAGGGCGTCATAATCTAGATGTTTGGTGTAGAGGTATCTCTAAAAGATAGGTAGGCTTGTCTAAATAGAATAGAATTTAAAGATATAAGGAGGCTTTTTTGTGTTGTTAAAATAGGTGCGTTATATTGTTGTATTGTTGAGTTTTTTATAAAAGTGTAGATTGCTTGCTTAAATAAATCACATTTAGTAGATGACATTTGAGAAGTAGTGCTACTGAGTTGAATTTTGACTAGAAGCTCTGGTTGTGCTGGGGAATATTTGTGGTGGTTGCAAGATTTGTAATTGTTAATGAATTTGGGTGTGTGTCTCGTTTTTTTGTTTGTTTATCACTGTTTTATAGTGGATTTTTTATGTTTTAGTATGTTTGATTTTGTTGATGTAGTTAATATTTATGATGTGATGCTTTGTCTTATTAGGAAAATGACTTTGATAATTTGTTTTTTATTGTGTTTTGGTTGTAGAAATATGCTTTGTTAAAATAGTGATTTGGTAGGCTTGTTTATTTGTGAAGTGTGTTAGAATGGTTTTAAATTCCTTGGTTTGTTAAGTTTGTATATTGTTTTAACTAAGGCGCAATAGTTTTTTCTTTTAACAATAGATATAATGTTAATTTGGAGGTCTCAGATCAAAAAATGTCTATTTTAGCTAAAATTTATCTCATAAAGATCTTTATTTTCTAATTGAATGTGCTATTTAACAATCTTGCTTGTTTTGTGCTTTGTACGGGTTGTTTGCAAGCTTTTTTTTATGATTTAAATAGGCTATCTTCCCTATAATTAGCTTGTTTTGGTGAGTTTTATTATTGTTAAATTATATTAAATATGGTGAGCTATTGTAAGGATAGGATGATAGATATGAACTTAATGATTATCTTTGAACCCTAAATGCAGGAGATTGTTCAATATATTTCTAAATGTTATAATTTCCAGCCGTCTATATGTTATTTGATAACACATTTTTATTGCTTGGTAAACAATGTGTTAAGCGCTAAAAAGGATTAAAACAGAACAAAAATAAGTATGAAAATAAAACTACTGTTGCTTGTAGGAATTGGATTTGCGCCGTTATCGTTAATGGCTCAAGCTTCTTTTCTTTATAATAAAGGATTGATGTCTGTTAAATCGACAGGTGTTACAGGGGACAATCCAAAGACTACCTTGTATATTAATGGCGATTTTATAGCAGGTCGTGATGCAACTACTACTAGTGTGAGAAGTCAGATTCATTTAGAGGGATCACAAACTGTTCTTACCGGAAATTTTATCCATGAGGTTAATGGTGCGATTGGAGAGACTGGTGCTGTTAGTTATCATAATTCAAACGTTTTTGTTTTGCCATATCCTTATACTGACACAAATGCTTCTCGTTTTGTTTTCAGAGGAACAAGCACTCAGTATATAAAAACAGATCAGGCATATTCGCCCACATTAAAAGGGAATAACTATATAACTTTTCCGAATTTAGTTATTGAGAATACAAAACATGTAGTCTTAGTCCCTGAATTAGCTGCTTCTGCTCAGAATGTAGACTTAAATGGTGGTCGTTTCATTATTGATTCTCGAAGAATTAAAGCTTCAGATGTTAGTGGTATAACAACAATGCATACAGTTGATAATTCTTCGATGCTAGCTCACTTTATGGTGGAGGCTCCAATTACAGGGAATACGGCAGTTGGACAGATAAGAACTAAAAATAGTCTTATCCCCAATACTACAACAGATAATAATCTATATGGTGCTATTCAGGTAAATCTATCTGTAGATGATCCTGCTATTGCAACTGCAAATGAGAGACAAGGAAGAAGTCTTATCGCTTTTGGTAGCCCATATAAAGAAATGAGAGCCGATTATTTCTTTTGGAATTTCCTTATGATTCCTACCGGAGAAAGTATAATTGGTCAAACTGCACCAGGTAATACAATGACCGACCCAACATATAAATTGCAAGCTGGTAAAGCTTTCGTTGTAGGAGTTGATCTTAGAGGAACAAATGCAGCGAATTATGAATACGATATCCACCCTACGTATTATAAGGACAAAGGTATCTTGTTTGCAGAACGTAATGGTGCCGGAGTTTCAGATGATAATGTTGTTGATGCTACAAACCCTAGTCTGAACCGAGAGAAAGGAAAGTATTTCTTTAGCCGATTTGGCCCTATGTTTAAAAGATCAGTAAATATATTCCCATCTTCAGGTCTAGCGGCTAATGTGCCGAATAAAATGCCTAAGGTCGCTGTATCTACTAGTGATGCTTATACAGGAGAAGTTCTTAATAATGGAGATATTAGCTTACCATTAGTAGTAGGTTATAATTATTTTTCAAATCCTTTTACTGTCCCTTTGAATGTGGAAGAGATGGTTAATTCTAAGAGTGACAATAATACTTTACCAGCTTGGAATAATCTAATTGTAGGTAATGCTCAAAACGCTAGTAGAAATATTGCTAATCGTGTATGGGTACTAGATCCAACATCTAAAGGATCTGGAACTTATGATGTAGGATATACTGGTGTGGAACCCGGAAATAAATGGGTCTCGGTAAGTGCCAAATATAGAGTAATAAGACCTAATGCTTCTACTGCATTTGATCCTCCTACTTCTACAGTTGGAGACTATGATGAGGGAACTGGACGACCTGGATATGAAGTTACGATTGCCCCTCTTCAAATGTTTGTATTATATGCTGCTAAAGCTGATAAGAATATAATAATACCTGCGTCCAAGAGAGCGATTTACTCAAATGCTTTATTCCTAAGGTCAGCACCTGCTGAAGAAAAGACTAGTAAAGATGACTTTTTATTTCATATAACAGATGAAGAAGTAAAAGCTTCCGATAGAGTTGCTATTGCAATTAGAACACCTCAAGATATAATGACTAATGCAGAGTATGCTCCTACAAAGAAAATGATTGCTTTAATATCTACAAGCGAAACAAAAACGACTTCTGAAACAGTAGAAGGTGTTGTTAAGCAAAGTGGTATGAGTACAATGTATACAAGAAGCGAGCAAGGTGATGCTTTGGAGTCGAATATTTTAGGTGTACCTCAATCAGCGCAAACAGAATCGGTTGTATTATATGTAACACCTAGTGCAATACCTCAAAATGTAACACTGAAAGCCTCTCGCTTAGGTTCTGCTGAGAGAGTACAAGGAATTACTTTGATTGATAAAGTTGCTAATAAAGAATTTGATTTGTTTGGAGGGAAATCTTATACAACAAGTTCTAAAGCAACGGATCCTATAGATCGTTTCACTGTAAGATTTACTTTCAATACATCAGGTATTGAAGATGGAGATAATAATTCGGAATCTAAAAATATAACATCTTACTACTTTAACGGAGTATTGACTGTTTCAGGTTTTGAAGATTCAGATTTTGGAAGTGTAATTTCTGTATATGATATACAAGGTAGAAAGGTGGCTCAAGCTAAAGTAGATGATACTTCAGTAGAAATTAGACAAGCATTTTTCACAGGTGCTTATATTGTAAAAGTTGTAGGTAAAAAATCGTATGCTGCTAAATTTTTGGTAAAATGAGAAAATGTTTAAGTTTTAAAATATTAGGTATTCTATTTTGCATAAGTGCTGGATTGAGTGCGCAGGATTTACTACCTTCAGATTCTTATTATAAGGATAATATCGCTGTGAATGAAGTGCATGCTTCAGCTCCTAGCCTAAAAGCTCCTACGGGAGAAGACAACGGTCCTGGAGATGGAGGAGGCGAATGGGGAGGCGGAGGCTTCGTCGGTTCACCAGTTGGAGATGCTGTATTACCAGTTATTGTAGCTGGATTAGTTTATGCATCGTTTCTATTGCTAAGAAGACGTAAAAGCACTATTTAAAGAATAGTCTATCAATAAATATTAAAAGAGCAGGTATATTTACCTGCTCTTTTGTGTTTTAAGCTAGTTTGTATAGATAATACAAGTGGCATGTTATGGCTCTGCCATTATTAGATAGTCTAAGAGGGAGCTAATGTAGAAGAAGAAAGTAACTAACAAAAAAAGGATATCCTGATTGGATATCCTTTTTCTATATTAGAATATTTAAGCTCTCTTATTCAGGAAGATTATTAACTTCATTAAAAGTATCAAATGTTCCGGCAGCTAAGCGTTTATAGCTTTTCCAGCGCCATGTAGCATTGCTTTGAGCAGCTTCATATAAACTGGTAGCTTCTGTTGGATTAGACTTTTGAAGTGATGTATAACGAACTTCATCTCCAAGGAATGCTTGGAACTTGCTCCAGTCTGGATCTTTACTATCCATTGTGAATGGGTTCTTGCCTTCTTCTTCCAACATTGGGTTGTAACGCCACAAGTGCCAGTATCCGCATTCTACTGCTGCTTTCTCTTCGTCTTGAGCCTGACCCATACCTTTACGTAGACCGTGGCTGATACATGGAGAATAAGCAATGATAAGTGAAGGTCCTTTGTACTCTTCAGCTTCTCTGAATGCTTTTAAGCACTGCATTTGGTTAGCTCCCATTGCTACCTGAGCAACGTATACATAACCATAAGTAGTTGCAATCATACCAAGGTCTTTCTTACGAATCTTCTTACCTGCGGCAGCAAATTTAGCAACAGCTGCAACCGGAGTTGATTTAGAAGATTGTCCTCCTGTATTTGAGTAAACCTCAGTATCCAAAACTAGAATGTTAACGTCTTCACCAGAAGCAATTACGTGGTCAAGACCACCAAAACCTATATCATAAGCCCATCCGTCACCACCAAAGATCCAGATAGAACGTTTGATGATATATTGTTTCAATGAAAGCAATTCTTTGCAAATTTCACATTTGTCAGCACCAGCTTCTATGATAGCTAATATTTGAGGATGTAGTTCTTTGGTTTTCTCTGCTTCGTATTTATTATCAATCCATGATTGGAAAGTAGCTTTTGTATTATCAGAAGTTTCAGGCATTGCTATTGCTTGCTTCATCAATCTTTCGATTCTATCACGCATAGTGATATTTGCTAAAGCGTATCCAAGACCGAACTCAGCATTGTCTTCAAATAAAGAGTTTGCCCAAGCTGGACCTTTACCTTCTTCATTCTTTCTGTATGGAGTAGAAGGAGCTGATCCTCCATAGATAGATGTACAACCTGTTGCATTAGCAATTAACATTCTATCACCATACAATTGAGTTACAAGTTTGATGTATGGGGTTTCTCCACAACCAGAACATGCACCTGAGAACTCAAACAATGGCGTTGCAAACTGTGAGTTTTTCACGTTTTGTTTGATATCTACTAAATGAGCTTTGCTGGTTACGTTTTTCACCATAAAGTCCCAATTGTTTTGCTCTGGGTATTGAGTACCAATTTCTACCATCTCAAGCGCACTTTGACCTTTCTTTCCAGGACAAACGTCAACACAGTTACCACAACCAAGACAGTCTAAAACGTCTACTTGGATACGGAATCCCATACCATCGAATTGTTTTCCTTGAGCTTTAAGTAAAGATGCACTTTCAGGAGAATGAGCTTGCTCATTAGCATCTAATACGAAAGGGCGTATTGTTGCGTGAGGACAAACATATGCACATTGGTTACATTGGATACAATTATCCATATGCCATACTGGAACAAATGCAGCTACACCACGTTTTTCGTATTCGGTAGTACCATTATCCCAAGTTCCGTCTTCGCGGCCTTTAAATGCTGATACAGGTAGATCATATCCACGTTGAGCATTTACTGGGCGAACAACGTTTTTGATAAAGTCTGGAGCATCATCCTCTGTTGTTTGAGCACCTAGAGTTAGATTTGCCCATTCAGCAGGAATTTCTACTTTTTCCAATTCGATACCACGATCAACGGCAGCATAATTTTTATTAATTACATCTTCTCCCTTACGTCCGTAAGATTTAACGATGTATTTTTTCATTTGTTCTACCGCTAAGTCGTAAGGTACTACACCTGATATCTTAAAGAATGCTGATTGTAGAATTGTATTTGTACGTCCACCAAGACCTATTTCAGTTGCAATTTTAGTTGCGTTGATGATATAGAAATTGATGTTGTTTACAGCTAAATATTTTTTTACGTTATCAGGAAGATAATTACCTACTTCGTCCTTAGCCCATACAGAGTTAAGAAGGAAAGTACCATTCTTTTTCAACCCTTTAGTTACATCATAAAGATGAAGGTAAGCAGGTACGTGACATGCTACAAAGTTTGGTGTATTCACCAAATAAGTTGAACGAATAGGTTTGTCTCCAAAACGAAGGTGAGATGCAGTGAAACCTCCTGATTTTTTAGAGTCATAAGCAAAATATGCTTGACAATATTTATCAGTGTTTTCTCCGATAATTTTCACTGAGTTTTTATTTGCTCCTACTGTACCATCAGAACCTAATCCGTAGAATTTAGCCTCGTAGTTGTTATCATCAACCGAAACTTCTTCTTTCATGGGAAGAGATTTGAATGTAACGTCATCTACGATACCGATAGTGAAATCGTTCTTAGGCAATTTCATTGCTAAGTTTTCGTATACTGACATGATTTGAGAAGGAGTAGTATCTTTAGATGAAAGACCATAGATACCACCAACGATAGTTGGAGCATCTTCTGTTCCGTAGAAACAGTCTTTAACATCCAAGTAAAGAGGTTGTCCAGGTGCTCCTGGTTCTTTAGTACGGTCAAGAACAGCAATTCTTTTCGCAGTCTTAGGTATAAGAGCCATAAATGCCTCAGCCTTGAACGGACGATATAAGTGAACTGAAACAAGACCTGTTTTTTCACCTTTAGCATTCAAGAAATCGATAGTCTCTTTGATAGCCTCAGTAACAGATCCCATAGCGATGATTACTCTGTCAGCATCTTCTGCTCCATAGTAATCAAATAAACCATATTTACGGCCAGTTATTTTATAGATTTCTTCTAGATATTTTTCAACAATACCTGGTACTTTGTCGTAGAATGGATTTGATGCTTCACGAGATTGGAAGTAAATATCATCATTCTGAGCAGTACCGCGTGTTACTGGATTCTCCGGATTCAATGCTCTGTTGCGGAATTCCTTAAGACCGTCTTGATCAATAAGTGGAATAAGCGCCTCTTGATCCATCAATTCTACTTTTTGAATTTCGTGAGATGTACGGAATCCATCAAATATATTCATGAATGGGATGCGAGATTCTATTGTAGCTAAGTGAGGTACAGCAGAAAGATCCATAACCTCTTGTACCGATCCCGAGAAGAACATTGCAAAACCAGTCTGGCGAGCAGCCATAACATCTTGGTGGTCTCCAAAGATAGATAATGCCTGTGCAGCTAATGCACGAGCCGAAACATGGAATACACAAGGAAGAAGTTCCCCTGCAATTTTGTACATGTTAGGGATCATCAATAAAAGACCTTGTGATGCAGTGTAAGTAGTTGTCATTGCACCAGCCTGAAGCGATCCGTGAAGAGCACCGGCAGCACCGGCTTCAGATTGCATTTCTTGCACTTTTATTATTTCGCCGAAAATGTTTTTACGTCCGGCAGCAGCCCATTCATCAACATACTCTGCCATTGTTGATGATGGTGTGATTGGATAGATCGAAGCTACTTCGCTAAACATATATGATATGTGAGCTGCAGCTTGATTACCATCACAGGTTAAAAATTTTTTCTCTTTTGCCATACTCTGTAATAGTTGATTATTTAGTTGTTTATCGAACTTTTAAAATAAGAGGACTAAGCTGAAAAGAGAATGGATTATGTTTATTAATCAAAATGCCTTAGTGCTTAAATCCTTAACTTTATTTGATTACAATATTTACTTTATAAATTAGTATAGAAAACCAAAAAGCCACAGAGGAATTGTATTTCCGTCGCCTATCTCCATCATTTCTGCTGTATTATAGATGTCGGTTTTTTTGTTCCCTTTTGTTTTTAGATTATCTACTTTAAATGTATATTTTTCGTTATCGTCTTCTACCAGGAAAATTCCTGCTTTGCTACCTTTCTTTAATTTTGAATTATTGTGATGTAGCTGGTTGTAGAAGAATGTTTCTCTCAGTGTCTGATCATTAGCAACTCCCGGTTTCATTGCAAAAATGAGATTGGTGTTGTGCATATAAACCAGATCGGGTTTCTTAGGAAACTCTTCACCTTCTCTGTATAGTAAATTTATGAGGCGACCACTTTTTAGATAATCCAAATAATTGGTAACCGTAGCTCTAGATATCTCGCAATCGACACTCAGTTGGCTTATATTGGGCTTACCGGGTGAGGTGAGTGACAACAGATATAGCAACTTCCTCAATTTAGGAAGATACGATTGTTCTATTTGTTTTATAGAAAGAACGTCTATCTCAAGCATCATGTTGATAGTCTTAAGTAGATTCTCTGAGAAATTACGTTTTTCCAAGAAGAAGGGATAATATCCATGATGGATATAATCTCTGAAATAGGCGAGGGGTTTTACTTTGGAGCAAATCTCTGCTGCTATTTCTTTATGCTTGGATATAATATCGGGTAAAGAAACCGGCTCAAGTTTACTATCTGTGATAATATTCAAAAATTCGCGAAACGAAAATCCTCTCAGATTATAATGACGCACAATAGATGCAATTTCTGGATTTTCATCCAATTGCATAACTGTCGAACAGGTAAAAACTATATTAAGCTCAGGGAACTTGTCATAACATAATCTCAGTTCACTAGCCCAATTGGGATACTTAAATACCTGATCTATTAGAAGAGTTTTTCCACCTTTGAAACAAAATTCTTCGGCAAAGTCGTATATGGTACGACAAGTGAACGAAAAATTATTCATATTGATATACAAACAATCTCGTCCATCTAAATCACTGAATTTTTTTGCATATTGCAATAAAAACGTGGTTTTACCGACACCTCTAGTTCCTTTGACTGCTATAAGACGATCATTCCAATTAATCTCGTCCATCAACCGTCTTTCGACGTTGCTGCCCAAGTGCTCTACTAAATATTTATGCGTTCTGAAAAAGGATTCCACAATCTACCGATTAAGTCTACGAAGGTAATTTTTTTTTGTCTTATTGCAAAGTCTACTTTGCATTTTTAATCAATTTTCATCATATATTATACTCAGATAGTTAATAAGCCTGCTTTATTTGAAGGCCAATCTCTTATTATTCCTATCGTTGCTCCCAATAGTGAGAGGTTATACCGAATTACTCAATGGATGAAAATTGTAGATATTTATCAATTACTCTATATTTATCCTTCGAAGTTACTAATAAAAATGATTGGACAGATATTATTTATAATACCTTTTGAGGATATTGGTGTATTCTTTGGTTGCTTTAAACTTATTGATCCATGTATTTAGAGAATCAAGAAGAACGGGAGAGTTAGCCCTTACTGCCCAAGCTTCGAAATGAGTAAAGCCGATATCTGTTTTTATATCCAGTTCGGGTATTTTCTTTGATAAGCTTTCCGCAGTTTTTATGTCGCATACTGTATAATCTATTTCTCCTGCGGCTACCATTAATGCTAGTTGATTGGCTTGATAAGTATCATCTTCTATGATAAATATTGTATCGCCAATTTCATGCGATAGATTTTGTAGTCGGAATATACTTGGAGAGTCGGCTGATACATATAAAGTCTTTTTTCCTAAATCAAGATGATTCCGAATAGGTTCAATATTATGGTTGAATTCGGCTTTACGTTGAACTAATACTAGTCTATTATTGATGATCGCTTCTGTAAAATTGTATTCGTTTTTCAGGCTAGAATTAATGGGGATATTGCAGGCTACAAGATCGTATTTCCCAGTTTTCAAACCCTCAAAATTCTTATCTAAGCTATTCTGCACGGATACTTCGAATTTTATCTTTGTAAACTGTTGTAATGCTTGGAGAAGTTCATAATTAAAGCCCGCAACAGTGTCGGATGACACGAAATATCCTATGGGATTGAGATCCGTTACAATACGTAATATACCACTCTCTTCTATCTCGGTATAGTCGCGATGTACAGGTGTGTTTTTGTTTTGTGTAATAATGTAAGCAATAGCAGCTATTGCTATTAGTAATACTAAAGCGATGTAAATTTGCTTTTTACTTTTCATTATTTTAAGGTGTATCAATTAGTAAAGTTCCAAGATAGTCCGAATTTAAAGATCATAGGGTTTACCGGATAGTGAGGTACTGTGAAATAATTGGAGTCCCCAAAATCTTTAGCCACATTATACATCATCACAAAAAAACGGGTCTTCTTTAAGTGAAAATTGGCATAGGCAGTAGCGAACGGAAAATTGCCTATTTGAACTTCGTCCTGATTGACAAATTGCCCTAAAGCTGGATCGTAGCCTAGTGCATAGTATTTAGTGTGATAATGAGCGTCTACACCTAATTGCATAGTTAATACTTTCGCTAATTTAGCTTTTATATACAGATTGGTATATAAACTTAATGTAGGAACGGGAATAACATCTTCCTTATCACTCATCTGATAAGAAACTTGGTTGTCCCAATGTAAAATGCCATAATGTAAATTCTGATCTAGACGAAGTGAAACTACTCGTACACTACCTCCATCTTGTGTTGGACTTGTCATTTGAATCCCTTCTAGATTGTTGAAATAGATGTAATTGCTTATGTTTTCTACTCCTCCACTCAACCGGGTTTCAGTATGAGGAATATAAATTTCACCTCCTACAAATATACGTTTGGTATTACTGAATTCTTTTTGCCAAGTGTAATACTTAGATCTGAAACTGTTTTGAAATAATTGAGGAACCAGATTTTTCACATATCCGTTTGCCTTTACTATCGCTTTCTGACCTTTTATATTAATGGTTGTGCTGATGTCAGCTTTTAGTTTAAACTCTCCTATGTCATCACCTAGTACTCCGAGGTCTGCATAAAGGTTATATTTTAGAAATTCACCTTTCTCTTTAGAAAGTATCCCCCCAATAAATGTTGAGTTCTGAGTTGTATCACGTGTCGCAATCCATCCGAATTCTTCTGATGGCATTCGGAAAGTTCTTCTGTCATTTTCGATGAAAGCCGTTAAGCCAAATTTAACCCAATCTCTAAAACCTTCGTTTAGAGAAACGGCAAGCGTATTCTTTAATGAATAATATGCCATTTGGTCGTTAACTGGTGCGCTTTGAGTACCAGCTTTTGGGGTATAATTATAAAATTTATCCAAAGCCTCAACGTTTCTGCTGTAAAATCTACGGCGTTGATCGGTATAGCTATTGGTTAGAATAACACTGGCAACGGGAATAAATTTCTCAGTTCCTTCCTTTTCATATCCCAGATTGTATTTATTGGTCATGTATAGATGTTTTCCTCTCAGATAATTCCAAGTTTCGGAAAGATGAGTTTGAAAACTCATTGTGTTGTCTTTCCCTACGTTCTCTTTATCTGTACCATTTAAATAACCATCCTCTGTTATACCACCATTTTCAGAATGGGTGAAGTTATTATTAGCTACAAATGCGTGCATTTGATATTTATCGCTGATATAAGCCGTATAGAAATCGTAATTGATTTGTTTATCGGGGTTGTATTGGTAAAAACCTCTGGAATATACATAGTCAATGTCGAAACCTACAGTGAGGTTTTTATTGAAGCTGATAGATATTTCTCCGGTGAATCTTTCTTCTTTGCTCTGACGGCTTCCTCCCGATTGATACATGATATTGGAGTAGGGCTGCTTGGTGCTCAGAAAGCGTTGATTACCGGGTGTTTTGTAATAGAATTTATAAGGATCGAGAAACTGAAAGAGAGAAGCATCGTCCTGCTCAATAAAGAGTTTAGAGTAAGCTGGTGATCCCCAGTTACCAAGATATCCGATTGCTAATCCTTGACCTTCAACTAAACTTTCTCTGTGGAAACCATATAACATGGTGTCCATTGGGATAGGAATACGCTCACCCAAGCGAGGATCGATATTCCAAGAAGATATAGCAGGTGGGACTTTATTTAAAGAATCGAGGTTGACCGATGGTGTTTTGCTATTTGATGCTCTCTGAGGAGCTGGAGTTTCTGTTTTAGTACTGTCGTTATCAAAAATAAAACGGGGTTGTTGTGCCTGAGTAACAAGCACAGACGCACATATATATAGAATAATAAAAGCGATTCTTTTCATCACCACAAACTTACATAAAAAAACAGAAATAGCCGAAACGTTTATTTTTAAATTGTAGTTAAAGGATTAACCATTTAGTTATAAAATGATTGTTCTAAAAAAGAAAGGATTGGAATATTATTTCCAATCCTTTCTTTTCTATATTTAAAACCGTTGACTCAATTAAATAAGAGTAATATAATGCTCAACCGTTAGTTGGCTTTCTCTAATCATCTATCAATTGATCTTTACAGGTGTTATAGGTTGTTGCTTTACTTGATCGAGAGGGTAAACTTGGTATTTTACTTTACTAAAGTCTATATCTTTCAGGTTAAAACTACGGATGGCGCTATTATACATTGTACGATAATAGATGATGCGGTTTGTTACATCCGTCGCCGATGTCCATTGTGTAGCGCTTGGTATAGATGCTGGTACTTTCCCTAAAGGGAACTCGATACCCACAGGTATATCAAAGTTATTTAGTATCTGAAAGCTTTGTAAGATAGTTTCCAAAGCGGTGTTTTGTTGTATGGCTGTTGCTTGATAAAAAGCAGCACGCACAAATCGGGATGGGGGAGTTACATCTCCGGGGATTCCCAAGAAGCCACTGCCTGACCCAAAAGAATTAAGCTGTATATTACCTAAAGATTTAGATTCTGCTGTGCCTGGAAAAAGATTGACGTAGTTATTCAAATTTGTTATATGCCATTCAAAACCTGGAGAATTGGTAAGTACACCCAACTTATTTTCGTAAAAATGAGGCTTACCTTCTATAATTTCTAGCACTAGTTGGCGACCTGTATTATCTGCTATACGCCAGTGTACAGTTGAAGCTCGTGGGTCGATACCTATAACGTGTATATTTTTAATAGCCTCTTTTACCTCGTCAACAGTAGAAAAACTACCTAAGATCCACGATACTAGCTGCAAATCGGCAATACTCGACGTTTTCTGAGTTACATCATAATCTTCGTATTTTCCGTATCCGGGGAAATAAAACAATCCTGCAGATAGACCGGCTTCGTTAAGTCCTTCAGTTACAAATTCTTTTTGCTCAACTGCGAAACCCACATAACCATAACGTGCCGTAAATTCCATGCCGGATAACTCACCTCCCAGTATATAAGAACGTTGCTTATAACCACGCGGTACTATGGCGTATTGACTGTTTAATTCGCTACCACCCCATTCGATAGTACGTGCAAGAATGTGAGAATTGTCTTTGGCCGTCAATGTAATACCTGTGCAGGCCTCTAGGGCCTGAGGCTGAAAAGCAATGGCGGAAGTTGCTAATAGCAAGATTAATAAGTTTTTTACCATAATAAGATTGTGTTTTTTATGAATAACAATCTGTTAGTGAAATAGTTTATCGCTGATGGTAATAATAAACTATTCTTGCTAACCTAATTAGACAAAAATAGGCTGAATTAAATATTCACTCATTTAATTCAGCCTAATATCAATTATAGGAGTTTTTATTTAACCCTTGTCCAAATTTGATTTCTTCCAAAAGCAGAAATACCTATATAGCCTCTAACCTTTAGTTTGTCGTTTCCGTCAAGTGCAACAGTACATTTGTATAGTTTTCCTGAGGTTGGATCTAAAATTTTGCCATTAGAATATTCTTTACTGTCTTTCGATAAACCTTTAATGATATATAGTCCAAGAACAGGTTTTCCTTTATCGGTATCGGGACAGTTGGTACATTTAGCATCCTTTTTAGCAGGATTGAGTATCTCAACTATTTTTCCATAAATTTTACCGTCTTTTTCGGTAATCTCAACAATAGATTTTGCATCGCCTGTTTCATCATCGAAGGTTTTCCATTTTCCGATAACTCCTTGAGCGTTTACTGATATTATACTTGCTAGAAGAGCAAATAGGATAGAGATTTGTATTCTTTTCATTTGATTGTTGAATTTGTTACTTTTTGTTTTCTTGAGTACTATTAAATATCTATTGTTATATTCTTAATTTGTTGGGAAGAGTTTAATTACGTTTAGTTAATACCATTCTTTGAGTTACTACATCGGGTATTTCGTCTTCGTAATGAGTAACGTATATTAATGCTTTGTCATCAGTACAAAAATCTTCTATGATTTTCTTGATACGATGCTTATTAGCAACATCTAATCCGTGTAAAGGTTCATCAAGAATCAATAAATCAGGGTTTTTGACGAAAACACGTGCTAATAACACGAGACGCTGTTCACCTGTCGAAATATAAAGAAACGATACATCCTTAATATTGTCGATTCCAAATATTTTCATCCATTCCAGAGCAATTACTGCTTGTGCTTCGCTGCATTTTTTATAAAGACCTATGGTGTCGAAAAATCCCGAACCCACAACATCTATGCAACGTACATTCTTTTGGTAGTAGAGGTGCATTTCGGGCGAAACGTATCCGATGTGTTTCTTTATATCCCAAATACTTTCTCCAGATCCTCGTTTGCGATCGAACAGAGTAATATCATTTGCATAGGCTTGCGGATTGTCTCCCGAAACCAAACTTAGAAGTGTGGATTTTCCTGAACCGTTTTCTCCAAGTAAAGCCCATTTTTCTCCGCGTTTTACTTGCCAATCTAAATCTTTCAGAATAGTACGTGTACCATATCTTATATGTATGTTTTTGAATAGAAGTGCATTTTCGAATGAGAGTTGATCAGACGAATTATCTAACAATTCAGATATATTGGCGTTGTTTTCTTGGTTAAACAAACTTTGTTGAAGCGCTAAATCATTCACAAATTCGTCTCTGCTGATAACGGGTAATAGTGATTTATCTTTTACCGGTAAGATATGTGTGATAATAGAAGGTAAATCTTTGGGATGCGAAAGAATCAGAACTATTTGCAGATTCTCTAAAAGCGATAATCTGGTCAAAAGATCGTTGAGTACAGTTCTCGATTTGGCATCCAACCCAATAAAAGGATTATCTAGAATAAGAATCTGTGGTTTCGATAAAAGTGATCTTACAATAAGGGTTTTGCGAAGCTCTCCACTCGATAGTAGATTGATAGGTTTTTCTACCAAATCTTCGATCTTAAATGCAGCAATAAGCATCTCTACCCATTCTTTTTCACCTTTTGAGAAAAGATCTCTTACTACAGGAACTTCATGCTCGTCTCCTGCATTCCAACGTTGTTGATAGTAGCTGTTTTGTATATCTACGAGGCTATAAATGTCGCGGAAAGCAACACACTTTACAACTGTATTTATACTGATATTGTTTTTACTGATAATCTCTCCCGATTTCAGAGCGTGCTTGCCTAACAGAATATCAATAAGTAATGTTTTACCCGCTCCGTTAGGACCTACAATAGCCCAGTGTTGACTATTGGTTACAGCCCAATTGATGGGTTGGGCAAATGCTAATGTGTGGATGCGAGGAACCGCATTTCTGATTTCTATAAGATTATCTGTTTCCATTCGTTTTTCTTATTTTGGCAGGTAAAAGTAATGATTTATGTTGAGAATGATAAACCAAAAGAGGGTAAGGTTCCTATGTTGATTAGATATAAGAAATCTCTTTCGTTTAAGACAAAAGATTTTTCAATTACTCTTTATTTTATAAGAAACTTGAGTGTCATAGGAATGGTGTAGTCCACAGGAAGAGTAATTCCATTTTATTTTCCCGATTTCTAATCAAATATTAGTTTTACTATATGGATTGCCTCTCCATATTTCTTTTATAACTTTAATTTTTGTATTGCTTTTATTAATGAACTTTTGTTTCGGATATAGGTATATGTGATAGATATATCGGAGGGAGGAATCCTTCAGACTCACGTCTCAGATAGTCAGCCTCCCTGTAAGGATCGAAAACAGCACCCGGTGGTAAGGGGCGGTTCTTATCCATAAACCATGTAAATAATGAAGCGTACTCTCGTTGGTCTGTCTTATTACTGTCATAATAACATAACCAACGTGCAGATATAGCATTGTCAATCAGTTTATTTCCATAGGTATAGGGACCCCATACCTGGATGCGATACATCCCATAGGACTTAGGCATTAAGTTGTAATAAAATTTTGCGTTTTCGAACAATATTGTAACTGTTTTATTTTTCAAATTCATATATCCGTCAGGCATAGTGATAGTCCCATCTATACGGTTAAAAAGAAATTTTTTATCGGGATAATATATACCTTTTATTAAAACTATTACTCCTAATATAAATAGAAAGAAGGAAAAAATACTATATATAATAAATTCTAACAAATCTTTAGAAACGCCCTCCTTAGTTATTATATATATTGTTGTGTATATTGTCGATAAACAGATAGATAGTCCGATAATGATCTGCATAACTCTTATTATCCATGTCCCTTTCTTGCCTTTACCATCCATGTCAAATAATAGAGTGTTTTGTCCTATAGTAATAAGTTTGTCTTTCTCCATTACTTCCTTATTATCTACCCAGTATGGCATCTTATTGGTATAAATAACATGAGATTGTTTTTCGATAGTTCTGAGTTTTTTTCTGAATATCATAGTTTTATGCTGTAAAATATATAGACACAATGTTTTCTGATATAAAGATCAAGATTTTAATTTTTATTTTGGGTTCTGGTGGTCTATAATGTGTTATTACAAGATGAAAATAACAGAAAAGTAATTATAAATGAGATTTCATCGTAAATTCGTATGGTTTATAGTAAAAAAAGGAGACTGAAATTATCTTAGAATTCAGTCTCCTTTTAATATACGATAATTTAAAATTGTTAGATATTAGGAGATACTTAGCAATGGAAATGTTCTTTTTACATTTTCTGCGATTTGCAAAGCCAGTACTTCTACAGATATATTCAATGCTTTGGCAACTTCGCTATAAATATCTTCGATAGATGTTTCGGAAATGTCTGTTTCACAAAATAACCTGTCTAATGGTATTTCGCGAATGGCATCATCATTAAAACGCTCATTGATCGAAAGCAGAAAGCCATGCGATAGAAGTTGCTTTGCTAACTCGACCTTGCCTTTATATCCATGAATAATCCATGGTTGGCGAGGCTTGTACAATTTTTTGATGTGTAGCAACTCTTCCCAAGCTTTAACGCAATGAATAATCAAAGGTTTTTGTAACTGTTCCGATAATTGAACTTGTTGTTCAAATATGGGTTGTTGAATTTTCAAGTCAGGACCTTTGAGTTTGTCTAGTCCAGCCTCTCCAATAGCTACAATGCGGGGATCGCCTGCAATTTCTTTCAAAAATTTAAGTTGGGGTTCTGCATCTTCCGAATACCAGGGATGTACTCCGCAGGAAAACCAAGGATAGTTTTCGTTATCTTTGGCGTATTCAAAACCAAGAGGGTACACATTTACAATATAAGAAATGTTTCGCCTCAGACTCTCGTCATCATCCGAGTTCGGAGAAGGAGCGTCGTGGGTGTGTATGTCATATAAGTCCATAAAATAATTAAGAATTCTGAGCTTTGCAAGTTAGCCAAAACTTTCAGATTGCACCAAAAAAATATCGAAATTTTATATAAACTAACTTTTTGGACTCTATATATTCTCTAAAAACTTAAATTTGTAAAGCTCCTAATCTATTGTAGGAGTAGCAGAGATGTGTTATAGAACTCTGTTCGTAATACGATAGAAAACTTTTATAGGCTATTTTAAATTAAAACTTAACGGATTATGTTTACAATTAAAGTATCGGAAGATATAAGGACTCGCTGCCCCGAATTTGCGGGAGTGGCTATTTTGGCAACGGTACAAAATAAAGCCTATGATCCGGAACTTTGGAAAGAGATTGATACTTGTATCGAAGAATACAGAACTACTTACCAAATTGATAATGTAAAGAAAATACCTGCAATAGAGGCTACACGCAATGCTTATAAGCGATTGGGGAAAGATCCGAATCGTTATCGTCCCTCGTCGGAAGCTTTAGGACGGCGTATATTGCGAGATCTGCCTCTTTACCAGATTGATACTTTGGTTGATCTTATTAACCTAGTATCTATACGTACAGGATATTCCATTGGTGGTTTTGATGCTGATAAAATAGAGGGTAATGTATTGACTTTGGGTGTTGGTGTTGCAGATGAGCCTTATGAGGGGATCGGTCGTGGTATGTTGAACATCGAAGGTTTACCTGTCTACAGAGATTCCCTTGGTGGAGTAGGAACGCCAACGAGTGACAATGAGCGTACTAAATTGGATGTAGGTACAACTCGTTTTCTAGCTATTATCAACGGATATGACGGTAAAGAAAACTTGCCTGAGGCTGTTGATTATATGCAATCTTTATTGCGTCGCTTTACCAATTCAGATGGAGGTGAAGTTTTTTACTTCTAAAGTCTCAGACTTTGTACTTGCTAAATAATTTATATAAAACAGATATAAAGGAATGGATACATCGTTTATCGCCAAACTTCGGCTTAGTAATCAATTACTGATGGGTTCTGATCTTAAAACTTCTCAGGAGGTAGTGTCATGGATGGGAGCTGTTCAGGCTCAAGATTTCAATATGACAAAATGGGCTCTTGGAGTTCGCTTACCTGCTCTGACGAATAAATCGGTAGAGGATGCTATAAATAAAGGGTTGATTGTAAGAACGCATATTCTGAGACCGACATGGCATCTGGTTGCTGCCACAGATATTCATTGGATGTTGGCGTTGTCGGCTCCTCGACTAAAATCAGTGTGGAAATCATATAATACCATGGTGGGGCTTACCGATTCGGTACGAGAGAAAGCTCAAGATATTATTAAACAAACATTGGAATTTGGAAAGCATTTAACCCGAGCTCAGATAAGTGATGTTTTGAACGAGAAAGGACTCAACCTAGACTCTCATCATATAAATCATATAATGTTTGGAGCAGAGCTAGACGGTATTGTTTGCAATGGAGAAATAAAAGGTAATAAACAAAGTTACTGTTTGTTGGAAGAGAGGATTCCTAAGACTGAGGTGTTCGATAAAGATAGAGCTCTAGAAAAATTGGCACGCAAGTATTTTATGAGTCACGCTCCTGCGACGTTGCAAGATTTTGTATGGTGGTCGGGGCTCACTATATCCGATGCAAGGAAGGCTATGGATATGATAAAGTCAGATTTTGTTGTCGAGAGAATAGATTCTTTAGAGTACTGGATCAATAATTCGTTTAAGGAACAGGTAACGAATAATGAATCTGTTTTTTTACTGCCTGCCTGGGATGAATTTGTGGTTAGTTATAAGAACAGAGAACATATTATATTAGATGAACATTATAGTAAAGTTATCTCCAAGAATGGAATATTTAAGCCTGTTGTAGTTAAAGACGGACAGATTATCGGTATGTGGAAAAGGGTGAAGAAGAAAGATAAGGTATTTGCCGAGACCGAACTGTTTGGAGAGGTAGACGGTACTACGAGAGAGTTAATAAAGAAAGCGTCCGATTCGTTCGATTTATTTCACGTTTAAAGTCAGGGAACAGGGTCGTATCCATGCCCTCCCCACGGATGACAACGCGATATCCGTTTCATGGCAAGCCATGTACCTTTTATAGGGCCATGTTTTTTGACGGCTTGTACTGCATATTCCGAGCAGGTAGGTGCATAGCGGCATGTGGGCGGTTTGAGCGGAGAAATACAATATCGATAAAAGTATATCGGTATAAGCACTATATAGGATAGTATTTTACGAATTGTTTTCACGTTTTGCTTCCGGTTGATATTTGCCGTTTAAAGTATTTATAGTCTTAAGTATTGCTTTCTCTATTTCGGCGTAAGTGGGTAATTCACTTTTTAAATAAAGAAATGCAATATCGTATGATTTGCCCGATTGTGTAGCAAAATGAATCAGTTCTTTTTTATTCAGCCTGTAAGCTTCCCTTATCAAGCGTTTTACCCTGTTGCGTTTTACCGCCCGTTTGAATCGTTTTTTAGAAACACTGGTCAATATCGAAACGGTGGGTAATTCGCTTTCAGATTCAATCTCACGAGTTATGTATACAACCCTTAGTGGGTAAGCTATGAAAGAAGCACCACTTGCAAAAAGAGCTTCAATCCTTTTTTCGGCATACAGCCTTTCATCTTTAGAGAATGTAAATTGAGTTTCTTTTTCGGGCATCTTGTTGTACTAAAGTCTCAGATCTTTTTATTGCTTTTGTAAGTATAATGACAAGCTTTTGCTATAACTTATAGTATTGCATAACTAATATCTATAGCTGCTTAGTCGGGGCAAAGATACGTTTTTTTTATGAAGCCGAATATCGCATCATTTATATTTCTGAGACAGCAAAAAAAACTGTATTTTTGTTTTTAACTAGCTGAAAGCATTTCATGTTATATTTTAAAAGCCATGACTGGCAGTCGTTGTTATACTTGGCTGGATAATAAAAAGGTATGAGACCTTAAGCACAATTAAATACTTATTACATATTTAGTAGGAGGTAATCCTTTGCGGTTGTTTATTATTAATCCGACGACTCTTACTTCTACTAAAGCCTTAAAAGGGGATCTTAATATAGATAAGACGACGAGAATGACAGATACAATAAGATGGGAAGTAGACCGTTTTGAAGATTTAGACATTTATAAATTATACAAATTACTCCACTTAAGGGCTGATGTGTTTGTGGTAGAGCAAAATTGTCCTTATTTAGATGTAGACAATAAAGATTACAAAGCTTTGCATTTGCAAGGGTATGTGGGCGAAACGTTAGTGGCGTATTGCCGATTGTTTAAACGAGGCGATTATTTTGAAGAAGCATCCATTGGCAGGGTTGTTGTCGCAGGCGATTTTCGGAAATATGGTTATGGACATCAATTGATGGATAAAGCGATAGAGTTGGAAGAATCTCTGCTTAATGAGACAAAAATAACTATATCGGGTCAGTTGTATCTAAAATCATTTTATGAGTATCATGGTTTTATACAAACCTCAGAGCCTTATTTAGAAGACGATATTCCTCATGTACAAATGAAACGGAATTAAATTACAATATTGAAATAGCTATGAAAAAAAAGATTTTAGTTACAGGCGGAACCGGCTACATTGGTTCACATACTGCTGTTGAACTACAAAATGCAGGTTATGAAGTTGTTATTGTAGATAATTTGTCAAACTCTACTGCTGATAGTATTGATGGCATTGAACGCATAACAGGAATCCGTCCTGCATTCGAAAAAATAGATTGCAATGATGAGGAAGCCTTGCGTAAAGTGTTCGCAAAATATTCTCCTATTAGTGGGATAATCCATTTTGCTGCAAGTAAAGCAGTGGGCGAATCGGTTCAAAAACCTCTCCTTTATTATAAAAACAATTTGGTATCGCTTATCAACCTATTAGAGGTGATGCCCGAGTTTAATGTGAAAGGGATTGTGTTCTCTTCTTCATGTACCGTGTATGGTGAGCCTGATGTAAATCCTATTGACGAAACTGCACCTATTAAGCCTGCTGCTTCGCCTTATGGAAATACAAAACAGATCAATGAAGAGATAATTCAAGATTTTGTAACTTCTGGTGCTAATATCAAAAGTATAATATTACGTTATTTCAATCCCGTAGGAGCACATCCTACTGCAGAACTAGGTGAGTTACCTAATGGAGTTCCTCAAAACTTGGTTCCTTTTATCACTCAGACTGCTATGGGTATCCGTAAAGAGTTGAGCGTGTTTGGAGACGATTATGATACCCCTGACGGTTCGTGCGTTCGCGATTTTATCAATGTAGTCGATCTGGCTAAAGCTCACGTTGTAGCAATAGACAGAATGTTGCAGGATAAATCTCCTGATAAAGTTGAGATCTTTAATCTAGGTACAGGAAATGGTGTATCGGTATTAGAGCTTATCAATATTTTCGAAAAAGTATCGGGTACAAAAGTAAACTATAAGATAGTTGATCGTCGTGTAGGAGACATTGTTAAAATATGGGCAGAACCCTCTAAAGCTAATAATGTATTGGGTTGGACAGCTAAAGAAACCATAGAAGATACAATGGCTTCGGCTTGGAAATGGCAACAAAAATTAAGAGAAAAAGGTATTATGTAATTAAATGCATATAATATCAAAAGATAAAAAAGGATGATTCTCTAAAATCATCCTTTTTTGTTTGCTTATAAAGTGTAATTGTACTTGTTGTTGAATAATAGTGTTTTACGATACTATAGGTAGTTGAATTAACAAATGTCTGTAAGTGCTTTTGTTTTACAAATTGTCAAAAAGTGATGCCTGTTTTTGAAAAATAAAAATAGTATAATATCCTCTCATATACAGGAGTATAACCTTACTTTATTCTTGAAAATCGGAAGATAAGTTGCAGTCTTGTTTTGTTAAAATGTATTTTAGCACGAAACCTTTCTCTTTTTATTGTCAAAAAGTAGTATTTTTGTATATCCCAACCCATAAAGGCAAAATGATAGATACCAATGCCAATATATTATTGATTTATACCGGAGGAACTATCGGTATGGTCGAAAACAACGTCACCGGAGTTCTCGAGGTGTTCGATTTTGCCCATCTTACGAGCCATATGCCTGAGTTGCAGAAATTCAAATATCATATCAATACGATCGTATTTGAACCCGCTATTGACTCATCGGATGTGTGCCCGTCTCACTGGCAAAAACTTGTTCGTATAATTGAAGATAATTATGCAGAGCACGATGGTTTTGTAATATTACATGGTACTGATACTATGGCTTACACAGCGTCGGCTCTTAGTTTTATGATTCAGAATTTGCAGAAGCCCGTTGTTCTTACCGGCGCTCAATTGCCAATAGGTAAATTGCGAACCGATGCTAAGGAAAATCTGATTACGGCAATGGAAATTGCCGCTGATAAAGATTCTATTGGTTATCCGGTAGTGCCCGAAGTATGTATTTTCTTTCAGACGAATTTGATAAGGGGAAACCGTTCAACAAAGATAAATGCTGACAACTTTAATGCATTCAAATCGTATAACTATCCGGGGTTAGGAAAATCGGGAATACATATTCGTTACGACAGAGACAAAATTTTGAATCCCGATTACGAGAAAAAAGTAATCTTTCATTATTTGATGGATACGAATATTGTTATCCTAAAAATGTTTCCGGGAATAACCAAAGAAGTGGTAGATGCTATCCTGAATACAAAAGGGATAAGAGCTGTTGTGCTCGAAACCTATGGGTCGGGCAATGCACCTCGATACGATTGGTTTATTGAGGCTTTGCAGGATGCTGTAAAAAGAGGCATAATTATTGTAAATATAACTCAGTGCGAAATGGGTTGTGTGGAAATGCAACGTTATGAAACTGGTCACGAATTGCTCAAAGCAGGTGTAGTAAGTGGCTATGATGCAACAATAGAAGCAACGGTTACAAAATTGATGCATTTATTGGGACATAAGTATTCGCGAGAAGAAATTATAGTAAGAATGCGTGTGCCGTTGGCAGGAGAATTAACACGTCCCGATGAACGACAAATCTGACAAATATAACAATCTGTCAATAATGGCAGAAAAAGATACACCTGAGTTTCTCTCGTTTTTCAAAAAAAACAAGAAGAGGCTTGATAAGATGGATGGCATAGTGCATGATCTGCACGATAGATTCTCATCTGAAATAGATTGCTTGAAGTGTGCTAATTGTTGCCGTTCTCTAGGTCCTGCTATTTATGACAAGGATATTGAACGTATGGCTAAGGCACTTCGAATGAAGCCCTCGGATGTGGTAACGACTTATTTGAAGGTAGATGAGGATGGCGATTATGTATTCCGAACCATGCCATGTCCTTTTCTGATGCCTGACAATTATTGCTCTATTTATGAGTCTCGTCCAAAAGCTTGCAGGGAATATCCTCATACCGATCGGAAGAAATTCAGTCAAATATATAAGTTAACTGTCAAGAATACGCAAACTTGTCCTATTGCTTATGAGGTTTTAAAGGAACTGGTAAAAAATTAGATCAGAGCGACTTTGTTTGCTTGGAATAGATTCATACCTTTACCGGCTTTATTTTACACATTTATTTATTGGAAATTAAGATTATGTACAAATTGAATAAAGGCAAAAAAATAGCCTTCTTTTTATTTCTTTTTGTTGTAGGGAATATTGCCTTATTATTTGGACAAGAGCCCGAAATTAGAGATCATACGGAGCCTCGCGAATATAAAAAATATAAATGTAAAGGGTTGTTTTCTTCTGATTCTACAACCGTGTCACGTTTTAATCAAAAAGCCGATCAGGTTTTAAACTCGGTATTTAAACCGGACAGAGAGTTTATTGCAGATAGTTTGATTAAAGTTTTTGATGATTCTCCTTCGTTTGGTATATATAAAGATAACTATGTTGTTGTTGGTACAGAACTATTACGTAACCCAAATAGGGATAATTCGGATGCGAAATTCCAAATAAGTTTTTCGCAACGTTTGACTAATAGTATATTACCATTCCGTACCTATCTGTTTCTAACATATACCCAATTGGCATTCTGGGATGTTTTTAAAGAATCATTTCCTTTTCGAGATATCAATTTTAATCCATCTATTGGTTTAGCTAAACCTTTGGTCTATAAAAATAGATATTTAGGAGAAATTGCTTTTCAGTTGGAACATGAATCGAATGGAAAAGATGGCGAAGATTCTCGAAGTTGGAACAAAGTAAGTTTTGGAGGACAGTTTAAGATTAACCATCATTGGTCATATTTTACAAAACTATGGGTGCCTATTGTTGATGGAGAGAACAATAGAAATATTGTACGATATAGAGGTTGGGCAACTTCAGCAATAAGTTATAATCAGAAAGAAAAATTCAACACTAGTTTAGTTATAAATAAGCGTGGGGGAGATATCCTAAATGCCAATATTACGATGAACTTTGCATATCGATTATTTCATGATGAAAACCAATATTTGTTTTTCGAATTTTATAATGGATATGGTGAGGGTTTGCTAGATTATAATCAATTTCATCAACGTTTTCGTCTGGGATTCGTAATTAAACCTAACTTTAGGTTTATATACTAATGATTGAGATATTATATAATTGAGTCTTACTGTCTTTTTTCTAAAAACCGAATAGGTTAAATAAGGAGATCGGAGACTTTAAAACTGAAAGAGAGATGATCCCTTTTCTTTATAATGTTGCACAGGCTTACTATAAGCAATTTGGGCAGGAAGTAAGTAATTTTACTTTTGTGTTTCCTAACCGTCGTGCAGGATTATTTTTTCAGAAATACCTTTCAGAAATTGCCCGAAAACCAATATTTTCACCCGAAATATTAACTATTGCGGATCTGTTTAGTCGGTTGAGTGGTTTGAATACTGCCGATCGTATTGAGCAGTTGTTTATGCTTTATAATATCTATAAACGGGCAAGCGGCTCTCTCGAAACATTTGATGAGTTTTTGTTTTGGGGCGAAATGCTTCTCAACGATTTCGATGATGTAGATAAATACATGGTTGATGCAGAGCAACTCTTTTCTAATATTCAGGATTTAAAAGAGATTGATGCCGGATTTAGCTATCTGACAGAAGAACAGATAACAGCAATTCGTCGTTTTTGGTCTAGTTTTATTCCGGTAGGAGAGAGTGATCGCAAAAAGGAGTTTCTCGAAATGTGGCAGGTTTTATTTGAGCTCTATACTTCGTTAAGAAATGAGTTACGAGAAAAAGGACTAGCCTACGAAGGAATGATTTTTAGGGAGGTTGCCGAGCAGGCTAAAGCCAAACTAGACTTGAAAATACCCTTCGAACGTATTGTTTTTGTTGGTTTGAATGGTCATAGTAAATCCGAAGAAGAACTCTTAAAGTATTTACAGAATAGGGGAGTTGCCGATTTTTATTGGGATTACTCTTCCTCATTAGTAAAAGACTCTGATAATAAAGCTTCATTTTTTATTGACAAGAATAAACTGTTCTTCCCATCTCAATTATCATTAGAACCCGAAGCTTTGGAAATGGAGAAACCTGTTTTAGAGGTCATCGGTATTCCTTCGGTAGTTGGTCAGGCTAAATATGTACACTCAATACTTAAGACACTGATAGAAGAAGAGCAAATAATGTCTCCTGATAAAGCTTTGAAAACTGCATTGGTGCTTCCTGACGAAAATCTGCTTTTACCTACTTTATATTCTATTCCCGAAGAGATTGATAAGATTAACGTAACTATGGGTTATGGTCTTGTTAATTCATCCATAGCGGGCTTAATGGATCATGTTTTCGAATTGCAGCGTAATATCAGAATAGTAAGTGGTAATCCCGGTTATTATTATCGGTTTGTGTTGTCAATTCTCAATCATCGTTATATAACCAGGGTTGCAGGCGATGAGGTGGTGCGTTTACGTACCGATATTATTAAGTATAATAAGATATTGGTTTCGGTAGAAGAATTAAGTATTCATCCTTTGCTTAGTCTTATTTTCAAACCTTTGGAGCATTGGAGTGATACAGCCTCTTATTTAAGAGATATATTAGCTCTTTTGGAGCGATCACTATCTTTATCTCGATTAGAAAAGACAGACGACGATACGAGTACTCGTTCCATAGATATGGAATGTGAGTTTATCATCGAATATTATAAAACCATCAATAAGATGGAAGATGCTTTGAAAAATGTGGATGCAGAAATGTCTGTTGATACTTATTTCAAACTTCTGAAAAAACTGATTGTTGGAATAACTGTTCCGTTTAGTGGTGAGCCTCTGTCGGGATTGCAGGTTATGGGAGTGCTCGAAACTCGTGCTCTTGATTTTGATAATCTGATTATGCTTTCTATGAACGAAGGGATATTCCCAATGAAAAAGGGAGCGAACTCTTTTATCCCTTATAACCTTCGTAAAGGTTTTGGTTTGCCAACTTACGAGCATCAGGATAGTATCTTTGCATATCACTTTTACCGCCTTATAAATCGTGCTAAGCGAATTTATCTTCTTTATGATACGCGAACCGAAGGGTTGCAGGGTGGGGAAGTGAGCCGCTACTTTTATCAGCTTAAGCATCTATATCCGAATATGTTTGATATACGCGAGCGTTTGGCTGTATATGAAGTTTCGTCAAACGAAAGTATATCTATTTCAATTCCTAAAACACCACAGATAATAGGTAAGTTAAGTGCTTTCCTTACAGGTGAGCGTAGTTTATCGGCAAGTTCGATAAACATGTATCTCGACTGTCCTTTGCAGTTTTACTTTTCGGTAGTAGAACGTATGCAGGAGGAAGATGAGATTGCCGAAACGATAGAAGCCAGCACATTTGGAAGTATATTTCACTCGGTGATGGAGTGGCTGTACCAACCTTTGCAGGGTAAGCTGGTGACTGCTGATTTGCTGCATAAAATGGCTAAAGATGATAGGCTACTTACCGAAATGACTGAAAGATCTTTTGCCGAAAATTATTTTAAAGCAAATAAGATAAAGAGGCTCACCGGTCAAAATTTCTTGACGGGAGAGGTTCTTAAGCGATATATACAAAAGGTTTTAGCTACGGATGCTAAACTGACTCCTTTTATTTACGTGGAATCGGAAAAGCGGATTGCTGTAAATTATACATTACCATCGGGTAGAACGGTATCATTAAAAGGCTTTATAGATCGTATAGATGAGGTGCGTGGTCATACCCGCATTATCGACTACAAAACGGGCAAGGGGGTGCTTACTTTTAAGAACATGGAGCATTTGTTTGATAAGGATGCTAAAGACCGCCCCAAAGCAGTTATGCAAGTATTTATGTATGCACATCTGTATATGCTCGAATATCCTACAGTAGTATTAGAACCCGGTATATATTATTTGCGTAATTTATTCGATTCTAGCTTTAGTCCGAGTGTAGAGCACAAACCTACCCGAACAGATAAGGATATTATTACAGATTTTTCTGGATTAAGAGAGGAATTTAAAGAACACTTTGAATCTTGTCTGGAAGAAATCTTTTCTATTGATACTTCTTTTACTCAAACTACAACAGGTAAACCTTGCGAATGGTGCAATTTTACCAATATTTGTAAGAAGTAAGATTTTATACTTTCGAACCTTAATTATTGTTGACATGAGAAAAACACATTTCAAAGCATGGAGTATGCTTCTTTTTTTACTTGCAATCAGTTTTAGTTTATCTATCGCCCAAGAAAAACTGAGAATCATTAATTATAATGTTCTCGTTGGTATGGAAACAGATACAACTTCCAATAAAGAATCGTTTGCTAATTGGATAAAATATCAGAATCCAGATATACTGGCATTGGAGGAAATGAATAATTTTACCCAAAAACGCTTGGAGGAATTTGCTCGCCAATACGGACACCCTTATGCTGTCTTATTGAAAGAAGATGGCTATCCGGTAGCATTAACCTCAAAATGCCCTATTGTAAATGTATCTAAGGTGCTCGACAATATGCATCATGGCTTTATCAAAGCCCGCATTAAAGATATTAATATTATCGTTCTGCATTTAAGCCCTCATAAGTATCAAAAGAGAAATGAAGAGATCGATCTTATATTGGAGACAATAGCATCTTATCCATCAAATGAAAAATGGATGATTATGGGCGATTTTAATTCGGTAACACCTCTTGATAAGGAACATTATAACAATGGAAAATTAGCAAAGAGTATGGAAGGGAATGATATTGAATATTCGTATGTGAAAAATTTAGTGAATGGTAAGGCATTAGACTATGGTGTGCATCAAAAGATTCTTGATTTTGGCTTTGTAGACGTTCTCCGAGTATTTCATAAAGACTTTATTTCGACTTGTGATACAAAAATATTTAATCCGAATGAGACAGAGGATACAAAGAGTAGAATTGACTTTATTTATATAAGTAAGAATATGGAGGCTGATGCAATTACTTCAGAGGTACTAAAAGACAGTTTTACCGATTATTCTTCTGATCATTATCCAGTCTTGTTTGAATTAAAGAATAGGGTAGGTCGATAGTTATCTTTCTGTTTATTAATTGCCTAAGTTGTTTCTTGTAATCCTTTGCTGAAAAAAGTAGAAAAAAGCTTAGATATTATTTTGGAATTAGAAAAAAGTGCATATCTTTGCAACGCTTTAGGGGAAAAGTCCTCGTAAATGAAGTACTGGAGAGATGGCAGAGTGGTCGATCGCGGCGGTCTTGAAAACCGTTGTACTGTGAGGTACCGGGGGTTCGAATCCCTCTCTCTCCGCCACCAAATCTGGAAAATGAAATCGCTATAAGTTGAATACTTATAGCGATTTTTTTGTTTTGACCCATAGTTGAAAAACATATAATAGAGAAGTCTAATTTTCGATCAAATGTGTATATTAGCAGATCTAATAATTATTGAGTACTATGAAAAAGCTTGTTGTCCTATTTATATTTAGTTTGCTATTTGTTAAATCAGATAACCTATCAGCTTTCGAGAATAACAATGGAGAACTTACCTCGATAGAAATTACACAGCCTAAAAACTTGAAACCTTTAGGTGGAGGCTATGCAAAAGATAATTTCCGCGTATACTATCATGGAGAAGTTGTTGAAGATGCCTCCTCTTCCTCTTTTAAGTACTTGGATGGCGGATATGGAAAAGATAACTGGAGGGTTTTTTATAAAGGCAAGATAGTTAAGGATGCCTCTTCCTCTTCATTTGAATATTTAAAAGATGGTCATGCGAAAGACAATTGGAGAGCCTATTACAGAGGTAAAGTTGTTGAAAAAAACTCTATCTCTTCATCCAAGCCTTTAGGTGACGGATATACGAAAGATAGTTGGACAGTATTTTACAAAGGGAAGGAAATAAAAGGAGCTTCTTCATCATCTTTTAAATACTTAGAGGATGGATATGGCAAGGATAGCTGGACAGTTTTTTATAAAGGGGGAGTAATTAAAGATGCCTCTTCATCATCTTTTAATAATTTAGGAGGTGGTTATGCCAAAGATAATTGGACTGTTTTTTATAGAGGAGAAGCAATAAAAGGAGCTTCTGCGTCGTCTTTTAAATACATGGAAGATGGCTATGCCAAAGATAATTGGAATGTATATTATAGAGGGAGAATAAGCAGGGATTAAAAGAGAGTCTATAATTCTCAACTGAAGCGTTTCAGAGAAAGATTAAGTATAAATATTTATATAAAAAAC
>NZ_CVRU01000169.1 GCF_001261715.1 Dysgonomonas sp. HGC4 | reverse complement strand
TGTAGTATAGCGCCCCGATTCAACTAGTTTGAATCGGGGAGTTTTATTTTATATAATTATGAGAAAAAGAAGGCTGTCTTTTTGCTGAGTTCGATATATTTATTATAACTTTACTAGGTCTAATATGAAAAATACTCACACAGCCAAATTTATTGTAATTTTATTTTGGAAAATTTTAAAATGATCCCTGTTTTTCAATTATCTGATAATTAATGAGCTAAAATTTATTTTGGAAAACTTTGAACATTGTTGAAAACATATTGTTTTAAAATTTGTAACATTCGCTATTCCTCGGTAGTTTTGTACTACGAAAAAATAGAACAACATTTCAAATAATAGAATATCCTCAAAATGGAACGCAAAATCTACACTTTTGATGAAGCCTGCGAAGCTGCTCTAGCCTACTTTAAGGGAGATGAGCTAGCAGCTAAGGTTTGGGTCAATAAGTATGCATTGAAAGATGCTGCCGGTAATATCTACGAGCATTCTCCCGAAGACATGCATTGGCGATTAGCTAATGAAATTGCTCGTATCGAGAAAAAGTATGAAAATGGACTTACAAGTCAAGAGCTGTATGACTTGTTCGACCAATTCAAGTACATTATTCCTCAAGGAAGCCCTATGACTGGAATTGGGAACGATTTTCAGATTGCTTCTTTATCCAATTGTTTTGTAATTGGTATAGATGGATCTGCTGACTCGTATGGTGCAATAATGCATATCGATCAGGAGCAGGTGCAATTGATGAAACGTAGAGGTGGAGTAGGGCATGACCTTTCTCACATACGCCCAAAAGGATCTCCTGTTAAGAACTCGGCATTAACTTCTACTGGCTTGGTTCCTTTCATGGAGAGATATTCAAACTCTACACGTGAAGTAGCACAAGACGGTCGTCGTGGAGCATTGATGTTGAGTGTTTCTATTAAGCATCCGGATGCAGAATCTTTTATCGATGCAAAAATGATAGAAGGTAAAGTTACAGGAGCTAATGTTTCCGTTAAAATAGATGACGACTTCATGCAAGCTGTTGTTGACGGAACAACATATACTCAGCAATATCCTGTGATTTCGGATAACCCAACTACTACCAAAGATATTGAAGCTTCAAGACTATGGGAAAAGATCGTTCATAATGCATGGAGATCAGCAGAACCCGGTGTTTTGTTCTGGGATACCATTATCAAAGAATCGGTGCCTGATTGTTATGCTGATTTAGGTTTCCGTACAGTATCTACTAATCCTTGTGGAGAGATACCATTGTGCCCATATGATAGCTGTCGTTTATTGGCAATCAATCTATATTCGTATGTAGTAAATCCTTTTGCGGATAATGCTTATTTCGATTTTGAATTGTTCAAAAAACACGTGGCATTGGCTCAACGTATAATGGATGATATTATTGATCTTGAGACTGAAAAAATCGATAATATCTTATTGAAAATAGACGAAGATCCAGAAGTTGATGAAGTAAAACAAACTGAAAGAAACTTATGGGAAAAGATTCGTAAGAAAACATTGCAAGGACGTAGAACCGGAGTGGGTATTACTGCCGAAGGTGATATGATTGCAGCAATGAATCTTCGTTATGGTACAGAAGATGCTACCGCATTTGCAGAAGAAGTACACCGTACTTTAGCTATTGCAGCTTATCGTTCTTCAGTAGAATTAGCAAGAGAGCGTGGAGCTTTTGAAATTTTTGATATCGAAAGAGAAAAAAATAATCCATTTATTAATAGATTATGTGCAGCCGATCCAGAGTTGTACACTGAGATGGAGAAATATGGTCGCCGTAATATTGCTTGTCTTACAGTTGCTCCAACAGGAACAACCAGTTTGATGTCGCAATCGTCATCGGGTATTGAGCCTGTGTTCCTTCCTGTCTACAAACGTCGTCGTAAGGTAAATCCTAATGATGTTCAGGTGAAAGTTGACTTCATCGATGAGAATGGCGATTCGTGGGAAGAGTATATTGTATTCCACCATAAGTTTGTTACTTGGATGGAGACAAAAGGACATTCTGTAACTAAAAAATATAGCTCAGAAGAGTTGGATGAATTAGTAGCACAATCTCCTTATTATAAAGCAACTTCAAATGATGTAGACTGGTTGCAGAAAGTGAAGATGCAGGGACGTATTCAAAAATGGGTTGACCATTCAATTAGCGTTACAATAAACCTGCCTTCAGATGTATCAGAAGACTTGGTAAACAAATTGTATATTGAAGCTTGGAAAAGTGGATGTAAAGGTTGTACTGTTTACAGAGATGGATCGCGTGCAGGTGTGTTACTTTCTGCAGATGATAAAAAAGGAAAAGAAGAGGAATGTTACGAACGTCCTATTTTAGTGACTTCACGTCCTAAAGAATTAGAGGCTGATGTAATCAGATTCCAAAATAATAAAGAAAAGTGGATTGCCTTTATAGGTTTGTTAGATAACCGTCCTTATGAAGTATTTACAGGTCTTAATGATGATGACGAAGGTATTATGTTGCCTAAGCATGTTAATAAGGGTGTAATTATTAAGAGCATAAATGACGAAGGCGAACGCAGCTATGACTTCCAGTTTAAAAACAAAAGAGGTTATAAAACTACAATCGAAGGTCTGAATAGTAAGTTTAATCCAGAGTATTGGAACTATGCTAAACTAATTTCCGGAGTGTTGCGTTATGGTATGCCTATCGATCAGGTAATCAAATTGGTACAGGCTTTAGAATTGGATAGTGAGACTATTAATACTTGGAAGAATGGTGTGGAAAGAGCTTTGAAGAAGTATCTACCTAACGGTTCTGAGTTAAAAGGTCAAAAATGTCCGGTTTGTGAACAAGAAACTCTTGTATATCAAGAAGGTTGCTTGAAATGTAGCAATTGTGGTGCTTCAAAATGTGGGTAATGCTTTAATTACCGATTTAACTTAATAAATAAAAAGGTTCTGATTAATTAATCAGAACCTTTTTTGTATTATGAGGTATAACTAGCAGTTATACTAATAACTTCCCTAAGCAATAAAAGGTCTGAGACCTTAATAGTCTCCTTCCAACATCGAATCTCTATATCCAAGGAAATATAATATTCCGTCAAGACCTACTGTAGAAAGTGATTGTTGTGCATTTTCTTTTACTTTAGGCTTAGCGTGGAATGCAATACCAAGTCCCGCAGTAGCCAACATTTGTAAATCGTTAGCTCCATCACCTACAGCTACGGTTTGCTTAAGATCTACTTTCTCGACCTGAGCAATTAGGCGAAGTAATTCGGCTTTACGTTTGCCATCTACAATATCTCCAACGTGTTTACCTGTGAGTTTACCGTCTTCAATTTCTAATTCGTTGGCATATACATAGTCAAACCCGTATTTGTCTTTTAAGTAATTTCCGAAATAGGTGAATCCTCCTGAAAGGATAGCTATTTTGTATCCACTCTTTTTGAGTATGCGAACCAAGCGAGTCATACCTTCTGTAATAGGTAGATTTTCGGCGATTTCTTTCATTACCGATTCATCTAATCCTTTCAGAAGACTAACTCTTCTTTTAAAGCTTTCAGAGAAATCTATTTCACCTCTCATTGCAGCTTCGGTAATAGCTCTCACTTCTTCGCCCACTCCTGCACGATCAGCAAGTTCGTCTATTACTTCTGTTTGAATAAGAGTTGAATCCATATCAAAACAAATAAGACGACGCATGCGACGATACATACTTTCTTCTTGGAAAGCTATATCAATCTGATATTTAGCTGAAAGGGTAAGGAAAGTCTTTTGAAGTTCTTTAAAGTGTTCGATAGTTCCTCGAACGGACAATTCTATACACGAACGTCCTATTCTATCTGTTTTATTCAGAGGAATACGAGATGTCAGACGAGTAATTTTCTCTATATTAAGCTTATTATCGAGCAATACTTGTGTTACAATAGATATATGGGTTGCATTAAGCTCCCGTCCCAAAATAGTAACCGTATAGCGATTCTTTCCTTGGAGATTTACCCAAGTAGAATAAGCTTCTTTGGAAAGGTGCGAGAATCTAACATTTACGCCTAATTCATCTGCTTTGAATAATAAATCTTTGAGGATATATCCCGACTTTTCGGTCTCAGATTCAAACATGATTGCTAATGATAGCGAATGATGTATGTTTGCTTGTCCTATATCAAGGATTGTAGCCTTATAATGTCCTAATATTGCTGTTAAAGCTGTGGTTACACCGGGACGATCTTGTCCTGATATACGAACTAAAATTATTTCCGTATCCTCCATTCTTAAATCTTAAGAAGTTTCACTATTTAATACTATATTCTATAAAGATAACTAAATCAAGCTTTTACTTTTATCAAAGTAATAAAAGGTATTAAACCTTAGTTTGCCGAATTTAGTAATTTTGATTCAGCAGCTTCTATTGAAGTGAAATCAAACTGATCTACTATCTGTTGTCTTAGTAATTCTATTTGCTCGTTACATAGATTGCCTATACTGCCTTCGTGTGTATGATTCACTTTGCGATTGTGGACAAATTTACCATTTTCAATATCCATACCTACTTTCTTGTATGCATCACGAAATGGCATTCCCTCCAATACTAAACGATTTACTTCTTCGACGCTAAATATATATGTGTATTTATCATCATTTATAACTTCATCGTTTACTTTAATCTCTCCAATCATGCGACCAATCATCGATATGCAATTGTTCAGCTCATCAAAAGAAGGTAAGAATATTTCTTTGATGAGTTGCATATCTCTGAAATAGCCCGATGGCAGATTGTTGGTTATCAAAGTTATCTCAGTAGGCAAGGCTTGTAACTTGTTACATTTTGCTCTGGATAGTTCAAACACATCGGGATTCTTTTTGTGAGGCATAATGCTCGATCCGGTAGTGTATTCGTCTGGCAATTTAATAAAACCAAAATTTTGGCTATTATACATACATGCATCAAAAGATAACTTGGATAGTGTTGCAGCAATGCCTGCAATGGCAAAACCCACAGTGCGTTCCATTTTACCTCTTCCCATTTGAGCATAAACCACATTGTAGTTCATAGAGTCAAAACCTAACAGATCGGTTGTTAGTTGTCTGTTAAGAGGGAATGATGAACCGTATCCGGCAGCAGATCCTAAAGGATTTCTGTTGCATATTTTAAATGCAGCCAATAGTAATTGCAGATCGTCAACTAGACTTTCGGCATAAGCTCCAAACCACAATCCGAATGACGATGGCATAGCTATTTGCAAGTGAGTATAACCGGGTATTAAAACATTTTTATATTTTTCACTTTGTTGTAAAAGTATATCTATAAGCCCTGATACCGATTCTACTACTGTTTTGATTTGCTCTCTGGTGAAAAGCTTAAGATCTACAAGCACCTGATCGTTTCTTGAACGACCGCTGTGTATCTTCTTTCCCACATCACCCAGTTTGCGAGTAAGCATTAATTCTATCTGAGAATGGACGTCTTCAACGTCGTTTTCTATGATAAAATTGCCTTCCTCTATTGTATTGTATATTGATTTGAGTTCTTTAAGAAGAATAGGTAATTCTTCTTTTGCCAGTAGTCCGATAGATTCAAGCATTGTAATATGAGCCATCGACCCTAATACATCATGCTTGGCTAGATATAGATCCATCTCTCTATCGTGACCAACGGTATATTCTTCTATGTCTTTATTAACCAGTGTATTTTTTTGCCAAAGTTTCATTTGTCAACTTTTTCCTTAATGAATAAGTAATCTCAGCTCTTTATTCCTACATTCTATAAACTATAAAAGGGTCTGAACCCTTTTACTTTTCTGCTAAATCACCATAAGGTATGGTTGCCAATGTTTCTGCCATTTTATCCAAGCCATTCTGTAATGGTTTTGATATCATAGGTTTCAAGAATGCATTAATATCGGCTTTAACTGTTAGCTTCATTTTTGTTTCTTCGGCAGTAGACTGTTTCAATTGAATCCAAAGAGTCAGTTTGAAAGGCAGTTGTTCGGCTTCAAATTTAATTGTAGAATTTGGCTCCCGTTCAACGATTACAAACCGTACTTTTCCTATTGGGTCTACTGTTACAGTACAAGAATCCTGATCATATGAAAAATCTTTGATCTTGTCCTGAGGTATTTTATCTTTAATCAAGTCTAGTTTTCTAAGGTCCGATAGAACTGTGAAAATTTCTTGATCTGAATATGGTATTGTTTTTATATCGCTGATATATTCTGCCATTTTTACGATATTGAGTAAATAAAAGTATTAAAAAGGTCTAGAGCCTTATTTCCAGTCAGCTGGAGCTTTTTTCCATTCCTGAAGAGTTTCAAGCTCAGATTCATCAATGTAATCTATTCTCAAAGCCTCGCTAAGTACGGCATCGTAATTAGTAAGAGTTGTAAGTTCTACTCCTGCCTTTTCGAAATTCGAAATAGAGATAGGAAGTCCATAGTTAAATATGGCAATCATTCCGATTACTTCCGAACCATCTCTTTTGATAGCTTCTACGGCTTTAAGGCTACTTCCTCCAGTTGAAATTAGGTCTTCAATAACCAATACTTTACTGTTAGGTCTTAACTCTCCTTCGATAAGATTTTCCAATCCGTGATCTTTTGGAGTTGCACGAACATATACAAAAGGCAAGCCTAATGCATCAGCTACTAGTGCTCCAGGAGTAATCGCTCCGGTTGCTACACCTGCTACGGCATCAGCATCGGGATATTTTTCCATGGCTAAGCGACTCAACTCGATCTTCACGAAATTACGAATTGCAGGATAAGAGAATAGTTTTCTGTTATCGCAATATATAGGAGACTTCCATCCGGATGCCCATGTAAACGGATTTGATGGTTGAAGCTTTATAGCCTTAATTCTCAACAGCTTCTCTGCTGTCATTTTTTCCAAGGTATTCATAGTCTGTGGGATAAAAATATATATAACAAATTGCAGTGCAAATATAGATATAAAGGGAGAAATGAGTTATACGTTTGTATCTATTTTTTTGATTCTTTATGCATTTATGTGTAATAATAAGAGTTGCCCATATTAATATAGCCTTATTAGTATTAAAATATTTTTATCTTTGTAGATTCTGTGTATTATATTATAATTGACACATTAAGATGAAGATTATTTGTGTAGGGCTTAATTATCAGGAGCATAACCGAGAAATGGGACGGGCAGATTCTGCCTCTTCTGACAATCCGGTTATTTTTATAAAACCCGATTCGGCTTTGTTAAAGGACAATAAACCGTTCTTTATACCTGATTTTTCAGAGGATATTCACTACGAGTTAGAAGTCGTAGTTCGTATAAACAGATTGGGTAAAAATATTGCAGAACGATTTGCCCATCGCTATTATGATGAGTTGACTGTAGGTATTGATTTTACTGCTAGAGATTTACAAAACGAACTTAAGGCTAAAGGGCTTCCTTGGGAATTGTCGAAAGGCTTTGATTATTCGGCAGTAGTTGGAGAGTTTATATCTAAAGAGGACTTATTGAATGATATAGGTAATGTAAGCTTTGAATTACATAAAAATGGGAATCAAGTACAACTTGGTAATACATCAGATATGATTCACTCCATTGATAAAATAATAGACTATGTGAGCCGCTTTTTTACCTTGAAAATCGGTGATATTATTTTTACGGGTACTCCGGCAGGCGTCGGGCGTGTTGATATAGAGGATCATTTGGAAGGCTTTCTGGAGAATAAGAAGCTCTTTGATTTTTATGTGCGCTAACAACACATAATTTATATATGTTAAGACTAAAACTATTGCAGAAATATTTATATAAGATTTCAAACCTGTTTATTACTTTGGTGAATACACTACCAAAGACAGATATAATGATTAAATATAACAATATATATTTAAGGTCATTTATATTACTTCTTTTTTGTATTTGTTCTCTCTCTCAACTATCCGCTGTTGAAAATGATGGAAGTAGATATGCTCCAAATTCGGTATTGTCACAAGGTAAATGGTACAAAATAAAAGTGCCTGCTACGGGTGTTTATAAACTGACCTATGAGGAGTTGGCAGATATGGGGTTAACTAATCCTCAGAATGTGAAAATATACGGTTACGGAGGTTGGATTCTTGATGAAAATTTTACCAAACCTTATATAGACGATTTACCTCAGGTATCTATTTGGATGAGTAAAGATCCTGCCAGTTTTGGAAAAGGCGATTATGTTCTGTTTTATGCTCGTGCTGATATCAAATGGACTTATGACGAAGTGTTGAAAGAGTTTGTTCATGAGCAAAATCCATATTCATCAGATAATTACTACTTCGTAACAGAGAATACTGAGCAACCGAAGTTGATAAGTACAAAACCTTCAATATCTGGTGCTACTACTGTTGTAACGACTTTCGATGATTATTTTCTACATGAAAAAGAAGAGGTTAATTTAGCAGAAACAGGTCGTGAATTTTTCGGAGAAAGCTTTAAGACTAAAACATCTCAGGATTTTTTATTACCACTCGAAGGGGTAACAACTAATCCTATGGTAATCCGATATAATTTTATATCAAAGGCATTGTTTACGGCCGGACAATTGAGTGTCTCTCTTAATGGAGGAAAGGCTAAAATTCGCTATACGGATGTGAATAATGAATATTATACACATGCTACCACTATAAATGATACTATAGTAAGACGTAGTAATTTGCTAGGGAAAGATACTCTTAACTTGACTTATACCAAAGGGATGAGTACCGATAAGAATATTCACCTTAACTATATAAGAGTTAATTATAAACGTTACCTGAAACCTTACGGAGCAGTAACCCTCTTTAGAGATAAAACGAATAGAGAAGATATTACTTTTAGTATTTCAGAAGCAAATAGCTCTATTTTGGTTTGGGACGTTACTGGAAATTTTACTGTAAGTAAAGTCGATGCTGCTTTATCAGGGAGTACTTTAACTTTCGGTGCATCTAATTCCACAATACGTGAGTATGCGTTGATTGATCTTACTAAATCAATTCCATCGCCTGTTATTATAAAAGGAGCAATAAAAAATCAGAATTTACATGCTAGTGCGAATCCTGATATGATAATTATAGTACAACCTAGTTTGCAGTCGTATGCAGAGAAAGTTGCTGAATTACATAAAAAGGAAGGTTTAGTATCATTAATAGCCAATCCCGATGATATTTACAATGAGTTTTCGTCAGGAAAGCCGGATGCGACAGCTTACCGTCGATTTGTAAAGATGTTTTATGATAGAAGTGCATCAGATGAAGATAAACCTCAGTATCTATTTTTGTTTGGTGGAGGCACTTATGATAATCGTTTTATTCAGCTTAAAGAGAATAAAGAATCGATGCTTTTAACTTTTCAGACAAGAGAATCTTTAAAAGAAACAGAGTCTTATGTTACAGATGATTACTTCGGGTTTCTGGATGATAATGAAGGTGTTAAGATAGAAACTGATAAATTAGATATTTCAATCGGAAGATTACCTGCCAGAACAAAGGAAGAGGCAGAGAGTGCTGTTCAGAAGATTACAAGCTATATTCAAAATCAGAATATGGGAATATGGGAAAACCATATTACATTCATTGCTGATGATGCCATTTCCCCCAATTATACTTTGGAGGCAGAGCGTCGGCATATGCTTGATGCCGAAAGATTTGCGACTTATACGAATGTGAATCACCCTGATTTTATTGTGAATCGTATTTATCAGGATTCTTACGAAAGAGTAATAGAAGCAAATGGAGCGCGTTATCCAGATGCTACAAAGGCACTACTTGATAGAATAAATAGTGGTACACTTGCCCTTAATTTTATAGGACATGGCTCTACTACTTCGTGGACACATGAATATCTGCTTAGGCTTGCTGAGATTGAGGCCATGGATAATAGCAAGTTACCCTTGTGGATCACTGCAACCTGCGATTTTAGCCGTTTTGATGCTACTGATATGTCGGGTGGTGAGATTGCATTGCTTAATCCGAAGGGAGGGGCTATTGCCCTTTTCTCTACAGTAAGAGTTGTGTTTCAGATTGATAATACAAGAATAAATAATAATATAACAAAGCACCTTTTGGTTGCCAAAGAGGGTAAAGCGGCTCGATTGGGAGATATAATACGTAATGCAAAATTAGAATCTGATATTGCTACTGATGAGAATAAACTTAAATTTCTATTGGTAGGAGATCCGGCTTTACGCCTAAATTATCCAGATAAAACATATCGTGTAGAAGTCTCAGAAATGAATGGCTTAGATGCTAATGAGCCTGATATTAATATCCAAGCTTTAGATAATACAATTATAAAAGGACATATCGTTGATGAGAGTGGAAATATTGCTACTGATTTTAACGGAACACTCGAAACCGTAATATTCGATGCTGAGCAGACTTTAAAGACTCGTGGAAATACGCCTAAGGGAACCAGTGATGAAGTTGCAATGAGTTATAAAGATTTTACAAATATATTATTTTTCGGAAAAATAGAAATTAAAGATGGGGAGTTTGAGATAAACTTTATAGCACCCAAAGATATATTATATACCGGAGGAAAAGGTAAAATGAGCTTTTATGCTTATAATGTAGAAAAAGACAAAAAAGCTCAAGGCTCTTTCTTAAATTACACTGTAGGAGGCACAAATACAAATCTGCCCGAAGAAACTAATCCTCCTGTAATTTCAAATATGTTTCTTAATTCGCCCTCTTTTAAATCGGGTGATTATGTAAATCCTACTCCTATTTTCTTTGCAGATGTATCTGATGATACGGGCATAAATGTATCCAGTGGAATAGGGCATAATATGATTCTTACTCTGAATGGAAACAGAGAAATTGATATGACTCCTTATTTCGAAAATGAAGATAATTCTTCAAAGAAAGGACATATACGTTATCAATTCTCAGAGTTGGAAGAAGGTAATTATACTTTAGAATTTAGAGTTTGGGATGTTTGGAATAATTCGGCAACCCAATCATTAAACTTTATAATAAGTAACGATTTTCGTCCTGCCGTATATGATTTCCAGATATGGGGAAATCCGGCTAGAGATTATACACGCTTTGTTTTTAATACAAATACTCCAGGGTCTAATATTGATGTGAAGATATCTGTATATTCTTTGACCGGAGTTTTGGCTTGGGTACACGAGTCGAGTGGCGATGCTTTGAATCAATATGTTTATGAGTGGAATTTAACAGGCTCTAATGGAGGGCGTTTGCATCCGGGTGTTTATATTTGTACAGTACAAATAAGTATAGACGGAAAATTATCATCAATAAAAAATCAGAAATTGATTATCTCAAACTAAAGATGCAGAATCACTGCTATTTTAGTTAAGGATATATTATATAAATAATCAGAAGACAATTAATAAAACCAACGATAAAGCTTAAAATCGATGATGAAATTTAATAAGAAATATCTATTTACGGTGCTGTCTCTTTTTGTAGCAGTACTTGGATATGCACAAGAAATAGCTAATCCTCCGGTAACGGCAGTGCCTTCTTTAACCATTGCACCCGATGCTCGTGCGGGAGGTATGGGTGATGTTGGTGCAGCTACCTTACCAGATCTTTATTCTCAACACTGGAATCCAGCTAAATATGCTTTTTTACAAACAAAGGCTGGAATCTCTATGTCATATACTCCTTGGTTGAGAAAAATTGTACAAGATATAGCAATGGTGTATGCTTCGGGTTTCTATAAATTTGGAAACGAAGATAATCAGGCAATAAGTGCTTCTATTCGGTATTTCTCTATAGGAGATATACCAACAGCCGATTTGAACGGTATGTTTGGAGCAAGTGTGTCTCCTTACGAAATGGCTTTTGATGTAGCCTATTCTCGCAAACTTACAGAGACATTCTCGGGAAGTGTTGGTTTGAGGTATATTCGTACCGATTATACCACATTTGAGGATGATGGTACTACTCCGGGTAATGCATATGCTGCTGATATTTCAGGATATAATGAATCGTATATTATGATTGGTTCAGCAGAAAGCTTATTAGGATTAGGTTTCAATATTTCAAACATTGGTAGTAAAATATCAATGGATGGTGGTGCAAACGAATATTTTATACCAACCAATATGCGTTTAGGTGCTTCTTTGACTTATCCATTGGATGAATATAATACTTTGGCTTTTAGCATGGATTTAAATAAACTCTTGGTTCCATCACGTCCGGTTAGAGGCGATGAAGAGAGTATCGAAGATTTTTTGGAACGACAAAGGGCTGTGAATGCAACTTCGCCAATTAGTGGTATCTTTAAATCTTTTACCGATTCGCCATATGGCCTTAGAGGTGAGCTGGAAGAAATAGCTTGGTCAGCCGGTGTGGAATATGCATACAATAATCAGTTTATGGTTAGAAGTGGGTATTTTCATGAAAGCGAAAGACAAGGTAATAGAAAGTATTTCACATTTGGAGCAGGATTCAAAATGAGTGCATTCCAATTAGATGCTGCTTATCTGATTTCGTCAGCAGAATCTAACCCTTTAGATCAAACTATCCGTTTTTCTCTAGGGTTTGATATGGACGGGTTAAGAGGCTTATTCAAATAAGCATAAAACAAATATTAGATTTATAATCTGATTGAATTGAATATTCATAATACTTATTGAAGAAATAAAATGAAAATACGTGTAGGGTTTGGATATGATGTCCATCGTTTGACAGAAGATCGCGATTTATGGTTAGGTGGTATAAAGATTGAATATTCGAAAGGTTTAATCGGGCATTCGGATGCAGATGTACTTATTCATGCTATTTGCGATGCTTTACTTGGAGCAGCTAATCTAAGAGACATCGGGTTTCATTTTCCAGATACAGCAAAAGAATATAAAGATGTAGATAGTAAATTATTACTTAAAAAGACTTTGGAGGTACTTACTGAAAAAGGTTATCGAATAGGTAATATTGATGCTACAATATGTGCAGAACAGCCAAAGATCAATCCGCATATACCTCAAATGCAAAAAGTAATGGCAGAGATATTGAATATTGACACTGATGATATTTCAATAAAGGCTACAACTTCTGAGAAAATGGGATTTGTAGGTCGCGAAGAAGGTTTTTCGTCTTATGCTGTTGCACTGATTGAGAAGATATAATAACTGATACTTTAGATAATTAAAATATAATGGAGCAAAAGGTGCAAATAGAATCTACAGCAGATGGCTCTCATACACTTTTTGTTCCTTCCCTTAACGAGCACTACCATTCGGTTAATGGTGCAAAGCAAGAATCTGAGCATATTTATATTAATGCAGGGCTATTGCACTCAACCAAAGAAAAACTGAATCTTCTGGAGATAGGTTTTGGTACAGGTTTAAATGCTTACTTAACTTTACTTATAACTGAACAAACTACAAAGGATATTAATTACATAAGTTTAGAGTTATATCCATTATCCATAGATATAGTTAAAGGATTAAACTATGTAGAGAATAGTGATTCTAAATATAAGAGTCTGTATTTGAAACTGCACGAAAGTGAGTGGAATTGTAAAAATGAGATAACACCATCTTTTTATCTAACAAAGATTCAAACAGATTTTAGTCAGCTAGACTCACCTATAAACTCCGATGTTCTATTTGATGTAATCTATTTTGACGCATTTGCTCCAGAGAAACAATCTGAAATGTGGTCTCAAGAAATATTCAACTATTTATATAGTAAAACAAATAAAGGGGGAATTCTTACTACATATTGTGCTAAAGGTGTCGTGAGACGTATGCTTCAACAAGCAGGATATTGTGTTGAACGTTTAGCAGGACCTCCAGGAAAACGTGAAATATTAAGAGCTGTGAGATTTTAGAGCTCCAATCTTATTGAATCCTATTATCTATTGATTTAATAATAGAGTCTAATTTATGCCCAACAATACCTGCTCCTTTTCCACTTAAATGATCCGCATCATAAAATAAGTCAATGTTATTATTTTCTTTAGTGTTACTAAAATCACAAAGTAAATTATAATAAAATACATTCTTATTATCTTCCAGATCCTTTGCTGTCGCATATAGCATATTCAATTGTTCTTCATCAAGAAGTTCAATAAAAGAAGGATGAGCAGGAAGTGTTACAAAAACAATTTTAGCATTTTTTCTCTTACCTATTTCAATAATCTTTTTTAAGCATTCTATATTCTCATTGTATAATGTATTGAGGTCTGCAGCTTTGTGAGAATCTGCTATTTCTTTTGAATTTTTCGTCAGGGCATCTAAACTCTCAGTAGGAGTTAGATAATTTAAACCAAGTAGTGTAAGATCTGATATTGGATTCTTTTGTTTATAGTAATAGTCCCATAGTATTTCAATATCATTTTGCATAGTATGGTCAAGAAACAATAACCTTTTTAAAGGGTTTTTTTCTGTACTTATCTTGTAGTATATATCATAATATTTAAGCCTCCATGTTTGAGGATGATATTTAAGTTTACTCCATAACGAGTGGTATGATAAGGGAACTATTACATACTCTAAAGTTCCTAACTCATCTTGGTATTTGTTGAGGATCTCATAATCGAGATCTAATGTTTGTGCGTAGTTTGCAATATTAAAGGTATTCTTTGAAAAGGAATTAGGATCAATGCCTGTGACCCCATGAGAACTACCCAATACTAAAACTTGGACATTCTCAGAGTTATTTTCCAGGTAATTAGCCTTAGACATATATGCATTAGGCAATTGGCATAGGAGGAACTCAATACCATATAGTGCTATTATAAAAGGAGCTACAAAAAGAAAAGTATATATAATATATCGTTTCATAGTTTAATTTTCTATTGCTTGCTGAGTGGCTATACTCTGATTCTCTATATCTTTTATGATAGAGTCTAGTTTCATTGTAAATTTCTCTGCACCTATATGACTAAGGTGGTCACCATTGGCAAAATCTTGTAAAGAAAGTTTTCGTCCGTCTTCTAGGAGATCAAGATAAAAAACATCCTTGCCATTTTCTAGATTATCCATCGTTTGATGCATGAGGCTTAATTGTTGCTTTTTTAAGTTATCAATATAAGTAGGATAACAAGGGATAGTGATAAAAAGAACTTTAGCTCCTTTATCATTCGCTATATCTATAATTCCTTTCAAATGCTTCAAGTTTTCTGAATAGAGAGCATCTAGATCATTTACCGAAAAGTCTTTGGCTTTGGATTCTCCACTTTCCGATAGTGCTGATATATCTGTGGCTGGTGGAGCCGAGAAAAAACCCTCTTTAAAGTCTGGTAACAAAAGATCATTTTCCCAATAATATTGTTTTAAATTTTTCAATTTAACTTTTATCACATTATCAAAGAGTAAGAATTTTTTCAAGGGATTGTGTTCTATATCTATATCGAAATAGATATTGTTATATTTAGCCATCCATCTATAATATTTTAGTTCAGAAAGTTTAAACCAGAGAGAATGGTACGAGATAGGTACAATTACATATTCTAAGGCACTCAAGTCATCCTTATACTTATTCAGTAAAGAATAGTCTATATCGAGAGTTTGAGCACCTTGAGCTAGATTATAAGCTTTCTTAGAAAGATATTTAGGATCTATACCGTTAGCTGCATGCGAATTTCCTAAAATGAGAATTTTAATTTGAGATAATTCACCTGTTATTGCTTTGGCTTTTGCCATATGAGGGTTAGGTATTCCTCTGAGAAAATGTTCCATGAGAACAATAGTTATGACAAAGGGTGCGAGGAATAATATTGTATATATAATAAATCTTCTCATTAAGTTAGAATTGGAAATAAATAAATGCTTCTTCGTGTCCAAAGTGAACAAATATTAGAATTGCTATAACATAATAAAATCCCCAACGTAGATATTTATTTTTAAGACTACCCACTTTTTCAATAGCATAATTACCTTCTCTTCCTAGCCACTCAATCGCAAAGAATAAAATAATAAGTAATAACGTTTGTCTTGAATACATTGTAGGAAGGCTGAACAGTTCAGCAGAAAAAATACCTTTTATATATGCAAATGCGTGATGAATATTTTCTGCACGAAAAAAGATCCAAGCAAAGCAGGATAATAAAAAAGTTAATCCGATTTGGGAAAGTTCTTTAATAGAAGGAAGAATTTTTCCTTGCGCTACAACATCTAAATGCTTTCTATTCGATTTAAATATAATAGAAGGTAAAATAAACAAAGCATTAAGACCACCCCAAGCAAGGAAAGTCCAATTGGCTCCATGCCAAAAACCACTAACTAAAAATATAATAAATGTATTTCGAATAGTTTTAGCCATACTACCTCGGCTACCACCTAGCGGTACGTACAGATAATCTTTAAACCATGATGAGAGTGAAATATGCCATCTTCTCCAAAATTCAGCAATATTTCTAGAGAAATAAGGGAAATTGAAATTCTTCAATAATTCAAAACCAAGTAAACGTGCTGATCCTAGAGCAATATCAGAGTATCCGGAAAAGTCTCCATATATTTGAATTGCAAAAAATATAGCACCAAGAACAAGAGTGCTACCATGATATTGATCCGAATTGTTAAATATATTATTAGCTAATGCAGCACAACTATCAGCAATTACCACTTTCTTGAATAGCCCCCAGAGTATTTGTCGCAAACCATCAATCGCTTTGCTATAATTAAACGACCGAGGTTTCTCCACTTGGGGTAATAGGTGAGTAGCCCTTTCAATAGGTCCTGCAACAAGCAAAGGGAAGAAGCTTACAAATAAGCTATAATTAATCCAGTTATGACAAGGTTTTATTTTATCATTATATATATCGAATACATATGAAAGTCCATGAAATGTATAAAATGATATACCAACAGGGAGAATTATATTCAGAGTTGAAAAATGGGGAGTCAAACCAATAGTCGCAAGTAATTCGGCAAAAGACTCTACAAAGAAATTGTAATACTTAAAGACGCCTAGAAAACCTAAATTTATACCTACACTTGAAATTAACCAGATCTTTTTGTGAACTTGAGACTTTGTTTTTGCGATTTGTAGTCCAGATACAAAATCTAAAATAGTGGAGAAGGCAAGAAGAAATACAAATCGCCAATCCCAGCAAGCATAGAAAAAGTAACTGGAAGCAACCAGCATTATATTTTGTATTTTAAATGATTTGTGGAAAACAAACCAGTATAATATAAATACTATAGGTAAAAAGATCGCGTATTCAATCGAATTGAAAAACATATGATAAAATATAATGTTAGTTTAGTGAGCTATTTCGGCTGCAAAGATATTACAAATAATTGGAAGAATAATGTATCTAAGCCTGCTCCTATTAAGAATACAACAAATCTTTACTTTTTAATGAAATTATTTAACAGAATTATCCACTTCATAATAAGGCCATTGAAAAAAAGATTCGATT
>NZ_CVRU01000168.1 GCF_001261715.1 Dysgonomonas sp. HGC4 | reverse complement strand
ATAATCCCCTGCTAACCATATATTAGCTTTAGAGGTAACTTGCTTTAGCAGTTCTTTGTTTTCCATAATACTTATAATCAAACTAATTTACAAATAGCACTCTTTTCCTAAAATGGATTCAATGAAAAATTACTTATTGTTTTCTTTATTTTTATTATCCACCAATGCAGAATCTTTTAATTGAACTGGTTTTGATCGTTTTCTTAGCTTCATATTGAAGAATTCCACCAATAAAGAAAATGCTATTGCAAAATAAATGTACCCTTTTGGTATTTCTCCGACAACAGAACCAAATATAGAGATTTGAGATAAATGAGCAGCTTCTACAAGTAGCATCACCCCTATCAGAATAAGGAAAGAAAGTCCCAATATTTGAATAGTCGGGTGCGTATTTACAAAGCGACTTACTGGGCCTGAAAATAGTAGCATAATAACTACTGAAATAACCACAGCAGTAACCATAATAGACATAGCGCCTACATAACCAAATTCATTAAAACTAACTAAACCAACAGCAGTTAGAACACTATCAAAAGAAAAAACAATATCAAGAGCTATAATTTGAACTACAACAGAAATAAAGCTGGTTTTCTTGGCTTCTCGTCCATGCTCTTCCATTCCCTCTAGTTTGTGATGTATTTCTGTCACACTTTTATATAAGAGAAACAGACCTCCGAAAAATACAATTAAGCTTTGTCCCGAAACAGAGCCATCAAACCAAGATGTATCAATAGTTATGATGGGTTGAGTCAATTTCATTAGCCATGAAATACAAAACAATAGCAATATTCTAAAGAGCATGGCACAACTCAAACCAATAGTTCTGGCTCTGGGCTGTTGCTCCGGAGGTAATTTAGATGACATTATTGACAAGAAGACAATATTATCAACACCTAATACTATTTCGAGAAAAGTTAGGGTTAGTAAAGCGATCCATGCGGAAGGAAGCAAAAACGTTTCTAATATCTCCATAAGTAAAGTCTATTTATAAATTTGATACAAATTTAATTTATTATATATATCAATAGGTATTGGTTGTCATTAAAAGTGAATCGTCTCTATATTTTCAGATAACATCCTTTGATGATTGTATTTACCCAAAGAATAAAATAGAGTAAGGTTTCTTATCTCCAAAAACAAAAGTATCTTTGCAACTTCTTTTCGCTATGCACACAAAGCCTATTTAAAATTAAAGTTTCTATTCTTGATGAAGAAATATATACTCATAATAGCTCTATTAGCACCATTTAGTGTTTATTCCCAGCATTTATTACGACATAAAACTACAAAATCTATCCCTGCAGATTCTCTAGATTTGCAATATTATTCAAAAAAGAAGGGTTGGGGAGCAGCTGCTCAAATCTTCACACTTAATATGTCTATTTGGGCATTCGATCGTTATATAATGAAAGAAGATTTTGCATATATAGGCTTTAATTCTATAAGTAACAATTTGAAAAAAGGATTCTACTGGGATAACGATCAAATTGGAACAAATATGTTTCTGCATCCATATCATGGTAGTTTATACTATAATTCAGCTCGGTCTAGAGGTTTTAACTATTGGGAATCAGGTGCGTTCGCTTTAGGAGGAAGTGCCATGTGGGAGCTATTTCTAGAAAATGAACCCCCTTCAACTAATGATATAATTGCTACTCCAATTGGAGGTATGGCCTTGGGAGAGGTACTCTATAGAGCTTCCGATTTGGTATATGATGATCGTAAAAAAGGAGGAGAAAGGTTTAGACGCGAATTTTTCGGTTTCCTTATATCTCCATCTAGAGGACTTACCAGAATAATAAATGGAGATGCTTGGAAAAAAAGGTCGACCTCGGGTCGTCAGTTTGGTATTCCTGAGATTAGCGCGGAGATATCAGCAGGAGTCAGGGTATTAGAATTACAAGATGAAATTTTAGATAAAGGGATTGGTTTTACAACTACTGTTAGTGTTGAATATGGAGATCGTTATGAAGACGAAAGTACCAAGCCTTTTGACTATTTTACGATACAAGCCAATTTGAATATACAAGAATCTCAACCCATGTTGGGGCAAATAAATATTATCGGACGTCTTTGGGCTAGTCAATTGGTTGATTCTTCAAAGGATTATTTGGGAATAGGTATTTACCAACATTTCGATTATTATGATTCAGATACTATTTCGAAAAAATCTAATGAAATACCATATAAACTGGCAGCTCCTGCAACCGTAGGTGTGGGGCTTATACATAAAAGTAAACGTTTTGCTGATTGGAATTTTAACTCATACGTCCATCTTAATGGAATTATATTAGGTGCAAGCTTGAGTGACCACTATAGGGTGTCGAACAGAAACTACAACCTTGGAAGTGGTTTTGGTTGGAAAACGGGAATCAATATTTCATATAAAGATAAAGTTGGTGTATCGTGGTTATATGAAGGTTACAGGCTATTTACATGGAAAGGTTATGCCAAAGGAACAGACCTCGAAAATGTAGATTATGAACACCTGAATGCACAAGGGGATAATTCGAATGCAACATTTAATCTAACTACCTTTCGGGTTGATCTCAAATTGAGAGATAAGATACATTTAACAGGAACTGCAACGGGATATAGGCGTTCTACCCATTACAAATATTACAATGATGTGTACTCGGTAACAGCAGAAGGACGACTGATGCTAACATACAAATTCTAATATAAGTTTAATTAAGAATTGGGGGACACAGTAGAAACTCTAAAAGAGTCAATACAAAATAAAAAAGGACAGACTTATAAAAGCCTGTCCTTTTTGTATATCTATCTATACTTTAGATTAGTGACATCCACAACCAGATCCGCATGAAGAACCTTCAGACTCGTCTGAGCTTCCACAACCGCAACCTGATCCGCATCCTTCAGAATCATCTGAACTACCACAACCACAACCTGATCCGCATCCTCCACCTTGAGGTGCAAATAATGCTGCAATTTCTTCAGCTGATGCTTCTCTTATTGACAATACATTACCTGTAAAGTGTAATGTTTCGCCAGCTAGAGGGTGGTTAAAGTCCATTTTAACAACATCGTCGCTAACAGATACTACTGATCCGTTAAGTCTGTTGCCATTTGAATCCATCATTGGAATAGTATTTCCTTCAAATACTACGCTTTCGTCCATTTTTCCATCAACCTCAAATATATTTTTAGGTAAATCTACTAAATGCTCATCGTCATATTCTCCATATGCTTGATCAGGAGTAAGAATGAAGTCGAAAGAATCTCCTTCAGCCAAACCGTCTACATTTTTTTCAAAAGCTTCAAGCATAGAATTTGTTCCAAAAATAAACTCAAGTGGTTGCTCAGGAGTTGCTTTTTCCATTAACTCTTTTTCGTCACCTTCGCCAACATTCAAGTCATAAGATAGCGAAACAAATTTATTAGGTGAAATTTTCATTTTGATTATTTTATATTACTTAATATTCAATCGCCCAATTTTACTCCGGGCTATTTTTAGTCTTCTCAGAATACATAACAAGAATCATGCCCTTTTGTTGAATGCGTTCTGTTTTATTTATTATTTAATTGCAGCTTTTAAGTTATTTAGAGCTTTTTCGATTACCGATCTAGGTGATCCGACATTTAAGCGCATAAAGCCCTCTCCTCCTTTGCCAAACATCATACCATCATTTAATGCCAATTTAGCATCTTTTACAAATAGTGATACTAAATCTTTTTGAGTCAAATCCAATTCTCTACAATCAAGCCATACTAGGAATGATGCCTCAGGTATCATAGCTTTTATTTGAGGGATATTTGTTTTTAGAAATTGATCAACAAATTGAATATTTCCCCAAATATAGTCTTTAGCTTCAATTAGCCATTCTTCTCCTTTTTCGTATGCTGCCTGAGCTGCCAGATAAGCAAAAATGTGACCTTCTTCTAATTCGCTACTCTTTAGATAATTGTTAAATTTGGTTCTTATCTTTTCATTTGGAATAATTGAATATGAACTCACAATACCTGCAATATTGAAGGTTTTGCTTGGAGCCATAAACGTTATACTGTTTTGAGCTGCCTTCTCTGAAACAGAAGCAAACGGAACATGTTTATTGTTCTCAAAAGCCATGTCTGAATGAATTTCGTCCGATATAACAAGTATGCCATTGTCATAACATACATCTGCCAAATCGGCTAGCTCTTCTTTAGTCCAAACTCTACCTCCCGGATTATGAGGATTACAAAGTATTAATATTTTGGACGAAGTATCTATTCTTTTCTTCAAATCAGATAAATCCATCTTATATTGTCCAGCCTCTAATACTAAAGGATTATCAACAACTTTCCTCTTGTGTAGGCTTGGTATAATTCTGAATGGATGATATACAGGAGGCTGTATTATTACATGATCTTCTTTAGTTGAAAAGCAATCTATTACAAAAGCAATTCCTTTTACAATACCAGGTATAAAGGTTATCCATTGTTGATCTAAAGTCCAATCGTGACTTCTTTTCACCCAATTAATAATCGAATTGTAATATTCTTGAGAAGGACATGTATAACCAAACAAACCATGTTTCGCACGTTCTATAATAGCTTCGGTAACCGCTGGAGGCGATAAAAAATCCATATCTGCAACCCATAAAGGTATTAGATCTTCACTACCATATCTTTCTTTTAAAACGTCTGTTTTTAGAGCATTAGTTCCTCTGCGATCTATGATTTGATCAAAATTATACTTCCCCATTTTCAGAATTGGTCAATTTTGGTATTGTAAATATTATAATAAGACTATCTCTGTTGAGTGTCTCTTTATAATTTAAATTAACTACAAAGATAGTAAAATAAAGAGGGATATTTTATTAAAAAACGAAGATTAATAGATAAAACAAGAGGCTACCCGATTGGGCAGCCTCTTATGCTATATATACTTTATAAGTATTTTTTATTTCGCAGCTTTTGCTTTATCTTCTTTTCTTTTTAAGAAATCATAAGCAACCGGAGTCGCAATGAATACTGATGAATATGTTCCTAGTATAATACCTAGTAACATTGCAAAAGTAAAGCTTCTGATTGAATCACCACCTAATACAAAGATACAGATCAATACAAGTATTGTACTTAAAGAAGTACTAACTGTACGAGTTAAAGTTGTATTTAGAGAGTCATTTATATTTAATGCGATATCTCTTAAAGGGAATGCATTTCTTCTCTCACGTACACGGTCGAAGATTACAACCTTATCGTGAATAGAGAATCCAACTACTGTTAAGATTGCCGCAATAAACGTTTGATCAATTTCTAAAGAGAATGGCATGATCTTGTGGAAGAATGAGTATGCGAAGATCACAATAGCAGCATCGTGAGCAACAGCAATAATTGTTCCTAAAGAGAAAGCCACATCTCTAAATCGAAGTAAGATATATAGTCCCATACAAATGATAGCCAGAATAACTGCACCTACGGCTGCCGTCTTCATATCATCTGCCACACTAGGACCTACTTTTTGAGAACTTTGAATATAGTCATCAATAGTTTTACCCGATGCGATGTAACTGCTAAGAGCAGTATTCATTTTATCTTTAATCTCAGTTTCAACTTCGTCTCTAGCATCTTCAATCTTATAGTTAGTAGTTATTCTTACTTGATTGCTTGAACCAATGGTAATAACACTAACCATAGACTCTTCGCCTAGTACAGGTTTAAGAGCATCTGTTATTTCTTCTGTATTTACAGGATTATCGAAACGTACAATATAGTTACGTCCACCGGTAAAGTCAATACCGTTGTTTAATCCAAGTGTGAATATAGAAATGATACCTAGTATGATTACTGCCAAAGATGCCGCATAAGCTTTTCTGTGTAGATTCAAGAAATTAATCTTAGTATCCATTAAGAAATTCTTAAGTGGTTTTGACGAGAATGTCAAGTTAGCAAACTTACCTTTAGAGAAACCATAGTTGTAAACCAAACGGGTCATAAAGATAGCTGTAAAGAATGATGCTGATATACCAATGATCTCAGTAATAGCAAAACCTCTGATAGCTCCCGTACCAAAATTATAAAGGATTAAACCTGTTATAATAGAAGTTAAGTTAGAGTCAAAAATCGCAGAGAATGCATGTTTGTAACCATCCTGAACGGCAGTCTTCACATTCTTGCCTGCTCGCAACTCTTCTTTTGTTCGCTCATAGATAAGAACGTTAGCATCAACCGCCATCGCTAAGGCTAGTACCAAACCTGCAATACCTGGTAAGGTAAGAACTGCATGGAAGGACGCCAGGACACCCAGAGTGAAGAACAAGTTGAGCAATAAAGCTGCATTTGCAATCATACCTGGAATGAATCCATAAACCAAACACATATATGCCATTAAAACAATAAGTGCTACAACAAAAGAGATAAGTCCCGATTGAATTGCTTCTTCACCAAGAGATGGTCCTACAATATCTTCTTGTACAATACGTACACCAGCACGCATTTTACCAGATTTAAGAACGTTTTCTAAGTCTTTCGCTTCCTCTACTGAGAAATTACCAGTAATAGAAGAGTTTCCTCCTTCGATACGGTCATTTACATTTGGTGCTGAATAAACATAACCATCAAGAACGATCGCAATTGAACGACCTCTTTCAGCTCCTGTAATAGCAGCCCAACGTTTTGCGCCAGTTGAGTTCATTTGCATGCTTACACCCCAACCTTGACCTTGTATCTGATCTGCACTTGCAGTAACAATAGCTTCACCGTCTAAAGCTGGTCCTCTTTTAGTACCATCACCACGAAGAGCAAATAATTGGAATATAGTTTCTTTATCATCAATAGCTTTAAAGCCCCATGCAAATTTAAGATCTGTTGGATACAAATCTTTAGATGCGCGTAATATTGTATTAATAGATGCAGTATCTTTTCTGTCAGCTATACCAACAACAGAACCGCCACCCCATTTTCCATCAAAATATTCGAATAATGATTTTGTAAACATTGGAGTTGATTCTGATTCTATTTGAGTAACAGAAGCTACCGACAATGAATCAGAAGATGTAGAATCAGCTACAACTACATTATTTGCTGGTGTTTTAGCCGCTAATAATTCTGTACTTCTTGAATTGATAGCACCTAAATAACCTTGAATATCTTGAAGATTATAAGTTTTCCAGAATTCAAGATTTGAATTTCCTTGCAAAAGTTTCTTTACACGTTCAGGTTCTTTAATACCTGGTAGCTCAATAAGTATACGTTCTGCACGATCTAGTTTTTGAATGTTAGGAGCAACAACTCCAAAACGGTCAATACGTGTACGTAATACATTGAAAGAGTTATCTGCTACACTTTGTAATTCTTTTTCAAGAACTTTCTTTACAGTAGCATTATTATCCGTTGGACTTATTTGATCCTTTAATCTTGCACCAAATACAATAGCTAATTTTCCAGATTTGTCAATAGCTTCATATTTTTCTACAAATAAAGTAATAAAGTCTTTATTACTTCCTTTACGGTTTTCTTCTACAGCTTGTTGTAAAGCTTTGTTGAATTGAGCATCTTCTTCATTAGCCAATGAGCGCAATACAGCAGCAGCATCGATTTCAAGAATAACGTTCATCCCACCTTTAAGGTCAAGACCTAAACCGATTTCTTTTTCTCTGGCTTGTTTTAGGGTATATCCCAACCATACTTTTTCTGTAGAAATAGAGTCCAGATAATGACTCTGCGCATTAAGATCACCATTAGAGTATTCCGCAGCTTGTTTTTCATAATATCTCGTCACAAAGGAGAAGGATAAATAAAAACAGCAAACTACAGTCAACAAAATGGCAAAAGTTATTACAAATCCCTTGTTTTGCATTTTAAAGTTACTTTTGTTACTATTTGTTTATTTTAATATTTAATTTTCAATGATATAGATTCCAAAACCTTTTGTAGTTATAAATACATTTAAATAGTATAATAATGCAGATATATCATAAGAAACGGCTCAGAACACGACTTAAGCGTGCAAATATAATCTTTTTTATCTTTTTCTAAAGTGAAATAGTAGCTTATTTTAAAAACCACCAATCCTCGCAACTAATCAACATCTATTAGACATTAGTTATCAATATCTTAAAAAATATTTTCAAAGATACACTTATATTTTTTCAAAATAGGCTTGCGGATACAAAATATTTGCCATACTTTTGCAACCGCTAATGAGGCATGGCGGGATAGCTCAGATGGTTAGAGCGCATGATTCATAATCATGAGGTCCCGAGTTCAATTCTCGGTCCCGCTACAATGAAAATCAGAGGTTTACAAGCTATTGTAAGCCTCTTTTATTTTTGCTATACATAGATTGTACATAACACTTTTCCTTATAAATAGGACCCGCGGGGGCATTTGAACAGAAACTTACGGTTTGGAGTGAATTTTACTTTATCAAACCGTAAGTTTCAGTTTTAGTAAATCTATTTCAGATTGTGTCATCAATAAAATAAGTGCCATTAGGCAGCACATGTTTATAAGGGAGCAAAGAGATGTGAGATAATGCCTCAGTACTGATATCTTCCCCTTGCATCCGCAAATTATCCACAATATCGCTGATTCTGGAAGTATTCCAGTAAAGTATTGCATTAGATACCAGACTCGGAGAAGTAGCCTTATTCATTATTTCCTGATAGTCGCCGGTTGTAAACTCCCCCTGGCCAGACGTTGAACGATAACATGGGCAGGAGTAATCCTTTCTTTAAGAGATTGGACTACATGAATCATAGTATCCCACTGCTCTTCAATTATATCTAGATCAGCCGTTTTATTTAGTAAAAGAGAAAATACTCCATAATCAACATTACAATCCAATCTGTAAAGCTGTTGATCTTTTAAATCTTGAATCCGTGGCATAAAATTATAGCCGAGTAAATGACACAGAGCAAAAATAATTTCAGTATATCCATGTGCATCTGTAGTATGATCACGTATTTTAAGAATAGTATTGTTAGCCAGGATACCATCCAAAACATACAAAGCCTCTCTGGGTCCGCAGGAAATAGCTTTATATTATATACAGCATATTGATCGGATATGTGGGTATAAATACCTATTGCTTTCTCATAATAGCCATAGTACTGGGGATAATAGGAAGCCAGCAGGCTATCCGTTCTGATTTTGAACCGCTGGGCATCAGAAGAAGAAACAGTCCCAGAACCATGCATCTGGCTGAAGGGTAATTGATGGTGCTTGTTGACTATTTCGGCACTGACAGCCGATAAGGTTTCTTCTCTGATGTAAAACTGTAGTACATGGCGCAACATATCGATACTTAAATCCTTAACACTAGCACTCATTGAAACAACACCCAAATTAGTAGCCTGGGATATCAACGCTGAAATAAGAGTTTTGTAGAAATTCTTAGGTCTTGAATGATGCTTTCCCACAGGGATAAAATGACGGCTGAAGTTGGTTTGCCTATCCACCTCCATTAAGAGCTGTTCTATTCGTATAGAAGGCATATTGGCATCAATGACTTTTTGTAACTTGATTACTGAATCCGGAATATCGGCTTTGTCATCTCGTTTTAATTTAAGGCTTCCATTTTTAATTTCTGCAAATGTATCCGAGTCAAATTGCTTCTGGGATATACCTATGCTTTGGTGAAACTGTAGAATTAATGAGGCTTTGACATCCTCCTGACAGGGCTGTTGCAAATTTTCATAAACAGCTTCGCGGATTTCCTGCCAATGATGTGGGTTTAATACCATATCCCCAAAAGGTACATGCTGTTTGCTTTTAGGAACAAACAGATCTCCGGAACGTAAAGCTTCTTTCATTGCTATAGCGACACCTAATTCGGCCCAGTGACCACATAGGCAGTCAAAACGGAAAACATTGATATATCTATCTGTTTATTAGACATATAATAATTGATAATTGGTTTTAAATTGCTATTTTTGAATTTTATATTTACCTTTTATCTAAAACTATGAAACAATTATAGAATGCAGAAGAACTTAGTGAACATTGGTCTCTAAGCTATGAAGAACTAGAGTTCCTGAAGAAGAAACCTTACAAAAATCATATTGCAGTTGCAGTTCAATTTAAATATTACAAATATTTTGGTTGTTTTCCCTCGAAACCGGAAAATATTGCTGAACCAGTATTGCTATATATAACTGAACAATTGCCTATTACTATTGAAACTTATTACAGTTATGATTGGAATGATCGCCTTTCCAGATATCATCGACAAGAAATTTTAGACTTTCTTGGAATTCGAAAATTCATAGAAAGCAATCAGGAGGAAATTCAGGATTGGTTGTGCCAGACCATATTTCCCCAAGGGTTGTCAACATCAGAAGCATTAGAATATACTTATGATTGGTTACATCAAAATAAGATACACAGACCCGCAGCATCTCAGTTGGATAAAATCCTCACAGCAAGCTATTCCAGATTCGAAAAATCACTTTTCGAAAATATCAGCAATGGATTATCAGATGACTCAAAAGATATTATTAATTATTGTCTGGAAGATAAAATCGAGTCTATGAATTTCACTTTGCTTAAATCAGATCCGGGAAAAGTAAGCCTCGATTCGGTGTTGAAAGAAATAGAAAAACTGGAGTTTATCAACGGGTTGGAACTTCCAGAACAACAACTTAGTTCTTTAAACCCTAAGATCATGAGTCGCATCCGATCCCGCACTCTTTCCGAAACAGCTTGGGAACTCAAACGTCACCCTTCATCTATTCGCTATGTACTGATGAGTGTTTTCTTTTATAGCCGACGAATCGAGATTATTGACGGGCTGGTAGAGCTGCTGGTACAGATTATTCACCGTTTATCAGTGAAAGCAGAGAAGAAAGTAACCAAAACATTGATGCAGGATTTTCGTAAAGTATATGGCAAAGATATCCTTTTGAAGCGAATAGCTGAAGCTGCCCTGAATAATCCCGACAGCACAGTAAAAGAAGTTGTTTACCTTGTTGCTGGGCTACAAGTGTTAAGTAACCTGGTCAAAGAGTATAAGTCCTCTGGGAAAGGTTATCAAAAAGAAGTGCACAAAATAATACGTTCCAGTTACGGTAGTCATTACCGACGTATGGTCCCCAAGCTCCTGGATTGCATGGAATTTTGTTCAAATAATACCATATATAGACCGATACTTGATACCTTAAGGTGGGTGAAGGCACACAAAGACTCCGGCAGGCAATATTACTATCTTTCGGATAATCTACCTATCGAAGGAGTAGTCCGTCCAAAATACCATGAAATTACAATAGAAATTGACGATGACGGCCAAAGAAGAATTAACCGGATCAATTATGAAATATGCGTCTTACAGGTCTTGAGGGAAAAGCTTCGCTGCAAGGAGATTTGGGTTGAAGGTGCTAACAGGTATCGGAATCCGGACGAGGATTTACCTCAGGATTTCAACATTAACAGGATATTTTATTATAAAGACCTGGGTATTACACTAGATGCCTGCAAATTCATTGATGATACAAGGGAAAGCATGTGCAAAGCTCTTTATTCATTAAACAAATCGATTCCCGGCAACAAGCAAGTACGCTTACTGGCGAACAATAAAAATCACATCTCTTTATCCCCCCTGACTGAACAAGCGGAGCCTGTCAACATCAACAGGCTGAAGGGCCAGGTTCAAACCACCTGGCCAATGACAAGCCTTTTAGATATATTGAAAGAGGCAGATTTAAGAATTGGATTTACAGAATGCTTCAGAACCCAACGCTCCAGTGAGCGGCTTCACCGGAATGAACTTCAAAAACGTTTATTACTTTGCCTTTATAGGCTGGGAACCAATACCGGATTAAAACGCGTATCGGTTGGTCGGCATGGAGTCGGCTACAAGGAACTATTGCATGTCAGGAAATCTTATATTTATAAATCAGCGTAAAGAGAAGCTATTGCCAAAGTTGTGAATGCGGCATTTGGGATAAGAAATCCCGGTCTCTGGGGAGAAGGCACGACAGCCTGTGCTTCCGATTCTAAGAAAATTGGCTCATGGGATCAAAACCTGATGACCGAATGACATATCCGCTATGGAGGGCGTGGTGTTATGATCTATTGGCATGTGGAGAAAAAAACCGTTTGCATTTATTCCCAGCTCAAACGCTGTTCATCTTCTGAAGTTGCCAGCATGATTGAAGGTGTACTTCGTCATTGCACAGAAATGTCTGTGGAAAAGCAATATGTCGATACACACGGGCAAAGTGAAATCGCTTTTGCCTTCAGTTATTTGTTGGGATTTAACCTCATGCCCAGGCTTAAGAATATATCAAAACAGAAATTATATATTCCCGATGTCGGTATGGCTGAAAATTATCAGAACTTAACACCTGCTTTGACCAGACCTATCAATTGGGAGTTAATCACTCATCAATACGATCAGATGGTTCAATATACAACTGCATTAGAGCAGGGCACAGCCGATCCTGAAGCGATCCTGAGACGGTTCACCAGAGGCAACGTTACTCATCCGACCTATAAAGCCTTATTGGAACTTGGTAAAGCTGTAAAGACAATCTTCTTATGTCAATACCTCGAAAAGGAAGAATTGCGCAGAGAAATACACGAGGGCTTGAATGTTGTTGAGAACTGGAATTCAGCTAACTCATTTATCTTTTTCGGAAAAGGCGGAGAGGTTGCAACCAACAAGTTGGAAGACCAGGAGCTTTCTGTATTATCATTACATCTGGTACAGATATGCCTTGTATATGTAAATACGTTGATGATTCAACAAATCACATCGGCTAAAGAGTGGGAACATATCCTAACCGCTGAAGATTACAGGGCACTATCCCCCTTGATCTATGCACATGTAAATCCATACGGAGTATTTGAACTCGATATGAATGAGCGTTTAAGTATTGCAACTTAAGCAGTGTTATTTAGGTGTACCTGTCATGAACTACTAATCTATTGGTGCATTTATATGAAAAATTGATGTATATTGCACTAAATTAAAGGAACTATTTAAAATGCACCAGCCAATGAGAGTATACGCTTATTTAAGGGCATCAACCAAAGAACAGGATGCGCTCAGGGCAAAAGAAACGTTGTCTGAATTTGCACAAAATTTAAATGTGAAGATTTCAGCCTGGTTCATCGAAAATGAATCCGGAGCAAAACTTGAGCGTGCCGAGCTTTTCAGACTATTGGATACCGCAGAACCGGGAGATGCGATACTGATAGAGCAAATTGACAGGATAACCCGGTTATCAGAAGAGGATTGGCACAAATTAAAATCTACCATATTGGATAATGGCATCAAGGTAATATCAATGGATTTACCTACCAGCTATAATTTTTCAAAAATAGACGATGAGTTTCAAAAATGGATATTATCAGCTGTAAATTCGATGATGCTGGATATTCTTGCAGCTACAGCCAGAAAGGACTATACTGATCGAAGACGCAGACAGGCAGAAGGAGTATTAAAAGCAAAGATACAAGGCAAATATAAAGGCAGACCGCACGACATAGAACTTCACAAGAAAATTCAAAGTTTGTTGGATGTGGGTAAAAGTTACAGCCAGATTCAGCACTTGCTAGGATGTTCTCGTCATACAATTTCCAAAGTCAAAAATAAATAGAATTAACGAATTTTTATTTAACTGCTGATATACAGTAGATACAGTTATGTTTGCCGTCTTAGAACCTATGTGGTAACTGAACCTATAGTCCATCATTGGTCATACTCAACCCTAAAGAAGAATGGTAGGCATGGGTTAATTCATACTTTAATTGTAAGTATAAACCTAAAAAGCATATCCTATTAAACTAAGATATGCTTTTTTCAGAACTATTTTAAATCTTTTGGATTACCTGTTTTTATTAGTTTGCCATCTTTGTAGAATTTATAGTAGTCTTTACCTGTATTAGTAATAAATCTCCAAGAACCATCTTTTTTACCATTTTTCCACCTTCCCATATATCTTTCTCCATTTTTCTGAGATTTTGGTTTTACAATCACATATAAAGTATCCTCTACAAACGGTATGTCACAATTTTTAAGACGTTCATCACTCAAGACTTTTAATTTATATTGTTTTTTTGTTTTTTCATCATTACATATAATATAGTCTTTTTTCAGTGTAATGTTTCCACTTATATAATTATAAGTTATCACAACATCTTCCGGTTTAGGATTCGAACTTTCAGCCTTATATACTGAGAATTTCATTCTTGTGCAATCAAGTGACAATACAATAGAAGAACTTGTCGCATTAGAATATATTCCACTAATATAGTTACTTTGAGCAAGAACACTATAAAATGAGGACAGACAAATAAAGACTACATATATTTTCATTCTTTTTATCATATTATTTAATTTTAAGTAAATAATTAGGCCATTTATATCCTCGAATAAATGCGGATTTATATTCAATCATTTCTTTTAAGTTCAAGTTATACTCGGGTATATACATTGCTGTATTAGATGTCGCAGAATATTCAGAATACATATCAGTTCTCAACCCCAGTGCTAAATGATAAACATGTATTAATTCATGGTTAACAGTAAGTTTTAGACCATAAATTGTTTTATGAAATGATAAATACATATCCGATTTCATTTGGAATAGATTCTTTGGACTTGGGTTAACAAAACCTTTTAATTCTGTAGTTACCCCTCCCATTAATGGAGATTTCTCAAGAATACCATCAAATCTACGATAGTATAAATATTTACCTGTAGTAATATCAACACTTCCGTCGATATCTATACTTTCTAAACTAAACTTACCCGGTTTCCAGCCAAGTTCTTTTTTAATTTCCTCTAAATTAGACTGATTAAGTGCTGCATCTCCTCCAAGATCCGTATTATCATTACCCACTGGCAATTCAAATATTCGAGTATATCCCTTTCCTGTTAAGAAGTTACCTCCATTTCTAACAGAGTTAATACCACCTGCAACGCCTCCAATTATTGTGCCTGTACCTGCTCCGAGAAGACCTCCTCTAAGCCCAGATGACAATCCCTCATTGAAACTGGCACCGGATGCCCATGCATTACCAGCTCCCAGTATAGCACCGGAAGTTACACCGGAAAGTCCACCGGAAGCTGCTCCGGCAATAAACCCTGTGCCTGAAATTAAACCTCCGGTAGCCATACCCGTAGCACCGGCTAAGGCTCCTATTCCAAAGGCTGCAAATGCACTTCCTACACCATCTATATTGCCCATCATAGCTTGGAAACCCAGATTTAAAAATCCTCCGATAAGAGCCCCGGCTAAAAAGCTAAACTCCCCATTTGGATCAGTATATCTCAACGGATTATTAAATGCATAACTGTACCTATTGAAACTCTGAGTCAGCCATGGAGCCTGTACATATGGGTCAGGCGATAAGAACCTACCCAATACCGGATCATACAACCGGGCATTCATATTTATAAGACCGTACTCACTCAGATGTTCATGCCCTGTATAGCCTCGCCCAAGAACTAATTCAGGCTGTTCGTTATATGCATACAATTCTTGTGTAACAGGATTTCGAAGTCGTCCCCAAGGATCATAACTCAACTCCTGCAGTACCGCTCCCTGATCATTCGTTAAATGCGTGATACTACCCAGGTAATCCCGTAATATATAGCATAGCTTCCATACTCCGTTTTGTTTGATATACACTGCCGCCGCACCGTATGCATCCCCATCCAAATATAAACGTTCTTCAACACTGTTTTGTTTTTCGTCTATTTCATACTGACCACCTAAATAATAACGAGACAGCGTGATATGATTATCTTTTTTTGTTTGCATTTTCAGACGATTTCCGCTCACATCGTAAGTAAAACTGGTTTCAAAATCATTCTCTATAATCGTTACAGGACGCATCTGAGCATTATAGGTAATACTTTGCTCCCGCAAGGGAATATGTTCTCCATAAGGATTTACGCATTCCATGGCATAAGGTTTTAGCGAACTATAACCAAATTTACCTATTTCGTTATTTTCTGTAATATTACCCTTGGCATTATAGGTTAGGATATTGCCGTTAAATTGAGTCAGGCGGTTTAGGTTATCGTATTTAAATACTTCCTTTTTGTTTCGAGAATTATCCTTACGCCAGTTCAGATTTCCTGTTTGTACATTAAAGTTGTATGCAAAATCCTGAATGATATTATCCCCTTGTTTTGCACTACGTGTTGTAGGTTGCCCAAATGCATCGTAGCCATAAGTTCGTTGAATATTTCCCGTTTGGGACTGGGTAGGCAGTCCCATATCATTTTCGTTTGCCAGTTTCCAGACAGTCAGGTTTCCAGCTATTTTGGTTTCAGTATGATATCCGTTACTATAGGTATAGACTTCGGTAGTGATATTTCCCGAATGTGAATCATATTTCGTAGATGCTATATTACCATTGGCAAAACTATAAGTTTTTTGCAACCATTTGGGTCTATTTTCATCCGTAAATGATTCTTTTATGACATCATTCCTTAACAGATTATCATATCCAAAGGTTCTTACAAGACCATGGGAGTAAGTCTCTTTGTCTAATAACCCATCCAGATTATAATTATAGCTTGCAGAGGATTCGCCTACAATCTCTTTTGTCTTCAATCGATTGTAATTATCATAAGTCATTTGCACACTCTTTCCATTTCCATCAGTCTCTTTATAGATATTACCTGCATTGTTGTAAACAAATGTCCTTATGCCGGCACTCGGATCGTTTATAGTCGTTTGCCGTCCATAATCGTCATAGCCAAACGAAGTTATAATACCCCCCGGAGCTTTAATAGAATCGGGTTGCCCATCAGGACGGTAAGTATAAGTAATGATACCTCCAGGATCTGATATCTGAATAACCTTGCCTGTAGCATCGGTTGTTTTGATAGTAGCAATGCCGTCAACAATAGATTTTACCTTATTTTTATTGTATGCATAGCTGTCTTTCTTACCCGAAGCATATAATTGCGATGTAATGCGGTTATATTTGTCATATGTAAATGTATTCCATAAGGAAGGAACATTACCTTTAAAAGGCATAGAAGTTTTTTCCAACAGTCCTTTTTCGTTATACACATAGTCGGTATAAAGGTAGTTACCATCGAAACGTTTTTGTCCTTTCCTAATTTCACGCCCCAGTACATCATAATAGATTTGAGTATCGGGTTTACCGGTAGTGGTCATCGTTCGTACATACAGAGCTCCGGTTGGAGAGTCAACCCAAGTCAATGTGCCGCTTTCTATAGAACCGTCGGCATAGACAGTTTTACTTTTCCGACCGAAAGTATCGTATTCATAAGTGATGGTATGGCCTTTATAGTTCTTTACATTTTCTACCAATCCGGTGGTCGGTTTGTAATTGGTTGTGGTAGTAAAGCCCATGGGATCGGTTTCTTTTGTTATGCGCCCAGAAGAATCATATTCGTAGCTTTTGGTAAGTAATATTTCAGAGCTATATGATTTTACTGAAACTGTAATTCGTTCCCACTTATTATTATAACCATAGGTTTCCTGAGATACCTGATTGTTGTTATAATATGATGTTCTTGATTCTGGCAGATTCTTATATTTGTAGCTCAATACATTTTTTAGGGTCACTGATTTCCCATTACGTGTGCTTGTCATGATTTCTTCTAGGGGCAGTCCCAGAAAATATGAAAATACATCCCCTGCCTCATTCTTGTATTTTAAACTTTTCTCTGTTATTGTTCCATTTCCATAATCTATAGATTCTTTACCTACATTACCGTAATCGTCATAATCAGTATAATTTGCTGTAACAGTAAATCCTTTTATTTTGTCAACTGTTACTTTTTTTGTAAGGTTGATTGTCTGGGATTTATTTTCAGCAATACGAATATCATAATCATATTCTGTATTGCTAAGAGGAGAATCTTCTTGCTTAAGTACCCCGAAATTATATGGGTCAAACGTCTGAGAAGTGGTTACATTATTGAGATTGTTAATAACCTGAATTCCTCCAAAACCCACGAACCCTAAACCCTGCCGGTGTATGGTAGCGTCTTTATAGGAATAACTGGATGATGCTATGCGTTCTGCACCTTTATAGCCGGATACTTCTTTAACAACATTCATACTCGCAACAATTTTATTATAAGGGAAAGCCACAACTGAATTGGTAATAGTATGCACATCTTTATCCAGTAATGTACTGTAACTATACTTGGAAATGATTCCTGTCCCATCTATTGAAGAGGTTAAAGAATTTGCAATACGGTTGTTAATGGAAGTACTTATTAAAGAAACTTTATCGTTTTTGACGCCTGTTAAAATAGTAGTCTGGTTATTATAAAGTACATCAGTGAAAGTTAACTGTGGAGCTCCTTCCAGATAATACACACCACTTGATTCCATATCAAAAGTCCCATTTTGATTAAAATAAACAGTAACCTTACCTGCAAAATCATCTATTAAATCCGGAAGTCCGTCCCCATTCATATCTTGTAGAAAATAGTTTGATGATGATGAAAAGGATTTCAGTTCCATCTCAGTTTTGCCGAATTGCAGACCAGCGCCTTTGGAATATAAAATAGTCCATGTCTTAGACCATTCTGCGCATGGAGGACGACGACATTCTTCTCCTCTTCTAGGGCTTATTATGATATCTGTTTTTCCATCACCATTGATATCTCCTAATGCAAAAGTTTGAAACTTATCTTTAATTCCGGCACGATCGCCTACATAGTCATAAAGATCCGAATTGATGCTTGCATCGAATATTTGCTGGGTAAATCCATTATTCGCGTCAAAACTATATACATATAGCCCTTTTTTATTAATATGAAGAATATCATTCTTTCCATCTCCATCATAGTCTATTGTTGCCACGTAGTCCTCGGGATCTATATCAAAGGTTTCAGCTTCATATTCTATTTCTCCCAGATTTAAGTCTATCAATGTGGTATTACTCTTATGATTCCCTCCTACAGCATCTTTATTAAAAGTAAATAATAAAAGCTCAATTCTTCCATCTCCATTAAAGTCTCCGGTCAGATACTTCTTATTTATAAAATTTGTGGCATATGTATTCTTAATAGAGAATAACGGAACTTTTGCATTAATAATATATCTCTTATATTCAGACAAACGAGTGCTATCTACATCATATATATTAAGAAGTAGTTGTTGAGTAACATCATTTTTTGTTTTTGGTGAACTTTCACTAATCTTGATTACTTTTTCTATTCCATCTCCTTTTACATCGGCGGTTAAAACTTCTCTGAATTTTCCTCCTACGCCTTCTGACCAAAATTCACCTTTCAACGATATCTTAAGAGCTGAAAGATTTGCATTGTTTAAATCAGAATAAATATAGGCAGTGTCTGATTCTAAATAACTGGAATACATCCAGCCTGTCTCCGATGAAATATTATAATTTGACTTCATAGGGTATACTATCAATCCCGACCTACCTGTAGAAACTGAGAATTTAGCTGAAATGAGGTTTGCCTTTCCTCTAGCGAAATTATCGGAAGGCTGCTTTATATATCCTTTGAGTTGCTGTTCTTTGGTGAGTATCTCTATCTGTTTATTTTGACCATAGGAAAATACCAATGGATTTAATGCTTGTCCACCTGCTACCAAGTCAATCTGGCGTAAAAAATTCTCTGCCTTACTTTCATGGTGTAATACATAGGATTGTAAAGAATTTCCATTGAAATAAGTGGTAATTTCTTTCAATAATTTTGTTTGTTGTACTTGCAAGCCATCAAAATAGTAAGGAGTAATATCATCTCTGTTAGAATAACGGAACTTGATATTAGCAAAATGCTCCGAGTTTTCACTTGCTCCGTATTTTATTTCTGAGATATAATACACATTATTATCTTCTACATAAGAATATTCGATATAGTTGCCAAAAGCATCTTCCATTCTGGTAATAGGATAGTTTATTTTTTCTTGTGTATTTTCACTAAAACCATATATAGCCTTGCTCCCATTAGGAAATAACGCTGTAAAATATCCAGAGTATTTATGTACGACGATGTGCCCTCTTTCACTTATCAAGTGTGATGTAGTACCATTATAAATAAGGTGAGTTCCATCTAGTATGAAAGGAGTGTCCTCTGTTAATGCAGCTGCTTTAACTTTTTCATTATAGTAGAGGGTTGAGTTGGTACGGGTAATTGCAGACAATCCTCCTATATTCCAACCCATTCCGGAAATCCCGTTACCTGATAGACTATTGTAAGACAAGTTTATGTTTGGTTGTAAGCCGTTCCGACCGGGATATGTTTCAATGGGTATAGCATAGTTTAGTGCTCCATTGGGAGATACTTCTTGCTGAAAAGGTATGCTTCCCACCGGACGTTGCTTATCTAAATGGTAACTATTAGGATATCCTTCTGTATCCCATGATAATATATTTGTTTGCCAGATTGGTAAAGGTGTTGTCTGTGCGTGGATATTTGCAATGAACAAATATCCGATGATATATATAATAATTTTTTTCATTTACTTATTCTTTAATAATTTTCCACGTCGTCGCTTTTTGATTGATGATAATTTTCATCAAGTATACTCCTTTAGGTTGGGCACTGATATCTAGGCTGGTCCGGATATTTTCCATCGACTGATGTTTTATTAAGTGCCCTTGCATATTGTAAATCTGAATTATGTCCGATTTACCCGGAACGGTTCCCGAAACTTCAACGGTCAGTGCCCCACGAGTAGGGTTAGGATAAATAACAACTTTTTGATTATCCACTATATCTATGAAAGAGACAGGTTGTTCCGCACTTCTTGTATTTGCTAGAATAATTTCCCTTTTGATTCTATTCCCCGCTGGATCGTATGTAAAAAGGATTTGATTTGCATCTTTATCTGAACATTCATCAGAAGGTATTTGAACATCAATTTCTTCCCAATCCTCTTCTGGGTCTACAGGTTCTATTGGTTCGGAACCAATTGCTAATATTCTGAAGAAATCTTCCCATTGTGTAGCTTTTGCATATCGGGTAATAGAGGCCTCGGGAACCAATAATTTACAAATTTCTGTGTCTACTCCATTAAAAACAGTAGTTCCTAATGTCGGAGGTGTACTATTGTGGCTAGTTATTGAAGCTAGACTTGTACAAGCTTCGAACGTGTTGTTTCCAATATTCTTTAAAGAGCTAGGCAATATAAGTTTGGTCAGATTACTTTTTTGAAAGGCTGCATTTCCTATTGCAGTAAGTTTAACCATAACTGACAGGTCAATAGTTACCTGTTCTGTTAATTTCATATTACGAAAAGCATTTGCACTAATCTCTTCAAGGTTTGCACATCCCAGAAAGTCAACACTGCCAATTGTACTATTCTCAAAAGCACTTTCTGCTATGGTTTTCAATGAATTTTTGTGTAAGGCCATGACTACTTCCCTCGGCAAAATTACTTCACCGCTAAAGTTGGCAAAACTGGATCCACTTTGTGTGCCGCTTATGTAACAGCGGAGCTTATTGCTGTTGTTGAAATCCAGAACATTAGCATTTGTCAAGGTTGTGCTATTAAAAGCATTGGGGTTTATTTGCTCAAGATTTATGCATTTAGTGAAATTCATACAGGGAATCGTTGCATTTTGAAATGCATTATTGCCAATACTTTTTAAAGAAGCCGGAAGAATCATTCCTTGTCCGATTGTAGCTCCTTGAAATGCACTTGTACCGATCTCTTCGAGAGAGGGTTGTTTTTTAGTATTAGTCTGAGATTGTAGTGGGAGAATACCCCATAGCAGGCATAATACAATAGTGATATATTTTGAATTCATATTGTTTACTTATTTTTAATTTCCATTAGTTTGTTTTTATAAAGAAAAGTTTCTTCGGAGATTAAAAACATGAAACACCAGATTGTCCTGGATCCATTTGTTCAAAGCTTACGCTTGGAATTGTGCTATTGTAAAAGGCTTTTGTGCCGATAGTCTTTAAACTGTTTGGAAAGACAATCCCTTTAGTTAATACCGAGTTTGCAAAAGCTGATTCGCCTATTGTCTCCAATACTGGAGAGAAAGTAACGCTGCCTTTAAATCCATAAAAGGAACATGAAGGAATAGCTGTTAAATTGACTGGTAGAATAACGTGTTGATTACAATTAGTGAAGGTACCCCAACGCCCCATACCTTCTCTCAAAAATCTTGTAAGGGATTTATTTGTAGAAAAATCAAGGATACCTAGGTTAGATTTAAAACCATTAAAAATATTGTTTCCTAGTTCTTCCAAATTTATAGATGCCAAAAAGTTTAGAGAAGGTGCCGACACACCCGAAAAGGCATTATCTTCAACTTTTTTCAGGCTTGCAGGTAAAATAAGCCCTTTGGTTAAAACTGAATTTGAAAATGAACTGAAGCTAATAGTTTCAATCGTTTGAGGTAAGTCAACACTACCTTTAAAACCATAGAATGTACATGGAGGAAGAACTGTCATATTAGTAGGTAGAATAACATGCTCGCCACATCCTGTAAAAGTACCCCAACGATTTAGACCTTCCTTTAAAAAACGTGTCAAAGATTTATTTTTTGAAAAATCTAAAATACCCAAATTTGACTTAAATCCATTAAAAGATTGTTCACCAAGTTCCTCCAAGTTAATACAAGCAGAAAAGTCTAGAGAAGGAATAGTCATACCAGAAAACGCATTATTTTGGACTCTCTTTAAGCTTGCAGGAAGAATAAGCCCTTTGGTTAAGTTGGAGTTTGTAAATGAATTGTAGCTTATATCTTCTAAGGTCAGAGGTAAATCAACACTACCTTTAAAACCATAAAAAATACATACAGGAAGAATTGTCATATTAGTAGGTAAAATGACATGCTCACCACATCCAGTAAAAGTACCCCAACGATTT
>NZ_CVRU01000167.1 GCF_001261715.1 Dysgonomonas sp. HGC4 | reverse complement strand
TATTAATACTAATAATTTTTTATATTTGAGGTGCATCCCAATAAACTAAAATAGAATTCAACGAACTCTAAATGACTAAATCATTCTTGGGAATAAACAAAAATGCAATTCGATGTGATTTATACTCTATTATTAACAAATAGTAATAGTATAGTATTATCAAAAGTAAGTAATGTATGTTATCTAGTCAAGAAGAATCCACATTGTTATATCTGTTATTAATATCATGGTTGTTTTCATTTTCAAACAAGACATCTCAGTTTAATCTATCTATAATATCTATTGGTATATAGTAGTATTCGTATGGGGTATAGAGGGGGGATAATTAAATAAGACCTAAAAAATACCATATTTAGGTTAATAAAATACCGCAATTATGGTATTTCAAGGTTCGTTAACAAATAATAAATTTGCACTATGAATTAACTAGTGATAATAAAAAAACTGGAATGAAAATATTATCTGGAATGAAAAACAAATTATGGGCACCTTTGAATAATCTGAATCTTATTTCGATTATCTCCAAATTCCCTTTTACATTTATCTACACAAACTTAACTCTTTCCCTTTCTTTTTCACGAATGCGAATGCGCTGCTAAATTTGTCTAGTAGGCAAAAGCTCTCACTGTAGATCTCAAATAATTTAGATACTCTATATACATGTCTTTACAATAGATCTTCAAACTATTGGTATGACTAATTATATCGTGTAGCTAGTTAAAATAATATGAAGTTTCAATAAAAAACGAACACTTCCTCCTCCGACGGCAATTGGTATTGGAAGTGCTCTTGATAAAAATTATCATGACAAAAGTAATCTTTTTTTTTAGGGTAAAAAGCCCCTTTTCAAGTGTTAATAAACATATTTATGTTTTTTTAGGGTTATTATTTTACTCAATTACCCTTTATTCACAAACATATCTGACAGGATATATCTTCGATGAGAAGACCAAAGAGCCTATTATTGGTGCTGTTGTTGCAGAAAAATCAACAACAAATGGAGTAACCTCTGATGGTGAAGGAACTTTTATACTCCGATCACCCAATAAACTACCAATAACATTAGTTATAAGCTTTATCGGTTATAAATCGCAAGAGATAAATATTTCTGAGGAAAAAGAATCAATTAAGATAGCTCTGATTGAAGATGTAAATAGTTTAAATGAAGTTGTTGTTGTCGGTTATGGTACTCAGAGAAGACAAGAACTAACGGGAGCAGTCTCCTCGGTGCCTAAACTTCTGTTAGAGAATAATGTCTCACCAACAATCGATGGAATGTTAGCCGGATCAGTAGCTGGTCTAAACGTAAAGCAGGGTTCAGGACAACCTGGCGAAGCAGCTTCTATTCGCATTCGGGGAGGCAATTCCATTAATGCTAATAATGATCCTCTGTATGTAATCGACGGCTTTATTTTTTATAGAGATGCCAGTTCTACTAAGACTGGGTTGGGCAGCATCGAAAGCAGCATAAATCCTTTAGCATCCATCAATCCTGCTGATATCGAATCCATTGAAGTACTAAAAGATGTTTCTGCAACTGCCATTTACGGCTCACGTGGAGCCAATGGAGTAATTATTATTACTACAAAAAAAGGTAAGCGAGGCGAAACTTCTGTCAATTACAGACATTTTACGGGATGGAGCAAACCTGCTAAAAAGCTGGATTTAATGAATGCCAGCCAGTGGGCAAGAGTTCAAAAAGACTATTTCAATAACAAAGGAAATTTCACTGATGATGAAATCCTAAAGTTGGGCAAAGGCTATGACTGGCAAGATGCTGTATTAAGAACAGGAACAACTCAAAATCACGAATTATCTATCAGCGGAGGAGACGATAAAACACGTTATCTGATATCAGGAAACTACATAGACCAAGAAGGAATCATTATAAATTCAGGATTTAAACGTTACAATGCTCGTGTAAATCTAGATAGAAATTTATACAAAAATCTTACAGCGAGTGTTTTTGTTACTTTTGGAAAAAGTACTCAAAACAGCCTCACTACTACTGAACCTGTGAACTACAATTCTTCACCTTTCTCGGCAGGAATTACCAATTCTCTCACCTATGCATTGTTTATGCCTCCTGTGGTACCTATCTATAATAGCGATGGTAGCTATAATTACAAGAATCCATATGAGTATGCCTATTTTGCGATAGGCAGCAAAGCGGTTAACCCGGTGTCAGATTTAGAAAATAGCGTAGCCGAAACCATCAACAACTCATTGTTGGGTAACTTCCTTCTCCGTTATACAATTCTTGAAGGATTGATTGCAAAAGTAAGTTTAGGTACGGATGTTAGCAATATTACACAAAACTTCTTCGCTCCATCCTACACTGCCATAGGTCTTGCAGAACAAGGCATTGGTGGCATCGGAACAAAAAGATATGAAACATTTCAAACTGAAAATACATTGGGATACACCAAGCAGATAAACGATGCAAATTATATCGATTTATTAGGTGGCTATACCTATCAGAAGTCAGATATAAACTATGTTACATCTATTGCAACCCATTTTACAAACGAATCATTAAAACACAATAATTTAGCGGATGGTGCTGTGGCTTACCCTCCCGTATCAGGCATATCAACAGCTTCATTGCATTCGGTTATAGGCAGGGTTAATTACACATTAGAGCAAAGGTATAATCTTACAGCAACTATTCGTGCCGATAATTCTTCACGCTTTGCAAAAGAGCACCGCTGGGGCTACTTTCCTTCTATCGGTTTATCGTGGAATCTGGAACAGGAAAATTTTCTAAAGAACCAGCACTCTCTTAATAATTTTAAATTAAGAATGTCTGCGGGAACAGTTGGTAATCAAGAGATCGGAGACTATGAATATGCCCAAAGCTACAAAGCAAACCATTATAATGGTGGAGCTGCATATAAAAAAGACAATTTAGGAAATTCAAACCTAAAATGGGAAACTACCACTCAATATAATATCGGAGCTGATGCTGGATTTTTTCAGAACCGCCTGAATCTAGTTGCAGACATTTATTACAAAAAAACATCCGATTTATTATTGAATGTACCTGTAGATGCCTCACAAGGAGTAATTGAACAATTAGAAAACATAGGAAATGTAACCAATAAAGGAATTGAATTTGCTGTAAATGCAACATTGATTGACAACAAAAATCTTACATGGATCGCTAATGCAAATATTGCCCACAATATAAATAAAATAACAGATATGGGAAGTACCAAGAGGTTGCTTCAAGGCAATAATTCGGAGCAGATATTACAAGTCGGCGAATCTTTGGGGTCATTCTATGGGCTTATCTTCGACGGAATTGTACAGACGGGTGAAGATGTATCCAAACTTCCTACTACAACCAACGGAATTCCTAAAGCCGGAGATCTTAAATTTGTAGATGTAAGTGGTCCCAACGGTACACCTGATGGCAAGATAGATCAATATGATCGAACAGTATTAGGTAGTATACAACCCAATATTATATATGGTTTTTCTACTTCATTGATCTATCGAAATTTCGATTTCTTTCTTCTTCTTCAAGGTTCTAAGGGTAATAAGGTTTATAATTCATTACGTCGTACATTGGAACATCCGACCGATAGCTACAATATGTCGACAGCACTACTTGATAGCTGGACGCCGTCAAACCCATCCAACAGACTTCCGTATATTACAGGCACCCGCCCTTATTCTTATATCGACAGTCGGTATGTTGAAGATGCTTCCTACCTCAAGATCAATAATCTGACAGTAGGCTATAATATTAAATTCAAGAAATACCCAGTAAAGCTTCGCCTATTTGCGGCTGCTCAGAATCTTGTAACAATATCAAATTACAAAGGCTACGATCCCGAAATATCAAGCGGTTTGGACATAGGTGCATATCCTACTGCACGCACATTTATGGCTGGGATGGAACTTTCATTCTAGGCTAAAAAAAATCACACTTTGATTTGAATTTAATACATATATCTTAATAATTTAACAATTTTACAAGTATGAAAAAGTTAGTGTTATCCAAGGCTTTATTAGCCTTAGTATTGCTTGTTGCATTCTCTTCCTGCAACGATAAAGACGACGAAAGTTCTATTGTTGGTGGTTCAAGCGTTGTTAAAAGTGACGAAGAGGCTGTTGCCCTTGTCAATGGTGCATATGGACCACTTCAGACAGTTAGTTCTTCTTTCTCCTTTCTTATAGAATCGGCTACAGAGGGTACCATCAGTTTCGAAGGAGAAGAAAACGAGGCAGGGCCGGAGGTAAGCCGCTTCGAAACAAAACCTACAACATGGTATCCTGTTAAAGTTTATAGCCGATTGTATCAAGCTGTTGGCACTTCAAACGATGCGATAGAAAAAATTAGTGTTTCGACTGCTGTTTCTGAAGCAACCAAAAAAGTGTCTATTGCCAGAGCTAAATTTTTAAGAGGACTTTCTTACTCATATCTGGTTCAACTATTTGGAGAAGTTCCATTAGTACTACAAACCGGAACTGCAGTTAAAACACGCTCATCTATTAATGATGTATATACTCAAATAGTAAAAGACCTAACCGAAGCTGAGGCTGATTTACCCGAATATGACAGCAGCCCTATTATTCCATCGAAAGGAGCTGCGAATGCCATTCTAGCGAGGGTATATCTTGCATGGGGACACAATCCATTGACACAAGATCAACTAGCTGAGATAGCCAACAGCACTTCCGACCCTGTACATGTTCATGTTGATAATGCGAAACTTGCCAAGGCTGTAGAGTATGCCGATAAAGTGATCAAGAGTGGAAAGTACAGTTTGTTGAGAGATTACACCAAACTATTTGGTAGATCGAATGAAAGCAAAGCACCCGAGCATATCTTTACAATACGTCATGATGGTGATGCTGTAGATGCACAAGGCAATCATCAGACTCACTGTGCATTTACCTTTGCTTTTGACCTTACTAAAGATAACCACATAGGGCCTTCAAATGTAAAGCAACACGATGATTGGGATGTAGCTGATACACGCAGAGAGTTCTCATATACAACCTATCTGGAAAATCCACAAGAAAATAATAAAGGATATTATTTCTTGCCTCCTGTTACCCTACCACGCTTTGGCAAAGGTATTGATCGCAGTTATGAAAACAGTGTAAACCATGCAATCACAACAAATGAAGTAGATCGCATAGAGATACGCTATGCTGAAGTATTACTTATCAAAGCCGAAGCATTAGCCGAGTCGGGAAAAACTAGTGAAGCTCTACCTCTTGTTAATCAAGTTAGAGAAAGAGCCTATGGTAATACATCACATAATCTGAAATCACTTACAGTTAATGATGTCCGCAAAGAATGGGGATATGAGTTTGTGTATGAGCAAAAAAACTGGCTGAATTTGGTACGCTGGAAAACATTAATAGCGACAGTAAAAACAGTGAAAGACTTCGAACATTTCGACAGTTCATATAAAACAGCAGGAGGAACAGGAAGAGACGGCAGTACTGTTAGTGCTTTTTTTGCAAAAGTATACAAACATTTGCATGCAAAATATGACAATGTGAGAGGCAAACATTACCGCTTCCCAATACCTACGGGAGAAAAAGGTGAAGATTTAGGTATAACCCCTCAGAATCCGGGATATTAAAAATATATTATAAGAAATCAGGGAATCCTACATTTTGTGGGATTCTTTGTTTATTTTTGAATTTAAGAGACTAATTAAACTTGTAATGAGAAATATTCTTTCAAATACTACTTTCAGATTATTTTTAGCTGTACTTATAGGGTTGTTGATTGGGCAGATCGCCAATAAAGAGGTGATAAGTGTTATTCTGCCTTTAAAGCATGTATTAGGACAAATTATATTTTTTCTGATACCTCTCCTTATTTTTGGATTTATCACTCCATCAATAACACGCTTAAAAAAGAATGCATCGAAATTATTAAGTGTTTCCTTGATTTTAGCTTATGTTTCTTGTGTTGGAAGTGCCTCTTTGGCTGCTTTAGTTGGCTACAAAACAATACCCTTGTTAAATATTGCTCCCACTACGGAAACATTAAAAGAGCTTCCGGAAATGATATTCAAATTAGATATTCCCCCTTTAATGTCGGTACTAAGTGCATTAGTTCTAGCATTCATGTTAGGATTATCCATAATATGGACAAAAGCCGATAAAATAGAAAGTGCATTATACGAGTTTCAAAGTCTCGTATTTACAATGGTGAAAAAATTCTTAATCCCCATATTACCACTGTTCATAGCTACAAACTTTAGTGTATTAGCTTACGAAGGAGCGTTAGCTTCGAGACTCCCCATCTTTTTTGCTATCTTGATTATTACTATCTTATGCCATATTACATGGATGGTGATTCTCTATAGTTCAGCTGGAATATATTCCGGGAAGAATCCGTGGCAAGTTCTTAAATATTATGGACCGGTGGTTCTCACAGCATTAGGTACTCAATCTTCGGCAGCAAGCCTAAGTATTGCAATAGAACAAACTAAAAAGAGTCCGGTACTGAGAAACGATGTGAGAGATTTTGCTATTCCTCTATTTGGAAATATACATTTTGTAGGTTCTATATTAGACGTTGTCTTTCTTTCATTAGCTGTATCTCAATTATTGTATGGGACAATGCCAGGTCTAGATAAGATGCTTATTTTTATACCTCTACTTGGTATTTTTGCAATTGCTGCACCCGGATTACCCGGTGGAACTCTCATTACTTCATTAGGGTTAATTCATGTAGTTTTAGGTATTGACGATGCAGGAACAGCATTAATGATATCTATTTTTGCTCTATTAGATAGTTTTGGCACTACTCATAATATCACGAGCGATGGTGCGCTGACTCTTTTTTTAAGTTCATACGCAGATAAACACAAGATAACAAGTTCTGAAATTGCAGAAAGCTAGATCCTGATATACTGAGCCTTTTTTTAATAAACAACAGGTATATGTAAGAATAAAAAAGTATCTAACTACTTGATGGGTCGTGTGATTATACGCCTTTGTCGTTGCTTAACCTTATTATCTGATATTATTTCAGATATGATCTTTATGTGAAAAATAATACCTCAGATGTAGTATTTATTGTTAAGTCTACAAAAAATACGATTTGCAGTGTCAATCTCATCTATAATAAAAAATTTCGAATATTTGCTTTTACCAGTCAAATTAGAAACTTATGAAATTAAATTTAAGATTTATCATTTTTAATAAAAAAAACGGAAAAATAATACCTAAGTTTCTTATTACTACAACTAGTTACTATGATAAAATAGACACTTCTTACTAATGAAAATAATAGTCTCATTTGATGAATTTAATTTTTTTACTTTAGTTTATTGATGTTGCTATTTTTTGAAAACTTTGAATGTTTAAAATTGTGCTGATCTTTGCTATAACCAAACAAGTTATAAACCGATCCAGACTCTTCTTCGC
>NZ_CVRU01000166.1 GCF_001261715.1 Dysgonomonas sp. HGC4 | reverse complement strand
ATTCGTGACTCTTATTATTTACTTCAAATTTTATTTTATAAAGCCGAGGCCAACGTCAAGTTTTACATCTTTATTTTCTGATAATTCTTGTAGCCATTCTGGAATAAAGTCAAAACCTTCTGGTAATAGTCCCATTTCTCCTACTACAGTTGCCACTTTAGCTAAATAATCTTTTTTAAGATAGAATTTAGCATAATTGTTTTCAATCTCAAGATTTAGAGGAATAGAGTAATATTTATCCGATTCGACCAATATACTTAAGAGTTTACTAGCATCTATATTAGAGCCTAGCAGTGGTAGTAACTCAGCTACAACCTCTTTTTCGACTCCTATATATACAACTTTACCATCAACACTGGTGTAGTAATGTAGATCTACAAATTTGGAAAGATTGGTTTCTTGCGAAGCCCCTGTTTCTTTGAATGATATATTGACCTTACCATCTTCTTGGAACTGTGCTTTAACGTAGTCTATTTTTTTAGCTAATCCTTCACCATTGACTCCGTATTGAGCTAGGGCACCTTCTATGATAGCTCCTAAAACAGCACCATCTTCACCAAACTCAAAGTCGGTTATCATATCTGCTACTTTAACTCCAGCTTCATTTGTTGTAGTTTTTAGATTCCAAGTTCCAATAATCGGAGCTTTTTCATTGTCATCGTTATCACTACATGATGTAAAACCAGAAAATAAGCAACTAACAACTGTTAGTGCAATAAGTAAATTTTTAAATTTCATGTTAATTATATTTTATTGAGTTCGACTATATGCTCGAAAGAAACGATATATTACAGTTACTTATTCCTTAATCTGTTTATACAAATAATATTGGCATTAAAACCAGCAGAAGTAAATTCATTACATCACTTCTGGTTATTTATTTTTCTTGATAATACTTCTGTGTATTACAAATATACCCAAGAAAGAAATC
>NZ_CVRU01000165.1 GCF_001261715.1 Dysgonomonas sp. HGC4 | reverse complement strand
AAATTCATTTCTTGTTTCATTATGATATTTGCAAAGTTATAAAAAATTTATAATTAACAAACCATTTCAAATAATTTTTGAGAAAATAATACTATTAAAGGTATCATGTCTGTCTATTGCTTTAGTAAGTGTAAGTAGAAGAGTCTATTATTTCTTAGGAATAAAACAACAAATGGTTCATTACTCTGTCTTTTCTTCTTCGTTTGCAATAAATTCTTCTATCTTGTCTACCATACTTTTACTTCCACAATAGAAAGGTGTACGCTGATGAAGTTCCGTAGGCGTTAGTTCTAGAATACGTCTTTTACCATCAGAGGCACGCCCACCGGCTTGTTCTGTAATAAAAGCCATAGGGTTACACTCATACAATAGACGTAGCTTACCTTTAGGTGTTTTCAAAGTAGATGGATATAGGTATACCCCCCCCCTAATGAGATTACGATGACAGTCAGAAACTAAACTTCCTATGTAGCGTGATGTATAAGGGCGGTTCTCCTTTTCTTCCTGACAATACTTTATATAGTTTTTAATCCCTTGCGGAAAATGTACATAATTACCTTCGTTCACCGAATATACATTACCATCCTCAGGACATCTCATGTTAGGATGTGACAAATAAAAACTGCCAATAGCAGAGTTTAGAGTGAAACCATTAACACCTGCACCTGTTGTGTAAACAATCATTGTAGAAGTTCCATAAAGGATATATCCTGCTGCGGCCTGATTTACTCCCGGTTGTAGAAAGTCTTCCATAGTAACGGGTGTACCAACGGGAGAAATTCGATGATAAACAGAAAAAATAGTTCCCACCGAAACATTAACATCAATATTTGAAGATCCATCAAGAGGATCCATCAAAACAACATACTTGTTATTATGAGATTGATCTAACCCTTGAATAGTTATAAAATTATCATTTTCCTCAGATGCTATTCCGCAAACAATTTCTCGGTTGACTAGTGTTTCCACAAATACATTATGAGCATACAAATCGAGCTTCTGCTGATCTTCACCCTGTATATTTGTAGTTCCTACTGCACCAATAATGTCTATTAGACCGGCTTTTCTTACTTTGTAGCTTACTACTCTAGCTGCTAATAGTATAGAGTTAAGAAGGCGAGATAATTCTCCTGTTGAATATTGAAAGTCGTCTTGTCTTTCAATAATAAACTCATCCAAAGTTTTTCTGGTATTACTTTTCATAGGCTTATGTGCTTTGTAATTATATAAATACTATTGATATATATAATGCTTTAAT
>NZ_CVRU01000164.1 GCF_001261715.1 Dysgonomonas sp. HGC4 | reverse complement strand
TTTTAAAGTTGTATACAATGCATACTTTTTGTCTATAGTGACTTTTTTAGCTTTTTCTTTGAGTTTTTATTTAGCAAATAGGACGAGTTGGTTATTTGCCTCTGTTGAGCCAGTGTTATTATCATATTTCATAAAGTTGTCAGAAAATAATACTATAAAATCTTTAATATTTATAGGAATAGTAGTTTATTCTCTTCTTAATATGTGTTATATTTTAATTACGCAGACAGAACCCCCTTTCAATCTTTATTTACCATATAAATTGTTTTTTGAATGAAAAAGAAAATCTTATTGTTAGATAGTTCATATCCAATAAATGTTCGAAATGTTAAGATTCTGAAAACTCTAGAAAATGCAAGGATTTTTGATCTTAGTGTAATTTCTTGGAATAGAGATAATCGAGAATGCAAAGAATATCTTAATTGTAAAGAATATATGTATATGTCGAATACTCCCTATGGGAGTGTGTTGAGTAAACTATTGAGTTTATTTTCATACTTTCGTTTTGTGAAAAAGAGGATTAAAGAGATTAATCCAGATCATATTATCGCTTCACATTGGGATATGCTTTTTCTTGCTTCTCTATGTAAAGGAAAGAAAATGAAATTAGTCTATGAGAATCTTGATATACCAACAGCCAATACCTCATTTATTCATAAAGCGCTTAGATTCATAGAAAAAATATCTTTAAAAAAAACAGATACCATTATTTTAGCATCTAGATTCTTTGAACCTAAGTATAGGTTTTTCAAAGGTGACAAAATGATAATAGAAAATAAGCCTTTCGAAAATATAATGACAGATAAATTACCCGCTTTTGAGCATGATAGAGGACGATTAAAAATATCTTTTATTGGAGGATTAAGATATTTTGAAGTTATGAAGAATCTTATTAGTGCAGTAAAAGATTTGAATATTGATCTGTTATTTTTTGGGGATGGTCCTGATGTTAGTCGATTTAAAGATTTTGCAACAGGATATACAAATGTTTTCTTTTTTGGAAGATATAACTATGATGATATAAAATGTATCTATGATTTGTCCGATCTTGTATGGGCTGTATATCCAAGTAAAGATCCTAATGTTAAATATGCAATATCAAATAAGTTTTTTGAAAGTATCGTGTTTTCTAAACCTGGATTTTATTGTACTAATACGGAGCTGGGAGATTATGCTTATAATAATGGTATTGGGATGAAAGTGGATGCATATAGTGTAGAGGGAATTCGAAAAGTACTTTTAGAAATTATCAGAGAAAGATCAGTTATGAACCCTATAGTTGAGAATATGAAAAAATATAAAGATAAGAATGCTTTATATTGGGAAAACCATGTGCAGGATTTATTATTCATCTTTTCTTAATAAAATATATTTTAATTAATATGAAAATATTATTTGTTTCTACAGAAATATGGTCTGAGAAAAATCCTGAAGGAATTGTTGCTCGCAAGATCGTTATAGGCTTACTTGAAAATAATTGTCATGTCGATATATTAAGTACGGGTGCTGTTAATATTAATGGTATTACACGAGAATTTATTGTAAAGGATAAGTCTAACGAACTTTTCTCTAAGGTTCAAAAAAAAATAGTTGGGGTCGAAAAAAGAAATTTTGTGAATATTGTTAAGGATAATTATGATGATTATAATTTCGCGACCTATGACCTTATTATAACTAGATCTGAGCCTTTTTTTCTACATGAAATCGGGTTTTTCGTGAAACAAATGTACCCAAAAGTAAAATGGGTCGCTAGTTTTGGAGATCCTGTTTTTCTAAATCCTTATAACTCTCATAGTATTATAAAGAAGAATATTGCAAAAAAATTAGAACGAAAATACTGGAATTTTGCTGATATTGTGACACATACCAATAATTCAGTAATAGAAGAGTATGTGAAATGTGGTTTTGATACAGGGAAGGCTACAGTTTTAGAGAATCCATTTTTATTTGTAGGGGAAAAGAAATCTCTAAATGTTTCCTATACTTCTAATGATATTATTAAATTGGCTTACATTGGTTCGCTTTATGGGCGTAGAAGTATACGGCCAGTTATTGAATTTTTATCAAAAGTTGATTTTAAATTTGAATTATTAATAATAGGAGGTGTTCGCAATACATATTATGAAAATAGATTTGGATCTCTTACTAAGCTCTTAATGAAAAGAGATATTAAAAAAGTTATGAAACCTATTAATGATCATAATTTAGGAGATAAAGTAAAACTTATGCCATTTATGAATAAAGTTGACTTAGATCAATTTATAACAGATAATGTTGATGTTCTTATAAATATAGATGCTGCTATTGGCGATAAAAATATATTTTTATC
>NZ_CVRU01000163.1 GCF_001261715.1 Dysgonomonas sp. HGC4 | reverse complement strand
AGAAAAAGGAGCTAATATAAATATTAGCTCCTTTTTAATTATCTTATATAGTTAATCGGTCTACATATTATGCTCCTATTGATTCTCTTAAAAAGTCAATAGACTCAAATATATCTTCTTTTGTAGCTGTTTGATTCAATAAGCAATGCCCTATATCAGACAATAGAGTGAAATTGATTTCATCAGCTGAAGCATTCTTCTTATCGTGCTTCATTAACTCGTATAGAGCCTCATATTCGTCACAACCGAAGTAGAATGTGCCATAGTTCTCTTTGATGAACGATAAGGTCTGCCATAGCTTATCTTTGGGGAAATTACATTTCTTGTGAGACAGATATAACTCACATACAATTCCCCAAGCTACTGCATAACCGTGTTGCATAGGTTGTTTCATTGTATAGGATAAGCTTTCGAAAGCATGTCCTATAGTATGACCAAGATTCAAAGACTTGCGAATATTCTTTTCTAAAGGATCTTTTTCGACAATGTCTTCTTTTACTTCTACCGATTCAACCACTAATTCTTTTAGAATTTGATAGTCAATATTGCGAGTATCGAATTGAAGAAGTTTTACCCAAGTTGATTCATTTGAAATAAGCCCGTGTTTCAGCATTTCTGCATACCCGGACATGAAGTTAGAATGGTCAAGTGATCTGAAAAATACCGAGTCTATCAATACCGTTTCGGCAGCCGCAAAAGCTCCAATCTCATTTTTTAGACCATTGAAATTGATACCTGTTTTCCCTCCCACAGCAGCGTCTACGGCTCCAAGTAAGGTAGTAGGTATATTTACGCACTTTATGCCACGTTTAAAAGAGGCGGCAGCAAATCCGCCTATATCGGTAATCATTCCTCCTCCAAGATTGATAAGGAGAGAATTGCGTGTTGCTCCATTGTTACATAAGAATGTCCAGATAGTAGAAAGACTCTCCAGATTCTTGTTATTATCTCCAGCTTCTATGGTTATTTTTCCAGCATTCTTTATTTCATCCAGATTATTGATAAGATGAAAACATAGCTCCTCTGAATTTCTATCTGTTAGAATAAATAGTTTATCATGAGGAATTGCCGATAATATATTTTTAAGATCTGTATTCAGATCAGTCGATTTGATTACTTTCTGCATTATTTGATATTTTTATAGTGCAAATATTAGTTTGTATATGTAGTCTTATTTAAAATAGCTGCCTTCGGGAAATTTATAACCTCTAAGGAGTTCATCTATTTTCATAGCCTTTTTTCCTGGTAGTTGTATCTCTTTGACTTCAATAGCTCCTTCCATGCATGCAATCTGCAAATATGTTTTATTATCTGTAGAGATGCTACCTACGGGAAGTTGTAATTCGGTCTGAATTTTATTGGCTGAATATATTTTTGCTGCTATCGGCTCTTCTCCAATAGTATATAGTTCAGTCCAAGCAACAGGGTAGGGAGATAATCCCCTAATGTGATTATAGATTTGCTCAACAGACTTATTCCAGTCTATGCGGCATGTTTCTTTAAATATCTTAGGAGCTGATTTTAGCTCTGTCTCATTATTGAAGAATTGCTCTTGAGGGATAGCGTCTACTTTATCTTCGAGAAGTAGGTCAACAGTCTTTTGTACAAGTTTTGCACCCATATTCATTAGCTCGTCATGTATCTTTCCAACATTGTCCGATTCTCCAATAGGAATGCGTTCTTGTGCTATTATCTTACCTGTATCAATTTCGTGTGTCAAGAAGAATGTAGTTGCTCCAGTTTCTTTTTCGCCGTTGATAATTGCCCAGTTAATAGGTGCTGCACCTCTGTACTGAGGCAATAAAGAGGCATGTAGGTTGAATGTTCCAAGGCGTGGCATATCCCAAATTACCTCGGGTAACATTCTGAATGCTACTACAATTTGAAGATCGGCTTTTAAAGCCTTTAGTTCTTCTATAAAGTTTTCGTTCTTTAGCTTTTCGGGTTGAAGAATAGGTAGGTTCTGCTCTAATGCATATTGTTTTACAGCCGAATGTTGTATTTTATGCCCTCTGCCACTTGGTTTATCGGGCATGGTTATAACTCCTACTACATTATAGTTATTCTCAACCAATACACGCAAACTTGCCACAGCAAAGTCTGGTGTACCCATAAAGACGATTCGTAAATCTTTTTTATCCATTAATATTTCGTAAATATCTTTTATATCTTAATTTATGACAGGCTTCTATTGCCCTGCTACCTAAGCAATAAAAAAGTTGGTGACCTTAATCGCGTTCAGAGAAATTATCAACTAACACCTTACGATAGTTATTCAAGATGCTCGATTTGGATACAAATCCCAAATATTTGCCATTCTCATCAATAACAGGTAGATTCCAAGCTTTTGTTTTATCGAATAGAGACATGATTTCCTCCATGTGCATATTGATGCTAATAACCGCAGGAGGAGACACCAAAAAGCGGGTAATCTTAAACTTATCGTATAACTCGGGTCGGAACATAATGTTCCGTATATTGTCTATTAATACAACTCCACTAAGTTTTCCATCATTATCTACTACCGGAAAAATATTTCGCGATGATTGAGTAATTACCTTTACCATATCACCCAAAGTCATGTCTGGATTCACGGCTTGAAAGTTGTGTTCTATCAGCGATTTCAAATCCATAAGTGTTAAGACAGCCTTGTCTTTTTGATGAGTTATCAACTCGCCTTTTTTAGCCAATCGCATAGCGTATATACTATGAGGTTCAAATAATTTGATTGTGGCATATGAGATCGTAGAAACGATTAAAAGAGGAAGTAATAATTCATATCCACCAGTTAATTCCGCGATAAGGAATGTTCCAGTTAAAGGTGCATGCATAACCCCAGCCATAACTCCTGCCATACCCATAAGTGCGAAATTTTCGTGAGGAAGAAATGGTGATAGATGAAGTTGGTTAAGGATATATGCAAATACAAAGCCTGCTATACAACCAAGGAATAACGAAGGTGCAAAAATACCACCGGTACCACCACCTCCATTGGTTGCACTAGATGCAAATACTTTAAATATAAGTAAGGAAACTAATAGTCCGACAATTCCCCAAGATGAATTTTTCAAAGGATAGAATAAACTACCATTCATAATAGATTCATTGTCTTTTAGTCCGCTTAATAAAGAATCTATTGTGTCGTAACCTTCACCATAGAAAGGAGGAAAAAGGAAAATAAGCACACTTAATAAGCTTGCTCCAAGTGCGAATTTCTGCCAATAGTTGAGTTTGCGAAATACATTTTCGATGGCATTCATTGCTCTTGTGAAGTATAAGGAAACAAGTCCGCAAAATATACCTAAAAGAATTACATAAGGTATGCGTTCTAGATGAAATATTTCGACATAAGCATATCTGAACATTGCTCCTGTGCCAGTAGTCATATAAGCAAAGGTAGCAGCAGTAACAGATGTTATCAATAAAGGAAGCACAGTAGTCATTGTTAAATCGAGCATCAATACTTCGATAACAAAAACTAAACCTGCAATGGGTGCTTTAAAGATACCAGCAATGGCTCCGGCAGCTCCGCAGCCTATAAGTAGCATTAAATGACGTTGTTCTATTTTGAAAGCACGACCTAAGTTTGAACCAATAGCTGCACCTGTCAGTACAATAGGTGCCTCGGCTCCTACGGATCCCCCGAAACCAATTGTTACAGAACTCGCGAGGATAGAGGTGTACATATTATGAGCTTTTATATAACTTTTGCGTTGCGATATGGCATAGAGAATTTTAGTTACTCCATGACTAATATCATCTCTTACCACATATTTTACAAAAAGTCCAGCTATGAGAATACCTGCTACGGGATAAATCAGATATAAAAAATTGACATGTGAATCAGTGAAATTATCAGTAAGAAGGTGCTGTATAAAATGAATTATTGTTTTAAGTATAAGCGCAGCGGCAGAAGTAAGTATACCAACAAGAAAACTTAGAAAAATAATAAAGTGCTGTTCTTTGACATTCCTGTTCTTCCAGGCTATAAAACTGTTAAAAGTGCTTTTCTCTGACATACCTATAAATCTTATGAACTTCAAATTTACAAATAAGAATACAAAGAAAGAAGCTTTTAAACAATCAAATTCGGAAAATATGCAGAAGCTAATATATTGTTATATTCTATTGCAATTTTACAGGATCTTATTCCATTTTTTTCTTGAATGCTGAGTCATGTAGGATTATTAATCATTTAATCCCTTACCATAGAGAATTTGTTGTGTGTATTTCTCTACCCTCAATTCTCGGGTTTTTATTTGTTTGGGTGCAGAAAAATACAGAATGTAGGCTCTTTGACGTCCCGGGCTTAATGATTCAAAAGCCGTTTTTAAGGCTGGTATCTCATCTAATTTCTTTTGAAATTCCTCAGGAATCTTAAATTCAGTATTCTTCTTGAAATTTACTTCCAAACCAGACTTTTCAATATCAATAGCTTCATAGATATAGGCTTTTAGGATTGGTTCTATGTTAACTATTTCTTGAATATTAGTGAACCGAACTTGTCGTGCTGCCTGAACATTCTCAGTTTGTTGGACTAGAATATTATTGGGATCTTTTAATAGAGAACCTTTGAAAAATAGAATTGCACAATATTCTTTAAACCCGTGTATTAATACGATGTTTCGATTCTCAAATAAGTAACAAGGCTTTCCCCATTTCAATTCTTCGGTCAGATGACAATCAAGAATGATGGTTCTCAATTTTTCGAACTCTGCCTGCCATTTTGTGGCTTCACTTAAAAAAATATCAACCTTAGGATTCATTATATTCTTTGCCATAATATGTTCTTTTATTGGGTTGAATACTTTTCTGTCTAAATTACTATCCGGTTGTTTTTAGTGCGATTTTTAAGTTTAGGTTCTGTACTATGTCTTCCTTTTTCTATATTTATCTAAACAATAGAAATGCTAAACTCATGAAGCAGCCCCGATAGATTGTTTTCAGAAAATACAGCTTTTTTTATATTGTTCTGCGTAGGACTTATTATAAAATTGTAAGCAGTACTTAAGTTGGCCTCTTTTAGATTGGTATTTGAAAATGTAGCTTCTTCAAGATTAACTTGATCGAAAAGGGTATTTTGTAGTTGAGTTCCTACCAGATCAACCCCCTTCATAGAACACTTCCGAAAGGATGTATTTGCCATCTTAAGTTTCTCAAACGAGCAAAAATCGAGAATGCAATCCACAAAATTTACTTCAAACAGAAATCCAGGACAACGGCTAAAATCGACTCCCATTATTTTACAATTCTCAAATTTAATATCATTCATTTGAGTGTTTGTCAGTTTGCACATAGACAAGTCGCAATTCTTGAAGATACAATTAGAAAAGATGCAGTCGTTTAATTCTTGCTCGAACAGATTACATCTTTCAATAGTACATTCGAAATATTCAATGCCGTACATTCCTGCTTCAAGAAATGCTTCTTGTGTAATAGTTTGGTTTTCGTAAATTTTGCCCATGCCTTTAATAAAATGGTATTATTCTCTAATTACTTTAATTTCTCCTCCTAAACCTAATTTAATAATGCTTGAAGGTTTTGGATTAGAGGTTTCTTCTTGTCGGAAACCTACAATATAATCAACCCCATCTTTGATGACATCCGATATTTGTGAAAAATTCTGAGGAGATGCTTCTCCACTCACATTTGCAGATGTAGATACAATGGCTTTTCGGAATCGTTTGCATAGTTCTTGTGAGAATTTTTCCTGAGTAACTCGTATTGCCAAAGTTCCATCTTCGGCTATTAAATTGGGAGCTACATAGCGGGCCTTATCATAAATGATGGTGAGTGGTTTCTCTGAGATTTCAATTAAATCCCAAGCCATGTCGGGTACTTCGTCCAGATAGTATTCTAATTTTACAGGAACATCTATAAGTACAATCATCGATTTGCTGTCCGAACGTTTTTTTAGTTCGTACACTTTGCGTACTGCATCTTCATTGGTTGCATCGCATCCAATTCCCCAGATAGTATCAGTGGGGTATAGTATAATACCTCCTGCATTCATTATCTCGCAGGCTTTTAGTATATCTTCTTTCATCTTCTTTCTATAATTTAGGTCTCAGACCTTTTTATTGTTTTGCTATGAGTAGAATAGTTATTATGCCATCATTTTATAATAGTCTATGATCTTATGAGTTGATAGATATAAACATTCTTGTAAATAGAATCGTAATGTACCCAATCTACTAACTCACCGGCACGTTTATAACCTGCTTTCTCGAATAGTCGTATACTTTGAGGATTGTCGGTAGTTATGTAGGCAAATATTTGTTTTATGTGTAAAAAAGCAAATACATATTCCTTGATTAAATCAAGAGTTTGCAATGCATAACTGTTATTTCTGTAATTTTCATCAATAAGGATTCCTATCCCTGCTCTGCTATGATGAAAATCGAATTCATATAAATCGATAGTACCAATAGCTGTATTAGTAGCTTTCAGTTCTATCATAAACCGAAGTTGTTTAGCCTCATATATATCTTGTTGTTGTGTTTCTGATATATATTGCCTTAGAGCAAGTTTAGAGTAAGGGGTTAATGTATTGCCATGCACCCAAAGGTTGGTGTTGTTTTCCCATTTGTAAAGAATGTCCAAATCTTCAGGCTCTAGTGAACGAAGTTTAAGTATATCATTTTCAAGAAACATAGTTGTATATTGTTTGGTGAATTGTGTACTAGATTATTTAAAATTCCTGATTTTGGAATTTTGGGTATAAGATTTTATTATTGTTTACTCTATTCTGTATTCTATGCTTTTATTTTGATTACTGTCCATTTTATTAATTATCTCTTCGTAACTGAGATCGTTTGTATTAAATGTGACAATATTATCTTCGGAAATATTTTTTTTCGGTTTCGATACTTTTAGTTTTCCTGCTAGCTGCTCTATCATTACCTTAGTTTTTATACCAGTCGAAACAAATATTGAAAACAGTTTATCATGAGGATAATATTTACTGTAAAATATCTGCATTGCTCCATAAAAAGCATTCGTGTATTTCGAATCGTTTTTATTAGTGCTCTTGCCTTTATAATGTATAATACGTTCGGGCAGATAGTAATTTTTATAGCCTGCTAGCTCTATTCGGTACGATAGGTCAATATCCTCTCCGTACATAAAGAAAGCTTCATCCAATAATCCGGCTTTGTCTAAAGCCTCTTTTCGTATCATCATAAAAGCTCCTGCCAATATTGGAACTTGATGTATGCTATCTTCATCCAAATATAGCAAATTATATCCTCCCCAAAAAACGGACTTTGGAAATATTGAAGCCAGACCAAATATTTTACAAAAGGAAGCCCATGGGGTGGGGAAGCCTCTTTTGGATTCAGGCAGAAACTGTCCCGATCCGTCTATCATTTTTACCCCTACGGCTCCCGATTGAGGTTTGGAATCCATAAATCGGCAAACATTAGACAGAACATTTTCACCTACAATAGTATCGGGATTCAATAGTAGGATGTATTCTCCTTCGGCTAATTTTATGGCTTGATTATTTGCTTTCGCAAATCCCGGATTTGTTTTATTCTCAATGAAGTGAATGTTCGATTGTCGAAATTTACCTTTCAAATATTCAATAGAGCCGTCGGTTGAGTTATTGTCTACTATAAATATTTCATAATTAAAAGCAATGTTTGAAGCCAAGATAGACTTCAAACATTGCTCTAAAAAATATTTTACATTGTAATTAACAATGATAATAGATAATTTCATTTTATGGGTGTGTTCGGGTCAATAACCATCGCGTTCGAACATTTCACCTAAGCGAATAAAAAAGTTTTTCTTGCGACGTCTTCTTTGTTGATTTTCTCCGGCAGACATCATTATGCGTTCAAAAGAAAACTCTCCACGCTCGGCAGCTTTTACTGCATTGTAAATCACTCCCCAATCTGGTAATCCTCCAACGTTACGGTCATCAATAAACAGTTCGGCTGTTAATTTTCGAGACGCTCTCGTAGGGTCTTCTTCCGGATAGTTTTTATTGGCAGCAAAGAAGGTCAATCCTTTTTTAGCACAATAATCAATAGCTTCTTGTAGGAGAGCACCGTCTCTTACTGTCCACAAGATGAGTACATGGCCATCTTTTTGAAGCTTCAATAAAGTATCTATCGCGAATGGTATGGGAGCTCCCAATCTAGGGTATTCGTGTTCAACAATTGTTCCGTCAAAGTCAACAGCAATAATCATAATTTTGTCCTATATTTAATTGCAGTAAATCAGATACTGCTTTATTGTTAAGTTGTTTATAGCTCTCTTTTTTATTCTTGTATGTTAGTCTCATTCTCTATATGTGTCTTACTAGGAGCACACAGAAGCAATGCAAATATACTAAGGAAAGCCAAGTATCTGAAATTTTCGATAGCTGTCAGATTCAAACAAATCAGATTAAATATCGAAATCGCATTCAAAGCAGCCAGACGAGTAATATATTTTGTGAAATATTTTTTTAACGCCGTCTCTGTGTCTGTTCTATCACTTTCACTCAATCGGGGATGGAGCAATTTCAAAGATGCAAATATCCCTCCAAGAGTGATAATTATTCCCCATCGTTCCAGTCCAGTGTTTTCGATTGGCAGCGTATATTTACTTGTATATAATACGTCCAGTACAAAAGCTGTGAACATAATTATAACACAACTCCAGTAGATAAGTTTTAGTTGCTTATGTGTTTTATCAAGCATTTTAAAGTCTATTTTTATAGGTTGAATGATTCATTGAAAAGAATTCTGTTTATAATCGATCTGCCAAGTGTAACTTCGTCAGCATATTCAATCTCATCGCCAATAGATATACCTCTGGCTATCATCGATATTTTGATATTATATGGAGCTAGTTTTTTATAAATATAAAAATTGGTTGTATCACCTTCCATGGTTGTGCTCAACGCTAATATTATTTCATTAATATGTCCTTCGGATACACGTTTTACAAGGCTTTCTATTTGAAGATCTCCGGGGCCAATACCATCAATCGGCGATATAATTCCCCCTAATACATGATATAAACCTTTAAACTGAGAAGTGTTTTCTATTGCCATCACTTCTTTGATGTTTTCTACAACACATACAATCGATTTCTCTCGCCCAGGATTTGCACAGATTGGGCAAATATCGGCATCCGAAATATTGTAGCATGACTTGCAGTACTTCACTTCATTTTTTAGAGTTAAAATGGCTGACGAGAAATTTTCGACACTCTTATTGTCTTGTCGAAGCATATGCAGTACGAGTCTAAGTGCCGTTTTTCGACCTACGCCCGGTAATTTAGCAAATTCATTTACCGCATTTTCTAATAATACGGAAGGGTATTTTTGGATCATTAATTAACTCTTGTTTTAAGTAGTGTACAATTTGCTTTTTTTATAATTGTCTTTAGTTATTTTACTCGCCAAAGCAATAATAAAATTAGAGGTCTTATTTCACAAAGTTATATATTTAGATAAGAGAAATAATACTTCTCTGCTTTTTTAGAGAGAAGTTGTATGTTGAGTAAATCAGAGGCATCGGAGATGCTCTTGATTTCTCCATTTTTATAGAGTATATCTATACTGTTGTCTTTCAGATTGTACATGTCTGTTGTGACAGTTCGCGATGATACAAAATACTCAGCTTCGTTTGCTGATAGATTCCATTTATTCATATATTTTTTTATATATGTATTTATATGGTCTTTTGATGCTGGTTCTGCTAATATTTCAGTTTTAAACAAGTCTCTATTTACAAAGGCATGACTTAATGTAGAAAGCAGAAAATCGTCGGAATTAATCCAAACTTTGAGTGCACACCATATGTCAGAATCATCTAGATTTACGAAATGCTCAATAGCTTCGTCTCCGAAACTCTCTTTCGCAATGTTTTTTGTTAGAAAATAACTTAAAGAAGGGGAAGCGAAAAGTTCTATACCTTGATTTGTTAGTTCCTTTGCTCTTTTCAATGTGCTGATTAATACATTCTCAGCTCCAATAGCTGTCTTGTGGTGATACACCTGCCAATACATTAACCTCCTCGATAAAAGGAAGTTTTCGATAGAATACACACCTTTGGATTCTACTACAAGTTGATTGTTGCGAACATCGAGAATCTGGATTATTCGTTCCGAACCTATATTGCCCTCATTTACACCAGTAAAAAAACAATCGCGACGCAAATAATCAAGCCTGTCAACATCCAATTGTCCGCTTACCAACTGGTGTAAAAATTCTTTTGGATATTCGTTTTTGAATATAGCGATACAAGTATTAAGTTCGCCTTTTAGTTCTTCATTCAGTTTTTGCATCAACCGAAGAGATATTTCTTCGTGGTAAATTCCATTGACAATTGTGTGCTCCAATACATGTGAAAAAGGTCCATGTCCTACATCATGTAGAAGTATACATGCTAAAGCTCCGTTTTCTTCCTCCTTGGTTATTTCATTGCCTTTTGATCTTAGGTTATTTATAACCTCCTGCATAAGGTACATGGCTCCCAATGTGTGATGAAAACGAGTATGTTGTGCACCGGGATAGGCAAAAGAAGCCATACCCAGTTGTTTAATTCTGCTGAGCCGTTGCAAATATGGATGATTTATAATTTGGGATATAAACTCATTTGGAATGGTTATAAAGCCAAAAACAGGGTCATTTATTATTTGTTTGTTCTTTATCACGGTGTATAAAATTAAAAAAAGCACAGATTTGAATTTCAAATCTGTGCTCAAAGGTATAAAATATTTAAGTCTTTTATTGTACAGTATTGGAAGATGTAGGAACTTGTAGTGTAAGTTCCATGTTATTTGCTTTTGCAAATGCTGTTTGAGCTTTAATCATTTCATCCAATTTTACATCAGTATCTTCTAATGTTTTGTTGATGGCTTCGTCCATCTTCATTAGTTCCTCATCCGTATTTTCATTCGATAATTTTGCATATTGCTCATTATATGTATTTACCTGATTTAATAATGATTCTACATATGCTACAGTTGTATTTGCAAATGCTTCGGCTCCCGAAGGTTTTTCCAAAAGTTTGATTTTATCCAAGTCACTTTGGATGCTATCTTTTACTTCTTTCATAGATTCACTCAATAGAGTAAATTGATCAGCAGAGAATTCTTCACTATCAAAAAATGCATCAATTTTGCCATCTAGAACTTCCAGACGTTTTTCTGCATCTTCCGAATATTTCACCAAATTGTCATTATATGCTACAGGATCTACTTTTTGTTCGCAAGATGTAAAAATAACAGATAATGGTAAAAGCAGTAATAATAATTTTTTCATTGTTTTTTATTTATAAAATTAGTTAGTCAGAGCATTTAATTTTGCTATATATGTATCACGCATTCTTTTAGCGTGCTCTACTGTTTCTAAGAAATTAGAATCGAGATTTTTGGCTGTACTAGTCGATGTTGTGTCAGTTATTGTTGTGTACATCTCCTGTGCATTTATAATCTTTTGCAACGATTTGATGTATGCTATAGCTGAAATACGAAGTTCTTCGGCGGGAGGAGGAATGATCAGGTTTTTCAGATCATTGATCTTCACATTCGAAGAATCCATCGCTGTTTGAGAGACAACCTTTATATAGTCATATTTTTTACTGTCGAGTGCACTTTGTACGTTGTTATCATATTTGTTGATAATAACTTCGGCTTCGTCAACCAAAATAGATATATTACTGAAATCCTTATTGCTTCCGGGTTTACATGAAGCAAAAATAAGGGTAAAAGAAATACAGAAAAGAATAAATTTATTCATAAGTATGTTCTAATATATAATCTTCTGCAAAGATAAGTTATCTCTTTGACTTACAAAAATTAAAATAATTTGATATGTAATTTTGACTCATTTTTATTCAAAAATGAATATCCAGTAGAATGAAAATCAGTTATATTTATAACTTTGTCATTGTATACTGTAATTTCTCTAGTCTCGGTCTTCTTTGTTGTGTGGGCAAATAGTAATAACGAAGAGGTTGCAATGATTATAGATAAGAAATAAATGTTTAGTGTTATTTATGGAATTTAGGATGGTGAAATCGCGGAGCTTAGTCTGTTATTTGTTATTTGTTGTTTTTGGCTTGACAATCTTTACGTTTTCCTGTAAACCAGTTAAACTTTCTGATGCAGATCGTCATTTCAAAAATGGGGAATATTTTGAAGCAGCAACTATGTACCGTAAGCTATATAGAAAAACTCCTCCTAAGAATAGGGAGTTGAGAGGGCGTATAGCCTATCGTCAAGCAGAAAGTTTTCGCCTCATTAATAATGTAGCATTAGCTAGTGCTGCTTATGTTAACGCTATCCGCTATAATCCAACAGATAGTTTAATCCGACTACAATATGCACGCACACTGCATAAAGATGGTAAATACAAACAAGCTATAGAACAATATAAGTTATTCTTGAAAACAATGCCCGACAATCAGTTTGCTCTAAATGGATTGAAAGGTGCTGAAATGGCAACGGAGATGAAAGAAAATCCGACTAAATATATTGTGAAGCGGATGGATGTCTTTAATTCTCCACGTGGTGAATTTAGTCCTATGTTATTGCCTCCTGATTACGATCTTATTTATATAAGTACCAGTAGAGAAGGCGTACTTGGTGAGGATAAAAGTTCTATTACGGGCAACAAAAATAATGATATTTTTGTTGCCCGTAAAGACGAGAATGGCAAATGGATGAAGCCCGAATCGGCAGGTCCTGTAAATACCGAAGCAGACGAGGGTACGCCCGCTTTTTCGGCAAGCGGAAATGTTATGTACTATACATTTAGTAAACAAGAACTAGACTGGTCTACTACTGCTGTAATTCATAAGGCACAACGTGCCGATGGGGCTTTTGGTAAGGGCGAAAAGCTAGCTCTTATGACAGACACCATGTCTATGTACGCTCATCCTTCTCTTTCTCCTGCCGGCGACTTTCTGTATTTTGTATCAGATATGCCTGGTGGTTATGGTGGTAAAGATATTTGGAGAGCTATTATGTTTGGAGACGAGATTAGTTATATAGAAAATCTAGGACCAGATATAAACACTGCAGGAGATGAGATGTTTCCTTATGTAAGAACTGATTCTACATTTTATTTTTCGTCAGACGGACATCCGGGAATGGGTGGTTTGGATATCTTTAAAGCGACTTTAAATAATAAGACAAAGGCTTGGAGAATCGAAAATATGGGTTCTCCCTTGAATTCGCAAGCAGATGATTTTGGGCTTACCTTTGAGGGTGATAAAGAAGCCGGTTTTTTCAGCTCCAATAGAGGTGATGGTAAAGGATTGGATCATATTTATTCTTTTGAATATCCGATTGTAAGAGTAGCAGTAGAAGGGTTTGTGGTTGACAAAGATGATGAGTTTGTACCCCGACCTATCATTAGAGTGGTAGGTAATAATGGCACAAACGAGAAATTTGGAGGGAAGCCTAATGGAACATATCGTTTGGATATAGAAAGAGGTGTCAATTATGTATTTTTAGCTAGTGCAGAGGGCTATCTGAATACTAAAATGAGTTTACGAACTGTGGAAACAGAGAAGGACTCTATATATTATGTTGATTTTGTAATGTATGCAATCAATAAGCCGGCTGTTCTTGAAAATATATTTTATGATTTTGATAAGGCAGCCTTGCGAGAAGAGTCTAAAAAAGAATTGGATGATCTTATCGAGCTTCTTGAAATAAACCCGAACGTAACTATTGAGTTATCAGCACATACTGATAGAAAAGGTACGCAAGAATATAATCAACGGTTATCTCAGCGTAGAGCACAATCAGTGGTAGATTATTTGATTGCACACCGAATATCTAAAGATCGTTTAACTGTTGCCGGCTATGGTAAATTACAGCCAAAAGTTGTTACTAAAAATATTGTGAAGAAGTATGATTTTCTGACTGTTGGCGATGTATTGACAGAGGAGTTTATACTAGCTTTATCTCCGGAGCAACAAGAGATTGCTGATCAAATAAATAGAAGAACAGAGTTTAAAGTTCTATCTATTACTTATGGGTTGCATTAAGATTTCAGCTTTTTGATTGCTTTTAGCATTATACGTACAACCAGTTATTGCTTAGCAGTACAGTAATAATTATATGACATTATTATTAGATGAAAAAAATATTTATATGTATATTGTCTATCATTATATCAGGTTTTAGCATTGTTGAAGCACAAGAGCTAAATCTGAAAGTGACGGTCAATAGTAATCAAATTCAAGCGACAGACAAAAGCATATTTACTAAGATAGAAGAGTCTCTAAATCAATTAATAAATGATCGCAAATGGACGGATGCCACTTTTGCATCGAATGAACTAATTGAGGGAAGTATATTGATTACGCTTAGTGAAATTCCTCAAGAAAATTCATATAAGGGCGAGATTCAGATAATAGCTAATCGTCCCGTTTACAATGCGACGTATAATACACCGCTCTTTAACTTTCGTGATACAGAGTTTGAGTTCAGTTATTTATTAGGTGAAAATCTTGAATACATAGAGAGCAACGTAAATAATAATCTGGTAGCTATAATTTCGTATTATACTTATATAATTCTGGGACTTGATTTTGATTCTTTTACTTTACAAGGAGGTAGACCCTATTTTGAGAAGGCGATGGAAATTGTAAATGCGGCTCAGTCGCTGAATGCTAAAGGATGGGCTCCTTTTGGTGGAGATCGTAACAGATATGCCATAGCTTTGTCTTTAACAGAAGAGAGTTCTTCGGTATTTCATTCCATGTGGTATAATTATCATCGTAAAGGTTTAGATGAAATGGCAGCTAACCCTGCTCGTGGTCGTGCAGGTGTTATTGCTACTGTTCCCGATCTGCAAACTATCTATAAAGCCCGACCTGCCTCAGCTATTCTCTCTTTTTATGGAGACACTAAGCTCGATGAGCTTATTAATATTTACTCGGAAGCTACTACTGAGGAAAAAGCTGAAGCTTACAAAATTCTTCAATCTATTTATCCTACAAAAAGATATATTCTAGATAAAATAAAAAAATAAGAATTCTTGCTTTTTTATTCATTTTCCTTGTTCATATAAAAGATATACGTATATTTACGAAAAAATAGTAGATTTACTTAAATGAAATAATAGTATGGAGAAGTTAACTCATCAGGAAGAAGTTGTAATGTTACATATCTGGCAATTAAAAGAGTGCGTTGTCAAGGATATTGTAAATGAAATGAAAGAACCTAAGCCTCCTTATACTACTGTGGCATCTATAGTTCGTAATCTGGAGCAAAAAGGATATTTGAACTCTAAGAAATATGCTAACGTTTATGTTTATTCTCCTCGGGTTGAAGAGGACGAATATAAGAAAGTATTTATGTCAGGGGTTGTAAAAAGCTATTTTGAGAATTCATACAAAGAGCTTGTATCCTTCTTTGCTAAAGAGGAAAAAATATCTTCTTCGGATTTGGAAGAAATAATTCGGATGATAGAAGAGGGTAAAAAAGATCAATAATAAAACTATTACACTATGGCAAGTTTAATTATATCATATGTAATCAAGGCATCTTTGGCTATGATTCTGTTATATGGATTATATGCATTGTACTTTAGGAATGATACTTTTAATAAGACGAAACGATTTTATTTACTATTCATCATATTGTTTTCTTTAGTATATCCTTTCTGTAAATTGAATATTTCGTCAGTCAATGATATTGCTATTTATCAGGCAATACTACCTCAAGTAGAGATTACCACTAATGCTTCTGATACTGCAAGTGTGTTTAGTTTGGGATTAACCGAACTGTTAATATTTGGAATTATAGGTGGAATAGTAATAATGCTTTCCCGATTTTTAATACAAATGTCAGGCATATTAAAGCTTCGATGGAAGAATAGATCTAGTAATAGTCTTAACTATAAGATTATAAAACTAGATAAACCAATGGCTCCTTTCTCATTCTTCAATTGGATATTTGTATCGAATAATGGTCTAAAAGAAGAAGATCTGGAAGTAATGATGGCTCACGAAGAGGAGCATGTTGATCAATATCATTCTTTTGATATACTATTGAGTGAATTGTTTTGTATTTTATTTTGGTGGAACCCTATTACATGGTTATTAAAAAGAGAAATTAAAATAAACCTCGAATATCTTGCTGATAAAGGAGTTTTGGAAAAAGGTGTGGAGGCTAAAAAATATCAGTATCTCTTATTACAAGTCATAAAACCTAGCGCTACTATACAGATTGTTAACAATTTCAATGTTTCACAATTAAAAAAACGTATTACTATGATTAATAAAAAAAGAACCTCAGGACTTATGTTCTGCAAGTATTTACTTGCTTTTCCGATTATAGCACTAATGCTTTTAGGAAATGCTCAAAATACATTCTCTAAACAAATTGAAAATACAGAAGAGGAATACCTTGCTGCAGAAACGGCTTCAAGTCTAAGTTATGATATGCTTCAACAGAAGGAGACGGTTTATACAGCAGTTGAAGTAATGCCTGAGTATCCGGGAGGACCTAGAGCTTTGTTGGAGTATATAAATGCGAATCTAAAATATCCAGAACAAGCAGCAAAAGACAAAGTGGAAGGAAGGGTAGTGCTTCGCTTTGTGGTATCTAAAAAGGGAGAAGTAAAGGAGGTTACAGTGCTAAGGAGTCTGGACACCCAATGCGATGAAGAAGCTATGAGAGTTGTTCGAGAAATGCCTACATGGACACCCGGAAAACAAAATGGGAAAGATGTAGAAGTGTATTATACGCTTCCTATTTTATATAAGTTACAGAAGGATACTAAAACAGAGAGTTAATAGACTTTTGTAAATGTGTAGATTTCTATATAGAAAAGTGGGCAGATGTAGCAAAACATCTGCCCACTTTTTATTCTTGTAAATAAATATTATTCAAAACATTGTATGCTTTCTCTACATTGTCGATATGCTTGATAATAATAGATCGTTTTCCGTGATTCTCTCTTAATTGACAGTCTCGATGATGACCTTGTACATAGCTCAGTAACTTATCGAAAGCTTGAGATTGATAATATAGGGAGTCAGGGTTCGAAACCAGATATAATAACATCTGTCCCTTTTTCAAAATTACTTTCTCTATACTTAGATATTTGGCTATTCTACGGATTCTAATTACGCCTATTAAATCCTGACCTTCTTGAGGTATTTCACCAAAACGGTCTTTCAACATTTTCACAAATTCGGTTATCTCTTCCTCTTTCTCTAGATTATTTAGAGTACTATAAATAGATATACGCTCCGAATCGTTGGGGATATAAATAGGAGGGAACAGAAGCTCTAGATCACTATCAATAACCACATCATCCACAAAGTTATCGCCTTTGTTTTTCTCTCCGTCTTTACTTTCGTGATATAGTTCTGCAAACTCGTTATTTTTCAATTCGGTAACGGCTTCGGTCAATATTTTTTGATATGCTTCGTAACCTAAGTCGGCAATAAAACCACTTTGCTCTGCACCTAAAAGATTTCCTGCACCTCTTATGTCCAAATCTTGCATAGCGATATGTATTCCACTACCCAATTCAGCAAAGTTCTCTATTGCTTGTAATCTTCGCTTAGCCTCAATAGTTAAGCTATCCAATGGAGGAGCGAGCAGGTAACAAAAAGCTTTGCGATTACCTCGACCAACACGTCCACGCAATTGGTGTAAATCGCTCAGACCAAATCGTTGAGCATTATTTATTATTATCGTATTGGCATTAGGTATATCTATACCCGATTCTATGATAGATGTTGCAATCAGTACATCAAACTCATAATCTACAAAGTCAGTGATTATTTCTTCTAGTTTAGCAGGAGGCATTTGCCCGTGTGCAACTGCAATACGTGCATCGGGAACGCCTTTGCGGATAGTTGCTTCTATTTCGGGAAGATTGTTGATTCTATTATTCAAGAAAAACACCTGTCCATTTCTACTCATTTCAAAGTTGATAGCTTCTGCTATGATTTGAGCATCGAAAGTATGTACTTCCGTTTGAGTAGGGTATCGGTTGGGTGGGGGAGTTGTTATAGTGGAAAGGTCGCGAGCACCCATCAATGAGAATTGAAGCGTTCTAGGGATAGGTGTTGCAGTCATAGTCAATGTATCAACATTAGACTTCATCTGTTTTAGTTTCTCTTTAACAGATACTCCAAATTTTTGCTCTTCATCTATGATTAGCAATCCTAAATCTTTGAATTGAATATCTTTATTGACAATACGGTGTGTACCGATAAGTATGTCTATTTCGCCTTTTTTTAGTTTATCGAGCAATTCTTTTACTACTGCCGGTTTACGTGCCCTGCTTATGTAATCTACCTTACAAGGAAAATCTTTTAAACGATCTCTGAAAGTATGGAAATGTTGAGTAGCTAATACTGTAGTAGGCACAAGAACTGCTACTTGCTTGTTATCAGCAACAGCTTTAAAAGCTGCTCTGATAGCAACCTCTGTTTTCCCGAAACCGACGTCCCCACAGATAAGTCTGTCCATAGGACGATGGTTTTCCATGTCTTTTTTTACATCAGCCGTAGCAGTTATCTGGTCGGGAGTATCTTCGTATACAAACGAAGCTTCCAACTCGGTTTGCATAAAGGTATCAGGAGAAAACTTGAAGCCCTCTTCTTCGTTACGTTTCGAATAAAGGACAATTAGATCACGAGCAATGTCTTTAAGACGTTTTTTCGTGTTCTCCTTCATCTTTTGCCATGCTCCCGAGCCTAATTTGTTTAGGCGTGGAGGTTCTCCATCTTTTCCTCGATATTTAGAGATCTTGTATAAAGAATGGATAGGAACAAATATGGCATCATTATTCAGATACGATATTTTGATGTGTTCTTGTAGCTTCTCGTTTACAATGAGTCTTACAAGTCCTCCGAATTTACCGACTCCATGATCGTTATGAACAACAAAATCGCCAACCTGCAATTGCTTTAATTCCTTTAGGCTTAATGCAATCTTACCGGTACGAGCATTGTCTGATTTTAGGTTGTATTTATGGAAACGATCGAATATCTGATGATCGGTAAAACAACATATCTTTAGAGTCTGGTCGTAAAAACCTTCATGTAAGGTTTTGTTTATAGGTACCAATGGTATCTTATCGCCTCGGTCTTCAAAAATTGTTTTCAGACGCTCTATTTGCTTCATGCTATCGCTCAGAATATAGATTGTATATCCTTGTGCTATAAATTCGTGCAAACTTTTGCTGACTAAATCGAAATTTTTATGGTAAATAGGTTGTAATGCAGTATTGTATTCAAAAGAAGCATCGGGAACTCCAGAGCAAGTATTGCCGAATTGCATTTGCTTAAACTTCACAAGTTCGCTTGTAAAGAGTGGCTCGGATATTACTTTCGATTGGACATCGGCTTCGTATTCGGGGTTGTCTAATATAGCACTGTCTTCATATATCGAATTTAGGCGTCCTTGTATCCAAGAATAATCTTTAAATCCGATCACCGTCTCAGCAGGTAGAAGGCTCAATAACGAGTCTTGAAGCTGGCTGGCTTTAGACATTTCGGGTATAACTTGTATAGATGTCAGTTGTTCTTTTGATAATTGACTTTCGATATCAAAACGTCGTATGGTCTCTACTTCGTCTCCAAAGAAATCAATGCGAAAAGGGTATTCGCTGGAGTACGAAAAAACGTCGAGAATACTTCCTCTAATTGCATACTGGCCGGGTTCATATACATATTCAGTGTATTCGAAACCATAGGAATCGAGAACTTCTGAAACGAATGCCGAATCGATTTTCTCACCTACTGCAATTCGCAAAGTATTTTCTTTAAGCGTATCTTTCGATACTACCTTCTCAGCTATAGCTTCGGGATACGTAACTATAATAAGTGGCGTATTTTCTCCTTGCAATCGGCTCAAAACTTCGGTTCTGAGTATGGCATTTGCTGGATCAGATTGTCCATACTTAATTGCTCTTTTGTATGCAGAAGGGAAAAAAAGTACATCTTTTGATCCTAATAGCTGATTGAGGTCGTGATAAAAATATCCGGCCGTTTCAAGATCGTCTAATATGTATAGATATTGCCCCTTTTTTTGATTGAATAAAGCTGATACAAAAACTGACCATGAAGAGCCAAGTAAGCCTTTTATGTGTAAGTTTTTGTCTTTATTTAGAGTGCTTGATATCGCTTTTATGCTTTTATGTCCATCGAAAAGATGGAGAGGAGAAATCGATTCCAAAATAGAGTTGTTTTATGCCTACAAAGGTAATAATAATTGAAGATAGCAGCAATATAGATGTGAATAAAAGAGAAATCACAACTTTTTGATGAAAAATGTTTAAAAATCGGAGAATCTATGCATAAACTGAATTATGGAATAGCTAATTTTGGGTAAAAATATAATGTGATGTCGGATTCTATTGTTATTATCCCAACGTATAACGAAAAAGAGAATATCGAAAAAATGATCGAAACGGTGTTTTCTCTTTCGAAATCTTTTCATATTCTGGTAGTCGATGACGGTTCTCCCGATGGTACGGCTGCTATTGTTAAGCGATTGCAGGAAAAGTATTCTGATTTGTTATTCTTACTCGAACGAAAGGGTAAGCAAGGGTTGGGTACTGCCTATATTGCAGGTTTTAAATGGGCTTTGGCTCGCGATTATCAGTACGTTTTTGAAATGGATGCTGATTTTTCGCACGACCCGAATGATTTGATACATCTCTATAATGCGTGTGTGATAGATGGTGCAGAGATGGCAATCGGTTCACGATATTCTACAGGCGTTAATGTCGTAAATTGGCCTATGGGAAGGGTTATCATGTCGTTTTATGCATCGAAGTATGTAAAACTGGTGACTGGAATGGATATACATGATGCAACAGCAGGTTTTGTTTGCTATAAGAGAAATGTATTAGAGTTTATAGACTTAGATAAAATTCGATTTAAAGGATATGCTTTCCAGATTGAAATGAAATACACTGCTTATACTTTAGGCTTTAAGTTGAAAGAAGTATCTATTATTTTTGTCAATCGTGTTTTAGGCGAATCGAAAATGAATGCAGGCATTTTCGGAGAAGCTTTTTATGGTGTAATAAGACTTCGTCTCAATAAAATGATGGGTAAAATTAAGGGTCAATCCCAGTAATTGATATTCAATAAAATATATGCACACTAACTTACAACGAACCAATACTGAGGGTCGAAGCCCTTTACACGAGTACACTCCAATTACATATAGCGTATAATCGTTTATTTTTGATTATTTTTGTCTTCTGAAAAGAGATTGGGCTCAATCCCTCTAACATTACAGATACAAGAATGAGAGTAGACATTATAACCGTACTTCCACAAATGCTCGAAGGAGCAATGAATTGTTCCATTCTAAAAAGAGCACAAGATAAAGAACTTGTCGAAATACAAATTCATAACCTTCGTGATTATTCGTCAGATAAACATCATCGGGTTGATGATTACCCTTTTGGTGGAGAAGCCGGAATGGTGATGCAAATTGAACCTATTGATAATATTATATCTCTTTTAAAAAGCCAAAGATCGTATGATGAAGTAATCTTTACATCGCCCGATGGTGAGCGCTTCGATCAGAAGATGGCAAACAGAATGTCGTCTTTCGAAAATATAATTATCCTTTGTGGTCATTATAAAGGTATAGATTATAGAATCAGAGAACACCTCATAACTAAAGAAATCTCAATAGGAGACTATGTCCTTACCGGAGGCGAACTTGCTGCAGCTATCATAACGGATGCAATAGTTCGGTTAATTCCGGGGGCTATCGGCGATGAGCAATCGGCTTTATCCGATTCATTTCAAGATAATCTACTCGCTCCACCCGTTTACACACGCCCTGCAGAATATAAAGGTTGGAAAGTTCCCGATATATTACTATCTGGTCATGAAGCTAAAATAGACGAGTGGAAGTTGAAGCAAGCCATAGCCAGAACTAAACAGCTTAGGCCTGATTTGTTAGAAGATAAATAGGTAATTAAATGATATAGGTTATTTATTACACTGGTTTTAGTTGTAACAAATAACCTATATTATTATTTTATTCACAAGAGAAGTCTGATACATTAGAATGGATATCCTACAGCAATATGCCAAGCTGTATTTTCCCTGAATTTAAGAGGTTTTAAGATAGACCATTTCGATTGATAACCATCTACTACTTGATATCCACTATCATCCATTCTATAATTAGGAATATCAGCCGGATTATATAGTTTCCATCCACAATCGAGACGAATGATTACAAATTCGAGATCGAGTCTTACCCCCATTCCCCAAGCATATGCAATCTGTTTGTAGAAGCTATTTACTTTAAATTCTCCTTTTTCTTGACGATCGCTCCCTCTTACAGTCCATATATTTCCGGCATCCAGAAATGTAGCTAATTCGAGTTTCCAGAATACTTTGCTTCGGTATTCAATGTTTGCATCAAATCTGATGTCTCCTGATTGATCATTGAAATTGGCATCAGCACGATAAAATGCTCCGGGACCTAATTCACGGGCAGCCCATCCTCTTACACTATTAGCTCCTCCAGAGAAGAAACGTTTCTCGAAAGGCACTTGTGTGTTATTACCATACGCATAGGCTATACCGCCACCTAATCGCCAAGCAAAAGCATTTTTCTCATCAATACGTATCGATTTGCTATAATCAAAATTACCACGTATATATTGAGCAAAGAACGTGTCAAATACTTTTCTCGATCCGGTCTCAGGATCTTTCTTTACGTTAGCTAATGCAGCTGCTAATGCAAGTGCATTACCTGCTGTCTCGATAGATGCTCTTAATGAGTATGTAGATCTATTGGTATTTCTTCGGTTTGAAGCGATGATTCCCGGAATTATACTATTCGTTTTATAGTAGGTGTATCCTGTGGCTAGTATAAACTGATCGGTAAAACTATATAGCTTGGCATTGGGCGATAACGTATTTTCGAATCTAGGATCTAGGTGAGGTATATGAGCATAACTTATCTCTACAAGATCAAGAGTGTGACGTACAGTGTTATTATTTCTGTTTTCCCATATATACTTTACTCCGGTAGAAAAAACCGTTCTTGTAAAGTAGTTTGGACGGCGTTGGTATGTATAGCTTGAGACTACTTGTGTTGACGCTCTTAACCTACGCCTTAGATCGTGATCTAAGAATGGAAATAGAAACCGAGGGAATGTTAGTGATGTTTCTCCACCTATTTCAAAATAATTGTCTTTGAAGCTCGAGAAGTTAGGTGTAACCGCCTCGTACGAACCTAATATTTTAGCATTGAATACCTCTGAGCCTTTAAAGGCGTTTCGATGTACATAGCCTAAGCTAGCACCAACACCAAAAAAACCGGCTGAATTTGTTCCTTCTACTTCCGCAGATATACCTTGTCTTTTATCAGGCACTGCGGTTATAATACATCTGAGTTTGGTTGAATCATTCTCTAAATATTCTTCGTATTTGATATTTACATTTTTAAGAATATGTAGTTGCGACAATGAATTGTAAGTCATTGAAACCTGATTCTCATTATATAATGCCTGAGGTTGGATATAGCAATTATCTAAAATTACAAAAGGCTTTATATATTTACCTCGTGTGCCATAATATATCTTGTATTTTCCTCTGGTTACAGTATCTGTGGCGTTATAATTGCTTATGTCACCATCTGCAATAGGGTCATAATCAACATATATATCTATTTTACCTACATAGTATTGGCGATGAGGTACTTCTATTGATTCGTTATTGCCGATACGTTGAGTAAAGGGATAAATGATAAGTTCTAAATCTACTTTGTTTTTTTTCTCTAAAGTATCAGCCACAAAGCCTATATATTCTTTATTGAAAGCCATGTAGCCATTTCTTTTCAAAATAGAGGTGATACGGTTACGTTCTTCATCTAGTAGATCTAAGTCGAATCGATCTCCTTCTTTTAGGAGGTTTCCTCTGCTTAAGTATTTGTTTAAGCTTATTTGGGTAGAGTCTAAGGTTGATTGTGCTCTTCTTCGTCTGTTAGACAGAAATGATTTATCTATGACTTCGGGAGAAAATACTGTGTCACTTATATTTATAGTATAGCTTTCGATACTAGAAGGTTCTCCGGATTTTACTTCATATATTACTTTTGCTTTTTTGTCTTTTTGTATAACCTTAGGAGCTACTTCTGCTTGTAGATATCCTTTGTTATTCATTATTCTCTCAAGGTTTACTATTGTTGGCTCTACTTGTGTACTATCATACAAAACGGGAGGTTCTCCTCCATTCTTTAAAGCTCTATTGTACCACTTGGTAGAGTCTCGCCCTGATAGATTATACATAAATAAAGGGAACTTAAATACTTCAAATGTTTTGAAATTGGCTTTTTGTTTCACATAGGGCTCTAAATCAAAAAACGAAACATCTTTTGCATCCACTTTTACAGTGGCTACATCGAGTAAATATTCGTTGTCGGGGACATATTTGGTAGAGCTACAAGAATAGCCCAATATTAATAAAGTGCCTATTATGAAAATTATATTCTGAGGTCTGAGTTTCATTTATCTGTATGTATAGGTAACATTATAACAATAAATAATATTGCTACATTTTATAATTATAACTGCCTCTAGTTATTTACTTGCCAAAGTAAGAATAAGGTTTGTGACCTTAAGAGACTATTGATTGTTTAAAAAACGACAAATTTAGGATATAATTGTATCTTTTTTGTAGATTTGCCTAACAAAGAATTATTAAATAATGTTGGTTATCATAGTTGAATGAATTTAAGTAAGAATAAAATAAAATATATACAATCCCTGAAAGATAAAAAGTCTCGCGAAGAGCATGGAACTTTTGTTGTGGAAGGGGATAAAATGGTAGCTGAATTATTAAACGTGATGAAATGTCAATTACTAATTGCGACTCCCGATTTTATTCAATCAAATTTTATTCAACAAGCCAATATAGACGAAATTATAGAGGTATCCAAACCTGAACTATCAAAAGCCAGCTTTTTAAAAAATCCACAACAAACTTTAGCTGTATTTTATCAGCCACATTATGCTCTTGATAAAGAACATTTGAAAGAACAGTTAAGTTTAGCTTTAGATTGTATTCAAGATCCCGGAAATTTTGGTACGATAATAAGATTGGCCGATTGGTATGGCATTGAAAATATAATATGCTCTACTGATACTGTTGATATTTATAATCCTAAGGTTGTACAAGCTACTATGGGAGCTTTAGCGAGAGTTAAAGTCCATTATGTAGATTTATATGCATATTTGAAAAATACGGAAGGAATCCCTCTTTACGGCACTTTTTTGGATGGTAATAATATGTACGAACAAGAATTAACACAAACGGGTATTATTGTCATGGGAAATGAGGGCAATGGTATCAGCACAGAAATAGAAACACTTATTACAAACAAACTTTTCATCCCCAATTATCCCCAAGACAGAGAAACATCCGAGTCTTTAAATGTAGCAATTGCAACTGCTATAATTTGTACTGAATTCAGACGAGGTTTGCAAAAACAATAATGATATTTGAAGTGTTGTAATTAACTAGAGTAATCAATTTGCTCAAGATTGTTTGAGGCTGATTTTTTTTGGTCTTGATATAGGTTATGTACATTTCGATAAAATGTTATAAAACATTCTAGATTTTAAGATTTTAATTAAGAAAATTCTTAAATTTAGGATGTGTTTACTTTTTGTCATTTCGCATTACTAAACAAAACACTATTATATACTATGAGCTATCTTAATTTTAATAAAGATGAATTAGTTAATCTACAATATTCATTGCATCGAGAGATTTTGAGTACTAACAGAGCAGGTGCTTATATGAGTACAACTATCGTAGGTTGTAATACTCGTAAATACCACGGTCTATTAGTTTGTCCCATTGAGAAATTCAATGGCGAAAGTTATGTATTGCTGTCCTCTTTGGATGAAACAGTGATACAGCACGATAAGTCATTCAATTTGGGGATACATCAGTATCCGGGAGGTATATATAATCCTCGTGGGCACAAATATATTATTGACTTTGAGTTTGAGCCGACACCAACTCTGGTGTATCGTGTAGGAGGTGTAGTCCTCAAGAAAGAATTCCTGATGGAACACAATGCAGATCGTATACTTATAAAATACACTCTATTAGAAGCTCACTCTGACACAAAATTACGTTTAAGACCTTTTCTAGCCTTCAGAAACAGACATAAACTAAGTAAAGCAAACTTATTTGTTAATACAGATACAGATCGTATCGAAAATGGTATCGCTTCGAGATTATACGATGGATTTCCAATTCTTAACATGCAGTTGAGTAAAAAGAATGAATTTGTAGAAAATCCCGATTGGTACTATAATATCGAATATTCGGAAGAGAAAGAAAGAGGTTATGAATTTCAGGAGGATTTATTTACTCCCGGATACCTCGAAATGCCAATAAAGAAAGGAGAAAGTATTGTTTTTTCAGCTTCATTAAAAGAAGAAAAAGTGAAGACGTTAGCAGATGCTTTCGATAAAGGAGTTGCATCGCGTCAGCCAAAAGATAGTTTCCTCAATTGTTTGAAAAATTCAGCGACTCAATTTATAGTTCAGCAAGGTAACGATATGGAGGTTATAGCCGGTTACCCTTGGTTTGGACGTTGGGGGCGTGATACATTTATAGCTTTACCTGGACTTACTTTAGCTGCTAATTACGACTTAGAGAGTTGCAAAGGTGTGCTAGATACAATGTCAGGAGAAGTGAACAACGGGCTTTTCCCTAATATCGGAAAGAGTGATCATGCAGCTTACAACTCGGTAGATGCTCCTATGTGGTATTTCTGGGCTATTCAGAAATATGCAGAGGCAATAAATGATAAAAAGGCTATCTGGAAATCATATGGTGAGAAAATGAAATCGGTATTGTCTGCTTTCAGATCAGGAGTAAATGAGCATATCCTTATGCATGAAAACGGACTTATCTGGGCTGGACAAGAAGGTAAAGCTCTAACATGGATGGATGCGGTAGTTGCAGAGGGGCCTGTTACGCCTCGTAGAGGCTATGCGGTTGAAATAAATGCTTTGTGGTACAACGCCATTCAATTTACAATAGAATTGGCTGAGGCGAACGGAGATAAAGAGTTTGCCAAAGATTGGAAAGATCTGGCTAATCGTATACAAGAGAGCTATGTTTCAACATTCTGGAATGAAGATTTAGGATATTTGGCTGATTATGTAGATGAGAATGGTCAGAATCTGGATATTCGTTCCAATCAGGTTATAGCAACATCATTACCATATAGCCCTATTAATGACGAGATTAAAAGTCATGTGTTGAATGTGATCAAGAGAGAGTTATTAACCCTTAAAGGCTTGAGAACATTATCACCCGGACATCCCGATTATAAAGGAATATACAGTGGCGATCAAAGAACGCGAGATTTGGCTTATCATCAAGGTACAGTATGGGTATGGCAATTAAGCCATTATATAGAAGCTAACTTCAAACTTTATGGTGATGCCTTTTATGGTGATGCCAAATGGATTGTGGAGCATTTTGAAGAAGATATGACCGATTATGGAATTTGTAGTATAGCCGAAGTTTACGACGGTAATCCGCCTCACCATGCCGGAGGAAGTATTTCGCAAGCTTGGAGTGTAAGCGAGGTGCTTCGTATTATGCAAATGATAGAACAACACAAAAAACAAGACAAAAAATAATATGAACAACCTAAATGCTATGATATAATATGAAAGTATTAATGTTTGGTTGGGAGTTTCCTCCTCATATATCGGGAGGGCTAGGAACTGCCTGTTATGGATTGACAAAAGGTTTGGCACAACAAGGTGTCGAGGTCTTATTTGTTATGCCTAAGGCTGTAGGTGATGAAGATTCTAGTATTGGAAAAATAATCAATGCTAGTGATGTTGAGATGCCAACAACGACATCTTATGTAGATGATTTTTGGCAGAATGTAAGTTTTCTACCTGTCAGCTCAGGTCTTATCCCGTATTTAGGTTTGGAAGAATACGAACAATATGTAACCGAAACTGAAAATGGAGGAGGTCAACGATCTTTTACTCACTTAGGAGGTAAATTTCCATTTTCGGGAAAGTATGGTACTAATTTGATGGAAGAAGTAAGAAACTATGCTTACGTTGCTTCTAAAATAGCCAGAGAAAATGATTTTGATGTAATTCATGCTCATGATTGGCTTACTTATCTAGCAGGTATAGTTGCGAAAAAAATATCAGGAAAACCTTTGGTAGTGCATGTGCATGCTACTGAGTTTGACCGAAGTGGTGAGAATGTAAACCGAGTGGTTTATGATCTGGAGCGTCTAGGGATGGAGCAGGCTGACGCCGTAGTAGCCGTAAGTAATCTTACTCGCAATATTGTGATAAACCGATACGGAATAGATAAATCTCGCGTATTTGCGGTACATAATGCTGTGGATTTTTCGGGACGTAAGGAGATTGAGGTAAAGAAGGCTGTTAAAGAGAAGGTAATAACTTTCTTGGGACGTATTACTTACCAGAAAGGACCTGAATATTTTATAGAGGCTGCAAGTAAGGTGTTAAAACGTTATCCGAATGTTCGTTTTGTAATGGCTGGTAGTGGCGATATGATGAACAAAATGGTACAACGTGTAGCTAAATTGCGTATAGGGTCTAAATTTTCATTTACAGGTTTTCTTACAGGTGATGATGTAAATCAAATGTATGCTCAAAGCGATGTATATGTGATGCCATCAGTATCCGAACCCTTTGGTATATCTCCATTGGAAGCTATGCGCACAGGAGTTCCAGTCATTATATCAAATCAATCTGGAGTGGCGGAAGTATTAGAACATGCGATGAAAGTTAATTTTTGGGATATAGATGCTTTAGCAGATGCCATGTATGGTCTTTTGGCATATCCAACTTTAACAGATACACTCAAGGTAAGAGGCACCGAAGAAGTTAATTCTTTGAATTGGGATGATAGTGCGATAAGAGTAAAAGAAGTGTACGAAAAGATGTTAGCAGACTCTAATTTAGGATAATATAGTTTAGGATTTGTATTCATATAGAATTGAACACTATATGCTTAGATGAATACAACGATTTAAAAAACGCAAAATATAACAGACATACATAATTAGTCATGAAAAAAACTTTATGCTTTTATTTTCAAATACACTTACCCTTTCAATTAAGAAGATATCGCTTTTTTGATATAGGAAATTCTCATCAGTATTACGATGAATTCAATATCCGAAACTATTTGAATAAAATAGTAGAACAGTGTTATCTTCCAATGAATAAAGTGCTGTTAGATATCATTAAAGAACATGGTAGCAAATTTAAAGTAGCGTTCTCTATTACGGGCGAAACTATAGAACAATTAGAACAATACGCACCTCAGGTGTTAGATAGTTTTAAAGAATTGGCTGCAACAGGTTCTGTTGAATTTATATGTGAAACTTATGCACACTCTCTGGCTTTTTTGAAAGATGAAAAGGAATTGGAGCGTCAGTTGAAGAAACAAGCTGCAACGATTAAGAAATATTTTAATCAAGAGCCTGTTACTGCTCGTCTCACAGGACTTATGTACTCTGACCAAATTGGAGAAAGAGTTGCTAATCTAGGCTTTAAAGCCATTGTTACGGAAGGAGCTAAACATGTGCTAGGGTGGAAGAGTCCTAATTATGTGTATAGTAATGTCAACAATCCCGATTTAAATGTATTACTCCGTAATTTCCATTTGAGTGATGATATTGCTTATCGTTTTTCGGATAGAAGTTGGAGCGAATGGCCTGTAACAAGCGAGAAGTTTGTAAATTGGCTGGATGTTGTTAATGAAAATGAAGAGGTTATAAATCTTTTCATGGATTATATTACATTCGGAAATCGTCACTCGCGCGCTACAGGAATATTTGAATTCATGCGCTACTTACCCAAAGAGGTATTTAGTCATGATAAATTTGAATTCCTTACACCTTCGGAAGTTATTAAGAAACATAAACCCGTAGGACCAGTGCATGTACCTTATCCCATTTCGTGGTCGGAAGAAGAGCGGGATTTAAGTATATGGCTTGGTAACGATTTACAAAATGATGCTTTTACATCCCTCTGCGATTTGGGCGAGAAAGTTCGTTTTGTAGATGATGCCTCATTAACACAAGATTGGGAACGTTTACAAGATAGTGACCATTATTATTATATGTGTACCAAATGGATGTCGGATGCTGCTTCTCGCAGATTTAAGAGTGTATACTCAAGCCCTTACGATGCATATATTAATTATATGAATGTTTTAAGTGATTTAATATCTCGGGTTAATGAAGCAGTAGCAGAAAAGGTCGATTTGTTAATGAAAGATAGCCATTATGCAAATGAAATTTCTAAATTTGTTATACCTCATGAAACTGAATATTCATCATTACAAATAAAAAAAATAGTTGAATTACTAGGTCAAAAAGCTGGAAAATCTCTTTTAGAGTCAAATTAATTGAATATAGATTAGTATATTAATAATAATTTTATGCAAAACGAAAAATTACTAACGCCGGATTATTTATTTGAAGTAAGCTGGGAAGTATGTAACAAAGTTGGAGGTATACATACCGTTATTGCGACTAAGGTTCCTACTTTGGAAAAGGTTTTAAGAAAACCTCACATTTTGATTGGTCCGGATGTAGTAAAGGAAAATGAGACAAATCCAGAGTTTATAGAAGATTCTCTGTTGTTAAAATCGTGGAGAGCCAGAGCTGCTAATGATGGATTACGCATTCGTGTAGGTCGCTGGAATATAGCAGAAAGACCTATTGCAATATTGGTAGATTTCACTCCATTTTTTTCTCAGAAAGATGATATTCTATCATTCATGTGGGAGAAATACAAACTAGATTCTCTTTCAGGACAATGGGATTATATCGAACCTGCATTGTTTGGTTATGCAGCAGGTAAAGTTATCGAGAGTTATGTAAAATACCATTGCTCGCCAAGTGATAAGATTATTGCTCAATTCCATGAGTGGATGACTGGTACAGGTCTATTATATCTGAAATCGGCAGTTCCTCAGATTGGATGTGCGTTTACCACTCACGCAACAGCACTGGGTAGATGTATTGCTGGTAATAATTTACCTCTTTACGATAGCTTGAAAACTTATAATCCGGATAATATCGCTCATAACTTTAATGTAACAGCTAAGCAGTCTCTTGAGAAAATTGCAGCACAACAAGCTGACGTTTTTACAACGGTAAGTGATATTACAGCTAAAGAATGTGAGCAATTTTTAGGTCGATCGGTTGACATAGTGACACCTAATGGATTTCAGGATTTTATAACCAATGAGGCTGAATTTGCTCAAAAGCAAAAAGATGGACGTAAAAGGTTAATAACTGCTGCTGAGGCAATTTTAGCAGAACCAATTGACAGTAATGCTTTATTAATTGGTATCAGTGGACGATACGAATACAAAAACAAAGGGATAGATGTATTTATCGAAGCTTTGGGTAAACTGAATAAGAGTGATGCTCTAAATAGAGAGATTGTAGGTTTTATATTAGTACCCGCAGGACATCATGGACCATCTAAAGCTCTTTTACATAATCTACAGAGCAAGGAGGCAATATCTCCTCTTGCAAATCCTTATTTGACCCATGATTTAAATGATGAGAATTACGATCCGGTATTGAATGCTGTAAGACAGAATGAGCTTTATAATACGAAAAATGATAAGGTGAAAATATTCTTCGTTCCTTCTTATTTGAATGGTAATGATGGAGTATTTGATGTTCCCTATTATGATTTGCTTGCTGGGCTCGACCTTTCTTTATTCCCTTCTTATTATGAACCATGGGGTTATACACCTTTGGAGAGTGTTGCATTTAAAGTTCCTACTATTACTACAACATTAGCGGGATTTGGATTATGGGTAAAAACTCATAGTGAAGGTGAACGTCCCGGTATTGCTGTTATAAATCGTACGGATACAAATGATGCGGAGGTTATTGATCGTATTGAAGCTCACATAATCCGTCATGCTAAAAATAGTGAAGCAGAATATCAGGCAGCTAAGCAAAATGCTCTTGAAATATCTAAGATTGCCCTTTGGGATAATCTGATAACTTATTACATGCAAGCTTATAGCACAGCTCTTGATAAAGTAGCTACACGCTATACCGAAAGTGATTTTATTATAGAAGAACCACAAAATAATTATATTCCACAAATGTCTCAACATACAACACCTAACTGGTTTAACGTTATTGTACATCGTAATGTACCTGAAAAACTTCATGCTTTAGAAGAATTAGCTAATAACCTTTGGTGGTCTTGGAATCAAGATGCAAAAGACCTGTTTGAATCACTAGATCCAGTTGCATGGAAAAAAGTATATTATAATCCTATCGTGTTGTTAGATAATATTAGCTTACAACGCTATCAGGAGTTAGAAAATGATGATGAGTTTGTAGCTAAACTTGCTGCTGTATATAATCATTTTCAGACATACATGAACAATAAGAGCGATTTGAGCGAAGCTTCTGTTGCTTATTTCTGTATGGAATATGGTTTGCATACATCTCTTAAAATCTATTCGGGTGGACTTGGTATTCTTGCCGGAGACTACTTGAAAGAAGCTAGTGATAAAGGGGTACGTATGACAGGTATTGGTCTTTTGTATCGCTATGGTTATTTTACTCAACGTTTGTCAACATCAGGAGAACAAGAAAATATTTATGAAGCTCAACTATTTGATAAAATACCCGTATCAGCGGTACGTGATGAAGATGGCAATTGGGTTACTGTAAAAATAGCATTACCTGGACGTGATTTACATGCACGTGTTTGGAAAGTAAATGTTGGACGTGTTGAGCTATTCTTGATGGATACTGATATTGAAGATAACTTACCAGAAGATCGTTCGGTTACACATCATCTTTATGGTGGCGACTGGGAAAACAGACTAAAACAAGAGCTTCTATTAGGAGTTGGTGGTATTAGAGTTCTTCAAAAAATAGGACGTCATTTTGATGTATACCATTGTAATGAAGGACATGCAGCATTTACAGGATTAGAGCGTATTCATCAATTGATGGTTAATAGAAAACTATCTTTTGAAGAAGCGAGAGAAGCAATTCGCTCTTCTTCATTATTTACAACTCATACACCTGTACCTGCAGGACATGATGCTTTTGATGAAGGATTGTTACGTAAATATATATCGCATTACCCTGATCGCTTCCAAATAACTTGGGAACAAGTAATGGCATTGGGGCGTGTACATGCCGATAATTCTTATGAGAAATTCTCAATGAGTAATCTTGCAGTTCATCTTTCTCAAGAAGTGAATGGTGTAAGCTGGTTACACGGGAAAGTTTCTCAGGAAATGTTTAAAGATATGTTCCCTGGTTATTTAGCTCAGGAATCATATATCAGCTATGTAACTAATGGTGTGCATTATCCTACATGGGCTGCTCCAGAGTGGAAAACTCTACATGAACGTGTTTTTGGTGCAGACTTTGCAACGCATCATTATGATAAATCTTGTTTCTCTAATATTCAAGATGTTGAGGATAAAGAGATCTGGGATATCCGTCGAAAATTACGTGGAGCTATGATTGAGCATATCAAAGAGCGTATCACTAGTAATAATGAGTTATTATACTATACCCCTCGTGAGATTGTAGAGATAGTTGAAAGACTTGATCCTAACAAATTAACATTCGGTTTTGCTAGACGTTTTGCTACTTATAAACGTGCTCAACTATTGTTTAAGAATATTGACACATTAAATGAGATCGTAAATCATCCGACAAGACCAGTTCAGTTTATCTTTGCCGGAAAAGCTCACCCCGCGGATAAAGCAGGTCAGGACTTAATCAAAAAGATTGTTGAAGTATCTAAATATCCTCAATTCTTAGGTAAAATCTTATTTATAGAGAATTACGATATGGAGTTGGCTTCGAAATTGGTTCAAGGTGTTGATATTTGGTTGAATACTCCTACAAGGCCAATGGAAGCATCGGGCACGAGTGGCGAAAAAGCCGTTATGAATGGTGTTATGCACTTTAGTGTGCTTGATGGATGGTGGGTTGAAGGTTATCAAAAAGATGCTGGATGGGCTTTACCTCTTGAGCAGGTTTATGAAAACAACGACTACCAAAACGAATTGGATGCTGAGATAATTTACAATACTATTGAAAATGAAATAGCTCCGTTGTATTATCAACACAATTCAGAAGGTATTCCTTCAGAATGGGTACAGCATGTAAAGAACTCTATTGATAAAGTTGCTTCAAACTTCACCATGAACCGTCAGTTGACTGATTATGAGGATCGTTTCTATAATAAGTTGAGCAAACGTGCACATGAGATCAGAGAGAATGATTACGCCATGGCAAAAGACATCGTTACTTGGAAACATAAAATGTCGAGAGAGTGGGATGGCGTTGAGATTATTTCAACAAAAATGCCAAGTGTCTATAAAGAGCCAATTGTACTAGGACAAGAGTACGAAATGGAAATAAGACTTACTTGCGGTTCACTTTCTGCTGAAGATATAGGTGTTGAGTTGGTTATCACTAACGATCCAACTAGTAAAGGCGAAGAATTCTTGATTAAACATGCATTTACTTGTGTATCACAGGATAGTAGTGTTGCTACTTATCGCTTGAAGCATACCAGTGAACAAGCCGGAACATTTAACATGGGACTTCGTATTTTTGCTAAAAACGATTTGTTAGCACATCAACAAGATTCAGGTTTAGTGAAATGGATGTAATACTCTTATTGTTTTAAAATTAAGACAATAATAATGATAATTATATGGCTATTTTGTAATCCAATTTAGCCATATAATATTTAAGGTCGCAGACCTTTTTATAGATTTGGTTATTCTTATATATAAAGGCATGCTATAAAGGATAACAATAGATAACTTTACTTAAACTAATACCTGACATTATAAATGAAAGCTTCAATATATGGTGATAGTGGACTCGAAAAATATCGATCTACTATTTTGCGCAGACATGAAAAATATCAGTTAAAAGTGGCTGAACTGACAAGCGGTTCGGATCTGAGTGATGCCGCTAATGGATACTTGTTTTATGGATTGCATGCATATCCTGATAAATGGGTATTGAGAGAATGGGCTCCTAATGCTACAGCTGTTTATTTGATGGGTGATTTTAATCATTGGCAAATAGATCTTAAGTATGCTTTCTATCCAATACCAGGAGGTAATTGGGAATTAGAATTACCCTTGGAGACCTTGCAGCATGGCATGCTGTTTAAACTATGGGTAAAATGGGAAGATGGGGCAGGAGAGCGCATCCCTGCTTATATTCGGAGAGTTGTGCAGGATGATGTCAGTAAAATATTCTCGGCTCAAGTATGGCAACCCGAACCTTATGTTTGGAAATACGATCAGCCTAAGGAAGAAATAGCTCCTATTATTTATGAAGCTCATATCGGGATGTCGGGAGAAGAGGAAAATGTAGCCACATACAATCATTTTAGGGAGAAGGTATTACCTTATATCGCTGATATGGGTTACAATACCATACAATTGATGGCTATACAAGAGCATCCTTATTATGGTTCGTTTGGTTATCAGGTTTCTAATTTTTTTGCTCCGAGTTCACGCTTCGGTACTCCCGAGGAGTTAAAGGAATTGATTGATACAGCTCATAAATTAAATATTAGAGTTGTTTTGGATATCGTACATTCACATTCCGTAATTAATGAAGCTGATGGATTAAGCCGTTTTGATGGAACTTTTGATCTTTATTTTCATTCAGGAGAGCGTGGAACCCATTCGGTGTGGAATTCACGTTGTTTTGATTATGGAAAAAATGAGGTTCTGGCTTTTCTATTATCCAATTGTAAATATTGGTTAGAGGAATTCAAATTTGATGGTTTTAGATTCGATGGTGTTACCAGTATGATGTATTACGATCATGGTATTGGTCGTGATTTCACTAACTATTCCATGTATTACGATGGTAATCAGGATGAAGATGCGATCGTTTATTTGACCTTAGCTAATAAGCTGATACATGAAGTGAACTCTCTGGCATTTACAATTGCCGAAGATGTTAGCGGAATGCCGGGATTAGCTTCGTCAATAGAGAATTTTGGTATAGGTTTTGACTATCGTATGGCGATGGGAATTGCCGATTTTTGGGTCAAAATACTCAAAGATAAGAAAGATGAAGAATGGCACGTCGGAGATATGTTTTATGAACTAACCAATAAAAGAAAAGAAGAAAAGACAATCAGCTATGTAGAAAGTCACGATCAGGCAATGGTGGGAGATAAAACTCTTATTTTCAATCTGCTTGATAGCTTGATGTACACAAATATGAACGTTTTTGAACGTAATACTAAAGTAGATAGGGGTTTGGCTCTTCATAAGATGATCAGATTGGCTACACTAGCCACTGCGGGAAATGGCTATCTTACTTTTATGGGAAATGAGTTTGGACATCCCGAATGGATCGATTTTCCTCGATTAGGTAACGATTGGTCTTATAAATATGCTCGTCGTCAATGGTCTTTGCTTACTGATACAAATTTGAGGTATCGATTTCTAGCTGAGTTTGAGAAAGAAATGTTAGGCTTGATAAATAAGCAGGATATATTTTTGTTCAGACCTTTTGCTATTATACAAAGTACGCCCGATCAGGTATTGATATTTAAGCGTAATAACTTGGTGTTTATTTTTAATTTCAATCCGACAAAATCGTTTACTGATTATGGTTTTGAGGTAGATAAAGGACAATATAAAATTGTTCTAAACTCTGATGATTCCGAATTTGATGGTTTCGACAGGGTAGACGATAATTACGATTATTCAACTCTTAGTATTAAAGGAAAAGATGTGTTGAGAGTATATATTCCTGCACGTACTGCCTTTGTTTTGGAGAAGCAGTAAGTTGCATTAGAATATAAATAAAAATAAGGTTGCTCAATTAGGGCAACCTTATTTTATTATACGAATTAAGATTATAGTATTTATTTTATTTTTACAGCTACTGAGCTTTTTACATCTGCCGAAGATGCTGCACAATGCAATGTAAATTGATCTGACTCTACAGTCCAATTATGAGCTTTATCATCAAAAAAGGCTAAATCTTTAACAGGAACAGCTAATTCTACAGTTTTAGTCTCACCCGCTTTTAAGAATACCTTTTTGAATGCCTTAAGTTCTTTTTCTGGACGTTCTACAGATGGTTTCGATTGAGAGGCATATACTTGCACAGACTCAGCACCATCTACTTTACCTTTATTGGTTACAGTAATAGAAACTTTGATTGTTTCATCCTTTCCATATTCTTTTTTGTCAGTATTGGCTTTTCCGTACTCAAATGTTGTATATGAAAGACCATAACCAAAAGGGAATAAAGCAGGAATATTTTTAGTATCGTGCCAACGGTAACCTACCAGAATATCTTCTTTATAGATTTGTTTGATGCTGTCTCCGGGATATGATATCGTACCGAACGAGATAGCTCCATTATCTTCTAATTTGCGAGGTACACTATAAGGTAACTTACCCGATGGGTTAATATCGCCAGCAATAATATTTGCTGTTGCACTACCTGCTTCTGAACCTAAATACCAAGATTGCATAAGGGCTGGAATTTTATCGAGCCAAGGCATCGAAACTGCATTACCACTGACAAGTATTACACCTAAGTTTTTATTCACTTTTAGTAGGTCATCAATCAATTCGTTTTGTCCGAAAGGCAAATCATATGTAATACGATCTGCTCCTTCGCAGTCTTGTTGGAAATTTTTATTCAATCCTCCGAAGAAAAGAACTACATCTGCATTTTTAGCAAGAGCAAGAGCTTGTTTCTTTAACGAATCAGTATTGTAAGGTGATGGTACAAAGTTGTCATACACAGTAGGACCAGAACCATATCCCATTGTATAGGATACATTGTTTTCGCCATACTTAGCTTTAAGACCTTCTAATGGAGAAATTTCTTGCTTTACTTTAAGTTCGGATGAACCTCCGCCAACGGTTAACGATCGGGTTGCATTTTCTCCTATAACTACAATTTTTTTGTATTTGTTTTTTGCAATAGGAAAGAAGTTTTTCTCATTCTTCATCAATACAATACCTTGTTCTGCTACACGACGAGCTACATCTGCATGCTCAGGAGTTGCAAAACTTCCGTAAGGACGGTTGCGGTTCATATTGGTTCTGAAGTTTAGACGAAGAACTCTTTTCACTTTATCATCCAATGTCGATTCGGAAACTTCGCCTCTTTTTATCATATCTAGATAGGGTTGAGCCATAAAATAGTTGTCATAGGCGAAACTCTCACCCCATGTTAATCCATTTGTCCAACTACCCATTTCTATATCCAAACCATTTAAAGCAGCTTCTTTGGTATCATGAGCACTGCCCCAATCTGTTACCAGAACACCATCAAAACCCCATTCTCCTTTTAGAATCTTATTTACAAGTATTTCGTGATGGCTACAATATTGCCCTCTGAATTTATTGTATGATCCCATAACAGCCCATACATTTCCTTCTTCAACTCCTGCTTTAAATGCAGGCAAATAGATTTCATAGAGTGCTCTGTCGCTTACTTCTACGTCTATATGTCCACGCCACAATTCTTGATTATTAAGAGCAAAGTGCTTCATACAGGCAGCAACTCCATTTTGTTGAACTCCTTTGATGAAAGGAACTACCATTTTAGATGCCAAATAAGGGTCTTCTCCTAAGTACTCGAAGTTACGACCATTCATAGGAGTACGATAAATATTTACTCCGGGACCTAGAATAATGTCTTTTTTTCTGAAACGTGCCTCTTCTCCTAATGCATTTCCATATTCGAGAGATAGTTCTGGATCGAAAGTTGCTGCTAGGCAAGTTAAAGCTGGAAACGCAGTACACGAATCGTTTGTCCATCCTGCGTGTCCCCATGTATCCCAATCTATTTCCATACGAACTCCGTGAGGTCCATCGCTCATCCAAATCTCGGGGATGCCTAAACGAGGACATCCGGGTGTGCTGAATTTAGATTGTGCATGTATCATGGCAATCTTTTCTTCGAGCGTCATTTTCAACAAAGCATCGTTTATTCTTACCTCTATAGGTTTACTTTCGTCCAAATAAACAGGCACCGATTTAGTTTGTGCTTGACTTTGAGAAGTAAACAAAGCTAGTATACTACAGAAAAACAGTTTTTTCATATCCTCTTCTTTGATTTTGTATTTAAGTAATTTGATTATCTATCAATGTATTTCTATTATTCTAACTTGTGCTTATCAAAGCATAAAGAGGTCTGAGACCTTATCAGAATTGTATTGTTATCTTTTCTGCCTTCTTTAATTGGAAATTTAACTTACCCTCATTGAGTGTATAATCTTTTACACCTTTAATTGAGGGTCTCCCCAGGGGTAGCTTAAGTGTAAAATTGTTTGGTACATTAGATTTAATCTCAATAAAATCAACAACTCCGTTTTTCCAAGAAAAGTCCACTTCGGCTCCACCTCTTACTTTTAAGCCTTTAACTGAGCCATCTTTCCATTCTGTAGGTATTGCAGGTAATAATTCAATATAGCCGGCATGACTCTGTATAAGCATTTCTATAATTCCGGCAGAACCTCCAAAGTTGCCGTCTATCTGCATCGGTGGATGAGCGCTGAATAGGTTAGGGTAGGTACCTCTTCCATTTCCGGCAGGTTTAAGCAAATCACCGATCAATTTATAAGCTCTGTTTCCATCTTTAAGTCTAGCCCAGAAGTTTATTTTCCATGCCATAGACCATCCTGTTGACTCATCTCCTCGTCTTTCTAATGTTACTTTTGCAGCTTCCATTAACTGAGGAGAGGTCGCTTCATTTAATTCGTATCCGGGATATAATCCATATAATTGTGATACGTGGCGATGGTGTATTTCCACCTCTTCGTAGTCTTGTAACCATTCCATCACTTGTCCGTATTTACCAATAGAAGTAGGTGCAAGTCTTTCATTTTTGGCTTCTATTGTTTGAGTCCAATCCTGATCAATATTCAATAATTTAGCAGCCTCCGAGACATTGGTAAATAGTTCTCTGATTATTTGATTATCCATTGTAGAACCTGCACTGATGCTAACGGCTTCTCCCGTTGAAGTGAAGTAACTGTTTTCGGGTGAAGTGGTAGGAGCTGTAACCAGATAACCGTTGTTAGGGTCTTCAATCAACATATCTTCAAAAAATAGAGCTGCACCTTTCATAGTCGGATAAGCCGATCGTAGATAATCCAAGTCTTGTGTATATAAGTAATGTTCCCAGAGATGTTGGCATAACCAAGCTCCTGCTGTATTAGTAGCTCCCCATGATGGGTCTTCTGAAGGAGAGGTAAAATCCCAGACATTACCTAAAATATGAGTAACCCATCCTCTGCTGTTATAATAGATACGAGCAGTTTTCTCTCCAGGTTCAACTAGGCTTTTTGTGTATTCGATCATAGGTAAATGCAGTTCAGATAAATTACCAACTTCTGCACCCCATAGATTCATTTGTAGATTGATATTCAAATGATAGTCGCCATTCCAAGGTGTAAGAATCTGAGGAGCCCACAATCCTTGTAAATTTGGAGGTAAGCCACCTACACGTGTAGATGATATAAGCAAGTAGCGTCCGTATTGCATATACAGGGCAACCAAATCGAAATCGCTTTTATCGGAAGCAAAAGCTTCTAACCTTTTATTAATAGGCAGGTCAGAGTTTTTATTTTTATTCAGAGTTAGATCAACACGATTAAATAAATACTGGTATTTTGATATGTGATTTTTCTTTAGTGTAGAATAATTAGTATCGGTACTTTTTATTAATTGGGTGGCTATAGCCTTTTCGTCTTTGCCCTTGTAGCTCGTAGCCAGAGAGACAAGCAAGATAACTTCGTCTGCATTTTGTATCTGAATATCTTTATTTCCGGTAACTAAAGCTCCTCCTTTGTGTATGACTTTCACTTGACCGAAGTATTTCATTCCATCGTTCTTTACATTATCTTTCATTTGTCCATAAATAGATAAGGTATTGCCTTCGGTTGAAACTTCGTAATTTTCGTCTCTTTGAAGTGATATTGTAAGGTTCAGAGCTTTTGCTTGGCTTGCAGTGTATCTGATAACTCCAATATCATCAGAAAACGAAGTGAAATATTCTCTGTCGTAGGTTATTCCTCCTTTTGTGTATGAAGTAGTAGATAAGGCATTATTCATATCCAATGTTCTCTTGTAATTGGATATAGGTGCCGATTGATTTGGATATATAAAATCTACTTGTAGGTTTCCAAAGTTCTGAAAATTACCATATGCCGATGTATCAGCACTACCTTTACCTAAACAAGTGAAGGTTTTATACATTAGGTTTTGTGCTTCTTTGTTCTTATTCTCAAAAAGAAGCCTGCGTATTTCTCCTAAATATTTATAGGCTTCGGGATTGTCTGCATCTTGTTTATTACCTGACCAGAGTGATATTTCATTTAATACAACTCGTTCTTTATCGACATCGCCCCATGGCATCATTCCTATACGTCCGTTGCCGAGAGCTATAGATTCTTCCCAGATTGAAGCGGGACTGTCAAAATAGTATTGCCACGAATTTTGTGCGGACATTGATAATGTACACAGGCATAAGATAATGCAAGATGAGATTTTTGAGATCATTCTGTAATAGTTATTTGTTGGGTTAATTGAATATTTTCAGAGGAACTGCCAATCATTAGATTAACTTTTCCTGCTTCTATTTCATATAAATGTGTATCCATATCCCAATAAGCTAAATCAGATGCTTTTATATTGAATTTTATTGTTTCGGTTTTACCTGATTCGATCATAATTCGTTCAAATCCTTTAAGCTGTTTGATTGGTCTGCTTATTCTGGAATTAGGAAAAGATACATAGAGTTGCACAACTTCTTCTCCGTTTAATTTACCAGTGTTTTTTACATTTACTGATACAGTGATATTCTCAGCCTTTTTTAATGTAGAGGAAGATGTACTCATCTTAGAGTATGAGAAATCAGTATAGCTCAATCCATAACCAAACGGATAGAGAGGTTTCTCTTTTGCATACATATAAGTACGCCCATTGCGGATATTGTAATCCATCATTGGAGGAAGATCAGCTATTGACTTTACCCATGTTTGATTGGTACGTCCTGCGGGATTAAAATCACCAAACAGAACATCGGCTATTCCATTGCCAAGCTCTTGACTATTATTGGTTACATGTAATATGGCAGGTATGTTTTCTTGCGACCAGTTGATCGTAAACGGAAAACTGCTGACTAATAGCATGATAGTATTAGGGTTAACTTTGTTGATTATCTTTACTAGATCTTCTTGTTCTAAAGATAATGATTTTCGGTCAACTGCCTCTCTTCCATCACTTGGTACAGGCGAATATTTCCATTTTGGGTCGGTTCCATACACATGATTTCCTACACAAACAATCGCAATATCTGCTTTTTGTGCAGCAATGGAGGCTTTATCTATTTCGTTAGATGCTTCGTAATATACTTCGATATTATTACCAACTGCATTTTTTATTCCTTGCAAAATACTTACTGTATAGGGTGGGGTTCCACTATACCAATCGAGAAGTATTTCATCGGCACGAGGACCAATAACTGCTATTGATTTGATTTTGTTTTTATCAAGAGGTAGTAATTTCTTTTCGTTCTTAAGTAATACTACCGATTTCGCGGTAACAAGGCGTACGAAATCTTGCACTTCTTTATTTAGCCAAGGCGAAACAGTGTCTGTTACTCCGATATTGGAATAGGGTAGATGTGTTTGATCTCCATCTAATAACCCTAATCGTAAAGCGACAAAAAAGTTTCCTCTTATAGCCTCGTCTATATCTTTTTCAGATAGAATGTTTTGCTTTAGAGCCTCATACACATAAGGTTTATAATTATCCAAGAATTGTCCGACTCCGGCTTTTACTATTGCAGCTGCTCCTTCAACATGAGAGGGATAAGCCTTATGTGAGGTAATAAGCAAGTCTAATGCTCCTCCATCGGTACATATTATACCATTGTTACCCCATTGTTGACGGGTAATTTCTTTTAGCACGGGATGTACTGTCATTGCTGTGCCGTTCCAACCATTATAGGAAGCCATAAAGGCTCGAGAGCCTCCATCTTCGATTCCTCTTTGGAAAGGGTAAGCGTAGTATTCATGGAATAATCGTTCATCGAAATTAGAAGATGTAGAGTCTCTTCCATCTTCGTTGCTATTAGCTAAGAAATGCTTCATAAGTGATGCGGATTTCCAATACTTAGGATTATCGCCCTGTAAGCCTTTTATGAATGCGACACTCAGTTGAGAGACTAGAAACGGATCTTCTCCAAAACTTTCTTCAGTGCGACCCCATCGTGGATCACGTGCTAAATCGGCATTGGGGGCACGCATAACTAAACCTCCCTTTTTATACTTTTCGTTTTGAGTATAAAAGCGTACTTCGTTTGCCTCTATTTCGGCTACTTTCTTTATTAATTGAGTATCCCATGTTTCACCCAAACCGTACGCCTGAGAAAAGGTGGTAGTATAAAATACAGCAGGTACTTGTTGATAATTGATAGTTTGGAAACCACCCCAATTGCCAGGACCCCCGAGTGACATTCCATGTAAACCTTCGGAGTGCCCAGTATTGCGTATTCCTAAACGTGGAACACCCAAATTAGTAGATAGAGCATTGATTTTTTCATCGATTGTCATTAATGACAATAAATTAGATATCCTCTCTTCATCCGAAAGAGCAGTATCTTGAAAAGGGTGTATGTATTGAGCAAATGATGCAATATTCAGACTGAATATGCACATTACGAGCATAACAATTTTTCTCATGGCTATAGGTTTCTTAGACTAACTATGCAAAGTTATTGTTTAATTAGTAAGTCGCTCTATACCTGTGTTTCCGTTAAGGGTATCCCTTAAATCATCATAGGGGTTGTATGCTAACTATGGGGTGCTAATATGTTTCTTTAGGCTAATTTGTAAACTTTTTCTTGTATTCGTTTGGTGTTACTCCGAACTCATCTTTAAAATATTTTCGGAAGTATTTAGGGTCATTAAATCCCACCTGAAAGGCTACTTCGTTTACAAACATCTGGCTTTTTTCTAATAGATTGGCTGCACGTTTTAATCTTATAAAACGAATAAATTCGGAGGGCGATTTATCGGTGAGTGCCAATATTTTTTTATAGAAGTAAACTCGGCTCATAGCCATTTCACGGCATAGGTCTTCCACCAGAAAATCGGCATTTCCAATATTCTCTTCTACAATAGAGATGGCCTTTTTTACAAACTTTTCGTCCATTGTCATTATCTCTATTTCGCTTGGAGATATTTCTATCTTCTTTTTAAAATTGTTCTGATTTTTCTTTTGACGTTCTATTATTTTTGAAATTTTCAAGGTCAACATATCTATATTGAACGGTTTGGAGATATAGTCGTCCGCACCAGCTTCTATACCTGAATATTGATTTTCTTCGGATGATTTTGCAGTTAAAAGAATAATCGGAATATGAGAAGTTCTTATATCAGCTTTTATCTTCCGACACAGTTCATAACCATCCATTCTAGGCATCATTACGTCGCATAAAATAATGTCGGGTAATTGATCTAATATTATTTGAGAGGCTTCCTCACCATCGTTTGCGGTAATTATTCGATAGGAATGAATGAACAGGCTCTTAATAAACTCACGGAAATCTTCATTATCATCAACTATAAGTAATAGAGGCAACTTTGAATCTTTAGGTGTGACAGATGAAGTTTCTGGTTCTGTTAATAGAGTGTCTTGAATATCTCCCGAATAAATAACATCTTGACTTTTAGATTCTTTATAAGTAGAGTTGTCCATGGGAATTAATACAGTGAAAGTAGAGCCTTTGCCAGCTGTACTTTCTACCGAAATTTCTCCATTATGTAGCTTTACATATTCACTAACTAAATGTAATCCGACTCCGGTACCAGCCTGATTATTCTTTTGAGATTGTTCTATACGATAAAAACGGTCGAATATTTTCTCCAGATATTTACTTTCTATTCCTATACCGGTATCTGAAACTTTGATACATAGTTGCTTCTTTGCATCTTTTTGAACTTCTTCGGTAATGCCTACACTTACATCAATATGACCTTCTTCAGTATATTTGAAGGCATTAGAAATCAGATTAATAATTATTTTACTCATCTTTTCAGGGTCAAAATCCACCTGAAGTTCTTTGAGGTAAGTTGTAAAAGTGAACTTTATGGACTTATCAGCAGCTAGAGACGAAAATGATTGACATATTTCTCTTACTATTGGTATTATATCTCCAGTTGAAACACTCAAATTCATTTTATTCAAATCCAGTTTTCTGAAATCCAGAATTTCATTAACCATGTTCAAAAGGCTCAAAGCATTTTTGCGCATGATGTTCAGTAAAGTCTTTTGTTCCTCTGAATGTGGCTCCTTCATCAGTTTTTCGAGAGGAGTCAATATAAGCGTAATCGGTGTTTTAAACTCGTGACTTATATTTGTAAAGAAGCGAAATTTGAGTTCGTCTACTTCATGAATTTTGTCGGCTTCCATTATTTTCTGAGCCTGCTTGAATTCGTGCTTTTGCTTATTTAATTTATATAGAATAAAGAATCTCAGTACAATAACGAATATAATGAAGTAAATAAAGAATGCCCACCATGTAAGCCAAAATGGAGGTTTTACAATTATTTTCATTATCAATGGAGTATCACTCCATACACCATCATTGTTTCCTGCATATATTATCAATTTATATGTTCCCGAATTAAGATTCGAGTATGAAGCTGCTCCAACTCCATTTTTAACCTCTATCCAATCGGTATCTAAGCCCTCAAGCATATACTTGTAGTGATTTTTCTCAGGATGTATATAGTTAAGTGCCGAAAATTGTAATGTAAAATTGGTTTCTTTATAATTAAGAGTTATTTGATCGAGATAGGTAATTGATTTATTTATAATTACCCGATTATTATACTTTTCGTTGGGGCTGATTACCTGATTGGCAATCAATAACTCCGTAAATCGGGGTTTGGGAATGTATTCGTTGAATACTATATTATTGGGGTCGAAATTCACATACCCATTTGTACTTCCTACATAAATAATTCCACTTTTGTCTTTGAACATAGCATTCTGATTACAGATAGAACTGGGCAAGCCGTCTTTAGAGTCGAAATAAGTGATCGTATAATCGAGAATATTATTTGTGTACTGACAATGGATACATGCTAATCCATTGCGTGTACCTGCCCAAATATTGTTGTTATTATCTTCTATAAGAGATACTACTTCGTCGCTCGGTAACCCTTGCTTTGAGGCTATATATACAAACCGTTTGGTTAGAGGATTATATATATTCAGACCATTATCAGTGGCTATCCATGTCAAATTTCGGGAATCAACTAAAATGTTATTGGTCGAAATATTAGATAACGAATCTTGTTGTATCTGGTCTTTAAAATAAGTACTTATTGCTTTACTATTGGCATCTATAATATTTACACCCCTGTCTGTGCTCAGATATATATTCTTATTAATATCTGTATATACGGAAAGAATATAGTCGGAGTATAGAGCTTTTGTATTTAGAGTTGTATATCTTGTGAAATGAGTACGGTCATCATTTAACTTATTTACGCCACCTCCTAAAGTGCCTATCCATAGATTGTTATCTTTATCTTCTGCAAGTCCATATACGCTTTTGCCCGAGATTGAATTAGAGTCTGTTTCATTAATCTGATATCGGGTGAAGCTTTTTCCATCAAAGGAATTTAGCCCACCTAAGAAAGTTCCGATCCATAGAGTTTTTGAATGATCTTCTAAGAGAGATGTAACTATATCAGCAGAAATGCTTTTGGGATTATTCGCATTGTAATTGAATGTTTCTACGCTTTGTTTTTCTTCATTATACTTTATTAAGCCTCTGCCATTTGTACCTATCCATAGATTATTGTTGTCGTCTTTATACAAGCTGTTACAATCAAAGGTATCCGAGTCTTCTTTTAAGTGATAGAATAGGGGAGACTTCTTGAACTTAAACATATTAGGGTGATAATAAGAGATACCTTTTTTATATGTTCCTATCCAAATAATTCCGTCGTTGTCGCAAAATATACTGATAATAGAATTCTGACTAATTGAATTGCTATTATATATATTGTTACGTAAAACAGTAATTTTCTTTTTTGATTTGTCGAAGATATTTAAGCCTCCATGATCTGTTCCTATCCAAATTAAGCCTTCTTTGTCTTGATCCATACACCGAAAGAAATTGCTGGAGAGAGCAATCTCCGAATCTTTATTTAAGAAAACCCAACTATTTGCTTTTGTATCATAGTAAGCACTGCCTTTGTCGGCTACTCCGGGATAAACCCATACATCGTTATCAGCATCTACAAATAAAGATTTCTGAATAGTAGAATTTTTAGAGTTTTCTCTAAAAAATGTATTTCGTATATCTACAAGATTAGTTTTCTCATTAAATCTTTCGATCAGACCATCTCTGTATAATACCCATATGTATTGGTTGTGTATTTTTAAATCAATAATTTCTCCGGAACTTAAAGTTTGTCCTTGTTTCGACTGGTTAAATATTACATACTTATCGGTTTCGATATTGTATTTATATATTCCTTTCTCTTTGTAGTAAAGATAGAGATTCATATGTGTATCTATTTCCACAAGTGAAGGAGAAGGAGGCAGCCCCATTTTAATAACTAAAGAATCGATGTTCTGAGTGAAACTTTCACTTTTAAAATCATATATAATATACCCCGTATTTCCTATTTGCAACCATAGCATGCCTTGTGCATCTTCCTGAATATTGGTAACTCTATCGAAAGGAATGCTAGAAAGATCATTACGGCTATGTTTGTATACTTTGAAGTTTTGACCATCGTAACGATTTAAACCCTGATTAGTTCCAAACCACATAAAACCACGGCTGTCTTTGAAAATACACTCCACTTGATTGTTAGATAAACCGTTTCTGTTATCTAAGTGAGAGAAGTCAAAGGATTGTGAATAAATAATGCTTACTGCACTATTGAGTGCTAGTAGTAGCAAGGAAATAATTATTTTCATGAAGATTTGGCTAACATTGGTTCTTTCTCTAACAAATTTAGATAAATTATATAATTATAGAGGATTTATTACAAATTTAGCCTCCATATAGAAACATATACACCCCTCCTTTGTTCAAGAACACCTTCTTTTCAAAACATTTAAACAGAACTTTTGTTATTTGATGGCATACATTTGTATTGTTACTAAAATCTAAAAATATAATTGACCATGAAGAAGCATCTATTATTAATAATGGTGTTATTACCTGCTCTGTTCTTTAGTTGTAATGATTCTTATGAGAAGACTCGCGACGGAATTATTGTAAGCCTGAAGAATGATTCTACAAATGCAACAAAACAAATTAGATTGCAAGTTATCACTGACGATATTATTCGCGTTAGTGCAACTCCTAAAGACAAATTTTCAGATAGAGAGAGTTTAATAAGCGTTTATGACAAAACTCAAACAAGTGGCTGGGACGTTTCCGAACAGGGAGACGATGTTATACTTAAAACTGCTACAACAATAGCAAAGGTTTCTCTAAAAACAGGAGAAATAGTATTTACCGATTTACAAGGTAATATATTACTATCTGAAAATAAAGGTGGAGGGAAATCTTTTAAAGACATTGAAGTTGAAGGCAAAAAAGCATATACACTACGTCAGGTGTTTGATTCGCCCGATGATGAAGCGTTTTATGGTTTAGGTCAGCATCAATCGGATGAATTTAACTACAAAGGAAAAAATGAAGTACTGTTCCAGTATAATACTAAGGTATCTGTTCCTTTTGTTGTATCCTCTAAAAACTACGGTGTTTTATGGGATAATTATTCGTTGACTAAGTTTGGAGATCCTAGAGATTACGAAAACCTAGATCAGTTCAAATTATATGACAAGAATGGAAAAGAGGGAGGTCTTACTGCTACATACATGGATAGTAACGATCCCACACATATATTTACTGAACGTACAGAAACTACAATAGATTATGAAAATTTGGAGACTGTGAAGAACTTTCCCAAAGATTTTCCTTTCAATAATTCGAGAATTACATGGGAAGGTGAGATAGAATCAAAAGAATCGGGTACTCACCGATTTATATTATACTATGCGGGTTATACCAAAGTATATATTGATGATGAATTGATTGTTCCCGAAAGATGGCGTACAGCCTGGAATCCTAACAGCTACAAATTTGCTATTGATTTAAAAGCCGGAGAGAAGCATAAAATTAAACTGGATTGGAAACCCGATGGAGGTATATCTTACATAAGCCTTAAAGCTTTAGATTCCAAAAATGAGATAGATCAGAACAAATTATCTCTTTGGTCGGAAATGGGTGACGAAATTGATTATTATTTCATCAGAGGAAATAATATGGATGATGTTATCAAGGGATATCGCACAGTTACAGGAAAGTCTCAGATTATGCCTAAATGGGCTATGGGATTCTGGCAAAGCCGCGAGCGTTACAAAACTCAGGATGAATTATTAAGTGCAGTAAAAGAATATCGTAAAAGAGAGATTCCTTTAGATAATATTGTTTTAGATTGGTCTTACTGGCCTCAGGATGCATGGGGAAGCCATGATTTTGATCTTACCCGTTTTCCAGATGCAAAAGGTATGATTGATAGTGTACATGCGATGGACGCACGTATCATGATCTCAGTTTGGCCAAAATTCTATCATACTACTGATAATTATAAAGCGTTTGATGAAAAAGGATGGATGTATAACCGTGCTGTAAAAGACAGTATCAGAGATTGGATTGGTCAGGGTTATATAGCCGGTTTTTATGATGCATACAGTAAAGATGCCCGTAAAATGTTTTGGGATCAAATGAACGAGAAGCTTTACTCGAAAGGTATTGATGCTTGGTGGATGGATGCTTCAGAACCAGATATTTTGTCGAATGCAAGTATGAAATATCGTAAGGAGTTGAGTACTCCTACTGCTTTGGGTTCTTCAACCGAATATTTTAATGCATATGCTTTAGTGAATGCAATGGCTATATATAACGGGCAACGTTCGGTTAACCCTGATAGTCGTGTATTCCTTTTGACCCGTTCGGGATTCGCAGGGCTACAACGCTATTCAACAGCTACATGGAGTGGTGATATTGGTACTCGTTGGGAAGATATGAAAGCTCAGATTTCAGCAGGACTAAATTTTGCTATGTCGGGTATTCCTTATTGGACTATGGATATTGGCGGTTTCTGTGTAGAGAAACGTTACGAACAAGCCAAAGAAGGATCGGAAGATCTGAACGAATGGCGTGAGTTGAATACACGTTGGTTTCAGTTTGGTGCTTTTTGCCCTCTGTTCCGTAGTCATGGACAATACCCATATCGTGAGATTTATAATATTGCTCCCGAAAACCATCCTGCATATAAGAGTATGGTATATTATGATAAGCTTCGTTATCGTTTGATGCCTTATATATATTCGGTTGCAGGAATGACACATTTTGACGATTATACTATCATGCGGGCTATGGTAATGGATTTTGGTCGTGATGCTAAGACTTACAATATTGACGATCAATATATGTTTGGACCCGATCTTATGGTTTGTCCTGTATATACTTACAAAACTACTTCGCGTGATGTTTATTTCCCTGCTAATACAAACTGGTACGATTTTGAATCGGGCAGATATATCACAGGTGGAAAAACGGAGAAGATTTCAGCACCATACGAACGTATTCCTTTGTTTGTTCGAGAAGGAGCTATTCTGCCCTTTGGTAAGGATATCCAAAATACAAAGCAATCTCAGGCAGATAATATTCAACTGAAAATATATGAAGGTAAAGACGGAGAGTTTACAATTTACGAAGATGAAGGCGTAAATTATAATTATGAAAAAGGACAATTTGCTAAAATAAAAATCAACTATGAGGAGAAAACCAAAACTGTAACCATTGCAGACATTCAGGGAGAATACTCGGGAATGCCTAATACCAGAACTTTTGAAATTGAATTAATAACTAAAGACAACAAAAAACAAAATCCTAAAATCGTAGAATACTCAGGTAAGAAGTTATCTGTAACTGTATGAAAAAAGTAAAGTAAAATAAAATATTTGATACTATGTTTTAGAATCATAACTATCTATTGTTGTTTTACTAGCCAAAGCACAATAAATAGTTCTGAAAACTTAATAATTTCTTAAAATTTCAAAACCATGAATAAACAATTAAAATTATTAGTTAACCAATCATCTCATTTTGGCTTTTTGAAGCTGTGTTTGATGATTATACTAAGCTTTGGATTGATGCTCAATCTGCAAGCTCAGACTATACAGGAAGTTTCGGGGGTTGTAACTAGTAACGGAGAGCCTCTTGTGGGAGCTTCGGTAGTAGAAAGAGGTACAACCAATGGAACTATTACCGATCTGGATGGAAAGTTTACTCTTAATGTAGCCGGTAATGCTTCTCTGGTAGTTACTTACTTGGGATATACAACCCGAACAATATCGGTTAATAACCAAAAACAATTGGACATTCAATTACAGGAAGATAGTAATATGCTTGATGAAGTAGTTGCAATTGGATATGGTGTTCAAAAGAAAAAATTAAATACAGGTGCAACTATACAAGTAAAAGGAGATGAATTGGCTAAGTTGAATACAACTAATGCACTTCAGGCTTTACAAGGACAAACTGCAGGGGTACAAATTTCATCTACTTCGGGACAACCGGGTGCTGATATGAAAGTGACCGTTCGTGGATTGGGAACTGTGGGGAATTCTCAACCTCTTTATATTATAGATGGTATCGAAGGTGATATTACTGTCCTAAATCCCGCTGACATAGAATCTATTGATGTACTTAAGGATGCAGCATCAGCAGCAATCTTCGGATCTCAAGCTGCAAATGGTGTGGTTTTGGTAACAACAAAAGGTGGTAAAAAAGGAAAAGGACAAGTATCCTTTGATGCTTTCTACGGAGTTCAGAATGTAGCACGTAAGGCTAATATGCTTGATGCTAATGCTTACAAAGTTATAATGAACGAGCAAGCTATAAACTCGGGTTCTGCAATGTATGATTTTGATGCGATGGGTGAACTTGCTAATACTAATTGGATAGACCAGATGTTTAAGGACAATGCAAAGATCGAAAACTATTCATTAAATGTTATGGGTGGTTCAGAAACCTCGGTTTATGCCTTGTCTTTAAACTACCTATCTCAAGAAGGTATTATTGGAGGTAGTGATGTTTCGAATTACGAGCGTTATGGATTTCGTGTAAATACCGAACATAAACTGTATAAAGATGTATTGAAAGTAGGGCAACACCTAAACTTTAACTATATTAAAAGTAGAGGTATAGATGTTGGTAATCAATATAATAATACTTTAAGAGGAGCTTTTGCAACTTCACCTCTTTCTCCTGTATATAGTGATAATAATATCTACGATAGTCCATTTAATGATACCAGCAATTCTCTTTGGTATAAAGGTGATGGTAACCCTTATGGAGCTATGATGACTAATAGCAACAATGCTAATGATGCTCAAAAATTATTAGCCGATGTTTATGCTGAACTTGAACCTATAAAGAACTTAAAGATAAAATCGGTTTTAGGTATCAACTACTATTCATCTGAGTACCGTAGTTTCGATCCATTGTATCAATTCTCTATTTACTCATACAATAACGATCATACTACTGTAAATCAAAACATGAGTAAAGGACATACTTTAACATGGATGAATACAGCCGGATACGATTTTAATATAGGAGAAGATCACGCTTTTAGTGCTTTAATTGGTACAGAAGCTGTTCGCTATCAAGGAACTTATTTATCTGGTTCGAACTGGAATCTTTTGTCTCAGTTCAATGACTTTTCTCATGCTTATCTGGATAATACAACAGGTCAGGCACATTTAGATGAAAAAGGAAATATTGTAGAAACTAAAACAGTAGGAGGAAGACCCGAAAACGCATATCGCCGTATGTCGTATTTTACACGTATAGGTTATAACTATGCTGAGAAATATATGATTAATGCAACATTGCGTGCCGATGGTTCTTCACGATTTGCTCAAGGACATCGTTGGGGATATTTCCCATCAGTTTCGGCAGGATGGATTATTTCGAAAGAATCTTTCATGGAAGATCTTACAAAAGGATCATGGTTGGATATGTTGAAATTGAGAGCAAGTTGGGGACAAGTAGGTAATCAAGATATCAAAGACTTTCAATATGCATCACCCATAAATACCTCTACGGGATACAGCGCAGATAACCCTGCTGCCTATTATACGTTTGGCACAAACAAAGTAAATGTACCGGGTGCATACGCTAATCGCTTATCTAATCCCGCTTTGACTTGGGAAACTTCTGAGCAAACAAATATTGGTTTGGATGCTTTCATGTTGAGCAATCGCTTAGGTATTAATATGGACTTTTATGTAAAAACAACCAAAGATTGGTTAGTTGAAGCTCCTATTTTAGCAACAGCAGGGGCAGGAGCTCCTTATATCAATGGTGGTGATGTTAAGAATACAGGTTTTGAGTTAGCTGTATCGTGGAAAGACAATATTGGTCAGGTTGGTTATAGTATTGGAGCAAACGGAGCTTACAATCAAAACAAGGTAGGTAATATTCCGGGAGAAGCAGGTACTATAAATGGAGCTGAAAATATGCTTTATGATGGTTCGGTAGAATTTTACCGTGCTCAAAACGGGTATCCTATTGGCTATTTCTATGGTTTTAAAACATCTGGAATTTTTCAGAATACACAAGAAATAGCGGATTGGAAAGCAGCTGGAAATGGTATACTTCAAAGTGATGTACGCCCAGGTGATGTAAAATATGTAGATATGAATAAAGATGGTAAAATAGATAAATTAGATAAAACTGATTTAGGCAATGGTATGCCCGATTTTACTTTTGGTTTCAATATCGCTGTTGACTATAAACATTTCGATTTCTCGGTAAATGCAAATGGTGTTGCCGGTAATAAGATTGTACAATCTTATCGTAATCATGCCAATAAACAAGCCAATTATACTACGGCTATACTTAATCGTTGGACTGGTGAGGGAACATCTAACAGAATGCCTCGTGTTACAGAAACCAATACTAACTGGCAGTTTTCTGATTTATATATCCAAAAAGGTGATTTCCTTAGGATAAATAATATTATGCTCGGATATGACCTTGCACAAGTAATCAAATGGAAAAATCTTAGTCAGTTGAGAATTTATGGTGCTGTTCAGAATGCATTTACGTTCACTAAATACGATGGTATGGATCCTGAAATTGGATATGGAACAAGTGCATGGGTATCTGGTGTTGATGTGGGTTATTATCCTCGTCCAAGAACCTTCTTATTTGGGGTAAATCTTAAATTTTAAGGTGATAGATGTATTTACTAAAAAAAGAGAAAATAATGAAAAAGTTTAAATTAAATATATTATTAGCAATGGGAGTGAGTTTAGGCTTATTTTCTTGCTCCGAAAGTTTTTTAGATGTTGAACCCGGAACCAGTATTCTTGATAACAATTACTATAAAACAGTTAGTGATGCCGAAATGGCTCTGGTAGGATGTTATGATGGATTTCAACGTACATCATCTAATGGTAACTTATCTATTTATGTAGTTTCTGAAGTTCTTTCCGATAACTGTTTTGGAGGAACTGGTAATACCGATGGACGCGGTTATCAGGCACTAGACCGTTTTGATTTGTCACAATCACCATCGGATGCTAATTTGTTTAACGGAACTTGGACAGACTATTATGCTGCAATATTCCGTTGCAATACACTATTATCCAAATTAGATGGTATTCCTTTCAAAGAGGGAACAAATACAAGAAATCGTATTGAAGGAGAAACTCGTTTCCTGAGAGCAATTCTATACTTCGACTTAGTTCGCTTGTTTGAAAGAGTTCCATTATTAAAGGTTCCTACAACAGAAAATCTTCCTCAAGCAGAACCTGTTGAAACATATAAACTGATAGTGGAAGACTTGAAGTTTGCCTCTGAAAATATTCCGGCAGATGCTTATCCGAAATCAAAAGCAAGTGAAAATGATGGTAGGGTAACTCCTTATGCAGCTAAATCGATGATGGCACGTGTGTATTTATTTTATACAGGATATTATAAAGCTGATGATTTGGGTATCACTAAATCAGAAGTATTGGCAGGTTTAGAAAATGTGATTAGTAGTGGTGAGTATGGTTTAATAGATTCTTACAAATCTCTATGGCCTGCAGCTAGTTATATTCCTTCAGAAACAGCTAATACCCTTGACAAATCGGGATATATAGGTGAAGGAAACAAAGAAACAGTATTTGCTCAGAAGTTTAATAGTACTACCGATTATAATGGTAATATCGATGGCAATCGCTGGTTGGTAATGATGGGTATGCGTAATACCAACTGGTCTCCATATGGAAAAGGGTGGGGCGCTTGTACTGTGAATCCTAAGTTGGTAGCAGCTTATTCAGACAACGATACACGTAAGAAAGCTTCTATAATTGATATTGTAGGTGAAGGCATCAAAACATTCGATTTGAAAGATGCACGTGAGTATACAGGTTATTCAACTAAAAAATATACTCCGACAGCTTTACCCGATGGTACTTCTGATACAGGTGGTTCTAAGGATAATCAAATATCTCAGGATCAGGATTACGTTCTTATAAGATATGCAGATGTGCTGCTAATGGCAGCAGAATTGGGCTCTCCTAATGCTCAGACTTATTATGACAGTGTACGTAAACGTGCAGGCTTGAATGGTAGATCAGTATCATTAGCTAATATTCAGGAAGAACGTCGTTTGGAGTTTGCTTTTGAAGGTATTCGCTATTGGGATTTGCTTCGCCAGGGCTTAGATGTTGCGGCTTCTACCATTGCACAAACACAAAAAGTAAAAAGTGGTGCAGCCGATGATGAAGTGGTTATTACTGCAGATAATGTTAGAAAGACTAGAGGCTTTATGCAGATACCAAATACGCAGATTATAATATCTCACGATGTTCTGATCCAAAATCCAGGATGGTAATAATCAACATTTAATATTGAAACGTTATGAAAAATATATATAAATCGATATTAGCTATTTTAAGTATGGTACTGCTCTTTACGGCTTGTTCTCCAGACAATCCGCAACTAGGGTCTACTTTGGCAAAAGATCAATTAAAATTTAGCATTACACAAAATCCAGATGATCCTAATATGGTGATATTGGAAAGTCTTACGCCTAATGCTTCACCATTCTGGACTACACCTTTAGGTCGTTCTACTCATGTAAGAGATACTGTAAGGATTGCTTTCCCCGGGACCTATACATTTACTTATGGTGCTCTTTCGAGCGGAGGAGCTACACAAGCCGATCCTTTTGAATTGACTATCACAACTACTAATTTAAGTTATGTAGATGATCAGTTATGGACAAATCTAACAGGTGGTGTAGGCAATGAAAAAGTATGGAGATTAGATTATGGAATGTATGGATTGAACTCAGGGCCTTTGACCTATTGTGCTCCTCTAACAACTTGGACTCAGTGGCAAGCTGGTACAGCCGAAGTGGGTTGGGCTCCATCTTGGAATGATAATCAGTGGATTATTGAGGAAGCAGATAAAGAAAGTCGTATGACCTTTAGTCTCAAAGGTGGGGCTTATATGAAAACTCATAAAGTAACTGAGGGTGTAAATGAATCGGGTACATTCTTTTTAGATGTTAACAATCATACATTGACAACTACAGACGCAACTATCCTCCGTTCGAAAAGTTTTATTGCAAACGCAACTAATTGGAACAAAGACTTGGTTGTACTTTCTCTTACCGAAAATCAGTTGATGGTAGGTGTTAGACGTACCAACTCGGAAGGTGATTATTTATATGTTTGGAATTTTGTATCTGAAGAGTATGCTGAAAAATATGTTCCTGAAGATGTAGAAGATCCTAATTTCGATTTAGGAAATCAAACGGAAATCCTTGCAGTAAATACGACTAAAACATGGTACTTAGATACTGAGGTTCCTTTTAACTGGGCAGATATCAATGGTAAACTATTGAATGAATGGAATAGCAGAGCTGATATTATATCTGCGGGATGGACTGGCTATGACGATTCGTCGGTTGCTAATATTGATGGTTGTTCTATCACTTTTACTCAAGATGGAAAAGTAACTGTAAGACAAGATAATGGAACGGAAACATCCGGAACTTATAAGAATACTCAATCAACCAATACAATTACATTCAAGGATGTTACACCTTCTTTCCTTATTGCAGGTTGGATAAGTGTTGCTACAACAGACGAAAATCAATGGAAGATTGTAAAAGTAGATCATAATGCCTTAGGAAATGTAAGCGGTATCTGGTTTGGAAAAAGAGATCCATCAAAAGCTGAATATATGGTATTCCATTTTATCAGTAAATAAGCCGTAGAAATGGGTTAGATAACTTATTGTCGAAAATAAATCAATAATGACTACCTCTCGGATGCTCACCGAAATGAACTCTCTGAGGTAGTCTTTTCTTTAATACGATTTGTATATGAAACTACTAAAATGCTTAATTCCTATTATATTGGTATTCTTTTCCTTACAGAGTTGTAGTAATTCTGAAGATGAAATAATACCAGAAGAAATAGTTCCGATTGTATCGGTCAGTTCTGTGGCTATCTCTTTTGAAGCTGTGGGCGGTACAAGCCCTCTTGAGATAGTAAGTAATTCTAACTGGAAAATAAATTATACGTCTACTTGGTGCAGACCTTCTATTCAAGCATCTAAAGGAAACGTTAAGGTAACTATAACTGCAGATGCTAATGATAAAGAAGAAGATCGTAGTGAAACTTTTACTCTTTCGGCAACAGGAATGAAGGATGTTGTGGTGACTATCACACAAAAAGCGAAAGATCCGGCTGTAATCATACCAGACTATATTGATCCAGATAAAACGGGAATGACAAACGATGCTTTGCTATTAGCTGCAAAGATGAGACTGGGCTGGAATCTGGGCAATACAATGGAATCGTGTGATGCTACAAATGCAGGAGAAACGATGTGGGGAAATCCGATGACATCTAAGAAACTGATTGACGCAGTTAAAGCAGGAGGTTTTAATGTTGTTCGTATTCCTTGTGCATGGAGCGGATATATAGAAGATGCAGCAACTTATAAGATAAAAGAATCGTGGTTGGCACGTGTAAAAGAAGTTGTAGACTATTGTATTGATAACGATATGTATGTTATTCTCAACATCCATTGGGATGGTGGATGGTTGGAAAATAATCCTACCTATGACAAACAAGAGACTGTAAACGTAAAACAGAAAGCCTTGTGGAAGCAAATAGCTATTTATTTCCGCGATTATGATGAGCATTTGTTGTTTGCGGGTACAAACGAAGTGCATAAGGACTATAATGCACCTTCTACTGAAAACCTTACAGTTCAGATGTCATATAATCAAACCTTTGTAGATGCAGTGCGTGCTACGGGAGGTAGAAATACTTGGCGTAATCTTGTAGTGCAAGCTTATAATACAAATATAGAATATGCTGTAAATTATTTAAAGATGCCTACTGATGCTACTGCAAGTCGCCTAATGTCGGAAGTTCATTTCTATGATCCGTATGATTTTGCATTACAAGAAGATGGTACATATAAAACTCAGTGGGGAAAACCTTTTGTAGGTGGAGATGTATCTTCTTGGGGACAAGAGGCTTGGATAAATGAAGCTTTTGGTAAAATGAAAACCAACTTTGTAAATAAAGGAATACCCGTTGTCTTAGGTGAATATGGTGCTATTCTTCGTACATCATTATCTGCCGAATTACAAACAAAACATATTGAGGCACGTAACTACTACTTGAATTATGTAACTAAAGCAGCAAAGAATAATGGGCTTATTCCTGTTTATTGGGACAATGGTAATGTCGGCGATAAAGGTTTTGCATTATTTAATCGTAATACGGGTGATCAAGTACATGCAGATGCTTTAAAGGCAATAGTAACAACAATAGAGTAATTATTTGGATAAAGAAACAGACCATGAAAATATTATATGGGCTCATAATTATTTCTATTCTATGTGGGTGTTCAGCTCAGGTAAAAGTAAGAGATAGAGCTGATTTCACAGAAAACTGGAAATTTTACTTAGGAGACGATTCTCTGGCTAATAAAGCTCAATATGATGACTCTAAATGGCGAACTTTAGATTTGCCCCATGATTGGAGTATCGAAGCCGATTTTTCGCTGTCAAATCCTGCAACACCGGGTGGGGGAGCACTTCCCGGAGGAGTTGGATGGTATCGTAAAGAGTTTACCCTTGATAAATCGTCAAAAGGTAAGACCGTTTACATAGATTTTGATGGCATATATTGGAATAGCAAAGTTTGGGTTAATGGTCATCTAATAGGTGAACGCCCTAATGGGTATATATCATTTAGATATGATCTTACACCGTATTTGAAGTTTGGCGAAAAGAATATCATCTCAGTGCGAGTTGATAATTCTCAACAGCCTAATTCCCGATGGTATTCAGGTTCGGGTATATATCGTAATGTTTGGTTGGTAACTGTAGATCCTGTTCATGTTGATTATAATGGTACGTATATTACGACTCCGGTAGTAACTAAAGATTCTGCTGAGATTAAGATTGTGACCACTATTCGGACTACGGAAAATACTCTATCAGATGTAGAATTGTATTCGATATTAGTAGATGCAGAGGGAAAAGAGGTTACAAGGACTAATAGTTCTGTGAATACAACAGCTTCGGGAGTAGCAACATCAGAACAGGCGTTAAAAGTAGAACAACCTAATCTGTGGTCGGTAGACAAACCATATATGTATAAGGTAGTCTCTCAAATTAAACAGAACGGAAAAATTATTGATGAATATGAAACTCCTATTGGAATACGCTATTTTACATTTGATAAAGATAAAGGCTTCTTTTTGAATGGAGAATCAGTTAAAATAAAAGGGGTCTGTAATCATCACGATTTAGGATGTTTAGGTGCAGCTGTTAACGTGAGAGCTATTGAGCGTCAGTTAGAGATTTTGAAAGAAATGGGCTGTAATGGCATACGTACAGCTCATAATCCACCTTCGCCCGAATTATTGGATTTATGTGATAAGATGGGTTTTATAGTGATGGATGAAGCTTTTGATATGTGGAGAAAGAAGAAGTCCCCATACGATTATTCTCAATTTTTCCCTGAATGGCACGAGAGAGATTTAACAGATCTTATTCTGAGAGATCGTAACCATCCATCTATTTTTATGTGGAGCATTGGAAATGAAATTTTAGAGCAATGGTCGCATATTGATGCTGATACTCTGGATTTGCAGCAAGCTAATATGGTGCTGAATTTTGCAAATACGTTAGATAAAAAGTCTGTTCCATCGAAAGATTTGCATGTAAACTCTCTTTTGACTCTCAAGTTGGCAGATATAGTAAAACAACTGGATCCGACGCGACCTGTAACAACGGGTAATAATGAAACTGAACCAAGCAATCATATATTTCGTTCGGGAGCGATGGAAATTATAGGATTTAATTATCATGAGAATAATTGGGTGAAGTTCCATGAGAAGTTTCCCGATCAGAAGCTTATTATAACCGAATCTACTTCTGCACTTATGTCTCGGGGCTATTATATAATGCCTTCCGACAGTATGAATATTTGGCCAGAACGTTGGGATAAACCTTTTGACAGACCCGTATATCAGTGTTCATCGTATGACAATAATCATGTGCCTTGGGGAACAACTCATGAGGATACTTGGCGGTTGATAAAAGAATACGATCATATATCGGGAGTATATTTGTGGACAGGTTTTGATTATTTGGGAGAACCAACTCCTTTTTGGTGGCCATCGCGTAGTTCTTATTTCGGAATTATAGATTTAGCAGGCTTCCCTAAGGATGTTTACTATATGTATCAGAGCGAATGGACTAATAAAGACGTATTACATTTATTTCCTCACTGGAATTGGAATGAAGGGCAACTTGTAGATGTTTGGGCATATTACAGTAATGCAGACGAAGTGGAACTTTATTTGAATGGAAAATCATTAGGCACGAAAACTAAAAAAGATGGAGAGTTTCATGTGTTTTGGCGAGTTCCATATACTAAAGGAACATTAAAAGCTGTGTCTCGAAAGAATGGAAAAGAAGTATTATCCAGAGAAATAAAAACAACAGGTAAGCCTGCTTCTATTCGTTTAGTCGCAGACAGAAATAAGATAACCGCTGATGGTAAAGATTTGTCTTTTGTGACAGTTGAAGTATTAGATGCCGATGGTCTAGCTGTTCCTACTGCGGATAATCTAATTAAATTTTCGATAGATGGTAATGGTATTATTGCTGGTACTGACAATGGAAACCCTACGGATTCTTTATCCCTAAAGAAACCCGAAAGGCAGTTGTTTAGTGGAAAAGCAATAGCAGTAATTCAATCTACAAGAAAAGACGGAAAGATTGTTTTGAAAGCAAGCTCAGAAGGTTTAGAAAGTAATTACATTGAGATTAGTTCCAAGAAAAGGTGATAAGTAAGAATAAAATAACATCTTTATTATTGTGATTCAAATACCTTTTTATTGTATTTAATATTATTAATATAAGAGATTTAAGTTAAATATGTTTCATCCAAAAATGAAATATTAGGTGAATTTTATGTATATTTATAATGTGAAATATTAAATCTTAAAAAGGTCAGTTATGAAGAAAAAGAAGATTGCAGTATTAGTCGGAAGTTTAAGAAAAGGTGCTTATTCGAAAAGTGTAGCCAATTGTCTTATTAGTCTAGCACCTGAGTACTTTGATATGAACGTTATAGAGATAGGAAATTTACCTATTTATAATCAGGACTATGATGAAGAGACAATTGAAGCATATACTAAATTTAGAGAAGCTGTAAAAGAATCAGATGCTGTTTTGATAGTTACAGCAGAGCATAACCGTTCTATACCTGCAGTACTTAAAAATGCCTTAGATGTAGGGTCACGACCATTTGGTAAAAGCGTTTGGGGAGGTAAACCCGGAGCTATTGCCAGTCAATCCTATGGTGCTATTGGTGGTTTTGGAGCTAATCATCATCTTCGTCAAGTGTCGTCATTTCTTGATATACGTATGATGAACCAACCTGAGTGTTATCTAGGTGAAATTCAGAATTCTATGGATCAGAATGGAGTTATTACATCGGAAAGAACTATCAAATTCTTACAGAAATTCATGAATTCTTATGAAGAATGGGTTAATCAACATCTTGATAAATAATAATCAAATTGAATATAGTTTTATAAAGAAACCTTACTTTATTTAGTGAGTAATTCTAATAAAAAGAGGCTGTTCATTACAAACAGCCTCTTTTTATATAGCTTGCATTCTATTGACAATGATCTAAGTAAATATAAAATTAAACTCTTATTGCTTTACTGAACTACCAAAGAATCCGAAGAAGGATATATATAGGAAGCACACTAAAGGAACAATAAAGCCAATGCTCATATTTGTTTCACCTATCAGTCCCATTAGTGTCGGAGCAATTGCTCCACCCACTACAGTGAATACTAATATAGAAGAAGCCGTCTTAGTTTTTTCACCCAGATGCCTTAATCCTAAAGCGAAAATAGATGGAAACATAATAGACATAAACAAATAACTTGCTATTAAAGCGATAAGCCCAAAACGAGTATGGCTTGCCATTGCAATTATCATCAATAGTGTATTTATAAGAGCAAAGCTACCCAATAATACCTCGGGTTTTACTTTTTGCATAATCATACTACCCGACAATCTGCCTATTGCAAATAGAGCCATCCCACCAAGACCCAATAATAGTCCTGCTTGCATTTCGTTTAATTGCAGAGCTTCTATTTCAACAGTATAATTAATAAAAAAACTACCTATACCAGTTTGAGCCGCAACATACAAAAATTGGGCTATCACAGCCATTACAAAATGTCGTTGTTGTATCAAGGGTCTATTTGAGATCCGTTCATTATTAAGACTTGCAACAGCATCTACCGAAGATGTTTCCGATTTTATTTCTGGCAATTTTACGAAAATAAATAGTACCAAAACTAATAGTACAATTGTTCCCAATCCTACATATGGTACTACTAATGCAGAGTTATCTGTTATAGCTTCACTTGCCGAGGTTGTAATATTCTGAACTTGCTCGGTAGCTCCTAAGAATACTTTCTTTACAGCCTCAACGAATAGTTCTAATATCGACTTTTCTGATTCATTATTAAATATTAGTATAGAACCAACTAGAGGTCCTAGAATCCAACCGATTGCATTAAATGTTTGAGCCAGATTAATTCGGCTTGCAGCTTTTTCGGGAGAACCTAATACTATTGTATATGGGTTGGCTACAGTCTCGAGGCACGCAAGACCACAAAATAACACTAATAGACCTATTAAGAAAGCCCAAAATGTATTAATACCAACTGCCGGTACAAACCAGAAGGCTCCTGCAGCAAAGAGAGAAAGACCAACTATAATTCCGAATTTATAACCAAACTTTCGTGCTATAATTCCAGCAGGAATTGCCATAATAAAATAAGCACCGTAAGCAGCTGCTTGTACGGCTCCCGATTCGGCTTTCGTTAGGGATAATGAATCCTGAAAATGCTTATTTAAAACATCCAGCAAGCTATGTGCAAATCCCCATAAGAAAAACAGACTGGTGATAAGGATAAATGGAAATAAATAATTTACTCCATTTTCTCCTGTAAACATCGAGTTTTTTTTCATACTTTAATTAAAATAAGTGTTTTACATTTTCTGCAATTTCTAACCATTTCTGGTTGTCTTTAGGATAATAAGATTTAAGGATAAAGCTGTTTTTTATAATTTCATGCCCTTCATTCCAATCTTTGACTGTTTTATCGGCAATTGCCTGCTGTAGAATATTACCAATGGCTGTAGATTCAGTCATCCCTGTTGATACCACAACATTAAGTGCATCTGCTGTATATTGGTTTAGTAAATCATTTTGACTACCACCTCCTACAACATATAATTGGTCAATTTTCCTACTAGAGCATTCTTTTAGTTTCTTAGCAACAAAATGATATTTTAATGCTAATGATTCCATAACACACCTTACAAACTCTCCTTTGGTTATAGGTGTAGCCTGATTGGTATTAGCACAATAAGATTCTATTGCAGTACTCATTGAAGATGGATTCGAAAACGATACATCATCTGGGTTTACAATGCTTTGGTATGCTTCTGCTTGAATTGCTTCTGACAATAGATATTCATACGAGTATTTCTTTTCATCCTTCTTTTCCCATTCAGCAATTAGTTGCTGTAAAAGCCAAAGACCTGTGATGTTTCTCATAAAGAGTATTTTGCCATTCACTCCACCTTCATTTGTGAAATCGTTCAGCATTGCTTCCGATGTAAGAATAGGTTCATCGGTAAGCAAGCCCAACAATGACCATGTACCCGAACTTAGGAATGCCCAATTATCACATTCTGCCGGAATTGCACCTATTGCACTGGCTGTATCATGCGAGCCAACAGCAAAGACTTTTGCATGTCCGGCTCCTGTTTCTTCTTCAATTGTTTTTGAAAGACTTCCTATAATTTCTCCCGGTTTTATGATTTTTTCCATGACAGAAAAAGGCAACTCTAATTGACGAAATATATATTCGTCCCATTGTTGTGTTTTTGCATTTAATAATTGAGAAGTAGAAGCTATTGTGTATTCGTTAGCTGCCACACCTGTCAGGAAATAATTTATAAGATCGGGTGTAAAAAGTAGTTTATCTGTGGAACATAAAGAAGGATCGCCTTTAGAGTGAAGACTATACAATTGAAAAATGGTATTTATCTCCATCTGCTGAATACCTGTACTTTCATACAAATATTCTTTAGATATATTTTGTGTAGCCTCATTTGCCATACCTAAGGTACGATGATCTCTATAAGTTACAGGATTGGAAACCAAATGCCCTGCTTTATCTATAAGACCAAAGTCTACACCCCATGTATCAACAGCTATGCCTTTTAGGTTATATCCTTTTTTTATGGCAAGAAATATACCGTATTTTATATTCTCAAATAGAGATAAGAAATTCCAATGTAGTGTATTACCCAATTGTACAGGCTTATTCTCAAATCTGTGAATTTCATCTAAACAAATCCTTCTATCAACAATCGTCCCGACAATGGCTCGACCACTGCCAGCACCCAGATCTAAAGCAAGATATGCCATAAGTGGTCATTTAGATGTTTTGCCTAGAATATATTTATCAAGATCGTCAACTTCTTGTTCCGTAAGAGTTAAATAATTGCCTGCTCCCGCATTTACAATTATCTGACATGCCAGTTCAAAGAATACTGCTTTTTGGAAAGCATCATCAAAGTCTTTTCCACAAACCACTTGTCCGTGCTTGCTGAGTAATGCAGTATTATTATTTGTTAAAGCTGCTGTTACAGCCTTAGCTAGTTCGGGAGATCCTGGTCTATGATAGTCCACAACCGATATTTCGCGACCACAATAACAAGGAACTTCTGCAATAACATTAAAATTAGTAGGTTTATCCTTCATACACGAAACTACTGTTGCGTATTGAGATTGGAAGTGTAGAACAACATTAACATCTTTTCTATTACGTAACACACCTAAGTGAAAAGAACTTTCCATAGATGGTTTTACACCTTGTACAGGCATGCCATCGGAAATGCGACATGTTGCTATTTTATTTTCGGTAATGCGAGGAAGCCAAGAGCCTGTTCCTGAGATTAAAGCTAAGTCTTCTTCTACTCTCCAGGATATGTTGCCACTGCTGCAAAGTTGTAGACGTTCTTTTCCTACTCTTTGAGCTTGTGCTATAAATTCAGCTAAATGTTTGTCTGTTATCATGGTATATATGTGCTTATATCAACTAAAACGAATAAACGTAAAGTCTATCCGTTTTAGTGTATTATTAGTGTTACTTTTGTTCTTATTTAACAGTTAATAAAGTGAAGCTCGAATTTGACTTCGGACTTTTAATTCATAACGTGCAATTATAGTTGTATTCAGATGAACCGAAATAAGGTCTCAGCCCTTATTTATACAAAGGTCCATAAGTATTACAAGCACGATAATCGGCACCTTCTTTATCCATTCCAAAAGCACTCCATACTGCAGGACGGAATACATCTTCTTTATCTACGTTATGCATAGAAACAGGAATGCGAAGCATTGATGCTAAGGTAATTATATCGGCACCTATATGTCCATAACTGATTGCTCCGTGATTGGCTCCCCAATTATTCATAACAGAATATACATCTTTGAAGTTAGAGTCTTCTGTTAAACGAGGTACAAACCAAGTTGTAGGCCAGCCTTTATCTGTTCTGTCATCTAATATTTTATGAATTGCAGGATCAATGTCTACTGTCCATCCTTCAGCTATTTGAAGTACAGGACCAAGTCCTTTAATTAAATTCAGACGAGCCATAGTACAAGGCATACCACCTTTTGTCAGGAATTTTGAAGAATAGCCACCTCCTCTGAAATATTCACGGTTGGCAGGCATCCAAGTAGTTGCATCAAGACAAGCTTTGGCTTCAGCTTCGCTAATATCCCAAAATGCTTTCATTGCCGGATTACCATTTTTATCTGATTGCTGACCCGAACCATCTAATGTTGCAGCACCTGAGTTTATCAAGTGAATCATACCATTAGCTGCTACTCCTTCGAGTTTTTTGCCTGTAACACGTTCTACAGCCTCAGGGCTCCAATAAGTACGAACATCGGCAAATATTTGAGCTGTGTTGGTTAACAAATAACTGAATAGCATTACCGTTCCATTTAAAGCATCATTTTCTGTTGCTAACATATATGGAGCGCGAACACCTGTCCAGTCGAAAGATGAATTAAGAATTGCTTCTGCAAAGTCTCCGTTCGGATAGAAATCAGTCCATTGGCGTTGACCTTGGAATCCTGCTGCAATAGCATTATGTCCCAGAGCTTCTTCTCCAAATCCCATTTCCTTAAGTTTTGGATTTCCCACCATCAAATCTCTGACAATGATAGCCATCTTTACAACAAACTCCCAGTCTGCATCTTTTCCGGCTCTGTCTTTTATCAGGTCTTTTCGGTTGATAATATCTTCGCCTTCTTTGCAGTTGGCTTTAGCCCAAGCTAGTGCTTTTTCGTATTCTTCTTTATCGTATATGCCTTCGGTCATACGACGAATTATTTCCACTTCGTCGATACCTTCGCAACGCATGCCTAAATAATCTTCGAAGAAATCTGGACTCACAATCGAACCGGCTATACCCATACATACAGCACCTATTGATAGGTATGATTTACCTTTCATAGTGGCTACTGCCATTCCGGCACGGGCAAAGCGTAATAATTTTTCGGTAACATCTTTTGGAATAGAAGTATCTGATGATTCTTGCACATCGTGACCATATATACCAAATGCAGGTAATCCTTTTTGTGCATGTCCGGCTAATACAGCTGCTAAATACACAGCTCCGGGACGCTCTGTTCCATTAAATCCCCAAACAGCTTTAACTGTATGCGGATCCATATCCATAGTCTCACTACCATAACACCAACATGGAGTAACGGTAATAGTAACACCTACACCTTCTTTTCTGAATTTTTCTGCACAAGCAGCACTTTCAGGTACACGACCTATAGTAGAGTCTGCAATTACACATTGTACAGGAGTACCATCGGGGTATTTTAAATTATCAGATATTAATGTAGCTACACTTTTGGCCATGTTCATAGTTTGAACTTCCAACGATTCACGTACACCACCCATACGACCGTCTATAGTTGGGCGTATTCCGATCTTAGGCCATTCTCCTTGAAATCTGTTTTTCTTCATGATATTTACAATAGTTAGGTTAAAGTAATCTCTCCGATACTATGTAGCTAGAGACATTTATAATAAATAAGGTTTAATAATAGAAATTGGTATAACTTATATGACAAATATATGTTTAAGATATTAGAAACGCTTTCACTATTTCGACAGACGACTAATACAATATCGATATTCTGATATTTGAATTATATGTTATTAATTATATATAAGTATATTTACACATTCTTGGTATGATATTAAAACGATATGCCATATGCTTAAATCTAATGAAGACCTTAGTCTTATTTTGCTCAACGTTGGTTATTCTGAACTTAATGCAAACTGGAATTGGAAAAATGTGCATAGCCCTTTTGCCCGTATATATTATGTAAAAGAGGGAAAAGCCAGAACTAAGATTGGTGATAAAACATATATTTTAGAACCTGGATATTTGTATTTAACACCTCCCTTTACTTTACACGATAACGAATGCGACAGTTATTTCTCACTATACTATATCCATTTCTATGAAAAGGTATTAAACAAGGAATCCATATTTGATAAATACGATTTTCCGATCGGAATAGAAGCCTCTTCTTTAGATTTATTATTAACACAACGGTTATTGGAAATAAATCCTGATAGGTATTTACATCATTTCGATCCGAAATTGTACGACAATCCTCCTATATTCTCTCAGTATATAGCAAACAACAATAAGATGGCTTTGCATTCTAATATTGAGACACAGGGCATTCTTTATATGCTGATGTCGAAATTTCTCGAATTGATAAAGATGAAATCGAATAATAAAGATATTCGTATCAATAAAAGCCTCTTTCATATACACGAAAATATAGATAAGGATATTTCTATCGATCAATTGGCGAATATAGCTTGTATAACAGAAGATCATTTTATTCGTTTGTTTAAGAAAGAGATGAACTGTACACCAACTAAATATATCAATTTGAAGAAAATGGAAAAGGCTCAGCTATTTCTATTAACTACGGATATGTCTATCCGAAGTATTGCTTTTGATCTATCGATAGATAATATATCGTATTTCAATAGAATCTTTAAACAGCATATAGGAAAAACTCCTACTCAGTATAGAGAGGAATATAATAGGTAACAAAAAGAGCCGACTATAATTGTCGGCTCTCTTAGTATATATCTAAAAAATGAGTATCAAAAGACTTCAATTACATCTTTCCTTCTATTTTCTGGAGTTACTTTCAATAAAGTAATTTCACCATTTTCGAGTTTACATTCCACAATTGTATTGTAAGGTGCATGAAGTTTAAAATGTACATCCCATGATTTATCCCACGCTGGAAGAAGTAATATTCGTTCTCCATCTGTTTGAAGTAACATCTCTTGTAAAGCAATCATTCCACTTCCTCCCCAATTATGATCGGGAGTCCAATCGTATCCGGGTCCCCAGAATGTCGGAAAGCGTGTCTTAGCACTTTCGAGCTTCTTTGTAACTAATTCCTTTGCTTCATTAATTAAACCGAGCCTAGCCGCCCAAATAGCATCTTGTTTCCATCCAACATGACTTCTGAATTTTATAACATCCTTATCATATTTCCATGTGTTGAGAGCAATATCTAAATTGGGTTTGCCTACTCCATAAATACCCCACGGGAAAACAGGATATAATTGAGGTGTTTCTACATTGTTAACTCGCTCCCATAGCCAAGCAGGCGATATGGTAGTCTGTCCGTCAATTTCGCGTGTTCGAATTTCAGGGATTCTAGTTAAAAACTCCTTGAAATATTTACTCTTAATAGTATCAGATTGTATTTGGGGCAATTCTAATAAGCGAGAACTAACGGTTTGTAATGCTGCAACTGTAGATGCTGCATTATAAGCCATTTTATAAGTCTCGCAAGCCGACCCCGGATAAAGGACTAGTTTGCCTTGTTCATCTAGAGATTTTCGTCCTCGTTGTTTTGCCAGATATTGATAATGTTCATCAAAGAAACGAAGTGTACTTTCTATAAGTAGTAGGTATGTCGAAATATCCTTATCTGTGTATCTTTTAGTTTCGAGAATCATAAAGCAAAATTCGAGGGCAGTATCCCATTGGTATTCGAGCCAAGCATTATATTCCATGCCCATGTCGTACCATTCAGGACGTTTCCATCCATATTCACTAGGGTTAGGTAATCCGAAGTTCTCAATTTGCTCTGTAAAACAAGCTCCCTCATGCCCCCAATAGATTTTGCTTCTTAATTCTGCTGTGGCAAGTATACGATTGTAGAAATCAAACTGAGGTTTCATCATATCCGCATCTCCGCTTCTTAACATAGGAAAGTAAACTAACCGTTGATTTTGGGCAGTGTGTGTGCCACCTCCCCATTTCCTGAAATCGGGCGTAAAATTTAAAGTACTGTCTGTATGAACAGGATCATAAGTAAATAATCCTCCATTGAATTTAGTAGGATATTGTCCGTATGCATTACAGCCTAGCATATAACGAAAAAGTTGAAAGTTACGGGCTATTTCGAAACCTTTACTCTCTTTTTTCTCAGATTGAATATGTATGAAACTCTTATCCCAAAAAGCTTTCCACCAGGTTTTATTCTTAGTTAAATCAGATACGATAGGCTTATAAAGCTTAGTTTTCCAATCATCAATATTCTCTGTTTGTTCTGTATGTAGCTTTATTTTTATCTGAGCATTCTTAGTTGGTTTATTACTTTCTAATTTCCATGCCTTATAATCCGTATCAGCATAAATGCCTGTTGATATATCGGATGCTTTAAAGCCTTTAGCTTCAACAACTCCACCGAAAGTAAGGTTCTTTATTGGGTTAAATATTTCTGATTTAACAGCTTCTAGTCCTTGTTGCTGAACAACTACATCAAAGAGAGTTTGCTTATCATTTTGATGAAAGAATAAAATCTTATCCCCTTCAAATTGAATTTCGTCTTTCTTTGTAACCAGATCTTTAGGTGCTGCCCATTTATAAGAATTCTGATTACTTTCGTTTTTTCTCAATAATCTGTCTTGGTAACGCCAATTTTCATAAAAGACTTCCACTTTTAGATTTTGGTTGTTAGAAATATCTACATTAATAACAGGATTAAAAACATCTGCCCAAATACGAATGTCTGATGAAATAGTATTGTTTTTTCCTTTGATAACAATATGACCTTCTTCAAGTTTTAGTTCCTGACTAAAATCATTCCCACCAAAAGGATTCGGGGTAAGTCTTACTCTTACTCGTCCTAGTTTCAATAAAGTATTGTTTTCGTCAAAAGTACCGCTTCGTGAAAAATAAAAGAGCACATCTCCGTTTTCTACCCAAACATTCATTCCTATATCTCCACCTCCACAAGGCATACTCTCCGATGAGTTTTTACTCGGACTGTGCCATACAATATTGTAATCTGAAATATTCTGAGCCATTGATTGTACGACCCAGAACATTAAAAAGAATGTGATTGATATCAAATATTTATTGCTATATCTCATAGTTATATTTCTATGCTTACTGAATCTATACTAAAACGTTGAAGCTTTAGCTTTTTTTATTTATCCCAATTATCACTTCTAAAAGAGGATAGGGGGAGTCCTTCTGTACTGAAAAGATCTCCTACAACGAAATCTTTGAAAGCGTATCTAACCGCAACGGGTTTACTAACCTTATCGGAGAATACTTCTACTTTGCTTCGTTTAATTTCAGCTTTAGCTGGATAGAAAACTTTGTCTGCTCCTGCAACCTCAAATTCTTTCAACTCTTTTCCAAAAGCGGTGAGCCACATTGGTGCATTTTCAAACGTAAGTATAGCTTTGTTTTCTTCGAGTACCATTTCTTTGAATGTAGGACTTTCGTATGCAAATCCTTTTAATCCATAGGTTTTACCAAGAGCCATCATAGCAAGGCGTTCGCCGCCTGTTTTTTTATTTTGAGGGTGAATGCAGTTTTCTTCTCCAATATCCATCAATACCACCATTCCTACGTCGGAAACTTGTATTGCCGATTTAGATTGTGCTTCCCTCAAAAATGCAGAATTGAATTTCCCTCCTTGTTTATCAGGAGTAGAAATAGATGCATAGTTATAAGGTGCTATCTGGCAATAGTAAAAAGGAAATTCACCTTGTCCCCAGACCTTTCGCCACTCGTTCACCATTTTTCCGAAAAGCAGAGGGTATTGATCTGATCGTTCGTAGTTAGATTCTCCCTGATACCAAATACAGCCTTTAATGGTATAACCAGCAATTGGATTGATCATACTATTGTACAATACCATTGGAGTACGGTTAGGTACTTTCATATCTTCTTTGGTTGTTGGAAGTTTTATGTCATTGAATTCAGCAAGCATATCTTTACTCATCCACGCTTCAATAGAAGAACCTCCCCAAGACGAAAGGATTAATCCAATAGGCACATCCAACATTTCATTTAATAATTTGCCATAATAATAGCCTGTCGCACTAAACTCTTTTACAGTTTCGGGGGTTGCTTCTGCCCATTCTCCGATAATGTCATTTTGAGAGGTTAAAGAGGAGGCTCTTTTTACGGTAATAAGCCGTATATTTTTATTTTTAGACTTTAAGATAGCTTCATTACCACCAAGTACAGGCTGGTTCTTAAATCCTTTCATAGGCATTTCCATATTCGATTGCCCTGAACAAAGCCATACTTCGCCAATCAATATATTATCGAAAGTTATCTTATTTTTATTGTCAGATATATTTATTTCGTAAGTCTCATAACTTGCTGCAGGTGTAGGAATTTTTATCATCCACTTTCCAGCATTATCCGCTTTTCCAGCATACTTTTGAGTAGACCAAGAGGGGCTTACAGTTATTGTTTGTCCCTTATCAGCCCATCCCCATATATTTACTTCTGTATTTTGTTGAAGCAACATGTTTCTACCGAAAATGGCAGGAGTTTTTAGTTCTGCGTGAACTGATATAACGACAAAAAAGGTTATTAATAGTATATATATATTCTTCATAACTTATATAATGTTAAGGTTTTTATTAATGGATAGGAGTCCACTTTTGAATCACTACATTTCCTGTTAATCCACTTTTTACCAATTCTTTGACAGGTAGACGGAAAGGTGCATTTGTCCATATCTTCTTACTCTCGTCTTTTTCTGCTCCAAAATCTTCATCTCCCATAATACGGTTTGCCCATGTATTTGCAACTTCTATCTCTATTGTATTCTCTCCATCTTTTACAGCATCTGTAATGTCTAAACTATATGGCTTAGTCCAAAGAATACCACATGATTTTCCGTTAATTTTCACCTCTGCCAAATTGAAAATTTCGTCGAATACTATGGTAAATTTATCTTTTGCGTTAGCCTTTAGGTTTACAGTATTCTTATAAATAGCTGTACCCGAATAATATCGTATACGATCATCTGAGTTTGTACTCCAATCTGCAAGTTTTTCAAATATAATAGGCTCTTCAGGTCCACGTTGTGTAGGATCGAATTGTACTGTCCACGCTTTTTTAGGAGAGTAGCCGCTAATCCTTCCCATTTCCTCTTTTGTTACTTTTTCTTTTATGTCTTTTGTTGTTTCTTTAAAGACTATAAATAAAGACTGATAAGCATCTAATGATATTCGCAAATCTGAGCGATGCCCCGAATCTTTAAAATGATGAGAAGTAGATATAGAAGAAACTTCTCCTGTCACAGGATTCCATATTTCAGGTGTCTTTCCACTGACGCGTAACGAAATATTGAGATCTCTCATTTTATCGGTTTGATTGGATACAAAATAAATATCAACTCCGTCTCCTTGTCGATGAGTATAAGCTATATCTTGTGCATATTCTTCAGAGCCCGAATCTTTAGCTATAAAATCTTGTTCAATATTCAGAAATGTATCGTTATTTAAAGGAAGATTCTTCGTTTTAGGAGCTTGTTCTGTCCAATTTATTATTTTATCTTCACTTTTAGTCTGATTAGATATTTCTCTTCTAAGGTCATTCTCCATAAATAAGGTAGCACCTAGCAAAGCAAACTCTTTAAGCTTATTTGCTACCTGCTCTGATATGAATTCGGGATTGGGTTGCATAGGATGCTTTCCTGGAATAACAAGTGCTGCATAACTCATGCCATTAGGAAGTACAATACGTCCATCTACTACTTTTGCGAAATTAAGAAGTACATCAGGATTAAAACTATCATATTGATAGCCTCTTAATGGATTTATCCAATCCTCGGCCCCTGTTATATTAGCTGAATGATTTACACCAACAGGCATTTGACGGGTAGACTGTCCTATATTAGCCAAACGTTGTTTTTCGAATTCCACTTTTTCTTTTCCGAATATTCCGGGTAAAAACGGTAGTAGTCTATCGGGTAGAATTGCCCTGCGAGGAAACCCTTCTCCCGTAAATACGGCAATATCTACAACAGGTCTACCAAATTGGAGTAATGCCTGACAGCGTTGTGCATAGTCTACCCAAGCACGACCCAATTTCCACCAAGTCTGATCTCGTTGGAAATACAATCCTATACCATCTAAAGTCATACCGGGTTTACGATCTAGCCATGGATTTAGCGCATTTACGTGATAACTCAGACGGTTAATACCTAATGCATAATGTCTATCTTGTAATGCCTTAAGCATGGCAGGATGCTCGTCGAACATTGCTCTGAGTTGAGTGAAAGCTTCGGCTTGAATGATATTTTTTTCATAGATATGTCCTCCTGAAATAGCATCTAAAACATCGTTAGGTTTGTCATGTGTAGGACTTTGCAACCAATATTCGCCCATAGGGATATCAGTATTCTTATAATGCATCATTCCATCGCTCATCATAGTAGGCGATACACATTCGGCACTGAATTGGGCTCCTTTAGCGTTGGCTTCCTCTTTCAGCACAGCATAGAATTTGTCTACGACCAACTCTGATATGGTTTGTCGTACATCGTATAATACTCTTTCCGATGTTTCGGCATTTTCTATTGGAATACCTGCCATTACGGGTAGATATGGATATATGTCGTAACCTCTGCGTTTCTTAAATTCATCCCTAAAATTTGACGACCAATTTTGACTGCCACACTCCCAACTATCTACATGAAATACTTTTAAGACACGAGCTGCTAAATCTTCGCCTGCCACTTCCACAGCTTTTCCAAACCAAGAGTTAAATTGCAAGCGGATAGCTTCGGGATTGAATTTATCACATTCCAAGCCTATACCTTTTCCGCCTGTGGCATTAGTATGCCCTGTTGAAGTATGTCCCATGCGCAGTATTGTCCAATTTCCTTTGGGTGCTTTCCAATTTAATTTTCCATCCTTATCTACATATTGAGATATATCAATTAATTGTTTAGGATTGATGCACAAATCAGCAGTTATTTGCTCATTGGTTGTGCGAGGACTTATTCTCCATGCTTGTGCACTTTTACCTTCATATTGATGTATACGTGCTTCGGATGATAACCAAATCCCTTTTATTTTCAAGGATTGTTTCCATTTGGCTGCATCTAAATCTTCTGCTCCCGGCTCGGTTCCTGATATATCGTACAAAAAACGGAAATAGCGAGCAGTTGTGCTTGGTATGCTACTTGTCATAGGAAAATCATCATTTTGCCATCCTTGACGTGGTGGTTCTAATTGTACTATTTTACGAAAGTTCACACCATCATCACTGGCTTGGATAGTTAGGCGTTGCCCCTGAAAACTCCTTGGTGGAGTTTGTACCTGTATTGTTCGACAGGTAAATGGTTCATCAAATGTATATTGTATCCAGCAAGGTGATTCACTACGGAAGACCTCTTTGCTATTTTTATCTGTCAAAAACTGAGGATCAGTATTTGGAATGTTCGTTGTTACTTTGGGTTTTACTGTTTCTGTCGAGACTCCTTCTCCTTGTGGAGTAGGATAGGCAAATACCGCAATATCTTTATAATATCCTTCGAAACTTTCGGGTTGAGAAAGCATCTGATTAATCGTTTTTCCTCCTTTAATGTTTGTCTGCTTCCAAACCACTTTTTGCATAGATAATTCGGGTGTAATCCAAGGACCTCCTGCTAGAGCAAATCCATCACAGATATGAAATCCGATCTTTACACCTACACGGTCGGCTTCTTTGAACGCAAATTCGACCATTTCCCACCAAAGTGGGCTAAGTTGTTCTACTATAGGAGTAACAAAAGGTTTTTCGGGGACTCCTTTTATAGGCATCAGGTATGCGCCGGCAATTCCTACTTCTTTCATTGCCTCAAGGTCAGCAGTGATTCCTTCTTTAGTTACAGCACCTTTCATCCAATACCAAAACACCCACGATCTAGATGCTTCGGGAGGAGATGTCCACAATTGTCTTAAGTCTTGCGCATAGCTTAGGCTTAAGTTTAGACAAAGGATTAAACAGATAAAATATATTTTTTTCATAACTTTATTTTGCTTCGAATTTTAGATAAATACTACCTTGCTGCAAACCGCTTACCCATTGAGCTTGGGACGATGGACCTACTAAGTCCGTAGAATTTACTTTATTACGGACAGCGGGAATCACTTTTAATACAGAGATTCCACTTTGAGGAATAGTATATAATAATACATCACGTCCATCACGAGGTGTATAAACTCCGAAGTAGTTATTTTCGTTAGTATTGCCTAAGCTGATAATACCCTCGGTAGTATTAATGTCAGCCCATTTCCAATTGTTGAAATAACCCTTAAATTCAGGATAGATAAATGATTCTCCAGGAATAGGATCATTATAATCGTTTTCCCATATTCCGAAGTTAGAGCCATGTATACGGTTTTGCCATACACGATACGGACCTTCGCCTAACCATCGCTTCGATATTACTTGATTTTCGGGGTAATCAAATTTTATACCCATCAATTCTACGACTCCTTCATACTGATAGCTATAATCTAAACGAATATTTCCATCTGATTTGATAACCCAATGTGCCTGACGCATATTTCCGAAATAGTCGGCAGTAATAGTGATACTGTCTGGCGTACTCTGAAATGTAAAATTAGTAAGTTTGTTTTCGCCCGAAATATCATTGTAAATCCGTTCTTTGCTTCGTGCTTCGGCATCATCATGATTATAGAAAACATCCATAGACCGATCGCCACGGCGAGCTGCTATAAAGCGAGGACCATTACCAAAAGATATATCTTTATTATTCTGTTTTACAGAACTCAGTTCTCCATTTTCTGTATTGAAAGTCAATAGGGTTGAACCTACTGTTACAAGGAGTTTACCATCTTCTTCTTTTGCCGATAAGTTGTTTTTTCCTTTAGAGAACGAATAATACTCACTGGGCTTTTTCCATTGCCAATCCCATGTCCAAAGTTCTTCGTTGGTTGGGCTATAAACTGTAAGTGATAAGGCTCCTGCATTCTGCCAATCAGAGGGGAGATTGACTTTAAATGTACCCGAAGTATGTGGAGCAATATCAACACCCCTTATATCTCCTGTTTTTATTATTTTTTCTTGATCATCAAACGATTTAAGTGTCCATACAAAACGACAATCTTTAAGATTGGTAAAGTCATATCTATTCTCGACTGTAAATGTACCGTCAAAGTTATCGGGTAGGGTAGTATTCATTATTTGTACGGGTGACCATACTTGTTTCACGGTATAGAAGCTTCCTTCTTTTTCGTGGTGAGGCCCTACGATACCATCTGCACCATAATTGCCCACATTATCAATACGTCCGTTCTGATCGGTTCTTACGACTCCTTCATCTGCAAACATCCATATAAAACCACCTGCACAACGAGGGTGTTTGCGCATCATCTCCCAATAATCCCAAAGACCTGCACCAGCTCCACCATCATAAAGGGCATGAAGAAATTCGGTAGGCATAAAAATTTCGGGTAAACGCATATATTCCTGACTTTCGCCATAGGAACGATAATGCATAGTTTCAAATCCTCCAAAGTTTTTCTGTGGATGCAAAACGGGTCTTTTTTGAGGATCGAGCGGTGCAAACTCTTTGTCTATTTCAAGATTGTGACCTCCTTCGTTACCATTGGCCCACCATGTTACTGATGGATGGTTTACATCTCTTTTCACCATTTCGTGAATAAGTTTTGCTCCTACATTGCTGTCGTACTTTCCATGCCACCCTGCAAGCTCTACCATCACGTATAATCCCAATTCATCACATGCTTTTAAGAAATCAGGATCTGATGGATAATGAGATAGACGAACGGCATTCATATTCATTTCTTTGATGAGTTTTACATCATCATAATTATCTTTTTTACTCAGAGTTCTTCCTGTTTCGGGACGGAAGCTATGGCGGTTAACTCCTTTTATTATAACTTTTTGACCGTTTATATATAAACCATCACTTGGACGAACTTCAATAGTGCGGAATCCGAAGCGTTCAGTAACAGTATGTAGTACTTTATTGTCTTGTATCAATGAAAACTTAGCATAATACAGATTGGGCGTTTCAGGTGTCCAATTCTTTATATTATCCAATTTTGTCTTTATTATTGCTTTGTCTGAACCTCCTGAAATGGGAGTTTCTGTGCTTTTACCGATTGATTTTCCGTTTATGTCGGTCAATTCGGCAACTACCTTAGTATTGTTGCCCATTGCTAAGCCTAGAAATACATCTGCATAGAAACTACCGTCTGCATCTGCATCAATTGCTGTACGATCGATGAATTCGGCAGGAAGTGCTTCTACAAACACAGGACGGAAAATGCCTCCAAAGTTCCAATAATCGGCACGTCTTTCAGCCATATTCACGCTGGGGTTGGCAGATTCTTTACTAACAGTGAGTTCTAATACATTTTCTTTATCTCCAAAAAATATACGGTCGCTAACATCGCTCTTGAAGCGATAAAAAGCTCCTTGATGCAAATTACCACATCGACGACCATTGATTAGTGCTTCTACATCGGTCATCACTCCATCAAAAACAATACGTACAGTTCTGCCTTCCCATTCTTTGGGTAGCTTGAATTTGTATTTATATTTACCTTGTTCGTTTGCTATTCCCGGAGGATTAGCTTTGCCGTAAAAAGGCATTCCGTATTGATATGTACCGAAGCCTTGTAATTCCCAGCAGGATGGAACGGGAATAGTTGTCCATTTACCGCTGTTACGTCCATCAGTACAGAAAAACTCCCAATCGACAGTATCATCTGATCCTGTGCCTGATAAATATTGTATGCCAGTTTCGGTAGGATGAAAAGGCTGGACTTTATTTTGTGCATTTATACATTGTGAGGCCAAAATGCCGCAGAATAGCATAAATTGGAATAAGAGGTTTCTTTTTTTCATAGTCTAATATAGAGTTCTATTGTTATTAAGGTCTCAGACCTTTTTATTACTTTCGAAAGCATTTCATTAAATACTTTTATCTACTTAATTTAGAGGTTTAATAACGAAATTTAATTTGTACGTTTTTTTCTCGATGGCATATTTCTTTAATACACCCGGTCCACAACTACTGTTTCCTAAACCTAACATAATAGCATCTAGAGATAGTACTACTTCTTCTCTTGGTTTCAAAAGATAAGCATGAGTTGCAGTATCTAAATCTTCTGCTGTAAAATGTAACGCTGAGCCCGACATGGTTTCAGATAGGCGAGTTATTGAGATACCTTTTCTGTTTTTATCGGTTAGATTTATCCACTTTATCCCTTCTTTATTTCCTGTTTCCTGTGGATGAGGGTAGGGTATATATTGATCTGTAACAGTACTTGAATATATACCAAGGGGGGTACTAGTCTTACGATCCGAATAATTTTCGAAAGGACCATGACCATACCATTTTATGTTTTCTAAATCAGAGTTTAAAGACATAACTACTCCTAATCGGGGTAGTTCGGGTAAATCTCCTGATGGGGTAAATTTGTTGTTGACCTCTATACTTCCGTCACCATTTATTTTCCAGATACATTCATGAGTAAACTTTCCATTTTTAGAAAAACTTTCGGCAATGGTTTTTATTTTGATGTATGAGCTGTTCTCTTCAATTATTTCAGCTGATTTTACTATTCGTTTTAAACTATCTAATCCTTGTTGTTTCCAGTCTTTTGCCAACCAATTACCAAAACCTTTATCGTTGTCAACAGGAGCACGGTATCCCTGAAAAATAGGAGCAGAAACAATCATTTCTTTTCCATTATATATAAGAGAAGATAAGTTTCCTTTTTGTAAATCAAATACAGTCGAGAATCTTTTTCCTTGAACTTCAATTCTATCAGCATATTTATCAATTTTAGAGATAGGTGTTTTATCTTTTAATACAGCTGCATCTTCTCTAATATTTAGATCAAATTGTTCAAAGCCTATTTCGAATCCTTTATCTGCCCAAAGAATATTTTCTTTCAGGTGAAAACTTACCCGTAACCAATAGTCTGAATTCGGCTTAACTTTTATAGCTTGTATGGGGAGTTGTATATCTCGTTGCGCTCCTGCCGCAATATTTAGATTAGGGATAACTCCTTTTTGTATAGTGTCTCCTTCAGTAATTATCTGCCACTTCATTTCATATTCATTAAGATTTATGTGATGATTGCGATTTGTTATATAGAACGATGCTTTATTTTTATTTAAAACCAAAGGCTCAATAAGTATAGGTTGATATACTTTTTTTACTTCAAAGTATTTAGGCGTAGTTTCACGTTCTCCAAATACAATTCCGTTAAAGCAAAATGCTTTTAGGTTGGGTTTATCTCCGAAGTCTCCACCGTAAGCCATAAAGCGAATGCCGTTTTCGTCGGTTTTATATAACCCTTGGTCTACCCAGTCCCATATAAATCCGCCTAACATTCGTTTATTAGAATAGATCTCATCCCAATACTCTTTAAAATTGCCTAGGGCATTTCCCATCGCATGAGCGTATTCACTGGTAAGTACGGGGCGATTGTCAACAGTATCTTGTGCAATACTCAACAGTCTTTCCCAACGGGCATTTTCTGCACGTTCTTTGTCTTCTCCTTCTTTGATATTTGGATTGAGATATTCTTGCTGTACACGTGGATAAAAACGACTAATTACATCTACCGTTTTAGGGTCTGTGGGTGTACCTTGCGCTCCTTCATAATGAATAAATCGAGTAGGATCGAAGTCTTTCAGCCAAGCTGATATAGCGGCAAAATTAGGACCGTAACCAGCCTCATTACCCATCGACCAACATATTATTGAAGGATAATTTTTGTCTCTCTCAGCCATTCTAACAGCTCTATCCATAAATGCAGCATGCCAAGCAGGATCGTTTGCCAGTTGCCCTCTTAAGCCGTGTTCTTCTATGTCGGCTTCGTCTATTACATACATTCCGTATTTATTGCAGAGCTCGTACCACTGTGTATTATTAGGATAATGAGATGTACGAACGGCATTTATATTAGCTTGCTTCATTAGAATAATATCCTGTTTCATTCTTTCGTAGCTAATGCTTCGACCTGTTGCAGGGTCGTGTTCGTGACGGTTTACTCCTCGTAAGCGAATAGGGTTCCCATTCACTAAAACTTGACCGTCTTTTATTTCTACACTACGAAAACCGACTTGAGTACGAACCATTTCAACTACTTCGTTTTTATCATTTTTTAAACTAAGAACGAGAGTATATAAATTGGGTGTTTCAGCTGTCCATTTCAATGGATTAGACACATTCGCTTCCAACCAAGCAAATTTGGCAGGTCCACGCTGAGGTGCTCTATCATTCATTATTGCCGCTTTGTAATCCGCATTAAGTATGGGTAGGGCATCTTGTCTCAGAGCATCTATAAATACAGGCTTTTTTTGCGCATCATACAATTGCGCTTCGATGTTCCAACCTTCGAGTTTATTTCCTTTATACGATTTCAGTTCGGGTTTTATTTGCAGACTTGCATCTTTGTAGTCTTTGTCTAAAACAGTTCTTACCGCAAAATCGGAAATACGGACATCACTAGTCGAGTATAGAAACACTTCTCTGTGAATGCCGCTTGTTCGCCACATGTCTTGATCTTCTAGATAGCTTCCATCACACCAGCGATACACTTCTACTGCCAATTGATTCTTTCCTTTTTGAACGTAGTCTGTAATATCAAATTCGGCAGGTTCCATGCTTCCCTGACTATATCCTACCTTTTTGCCGTTGATCCACAGATAAAATGCACTTTGTACTCCTGCAAAATGAATAAATGTTCGACGCCCATTCCAGTTTAGAGGTAAGTCGAACAAATGCCTGTATGAACCTACGGGATTTCGTTCTTTAAACGCCGTGTAGTCGGCTTTAGGTTCGCCCATCACACGGGGAGGGTCTATTTTAAAGGGGTATCCTGCACTTACATAAATAGGTGTACCATATCCTTGCATCTCCCAATTGGAGGGAACAGAAATGGTTTTCCATTGACTATCATTGAAATTTGTTTGATAGAAGTTCAGAGGTCTTTTGTCGGGTGTATTTACCCAATGGAATTTCCAGTTTCCGTTAAGTAATACAAAATAAGGAGATTTTTCCCTATTGCCCGACAGTGCTTGTTGAGTATCGGCAAAGGGTACAAAATCAGCTCTTGCATCTTCTCTGTTTATCCCCAATATTGACAAGTTTTCCCAATCAGGTTTCTCGTATTGTGCGAAACCCGAAAATGCCGATGCTACGAAAGTGGCTATAATTAAAATTCTTTTCATCTTAAGTGAATTATAATAAAAAGGTCTGCAACCTTCACTGCATGTCTAAACCATCGAACCAAAGTCCGTTAAGATTATCTCCACTAATCACCACCCTGTAATGCCCTGCATTAATATAAGCTCCTGTAGTGGTACTTACCATACGCCATTTTTCGGGAGCAGATGGGAATTGTATGTTATCTTCACGCATCACTCTGTCATCCGAAGCAAATACTTGAATTTTAGCAATAATGGGTTCTTTAGTCACATTCATATACTTGAAACGAAGAGCATACACCCCCGCCAATCCGGGTGAAATAGTCCAAGTGATGCTATGTACACCATTTTGTACTATTTTCATTCCGTCTTTTTTGCGGTGATTAACTTTTGCCCAGCCTTTTCCTTTGGTAATGGCTTCTTCTGCTTCGTAACTGATTTCTGGGCGAAGATTAGGTTCTTCTATCCAATTGATTTGAGGAATGGCTACAATATATTTGTTTCCGCTGATTATGATCGACTGATTTTTAGGATATGATTTCTTTACAAAACCTGTATCTTCTTTGATATAAATATCAGCATTGTCAGTCAAACTAAAACTGATTTCTTTAGAGTCTTTGTTCGGAATTATATACTCTGCCCCATATAATAATGGAGGAAGTGTTTTAAACTCTTTACCTGTATCAAGCCACGATTTTTGCGTACCTCCTTTTACGTTAGTAACCAATTGAGGAGATTGCGGTGCAGCTTTAATAGTATTGTTCGTAGATGCAATTGCAACAGCCGAAAGGATAGCTTGCCCTGCCGTAGTATTCGGAAAGTATATTTCTAGAATACCATTTTTAGCAGATGCTTTTACAATCTTTTTAAGTAGTTTGTCGTGTCCTGCTTCTTTCCAAATATCCAGACTTTTCAGAACAGTATCTCCACTTATTGCCACGTCAAAGATGCGGTAGCCTTCACAGTCCATGCTTCTATCCGTTCCCCACCAAGGTTCGATAAAATACATTTCTACCAAATACTCTCCATCGGGTAGGGGAAATTGATATTTAAGTTTGTTTCGACCATAGCGGAAAGTTTGAAATAATTCCCAATCCTTAGTGCCTTCAATCGGGTCTTTAGTAACTCGTTGAGAAGCTAAAAAATTAGGAAGATTGCCAAATTGATCTGTCCACGAAAGAGAACCCCAATAGTTTCCGCCTTTTTTATGAACATCTGCAGCCCAGAGGTTTCCGTTTTCGTCTGTAAAACCACCTCCTCCGCAATTGACACGGTATATGTAATTATATCCCTTTTCGGGTAAAGTTTGATTGGTGACATTCTTATATAATTTGTCGAAATCGGGCGATTGAGGTAGGTTTTCCAGAACAATATAATCTTCTGTAACAGCTTTTCCATCAACATAGCCTACTGCATAAAGTACATTGTAACGAATGTCTACATTATCCCACTGAAAATGTGTGCCTATTCCGCCTCTGGTGCGTTTACCTAGCGAAATGGATTTTACATCGTTGAAAAGTTCTACTTCGTCGCAATTCGAATATACAATGATACTGTCTTTTTTGCCTGCTTCTGTCCATCGGTGATTCCAAGTATGAGAAACCAGATAGACCATTGGTGCTTCTTCTTTCGATACATAATTAGAACGGTACATGTAATATACATCCAAAGGTTCTTCCCATGGTGTGACTAAACCTTTATAATTGAAAGGTCCTATACGGTCTATATCCCGAAACCCTTCTTCGTTCTGTATTCTCCCGGGATTATCATGCGAACTGTATATCCATTGGAACTGCCCGCAAACACTGTCTTTGGCTTGTTCTGCTAAACGGATTTTCATTTCCAGGAGTTGTGTCATTCGGTCTTCACTCCAAATTCCATCTTGCTTAAAACCTCCTTCAGCATGTAATCCGATGCTTCTCCAAGCACCGTATTCACCGTTGAGTAGTTGCTCTTTTTTACTAAGCTCTTTGTCATATTTATAAGGATCGCCTCCATAAGTTCCCGACCAGTTTTGTACTACATTCCAATCCGTTCCCGAGCCTCCATTACAAGTAGTAACTAAACGTTGTGATGGTGAAGTAGGATCCATCTCACGGATAATATCAGTACATTCTTTGGCAAAATCTTCGGGTAGTGTGCTTTCGTTTTGCAATCCCCACAGAACAACTGATGGACACGAACGTCTTTCTTTTACCCATTCGCGAAGGTTGTTTTTGAAGTTCTCTCTGAATTCAGGGGTATCGTAGCATACATGAGCGGATAACTGAGTCCAGAAAAACATACCTGTTTTATCCCACATATTCTGATAGATAAGGTTGTGCGGTTGGTGAGCATCTCGAAAGGCATTAAATCCTGCTGCTTTCATCTGACTGATACGTGATAGTATCTGATCTTCACTGAAAGCATGGCTGTCTCCCAACATGTGTTCGTATTCGCAAACTCCATTTAGAAAAACAGGCTTACCATTCAAATAGAATCGCTGGTCACCATCTGTACGATAGATAGGCCACGAAACCCAACGAAAACCATAAGCGGTAGTCTCTTGGTCGATGGTTTTCCCGTCTTCTTTTATCATTGTAATCAGTTTGTAGAGATACGGATTTTCGGTATCCCACAAATGTGGATTTTCGATATCTTTACTCTTTTGACTGATAGTTTTTATTTCGTTGGGTTTTAAGATTACTTTATCGGTAATACGCTCTACCTGAATGCCATCTTTGTTAACCAGTTTTTGAATTACCTCGAAAGTACGCTCTCTTGAACTATAATTTTTGACTTCTGTATTTACATTTAGCGTAAATATCTTTTTACTATTACCAGTGGGTTCGTTATTCCATGCATGAACACCGAAAGGTTCTATTCTCACTTCATCTGTAACCACTAATGTTACAGGTCGGAAAATACCCATAGGTTGAGAACCTTCAGAGAAACCCCATTCTGACGAACAACCTCCGCATACCCAGGGCAAATCGGAGATCATAGATGGATGGTCTGCCTGCACCGCTAATGTATTAGGACGGTCGAAGTTGACAACGTCTGTTACATCTAAAGTGAATGTGGTACGACCACCTGCATGGTAACCCACTTTTTTACCATTTACAAATACAGTTGCATACGAGCCTACACCTTCAAAATATAAAAAGTATCTTTTATTTTCGCCTTGTTTTTCTATATTGAAATCTTTTCTGTACCAAGAATATCCGTGTTTATTTCCATGCTTCAGGCGTCGGATACCCTCGTATTTGTCCCAATTGTGAGGAACACTTACACGTTCCCATTGAGTATCGTTATAAAGCGGATTTTCAAATCCTTTGTGTGCATCTCTGTCTGTTTCGTTTACTATCGTTTTCCAACCTTCATTCAAAGAAAACTCTTTTCTGAAAGTTTCTTTGTCGGGTTTTGGAAAACGAATAAGACTCTTACCTAAATCTTTAGATGTAGCTACGGCGATTGCCCGTTGATCATTCTCATTCACTCCACAATAGAAGTGATATACAGTTCCATCCCATTTTACAACGAACGATTTGTGAGCAAAAAGATTATCATATTTTTCAGATGGTATAATCAAGTCTTCACCGTCCCAATCGGTCCAGTTGACTAAATCATACGAACAAGCAAATGTATTGAATGCTTTATAAGGGCGATCTTTGCGGAAAGCACTGAAATAGAACATCACATATACATCGCCTATTTTTTGTATCACACCGTCGCCTGTAATGCCCTCTTCATGGTTAACTATCGGATTGCCTTTGTAGCGTTTCCAGTTAACCATATCTTTTGACAGTGCAATACCTATGCGTTCAGCTTTTACATTATTGGCAGGATTGATACCGCCGGCATTGTAATACATAATGAAAGGATAGCCCAATGTCTTTTTCTTATCCCAAATAACAGACGATTTGTATTGTGTAATGTTTTCCCACCACCCTTTATTGGGATCAAGAGGAGAGAGAACCGGTTTATCCAAGTATTTCCATTCGTGAGCTTTGGTTATATCTCCATCAGTGTAAGCAATACCTTCTTCTAGTCTTCCTTGTTCGTATCCTTGACCAATGCCTCCAAAGTATGATAACCAATATTTATTATCGAATTTCTGAGCTTTATAACTTCCGCCCCATTCGTAATCTATGAGGGAAATATATCCTCCACGTTGATTCTCGTCCCATCTGCCACTTCCAATCTGAGGGAAAGACATTATTCTACCAAGTGTTTTCCATTGCAAAAGATCGTCGCTTTCAGCTAACCATGTCTCATATCCGCGTCCGTCTTTGCCCGATTTTCCGTCATAAACTAGATATGACATATACCATTTTCCATTTTCTCGAAAAACGGTAGGGCAATCCATCTTATGTTTGTTATCGGAAGGAGCAAGTACAAGCCCATATTTAAACGGAGTTTTTACTTCTTCGTAAATTTTCTGCATTACATCTTTAGTTACTGTCTTTTGTGCAGACAGCAACGATATATAGGTAATGCATAACAGTATGGTAGCAAATATTTTCTTCATAGTAAGTTTTTTGAAATACTTTTATCCATAGGGGCAGACTTATTTGTCTGTTCTATACGGGGTGAACACATAGGTTCACCCCTCTATTTAATCTAAAATATCAATAGAATAACCAATCAATTTTACTTGAAGCATCTTCTCCTCCAAATCCTGCATTATGAGGTGTGATTTTCTGGTTAGCATCTATAAATCCGAGAATCATTAAAGCTCCTTTACCCAAATTCAACGTATTTTTTCCTGCGGGGAAAGTATAAGAGTGAATATTGATAGAACCTCTTCCCGGAATGTCTAAAGCATTGGCTATCTTAACATCTCCTTGTCCATACTGATTAGCACTTGCATCTGTCTCTAAAGTAGGAGCTTTAGCATATTCTTTACGTTCGGTATTAAGATATCCAACTAAGATGCTAACAGGTTTCTGACTTTCGAAAGATAGGGTCGTTCCATGTTCTGCTTGTTTATCCTGACTAAAGCGAATTGCCTTCATATTCTTCAATTCAGGAGAGAAATCTCCGATCACAAAATCTTTATCAGAGAATACTTTTTCTCCTTTTTTTATAAGGTAAGAGACTCCTTCTTTATTGTCTATTTTAACCTCAACAGGTTTTAGTACTTCAAAGGTTTGATTATCTGAATTTCCATTCTTTTTGATAAACTCAACATTTTTCTTGAAGTTTGCCAATTCTGTTTGGTAGTGAGGCAGAAGTTCTTCCCACGTTTTATTTTTTGCATCATCGCCTCCAATCGGAATACGGCGTTGAGCTGTTTGCATGCTATTTGCATACAGATAGGCATCTTTGGTAAGATTTACTAATTGTTGATAATATTCCAAACTTTTTTCTATATGAGGAATTGCATTTTCTAAGTCGGCAATTTTATTAGAATGTGTATATTGAAGTATTAGCATAGCAGCTTTTACTTTTTCTGAGAAGAAGTTAGCAAATGCTTGATAGCAATACATATCGTTTTTCAGACGGTTAAACTCGTCTTTGTTTTTGTTTACTTTAGGTGCAGCTTTGTCTATGGCGGCAACAGCAGCATTACCATGAGCAACAGCTTCAGAAATCAACTGAGGAGGAGTTTCACCTATATGAGGTTGTTTGTTCCATTCTTTGTTCATGTAATCAATTAGCATTTCGCCTTCGGGTCCGCAAGATTCATGAAATCCAGGATATACTTTCCATTTGGCTGGATTCACTAATTGGCTTAAGAACATACCCAATAGGAGGGTTTGTCTGTTTCCTTCTGTAATTCCGAATTTGCGAAGCAGTTTAGGTGCTATTTCTCCCGATTGTTCGTAAGCTTCGAGTATGTTTTTGCCTCCTTCACCACAACCATACATATTGTCTAGTTGTTTTGTCCAGTATTTTATTTCATCATTTCTGTCTCTGTTTACATTCCAAGCATAGCGTCCCCAAGCTTGATACCAAATCCAATCTCGTTCCATTTCTTTTAAACGAGGTTCAGTTTTATCGGCAGTATAAGGCCAGTCCCAATACGATGCTTGTGGATATAGGTGAAGGGCATTGGCTCCATGTACTTTATGCATAGCTTGTACACATTTCTGGATAAAATCGGGAGATCCATAACGGAAAGGCTCAAGATTAGCTAGAATATGAACATTTGAAATATGTACTGAGCCCAAGCTACTAAGATCGGTATGAATCTTAGACCACGAACCTCGAGGTTCGTAAGTGGTTAACGATTCTCCATTGTATTTGTGCATAGTATACAAGTTCTTATAAAGGGGTAGGGAAGCATCCATCACCATTTTGGCATCAGTATCATGTGCTCTTACAACTATTGGAGGTTGTATTGTAGTATTTAATTTAGCTAACCCATCTTGTACTCCGGGAATAATAGTTTTAGTGAACCATTCTACATCATCTTCATAAGTATCCATTGCTTCTCCCAAACAAACCAAAAGTCCAACATTGGGATATTTCTCAATAAATGCAGCTACTGATTTTCGAGTATAATCCGAAATAAGTGGTGTAATAGGGCGGCTTCTATCCTGTGTTTTTATTCCATAATGTTCGGCAAAAGGTTTAGATACGAATATATTGTAAAACATTTGTATAACCCAAATACCGCGTTTGTCGGCTTCTTCGGTAAGAAATGCAAACATATCTTCATTCTTTTTGAATGTTTCGTCGTCTACCTCTACTGCAAATGGATAATCTTCCAGTTTTACCAACGAAGCAAAAGGATGCCCGTTCCATAAGTATAAAGAGTTCATTTTATTTTCGACTAACATATCCAGATATTCAATCCACAATGCTTTATCATAAAACCAAGGGAACGTTTCAGGGGTATATGGGTATTCATATACATTTCTGCCGGGTAGATAGTATGGTTTTTGAATACCTACACAAGCACCACGCAAAACCATTTCGGGCTGATCTGTAATGTTGAAATTTGCAGGTAGTTTCTTTTCCTCTTTAATTTGTTTTACCAATTCTATACAACCATATAATGTGCCTGAAGCGTCATTTCCTTTGATTGAAATCAATCCGTTTTCGGATGCTATTGTATATCCTTCCTTTGCCAAAGAATCGGTTTTATTCTCGCTTATAGTAATAACTAGTGCGTCGTTATTTTCGTTTGCAGTTTTTATTGAAACTGTATATTTAGCTTCTTCAAGAGCTGATTTTAATTTCTCAACACCAAAGGCTACACGAGTTGATGGATTGTCTTCGACTATGATTGTTACTTTTTCCGTTGAGCACGAAATAAATAAAATCATAGAAAAAATAGCTAATAATAATTTATGCTTCATAATTTATAGATTTTGGATCAAGGTTGCAGATCCATTTGTTATTATTTCTTCTTATAGAGGCAGATTTATGTATCTCCCTTATATTGATAGATTTTATCTTTTTAGATTCATCCAAACAGTCATATCCGATTTACCTCTGTTACCCCAAGCATAGTAGGGGATTAATTTTACTGAACTAAGCTTATTTACAGGTGATACTTCACGATATAGAGTGTTATCCCAATTACTATTTTCAATATATGCTTGTCCTTCTAAAGCCATGAATTTGCTATTATCGATATTCATTGTGATAGGGGTAAACTTAGTATCAGAAAGAATAACTACTTGAAATATATCTAGCTTAGGCAGATCGTTACTTTCAAGACAGTAAACTACTGGTCCCTTTTTTACTGCTATCTGATTACGTGTTTCTTCTACCAAAGGATTTGTTTCTATCAATTTGGCTTCCATTGGGAGATTTAGTTCTACTTTGTCGCCGTTTTTCCATGTTCTTGTTATTTGAGCATAGGAACCCGATTCCAAATTGACTTCTTGCTTTTTGCCATTAACGGAGATTGTTGCTCCTTTACACCATCCGGGAATACGCATCGAAAGTGTAAACGATTTCTTAGGTGCTTTATCAATGGTTAATGATATTTGTCCATCCCATGGATAATCAGTTGCTTGAGTCACTTGAATATTATCACCGTTTTTAAGATTGGTTTTTAATTGACTTCCTCCATAAAGGTTTACATATAAGCCATCCTCTGAAAGATTATAGACATAATTTTGAACTTCTGATATAGTTCTCACTGTATTTGGAGGGCAGCAATTGGATAAGGCTATATAAGGAATCCTACCTCCTGACCAACGCATGGTATACGGAAACTTATCGGAAACAGCCAAAGGATTTGTATAGCAAAAGTCAAGCCCATTAAGACTAACACCCGATAAAATACTATTGTAAAGAGTCAACTCAACTATATCGGCATATTTGGCTTCTCCTGTGAGTTGAAGCATCCGCCAGTTCCAAAGCAGGTTACCTATATTAGCACAAGTTTCGTTATGTGCGGTCATATTGGGTAGTTGATAGTCTCGACCATAAGATTGATGTGTTTTCTGAACCTCCAATGGATCATATGATGTTCCGTTAGGAGATACTCCATCATAAAGAGCACCACAAGCTCCTGTTATATACATTTTGGTATTCACCATGTTATCCCATATAAGGTTCAATGGACGAATCAAAGATGTGTCTCCCGTTTCGGCATACACATCGGCTACACCTGCATACAAGTAGTTTGCACGCACGGCATGCCCCATTGCCTTGGTTTGTTGACGGAAAGGAACTCTATCTTGATTATCATCTGTTCCATCTTCCATCAATCCTCTGATGTCGATAAGGCTTTTCGATAATTCCAAGTATTTAGGATCACGGGTAGTTCTGTACATTTCCACCACTCCCATATAATGTGAAGGGCAAATGGCGTTTCTGGCTAGTTCGGGTGATGCTGTTTTATAGAAATTATAGAGATAATCGGTTGCTTTTACAGCTACATCCAATAAAGTGCGTTTTCCTGTAACCCGATAATGTAAACAAGCCATAGTCATTAGATGTCCCATGTTGTAAGTCTCGAAGTTTAACCGATCGTCAAATGCTTTTGCTTTTTGACCGTTTTTGCGTTCTTCAATCATTACAGGTGTGTGGATATATCCGTCTTCACGTTGTGATTTAGTAATAACGGGAATAATCTCATCCATTAATACCATCAGGTTTTTATCTCCGGTAGTGGCATATAAACTTACCAGACTCTCGAACGCTTTATAGAAATCTCCATCATGAAATGGAGGACCAACATGCGAACCTGTATCAATTCGAGCTGCTATCTCGAAATTTTTAAATGAATGACTGATACTTTCATCCATATATGTTTTCATCAAACCGGGAGACATAGATTGTTTGCAGACTTCAAAGCGATCTGCCCAAAATCCGTTTGTCCAATGAACATCGCTCATACCTACACCCGAAAGTTTGGCATATGGGCTTTGAGATGTATTTACCAGACTTTTATTTTGAGCAGGTAGAGTAAAAGTCCCACTCAAAAACAATGCTGATAAAAATATATAACTTAACTTTTTCATTCTTTTACAATGGCTTATATGTTATTACGTATTCTTTTCCTTTAAGTATTTCGACTTCATAAATATTGCCGCCTTTAGAATTTATAGTGGCATCTTTAGAGGCTGGTTTTGATTTACTTTTGACAGTTAATGTTCCTGTTCCTGTATCCGATTTTACTTTGATCTGTTTGGTGTCACAATAGACGTAAATATCCCCGTTAGGAGTTGGTACTTTTCCTTCGATCCATTTCAAATCAGCCAGATTTGGTTCAATCGTATATGTTTCGTATCCGGGAGAGGCAGGTTTTACTCCTAAATAATATTTACCGAATAAGTATATAGGGCTTGCTCCCCATGCATGACACAGGCTTTTACCAAAGGGACGACCATACATCGCAAGATGTTCTGCTCCTTTTTCGTTTGGATTATATTTTTCCCAGAAAGAAGTAGCTCCCTCATTGAGCATTCCACCCCAATAATCACGAATTTCTTTTAGTACATAATTTTGTTCACCAAGTATACAGAGTGCTTCCAATTCATAAAAACGCATATAAGGAGTGGTGATTTTTAACGCATCGGAATTTAACAATACATTGTATTTTACCGCATTTGTTTTATCCTGATCTAAGTAATCAAAAAGAACTGCAAACATATTAGTATAAGGGGTTACTTGCTCGCTTTGCACACCATTCTCACGATTATGTATAAATGCATTTTCTTTTCCTGACCAGAAAGCTGTGAACAGTTTTGATTTCAAATCATTAGCCAGTAAGGTATATTTATTACTGTCTTCAGTGTTATCTACAAGTTTAGCACAAAGAGCCATCGTTTCGAGGCTTTTACAGAAAAGTAATTGCTCGAAACTTACTTCTCCTGTTTTACTCATCTTGAAATCTGCCCAATCGAGAAATACCCAATCGCCCGAAAGACCTTCCATCATTCCATTCGAATTGGTGCGTGACAGACAGTATTGCATTAAAGATTGCATTCGAGGATAAAATTGTTCTATAAAAGTTTTATCACCTGTATATTGGTAGTAATCGTATACACCCATAAACCAATAGAATGTATAATCCATAATGGTATTCACATGGCTTGTCACAGGATCTTTTCCTCTCAGATTAAGCATGGTTCTGGTGACAGAAGGCGAATCGAAGAACAGGTAATAATTCATCAAATAGCTTTGATAAGCATCGCCCGACCACACCCATCTGTCACGCTTGATTCCATCAATAAAAAACTCACGAGAAGTAAGATGCATTGTATAGGCTGAAATATCCCAAATCTGATTCAATAGAGCATCATTACATCTGAAACTACCTCTGTAATCTAAAGGCAGATATTCGTATAACATAGATACCGAATCATACGAAAGATTATTGTCTTTTTCAATATAGATATAGCGGAACGCTTTTGAATCGCTAATAGTTAAATCTTTAGCATTGTTGTAGTCAATAGGTAAACGATCTAGTGTTTCACAAGAGGCTGTTGATAGTGCTTCTTCGGGCGATTCTCCATAATAAATATTTAGATTCCCTTTTCCTTGCAGATTATGGAATTTCACAAAACCGAAAGTTTCTTTTCCGAAGTCAATAAGTGTACCATTGCCTTTTTGTTCTGATTTTACGGCTGACATGGGCTCTGTAGCCAATTTAAATTTAGATGGTGTATTTTCGGGGGAATCGAAATTCCATGAAGAAGCATTCAGATACATAGTTCCCGAAGAAGTATCTGATGCTTTACCCGATTCGTCAATCCATTCTTTATCTTCGAAAGTAACCAACCATGTGTTATCCGACTGCACGGTTTTTCCTTTCACATAAATAGCAGGAACAGTTGCCTGATTATGTACTTTTATATTTAAGCTATGCTTTCCTGCAGGAATTGTAACGGTGGTAGGGTAACCCGAGATCATTTTTCCGTCCAACTTTACATTGTAGCGACCTTCTGCATAAATCTGTACTTCTTCAGGTTGAGTCAGGTCTAATTTCTTGGAAAATTCCACTAATACATAATGACTATCCATTTTCCAGAATGGAGGAAAGAAAGTTCCTCTTTCGGTTCTTCTGTTTTGCATTTCATTACCCAACCATATTTCGAAATCTCCTGGATAATATATCCAAGTAGCTTTTTGTGCATTGATCGATTGTATCGAAAAAGCAATTATAAAAAGGAATAATATGTGTTTTATATATAGTTTCATAAGTTATCGGTTTAATAGATGTTTGTATTTTGCCTGTAATCCTGCTCTTTGCTTGATAGAATCTGCTACCATTGGCCCGTTATTTTCCCAAGTATTACCGGGACCATTGGCATTTTGCAAGAACTTTTCTGAAGGCGTCCAATTGTCTTTTACAGTAATGAAAGATGAGCCTTCGTCTGTATATAAATAGAACCAATGTTCGGGGTCATGTACATAAGAGGATACATAAATACTATCTACAACATTCTCGCTAATAGTCGATTTAGATTGTACCGATAAGGTGTAAATACCTGCCACATCATACATGTGTTTACCATAGTGATGGATATAATTAGCATGAACTAGATTGTTTCTCATACTATTTACGGTTTTAGTCCATCCCCATCCAAGATTGATTCCCGAATACGAGACCTCACTGATTTCGTTGTGTTCGATATTAATATCACGTACAAATCCTGCTGCTATGCCTAAACATCCCCAATCTTCGTTAGTAACATCGGTAATTAGGTTGTTAGCTATGCGTTGATGAGAACATAGTAGCCTTTCGTCTTTGGGGTCGTAAGGTAAATGTGTTTCGAAAGCTTCTTCTGCAAATTCGCCTATCTGTATACCATTTCCAGCTATATCTCTGAATAGGCAACCTTCGATTGTTGAATATTTAGAACCCGGAAGAATATCTACTCCACAAGAACCAAGCTGCTCAAATCGGCAGTTTTCGACTCCGATATATTGTGTATTCTTTATTTGAAGTGCAGCAGGAGGGCGACCGATCCACCCTTGATTTTCGATTCCTTTATTGAAATTACCAGGAACTCCCGGAGGACGTAATTTATAGGCATCCACTAAATACATACCCGCTTGTAACGGAACATGTCCTTTTTCGGATGGTCTTGTCCATGTTGTATTTTTGAAAGAGAGTCCTTTTATATAAATGTGCTGAACAGGTTTTTCCAATGTTCCACAGATATTGATTAGCGTTTCCACAGCAGGAATAACAGCCTGTATTCTGCTCATATCTTCACTTTTTTTCGGAATATAATATATCTTGTTTTTGGCTCTGTCGTGATACCATTCACCCTCTTCATCTAGTAGTTCGATGGCATTAGTCAGGTAAAAAGCAGAGTTGAATCCCTTCTTTATCATTGGTTGTGGCCATGGGTGTTCAAATTGGATTCTAGCTTCGGGATTATGGAACTTTATCCCTGCCGAATCACCCTGTATCGTGATTGATTTAACACGTAGATTTGCAATTGCCCACATTTGATGGATAACCAATTCTAGGTTTTCAGACTTCACTACATTTTTTACGGCAGAAGCAGGAACCCAAAGAATTTCATTTATTTTATCGTTGCTTCGGATTCTGTCCATTTTCTCAAAATCGGAGACATTACGTGCTCTTGTGGCTTTTTTTCCATTAATCCAAAGCTGTCTGAATAGGAGAGGGTTTCCATTAAATGACGGAACATTCGCAGTCCAATACTTACCTTCTTTTTTCCAATTGATTATATTGATTCCTCCACTTAATACAGGTTCTTCTCCTTCAAGAGCTTGTATAATAGTAGGGCTTTGTTCTGTTCCCGAATCCTCAGGACGAACGAAAACAGGTTCGTACAATGAATAAGTACCTCCTGACATCCAAATATAAAGAGGCTCATTATTCTTGATCTTACCCAGTCGACGCATGTTTCGAGCTTCCCTTAAGGCATTGCTTAAAGTTGCTTTAGGTGCAGATTTAGTTCCCTCATTGCTGTCTTTTCCCTTAGAGTTTACATAGATGTCTGCTCCAAAAGATTGGATTGAAATGAAAGTGAAAAGTAAAAAACTAATATATTTAATCATGGTATAAAACTTAACATTCTATATGGTTGTAGGGGCAGACCTATATGGTTGTCCTCCGTGGGCGAGCACATAGGTTCGCCCTACAACTACTATTCTGTGATCTTATTGAAATACTGATTTAAGATAGTTGGCATTTGCTCCGAAGTTTTTCTTCACATTGTGAACATCTGTTGTATCTCGTGAACGTTCGATAACAAGCCATCCGCTCCAACCCATTTTGTCAAGGGTTTTCTTTACTTCGGGCATATTAATTGCAGGATCGTTTTCTAGCCAATGCCCATCTGTATTACTTGCATGTATTTGTATGATACGATCTTTTCCTAAAGTCTTCAATTCTTTGATAATATCTCCATTACGTTTCAGAATGCTTGAAAAGTTGACATAGCTTTTTACTGATGGAGAACCTATCTCATCAATCAATTTTGCTTCTTTTTTAGCATCCAAAGAAGTTTCAATACCAATAACTACTCCTGCTTTTTCAGCTTTCTTTGCAGCCACTTTTAAGCGTTGCAATATGATGGGATATAGTTCTGGATTTTTGGCTAAATCACTTTGATTTCCTAAGGGCAAGAAAACTACTTTAGCACCTAATGCCTGCATAGTTGCAATACATTCGTCAATCAATTGTTCATAATTATCTCTGTTGGCAAACGATTGCCCATAAAATCCAGACATGGCAATAGAACTCAATTGTATGCCAACTCTATTAAATTCAGCTATAAATAACTCTTGAAATTGTTTATCAGTAAACTTGTTATCAAACGATACACGTTTACCTAAACTACCCATATCTAACTCTAAACCATCAGCACCAACTTCTTGAGCTAATTGCATAGCTCCTACTTTTTGACGTTTTAACATCATCCAGTCACAAACCGAAACCTTATATCTATTGTTGTTTACAACTTCTATTTCAGATGTTTCTTGAGTTGAAGTCCATTTCATATCCTTGATTTTTGATAGTACCAGTTTATTAGGATCTATCTGAATATGTTTAATAGCTTTTCTCCTCCATGTATATACAATATGCACCATGCCGTCCTTACTCTGAATAACAGACGGATAAGAGTACTGACTGATAGGTGAGTCTTCCAATATAGAGGTAGCATACCATGTTTTACCATCTTCCGAAATGGCTACATTTAATGGAGTGCGTGCACCTTTTCCATTTTTTAAAGTGTCATGAGGCAATACATGATTGTACACTAACAATTGACGGCCGTCTTGCAAGGTTACTGCATCCGTTCCCGAATTATTATTGGGTAGCATCGTTTTAGTCATAGGGCTCCATGTCTTTCCATTGTCAGACGACCACGATTCGGCAATTGCCCGCTCTTTAGTACGGCAAAGAATCTGTAATCTTCCATCCTTATGAGTTAGTATCGATGGTTGTATAGTATGTAATTCTACACCTTCATTTATAGGACCTATTTTAGACCATGTTTTTCCAAAGTCTTTACTTGCTTCAAGATGAACTCTCCATGCACCGCCTTCGGTACTGGATGGGGAAAGTAGTGTTCCATTCTTCAATAAAACAGGTTTATTTTTCACAGGACCTAAAAATCCATCAGGTAAATCAACTGGTTTTGACCAAGTTTTACCACCATCTTGAGAGGTTATAAGTTTACCAGCCCATCCTCCAACATTTGGACCTACTTTGTAATAGAGCTGTAATTCTCCGTTTGGTACTTGAAACAATACGGGATTCCAACAAGCATATCGCAGAGTATCATTTACAATGCCATTAGCTACATTCTGAGGCTCTGTCCATTGTCCGTTTACCAAATGGCTAGTCCAGATACAAACATCAGGATTTCGCTCTTTAGTGCCTCCAAACCACGAGGCGATCAATTGTCCTTCTTTCGTTTCAGCAATAGTTGCTGCATGACTTTCGGGATAAGGGGCAGTCTTATTTATAAATTGATCAACTATGACTCCTTCCCTCCAACGATTGAAAGATTGTCCGTATTTGCAGGTGAAAACGTACTCTCCTGATCCTATTTCGAGGTTTATTCTGCCTTTTTCTTCTCTTACATATTTTAATCCTTCAACTTTTGTAATTGGTTGCCCGTTTTCTGTAATATCATCTCCGGAGGCAGCGGGTAATAAAATATTGGCACGAGTATTTGCAGGAACCGTAATTTTCCATGTGAAAATGCCTTTATCTAGCTTCCATTCGCTTTTTACTAATCCGTACAATGTTTGGTGAGAAGCTTTTGCATAAGTCAAATCTTCGGTTGGATTAGGCATCATCCACAGATTTTTAAATCCGGGATAGTTAGGGTGGGGTTTGATACCTGCCACATCTTGATACATCCATGTTATGAGGTCTCCCAATAACATTACATGATTGTGCGAATTCATTTTAGGACTAGCTGTATCTCCGTTCCAAAGTTCCCAAATGGTTGTGGCGCCTTGTTCAGCCATATAGCCCCAACTTGGATAGTCTTTTTGTGAAGCAATGGTGTAAGCAACATCCATACAGCCTCTTTTAGTCAACTCACGCATGAGCCACTGTGTACCGATAACTCCTGTACTGATATGTAGTTTCTCTTTCCTTACAACTTTATCCAGCATATTCTGGAATACAATATCTTCATTTTCTTTATCTACAATATTGAATGCCAATGGTAAAAGATTAGCAGTAACAGTATAGTTGCCATATTGTTTTGTCTCGCTATCATAAAATTTAGTATTAAATGCCATCCTTACATTCTCAGCCAAATCTGCATAAGTCTGAACATCCGCGGTGCTACCATTTATTTTTGCAAATTTCTGCATGAATAACAATATCTTATAGAAATAGGCAGTGGCAATTAGCTCACCATTTGTTATTCGGGCAGGGTCTTGCGACTTAATCATTTCTTTAGCTTCGGGTGGAACACACCAATCACCGTACTTATCTTTAGTCATAATGTAATCTGCCGTCATATATTTGTCAGTCATATACGAAAGCCATTTTTTCATATACGGATAATGATCTACAATAGGTTGAGAGTTTCCAAATTGATTATACAACATATCGGCAATAAACATATATGTACCCGGCCATGTCATATTATCGCTGTAATAAGTCATATAAAAAGGTGGCACTATGTCCGATAACTGTCCATTATCGAGTTGAGAGTCTTGTATGTCTTTAAGCCATTTAGTATATAGCTTTTCGTTACCAAAAATATAGCTTTCGCCTAAAGAACCGGTTGTGCGATCGCCTAACCAAGGTTGTCTTTCGTCTCTTTGCGGACAATCAAGTGGTATTCCTTTGTAATTACTACGAATACCCCAATATGCATTCTTATAAATTCTATTAAGCACATCATTAGATGATTCGAAATGACCAGTTGTTTCTATATCATCATAAATAACTTGACCCAGAAAGTTGTCAATAGTTGGTGTTTCTGAATATCCTGAAACTTCCATATAACGGAATCCATGATGCATAAATGATGGCTCCCACGATTCTAAAGAATCGCCTCTCATCGTATAGATATCAGTTTGCTTGGCACTTCTTAAATTTTCGGTATATAAACGTCCGTCGCTTTTTAATCTTTCGGCAAATCTCAAAGATATTTTAGCACCTCTTTTTCCTTTTATGTTCTGAATCTTCACCCAACCGGTCATATTTTGCCCCATGTCTACAATGAAGGTGTCAGCTTTAAGATGGGTGATTGAAATAGGTTTAAGCGATTCATGAATTTTCATATTTTCGCTCATCTGAGCCGAAAGTTTCCCTTCGGGAGCTTTTACAAGTTCGACTTTTTGCCATTTTCTGTCATTAAATCCAATTTGGTTCCATTTACCTAATTCTTTTGTTGCATCATATTCTTCGCCATCAAAATCATTATTTGATCGGATAGGCCCATCAGTTGTAATCTTCCATGAACTATCACTTACTATAACTTCTTTTGTTCCATCCGTATATTCTATTTCGAATTGACAAAGAAGTTTAGGATAACCAAATGTTTTAATTTTATGAGGTTTGAAGTTCTGACGCATGTTGTAAAAACGTCCGTTTCCTAAAACTACTCCAATAGCATTTTTACCGCTTTTGATTTCTTTAGTGATATCAAACGTATTATAAAGAACAGTCTTAGTATAATCGGTAGCCACAGGAGCTAATACCTGATCGCCTATTTTATTACCATTGATATATAGCTCATATAATCCCAATCCTGAGATGTATGCTTTAGCCGATTTAATACTTTTATTACTGCTGAATTCTTTTCTCAAGTAACGCGCTGAGAGTCTTGCCCACTGAGTTTCACTATCCCAAGGGAATACTTTATCTAGCCCAATCCATTGAGCAGACCACTCTTTATCAGACAATAATCCAATACTGAATTTTGCGGGTTTACTCCATTCTGATTCTCCTTTATTGGTAGAAACTTTCACTTTCCAATAAACATCGGTACGACTTTTTAAGGGAGTGCCGCCATAATTTACAAAAATGGATTGGCTACCGTTTACTTTTCCCGAATCCCAAATATCAGCTTCATTTTTCGCTAATTTATCAGCAGATGATGCCATTAATATTTGATAGGTAGTTTGACTAATGTTTCTTTCTTTGGATTGAATTATCCAACTTAATCGAGGTTGAGAAGTAGCAATACCTTCAGGGTTTACAAGCATCTCACATCTAAGCCTGTCTACTTCTACACCAAATGCAGAGGCTAGACAAAAGGCTGATAATAGGAGTAATATTATTTTTTTCATATCAATTCTTATTATCTTGTAAGTTATCCTGAACATAAGATTTCGAAGCGTCTGTAATAATAAGTACCCAGTCATTTCCTGCTCGGTAACCCGAATCGTGGATGAAGGTTTGTTTTCCATTTTCAAATTCTCCAATAAACTCTACTTTTCCATTAGCGGGACTGAACCACCATGCTTTCTTCTTTGCTCCTAATATTTTAGTCAGATCAATTTCAGATAATCTATTTGTATAATTATATACTAGAATATAATCTTTTCCACGTGTAGCAATTACTCGTTCGTATTGCACACCATTTACATTGGTTATTACTGATTGATCGGGAATACGATCGAAGAAAGGGAATGCCAGAATTAAGTTTTTAAGGTATTTCATTTGTTGACATCCTGGGTCATGAATTGCTTCCCACCAAGGTTTCTTTGCTCCAAATGAAGCTTGATAACCGGGGCGAAGCATTTGCATGGTAGAATTGTGTCCGTATGTGTGACCGAACGATCCTGCAAATACCGACCAATAAGCATATCGACGTACGTCTTCGGCTTGCCAATAGCGCTCATTAAAATCGTGCAAACCATGAGGAATATCTTCATAAGAAGGCTCTCCGTCAATTACAGGTTTTAATGGCTTTTCGGCTAAGCTGCGTTCTACAAAACGCCAGTTGTCTTCTTCGGTATTTTCTTCTATCGGATAATCTCCGTCACCGAAACGTTGTCCATAGCGGCGATGTCCCGATTGGAACATATTGAAATCGAGCCACGATTCGTTATTGAACCAAGTAGTCGATATGGTACGACCACGAGGATGGAAAGTCATTAAATGATCAGGATCTATTTCTCGAATAGTTTTAGCAAGCATTTGCCAGACTTCAGGCTGAACATCTCCACGGATGTCACCTCCTATGAGCCACACAATATTGGGGTATTTCTTATAGCGCTCAGCAAGAAATTTACCGTATTTCTTAGCATCTTCAACTGACATTTGTTTCTGTTGAACAACACTTCCCCAAACACAAACTATGCCTATGTACATACCTTTGGCTTTGGCTCTCTCTACAATATAGTCTACATGTTGCCAATAGTTATATTCTCCTTTTTTATCTATATTATCGAAGTTGAAGCCATCAGGTAAAGCCCAATCTCCATACACATTCATAGCTGGAACAGTATGCAATGTTGATATTTGAACAACATTATAGCCATTCTTTTGAGTTTCGTTCATAAAGAAGTCTACTTCATCCCTATTTGATCGTGAGGGCAATAACCAAGCAGTTTCTCCCAACCAGAAAAACGGTTTTCCATTTTCGTGTTGAAGGAAAAGTTTATTGTCACTTACTTTTAATTTTCCATTGTCCCAAGGTATATCTATTTTGCTTTTTTTCTCTTGTGCATGGATAGAACCAAGTCCTAAAAATGCAAAAGCTGCTATAAGTATAACTTTGCGTATCTTCATGTTTTTTATATTTAAGGTCGCAGACCTATTTAATTATTTAATAAGGTTACTTTAAATACTAACTATTACTTACTCTTGAATGTATATGTTTTTCCTTGTTCTGTTTTCAGGTCGTATGTTAACGATTTTCTATTAGCTGGAATAGACAATTGAGCTTTATCTGAGATTATAGGTTGCTTAATCTCGGGTGTTGTATAAAGCGGATGTGTATTTGTTCCTTTCGCAGGCTTCAATCCTTTTCCTAGTAGTGGCGAATCAATTTTTAATCGGCAGTTTCCTCCATTCTTAGAAACAATTTTTAGAGACTCTACCTTTCCATCTTTCCAATCGATATCTATAACAAATCCACCTCGGGCAACAAGACCTTTGATACTACCCGTTTTCCAAACACTAGGTAATGCAGGTAATATGTAGATGAATCCATCGTGACTTTGTACAAACATTTCGCCAATTCCGGCAGTGCATCCAAAATTTCCATCAATTTGAAAAGGTGGATGAGCATCAAACATATTGCTGTAAGTACCTCCTTTTTTCTTTTCGTTGGTTACTAAGTTCAATTGCTCAGTCAACAATTTATAGGCATGATCTCCATCTAAAAGACGTGCCCAAAGGCATACTTTCCATCCCATTGACCATCCTGTTGATGGATCGCCACGTTGAATTAAGGTATTCTTTGCAGTCTCGCTCAACTGAGGTGTATGAATGGGTGATATCTGATTACTAGGATACAATCCGTATAGATGAGATACATGGCGATGCTTGTCTTCGGGTGAATCCCAATCATATAACCATTCTTGTAATTGACCATGTTGTCCTACTTGCATAGGGGGAAGTTTATCTCTTTTCGTACGCAATGTATCAGCGAATGTTTTGTCTACACCTAATATGTCAGCAGCAGCAATTACATTCGAAAACAAATCGAATACCAACTGATTATCCATTGTTGTGCCTGCTGCTATTGTAGCTTTAAGCTTGCTTCCTGCATGAGCATTTTCGGGAGAATTAGAAGGAGATACAACCAACCAGCCATGGTCGGGTTCTTCAATAAGAAAGTCTACAAAGAACATGGCAGCACCTTTCATCACCTGATAAACGTCTTTCAGATATTTTGTATCACCTGTGTATAAATACCGATACCATAAGTGTTGACTTACCCATGCACCTCCAGTTGGCCACATACCTGATGTTGCCTGATCTACGGGAGCCGTAGTTCTCCATATATCTGTATTATGATGTAATACCCATCCACGAGTGTGATACATCATCTTAGCTGTGGTTTCTCCCGTTTCGGCAACCTCTTTTACAAGTTGTAACATAGGATCATGCATTTCGCTTAGATTTGTAGGCTCGGCAGGCCAATAGTTCATTTCTAAGTTTATATTACAAGTATATTTACTATCCCAAGAGGGTAGGAGTCTGTCATTCCATATTCCTTGCAAATTAGCAGGTTGGGTATTTGGCTGAGAGGATGAGATCAACAAATAACGCCCGAATTGGAAATATAAGGCAGCCAATTGAGGATCGAAAGTCTGTGCAAACTCTTTTATTCTTACATCGGTTGGTTTTAAAACTGCGTCCGTAGTGCCTAAATTGAGTGAAACACGATCTATGTATTGACGATAAAAATCAATATGACGTTGTTTTGATAAGGCATAATCTTTGACAGTTGCATTATCAAGATATGTTTTACATTTCAGAGTTTTATCTCCTGATATATCTTTATAGTTCACAAAATTAGTAGCGATAGCAATATAGATAATTGCTTCATCAGCGTTCTCAATACTTATTATATTATCTTTTATTTGATAAGTCCCTCCTACAATTTTGGGTTTTACTCTTGTCTCTAATTGTACCTTTCCACTTTGTTTTTCGTGTGCAGGTGTTAGTGCTGATAGTATAATCTGATTGTTATCGGCAGTATATTCGACTTTCTCCTGTGGAGTTGTCAAAAATGCATTACATGAAATGCTAGCGGGTTTATCAGCTGTCAACCGAACCATTATCACCTGATCGGTAAATGATGTAAGAATTTCACGTTTAAAAGTTACACCATTCACTTTATAAGTCACAGTTGCCAGAGCATCAGATATATCTAAATCTCTGTAATAGTTTGTGTATTTATCGTGTCCGGGAAAAGAAATAAACAAATCGCCCATCGTTTGATAAGGCATTCCGTGATTCTTTTTAGACATTAGTTTTTCATTGGCTAACTGTTGAGCTTCAACATATTTTTTGTCGAAAATAAGCTTACGAACCTCTTGTAAAACTTCGGGAGCTACTTCATGAGCATTATTATTAGGAGAACCAGCCCAAATAGTTTCTTCATTCAATTGCAAGTGTTCGACTGAAGGTACACCAAATACCATTGCACCTAAACGTCCATTTCCCAAAGGAAGAGCTTCATTCCAATCGGCAGCAGGTTTGTTATACCAGAGGCGTAAATTGTCGTTATCCTTTGCTGTTATCCATTGAGATGAAAAGCATAGTAAGATTAAGAGATAGACGAGTTTTTTCATGGCTATTTTATTTAAGATATGAGGTTTATTTTTCAATGCCTATGTTTTTCAAAACCTCCATTAAGGCTTCTTTTCCTTTTATGGCATTTGAAGGAAGATTTTCTCCATTTTTTCCGAAAGCATACATTTGCCATTCTTTCTCGATGATTATTGTACTTTCATCGTATTGACCTTCTTTATTTTTAAGCATTTCGGGATTTAACCCGAATTTTTCAGCTATAAAATCATATGCCGCTATCCTTTTAGAGAAGCCATAGTCATGTCCTTCCTCAGGTAAGTGAACATTCTTTACGTTATCAGTAGCACCATAAAATCCGTAAATCCGTTTTATAAAAGGATATTCTAAAGTAGGAACACTACTTGACCAATCTTTATCATCAGAGATTATTAACTGTGGTTTGGGTGCAAATATGGCTGCGACTTCTGCGTTGTTTGTACGATTTCCACATAAATGGGTTGGCATGCCACTTTCGCATGGACAGCCACCATTGAAATGTGACGCCAACATTACTACGGGTATGCTTAGACTAATTCGATCATCTATTGCCGACATCATCATAGTCATGCTTCCACCTCCCGATCCACCGGTGATCCCTACACGAGAAGAGTCTGATTCTTTAAGTGTCAATAAATAATCAAGTACGCGTATTGCGTTTAATGTTTGTATAGAATGGGCTGCACTTAGGCGATGTAATGTTCCATCGAATTGCAGGAGGCTTTCTCCCCAAGCGAAAATATCCCAAGAGGCCGAAATGATTCCCATTCGGGCTTGCATAGCACATCGTTTTTGTTGGTCTTCACGGTATCTTCCTTGCCCAAAATGCCCATTGGGATTGAGTATTACCGGGTATTTACCTTTTATTTTAGAAGGCTTATAAATTGATCCGCAAACATATATTCCCGGCAGAGTTTCAATAGCAAAATTTTCAACTGTATATCCATTGTATTTCCTTTTGGCTGTCAGTATAACCTTAGAATTTGGTTTTGCAGGTAATGGTGACAATCTTAATGCTTCTTTGAAGCAGGGAATTAGTTCAGCTTTTCGTTTTTCCCAACTTGATTTATCGTTATATAATGTCTCAAGATATGTCAGGAATTTTTCGCCCTGCGCTACATTTGTTCTGGCATATTCAAACGATTTTATTTTATACTTCTCGTTATCCATAACAAAGGTATAATCGAAAGGAGCCAGTACAGCATAAAGGCTTTCTTCGACACTCCATGGTTTGATTCTCCAATCGGCATAATTCAAGACCTTATCGTCTATCATCTTTTTATCATACTTGATTTTAATATTGAATTGTTGCTCAATGTCGGCCAGAACATCTTTTAGAGGACGTGCATAAGAATCGTCTGCTGTTTGTGCAAACAATGCAGATGAAACAATAATTAATTGAAATAAGAGGATAGTTGTCAGTTTTCTCATTGCTCTATAATTATTGCATTCGGGTTCAAGTTTTGTCCTTTCTCAATGCTTTGATTCAACCTCTTAAGGTAATTGCTCATTAATATAATATTGTTGGTACTTGCACCGTCTGCTTTTAGGAATGATTGGCTTCCTGCTAGAGGAAAACATCCTTTTATGAAAATGTCTTTTACATCTGTGAGAGATATAAGACTTTTCTCAGAGTTAGGTTGCAACGTATATACATTGTTCATCTGAATATTTGCGGAATTTTTGATTGTAAACGAAGGACTCAAGGTTGCATTTACCTGAACATCAGTAAATATCAAATCTTTCGATTTATCAATATCAAATCCGGTTTTGGCATCAATATTTATATCAGTAAAAGTTATATTCGAGATAGGAGCCTCTTCAATTCCCCATATAGTACAAGCTGCGTTTACATCAGACCCCGTAAGATTAGAGAAATGTATATTTCTGAAAATAGGAGTTCTATCTGATAATGGTTCAGCAGGCACGTTTGAATAAAAAAGATTCAATGTAATTGCTTCCTTTTTGATGTTTTTCATAACGACATTGCTCACTCTTATCTCTTCTACGATACCACCTCGTCCTCTGGTCGATTTAATACGGATACCTCTGTCCGTTCCATCGAAAATACAGTTTGATATAGTTATTTTGCGAACATCGCCAGACATTTCGCTGCCAATAACAACACCTCCATGACCTGCTAACATTGTACAGTTTGTAATGGTCACATTCTCACAAGGTGTAGCATACTCACGTCCTTGAAGGTCACGTCCTGATTTTAATGTGATACAATCATCACCTACACTTATGTGACAATCCGAGATATGTACATCTTTACATGATGAAGGATTTATTCCATCCGTGTTTGGGGAGTAAGGGTTAAAAATAGATACTCCCTTAATAGTTATATTTTCACAAAACTCAGGATTGATTGTCCAGAAAGGAGAGTTTTCGATTGTGATTCCTTCAATAAGTATATTTTTACTTTTATACATTTGAATGAAGGGTGGGCGAAAGAACTTCTTTGCAAGTGTTCTTTTCCAATCCGATTGTTCTTCAATCTTAAGATTTGGGTTTTCCTTATCCCATAATTCTTGTAGAGGAGCTACTCGTTTTAAAAGTGGTGCGTATTTTTCAATACCATCCATTGCCCATGCTACATGCCACCAATAAGCTCCGTTGCCATCAATCTTTCCTCTGCCTTTTATGGTAATATTTTGTTTCTCATAAGCATAAAAGAGAGGGTGGAAGCTTTTCATTACAACTCCTTCATATCGCATTTCTACAAACGGGGTATACTCTTCGTACTCACCCGAAAATAGAATTGTTGCACCCGATTCAATATCAATTGTAATATTACTTTCGAGTTTGATAGGTCCTGTTAGATATGTTCCTGCCGGAAAATATAAAGTTCCACCTCCATCAGAAGTAAGCTCATCAATAGCTTTTTTTATTATTTGTGTATTTGAGGTTTTTCCATCGGATTTTCCTCCAAACGAAATAAGGTTAATCGTTTTAGCATTGCTGCAAAAAAATACACTTAGAAAATAAATTGTCAATAATAATTTCTTCATTATATTTTATACGTGTTTCTATTTAATACCAGAGGTTAAGTTGTTTAAATTAAAAATCTTACATCAGCTATGCAAGGTCGCTTGAAGTTCTATTTTTTCAGACGTATTTGATTTGTTTACAATTTGATTTACTAATATATCTATGGCTCTTCTCCCCATTTCGGGTAAAGGTTGCATCATATAAGGAACGTCATAATTTACAAAATCAAATATTTCGTTTCTATCAAAACTCATCAGATTTACTTTCTTAAAAATATTTTTGTCTGTTTCTTGCATATATTTTATTCCTGCTACGCAAACACTATCTGTTGAGAAGAATATACCGTCCAGATCTTTTATTTTAAGCAGATCATTAATGGCATTAGTGGTATCTTCTGTAATATTTTCATAACTCACTTCTTTAATGAGTCCGTCATCAAATATATTTGCATTTTGTACAGCATCAACATACCCGCGTTTACGCTCGGTCATATGGTGAAGTTTATTTTTATAAGTAAGTAATGCTATTTTTTTACATCCTAAAGCTATCAGGTGTCGAGTAGCCAAATAGGAGGTCTGATAATTATCTATCATTACATGACTCGTTTCAATTGCCGGAAAACATCTATCGAGAAGAACAACGGGAGTTTTAGACCTCACAAGTTTAGCAATGTCTTCTTCTCCGTTCTCCGTAGGAACTATAATAAAACCATCCACTTGCCTGCTTTGGAGTGTATGTATCATCTTTCCCATTTTAGATGTATCCTCATTAGTATTGGTTATCACAATGGTGTATCCTAGTTTTTCTGCATATTCTTGTATATGAAACGCAAGAGTTGCAAAGAATATATTGGAAATATCAGCAACAATTAATCCTATTGTTTCAGAGCGTCCAATCCTTAAACTTCGAGCCAGATTATTAGGCTCATAATTCAATTCTTTGGCTTTTGCTCTGATCTTTTCAGCCATTTCAAATCCTACACGCCCTTCCTTCTCTTTGCCATTGATAACTAACGAAACAGTAGCGTTAGAAACTCCTAATGCTATTGCAATATCTTTAATAGAAACTCGTGCCATTGTTGTGTTGTTTATAGTTTTCAGTTTTACAAAATTATTAGATTAAACGTTTTAGCAAGGTGTTTTCATTATGTTATGAAACATGAATTACTAAAACCAATCTAATAATTATTCCCATGGCTATCATATCTATGGTTACGTTTTATTATTATAGCTTTGGTCATATACAATACTAACCAAAGCTATAATAAAGCTTGTCCTTTATTGACCAAATTCAGTTTGTTGTCTTTCAACTTCATCTAAAGCTTTTTTTCGCTCTTCCTCTGAGAGTTGTCTATTAAAGCTTCGCTGATATGCTTCACCACTATTTTTATTAACTATTGGTTTATCTAAAAACAATAGATTACGATTTGGGGCGATTGTCTGAAATTCTATATCAGCAGGGGTAGGGGCATGTTCACCTTCAAACAATACACGAGCATGCACTTTAATTTTACCGGGAGTTATAGTTGATCTTATCAAAACAGGGGCAGAGCCAAACTCAATGGTCCGTGGATTTGCTCCTATTTGCGAACCTCCAATTATTTCGCCTTCACCTTCTATCGAAAATAAAATCTGCTCTTTAGCTAATCTGCGAACATTACCTTCATCATCGGTAACTTCGCATATAACGGGAACAAAATCTGAACCATCAGCATACAGCTGTCTGCCTTCATTATCTATTCTTAAACTTAATTTTGTAGAGCGTCTCGATGGCTTTTTTGTTGTAGAGCATACTACTTTACCATCTATAAGTCCTTCTGCTACAAAGCTTACTTTTTGCCATTGTTTTTGCACATATGGATATTCTCTCATAGAATTGAATTCGAAAACATTCTTGAAAATTACCGGAGGGTGGGGCATCCCATATTGAGCTTTTTGTACTTTCTGAGTTAAAGTATCTTTCCCGTAAACAATCAGTCTGATTTCGTCACAATTAGTAAATATAGTTACATCCGGATCTGAAAAAGGAGAAATCTCATGAGCTACAAATACCATTGGTCCTGTTTCCGACAATGGATGTTTAAGATCGGCATCAACCTGACTCTTGAACATATAATACGAATATTTAGGTTGACGGAAAGCATCCATTAGTCCACCCCAATATGGGTCGGGATGGTAGCCTCTCTGGTGATCGAAAGGATGCCATAATGCACCTCCTATAAACTGATTGCTTTGTGTATACATTTCATTGTAAGCTTTAGCCAGCTGCAAAGCCTGAACAACCTGAGGTCTTTCGCCCCAACTACGGGATGCTCTGTTGTTGGTATTATGTGCATACCAATCATCTACATTTTCGCCAAATTCGCGTGTAAATATACACTGCTTATAGCTGCCTACATCTTTAGGCCATCCGTAAACAACTTCATAGTTTTCGGCCACCCCTTCCGAATGTGCGTCAGCTACACAGAAAGCTCCCATATATGGATATTCTTCGTGTGTGATCTGATGGGCTTTCAATGAAAACTCTAAAGGAAAGCGTGTTTCATTAAGAATCGGCTCCCACATTAAAACTGAGGTATGATTACGGTCTCGTCTAATCATATTCCGTATATCTTCATAAACCAATTCAGCAAACTTAGGGTCTTTGTTCCAGTATTGCCATCCCGGAGTAGCTACAATAACGAATATACCCAACTCGTCGCAAGCATCCATAAAAGAGGGATCTTGTGGATAATGTGCCACACGAACTATACGGCATCCGGCATCACGCAATTTTTTAGCATCACGCCAATGTTGAGAATTGGGCATGGCGTTACCTACGTATGCGAAATCCTGATGCCTGTTACCTCCAATAAGTTTGTCCGATAACTCATCGTTTAACCAAAATCCGTCTTTACCTCTAAATTCGGCTTTTCTCAAACCTATACGTGTTGTTCCACCATCTAAGCTAGTTCCATTAGATGCAATAATTCGCGATTCTACTCTATATAAATAGGGCTGATCGGGCGACCATAAAGTTGGATTATTCAGTATAATATTTTGCTTTACCTGCTTCGATTCCCCTCGCTTTAGGTTTACTTTCGATGATATTGTTTTTAACACATTTCCGTTTACATCACACAGTCGGGTTTCAATCTTAATATTTTCATTATTTGTAGATTGATTCAATACATCTGTGTCAATAGATATAGAAGCTTTCTTTTTAGAAATTTCATCAAAATGTACAAATACTCCACCTCCTGCAGGTTTATTTTCTTTATTGGGGTCTGAGATATGAATTCTAGAAGTTGCTATCAACCAGACATCTCTATAAATACCTCCATGATATGTAAAGTCGAGTGTTGATTGCTTTTTACCCGGAGGATAGTTTTTATCATCGGAGTTATCGGTAAGTACTGCAATTAAGCATTTATCTCCTGCCTTTACTCCATATTTAGTCAGTTCTATGCAAAAAGGAAGATAACCACCTAAGTGTTCTTCTACTTTTTGTCCGTTTAGGTATATAGTACTTTTACCCATAGCAGCTTCAAAATAGATATTTATCAACTGATCTTTTAGAGTCTCATCTACTATAAAATGCTTTCTATACCAAGCTGGCCCTTGATAGTTACGTCCTCCACTAGCTTCTGCAGGCATTAACTGAACGGTATGAGGTGTAGAGACTATGTCCCATTTAGAATCATCGAAGTCTATCTTTTCAGCTCCGTTTGGATTACCCCTCTGGAATCTCCATCCAACATTGAAGTTATAGACCTTACGCCCCGAGTTTTTCAAATCGAAAAAACCTGCGACTGATGTTTGAGGCTGAATATCGTTTCCTAGAACGAAAAAGGATAAGAATAGAGAAAATACAAGAAAAATTATTTTTTTGTTCATTCTTTGTGGTTTTCAAATAATCAATTAAAAAGGTTATTTTTGCTTGGATAAAAGCAATCGTGCTTTCAAAAATATATAAGTTTTGCCATAGAATAAAATGGACTAAAGAATGACTTTGGGATTATTTAGTCATTCTAAAAATAGTCAGAATCTAGTATTCAAGCGGATTTAACGGCAAAATATACAATAGTAATATGCCGATCATACTTTGAGTTAAGATCAAAAAAGTTATAATTAAGATCAATTTGCATATATCAAAATGTGAATAAGAACATATATTTGCAGACATCAAATACTATTTAGAAAAATTAAACCTTAGTCGTTTTAAATATTTAGACCCGAAAAAGAGATACTTATCAAATAAATAAATTGCAGGGAGTTCTTAGTTTATTAAGTTAAACGTTTAATTAGATTTTATAACCCTTTAGTTAAACGATTAATCAATTTAGAAGTTCTACTTTATTAATACCATTTAGAAATTATGAAAAAACGATGGAAAACAAGTTCCTGAATTTATTAGTGGAGTATTACAACTTCAAGCTAAATTAAAAAAGCTAACGTATAAGAACAATATATAGTCAAAAATTGAGGTAAGAGGAAGTGTTGATCCTTTATTGTAAATAAAACTTCTAAACCTTGAAAATAAAGAATTTCCTTAAATTAAATACCAGATGAAAAAGAAATTTTTAGTAGTTACGGCTTTTGTCTCTTTAATCTGTGCTAATAACTTATTTGCACAGTATCCTAAAATTACCGCTGAAGTAAAAAAAGAATCAGAGGCTATGTTGACAGAGGCTGAAAGATTATCAGACATTGCTTGGGAAAAAGCTTTGCCAATTATTGAACAACAAGCAAAAGAAGGCCGTCCATATATTCCTTGGGCAGCTCGCCCAACAGATCTGCCACAAGGCGAAATTCCTGCATTCCCGGGAGCTGAAGGTGGTGGTGCATATTCTTTAGGTGGTCGTGGCGGAAAAGTTATTGTAGTTACAAGCTTAGAAGATAGCGGTCCCGGAACATTTCGCGAAGCTTGTGAAACAGGTGGAGCCCGTATTGTTGTTTTTAATGTATCGGGAATCATTCATATAAAAACTCCTGTTATCATAAGAGCTCCTTATATAACTATTGCAGGACAAACTGCTCCTGGCGATGGTGTTTGTATTGCTGGTGAAACCATTTGGGCAAATACTCATGATGTTGTTGTACGACATATGCGTTTCCGTAGAGGCGAAACTTATGTGGGCCGTCGCGATGATTCGTTTGGCGGAAACCCTGTAGGTAATATCATGATTGACCATTGCTCTACTTCATGGGGACTGGACGAGAATATATCTTTCTATCGCCATATGTTTAATCCACAAGATGGGACTAAAGATCTGAAACTACCAACAGTAAATGTTACTATTCAGAATACAATATCTTCTCAAGCATTAGATACTTACAACCACTCTTTCGGAAGTACACTTGGTGGGGAGAATTGCACATTTATGCGTAATCTTTGGGCTAATAATGCAGGTCGAAATCCATCGATTGGTTGGAATGGAGTGTTCAACTTTGTAAATAATGTAATTTATAACTGGGTACATCGTTCTGTTGATGGTGGAGATTACACTGCTCTTTATAATATGATTAATAATTATTATAAACCTGGTCCTTTAACTCCTATAGACAAACCTGTTGGACACAGAATCCTTAAGCCAGAATCAGGACGTAGCAAGCTAGGTTACTTTGTTTTTGGTAGAGTATATGCCAACGGAAATATTATGGAAGGCAATGATGCTGTAACAAAAGATAACTGGAACGGAGGTATTCAAGTACAAGAGCAAAAAGATACTGAAGGTTATACTGCCAATATGAAATGGGATAAACCATTCCCTATAGAAAACCCTTTCCCCATTATGCCTGCAAAAGAAGCTTATAACTTTGTAATGGATAATGTGGGCGCTACTTTTCCAAAACGTGATATTGTAGATCAACGTGTTATTGAACAAGTGAAAACAGGAAAAGTATATTATAAAGAAGGCTTAAATCCTGAAAGTTTCTATCAGTTTGAACACCGCCGTTTACCTGCTGATTCTTATAAACATGGTATAATTACAGATATTGAACAAGTAGGAGGTTATCCTGAATATAAAGGAACACCATATAAAGATTCTGATGGTGATGGAATGCCTGATGCATGGGAAATTAAATACGGATTGAATCCAAACGACCCATCGGATGCTGTTAAAGATATGAATGGCGATGGATATACTAATATTGAAAAATATATCAATGGTATAGACCCAAAGAAAAAAGTTGATTGGAAAAATCCAAATAACAACTACGATACCTTAGCAAAAAGAAAGAGTTTATTTTAGGTTTAATAATAGTTTTGAATTGAAAGTAACTGTACAGGCTTAGGCTGTGCAGTTACTCTTTTGAAAATGAGTATATATAAATAATATACAAGCATCAATTAGTATATTTTATGACTATAACAGATTGTTATAGTTACTAAAACAATAAAAAGGTTTGAGACCTTACTAGAAATCTGAATTATGAAATCACTTATATTATTTGTTTCTGTTTTAATCTCCTTATCTGCTTTTAGTCAGAACAAAGAGGAAGAATATACCAAGGTTTTAACTCAAAGAGCTGAAAAGATAGTTAATACTCTTGACATTAAAGACAAAGCTGTTTATGATGCAGTTACACAAGTTATTGTAACCCAATATAAAGCTTTAGGAGAATTACACGATAAATCGGATGCAGATATCAAAAAAGCCAAACAAAATATAGCTGATAAAACAGCAAAAGAAAATACTATTAAGGCACTAGATACTGAATTAAATTCAAATTTATATAATCAGCATTGTGTTTATATAGGTGCCCTTTCGGCTTATCTGACAAACGATCAGATAGAGAAAGTAAAAGATGGAATGACTTATGGGGTAGTGCAAGTTACATATACCTCATATTTAGATATGATACCCTCATTAAAACCTGAAGAAAAAAGACAATTGTATGCTTGGTTAGTAGAAGCTCGCGAACATGCAATGAGTGCAGCATCGTCGAAAGGAAAGCATGAATGGTTTGGTAAATATAAAGGTAGATTCAATAATTATCTTTCGAAACAAGGATATGATATTCAGAAAGAAAGAAAAGCATGGGAAGAACGTATAAAAGCAAAAGGTGGAACATTATAATGGTAACAGACCTTTTAGAGCTTTGACAAGTTTCATTGTTATTATGTAATACAATAATAAGTATTTTATATTTATAAGAATAACAAATCAGCCTACGACCTTAAAAGTAGTTTATGAAAAAGATATGTGTTTGTTTATTATTTTTTTTAGCTGTGGGAATCAATGCATTTCCTCAGAATAAAAAGGATTCGCCTAAACCAATACCCCCTATAGTATTTAAAGATGGAATGCTTTCTTATTCACCTGATAACTTAAATAATAGAATACCCGATTTCTCTTATTGCGGTTATAAAGCATCCGACGAACCGATTCCAAGTATTGATGCAAAGATATTTATAGCATGGCAAGATGGAGATGTAACCAATCTTCTCCAAAATGCAATAGACTATATTGGTTCGTTACCTCTCGATAATAATGGATTTAGGGGAGCAGTCTTATTAGATAAAGGCTCTTTTAAAATTGAAGGACAATTAAAAGTCCAACAATCAGGAATCGTTATTCGAGGTAGTGGGATAGGAGAGAATGGAACAAATCTTATTGCAGCAGGAAAAGATCGCCGTACATTAATTCGTGTTTTAGGACAAGATAATAAGAGATTAAACTCAGCAATTAAAATATCGGATGATTACGTGCCTGTAAACTCATTTTCGGTTACATTACCAGCCAATCATGGATTAAAAATTGGAGGTAATGTTTTAATTCAAAGACCTTCAACTAAAGAATGGATTGAAGAGCTAGGAACAGACCATTTTGGGGGAGGTATAACATCTCTAGGATGGAAACCATCGGAGCAGGATATTTATTGGGACAGAATAATTACTTCGGTAAATGGAAATAAAATAACATTTGATGCACCTCTTACAACCGCCTTAGATCAAAAATATGGTGGAGGATTTATAATACCTTATACTTGGAATGGTCGAATTTCGAATGTAGGAATTGAAAATTTATCTTGCATATCGGAATACGACTTAAATAACCCTAAAGATGAAGCACATGCATGGATGGCAATAACATTGGAAAATGTTTCTGATGCATGGATACGCAGTGTTATATTCAAACATTTTGCAGGATCGGCAGTTGCTGTACTCGAATCTGCAAAACGTGTGACAGTAGAAAACTGTAAATCACTAGACCCAATTTCAGAAATAGGAGGACAACGCCGATACACATTCTTTACATCTGGACAGCAATGTTTATTTCAACGATTGTATACAGAACAAGGATATCACGATTTTGCTTTAGGTTTTTGTGTTGCCGGTCCCAATGCTTTTGTGCAATGTCAATCTGAATTGCCTTATAGCTTTAGTGGTCCTGTTGATAGTTGGGCTTCGGGAGTATTATTTGATATAGTTAATATAAACGGTAATGCATTGAGCTATAGAAATAGGATGCAAGAAGCACAAGGGGCAGGCTGGAATGCTGCAAATAGTGTATTCTGGCAATGCACAGCATCTTTAATGGAATGTTTTTCACCCCCCACAGCTCAAAACTGGGCATTTGGTTCATGGTCTGAGTTCTCGGGAAACGGTTATTGGAACGAAAGCAATAATCATATCAATCCCAGAAGTTTGTATTATGCACAATTGAAAGAGCGTTTGGGAGATAAATACACCGAGAGGTCGAATTTATTGGCTGTGGAAACAGAGGCATCTAGTTCTCCACAAATAGCTGTTGCACAAGAATTAACCAAGAAAGCATGTACAACACCTTTAACTCTTTCGGAATGGATAGATACTCTTATCTCGAATAGCAATATTCCTATTGAAAAAGCAGGTATCAAAACCTTTGGACAAAACAATAAACTACTTACTGGTAAATCAATGGCGACTACTTCACCATTGTCTATAAAAAACGGATGGTTAGTAAGAAATAATACAATTCAAACAGGAGGAAAGCACAATATACAATGGTGGAATGGAACTGTTCAACCCTCTTATCTGAAAAAATCGGCTAGTCCTCATTTAACACGTTTTGTTCCGGGAAGAACAGGTACGGGATTAACTGATGATATAGATTCAGTTGGTAGTTGGATGAAACAAGAACATGTTCTTGTTCTCGATCATAATTATGGTTTGTGGTACGACCGCCGAAGAGACGATCACGAACGCATTCGACGTATAAATGGCGAAGTATGGCCTCCGTTTTATGAGCAACCTTTTGCCCGTAGTGGGGAAGGTACAGCTTATGATGGGTTAAGTAAATATGACCTAACAAAATACAATGACTGGTATTGGAGGCGGCTTCGTCAATTTGTGGATTTGGCAGATCAGAAAGAACTGATCTTATTCCATCAGAATTATTTTCAACATAATATTATCGAAGCAGGTGCACATTGGGCTGATAGTCCTTGGAGACCGGCAAATAATATAAATACCACAGGATTTCCCGAACCTGCACCTTATGCGGGAGATAAACGTATCTTTTTGGCTGAGCAGTTTTATGATATAAATCATCCCGTAAGAAGAGAGTTACACCGTGCTTTTATTCGTAAATGTTTGGAGAATTTCAGAGGGAATAATAGTGTGGTTCAACTTATCAGTGAGGAATATACAGGACCTCTTCACTTTGTGGAATTTTGGTTTGATATAATTGCCGAATGGGAAGCTGAAACCGGGGAGAGACCTCTTATCGCTCTTAGTGCAACAAAGGATGTACAGGATGCTATTTTGGCTGATCCTATCCGCTCAAAAGTAGTTGATATTATAGATATCCGTTATTGGTTTTATCGTGAAGACGGTACAACTTACGAACCTCAGGGAGGATTAAACTTGGCTCCACGCCAACATGCCCGTTTGACTAAACCTGGGAAAGTTTCTTTTGAGTCCGTTTATCGTGCTGTGAATGAATATAAAACAAAATATGCAAAAGCAGTTACCTATTTTTCGAACTCATATCCGCAACAAGCATGGGCTTCGTTTATGGCAGGTGGCTCTTTGACTAATTTACCTCGTATCTCTAATAAAAATTTCTTAGAAGCAGCTTCTTCTATGCAACCACTACAAGCACTCAATAGTACAAATCAATATGTATTGGGAGATGAAAGTAAAGGCTTCATTATTTATACGAGCAATTCAACAATAGATTTAGATCTATCTAAAGTGGCAAGCAAATTTATAGTAAATAGAATTAATCCTACAGATGGCTCAATTGTAAAAGAGAAAAATGAAATAAAAGGAGGAACCCATATTCAATTAAAAAATACTGATGCTAAGGATGTAGTTATATGGCTACAAAAAAAATAAATACTATGAAAAAATCAATCTTATATATATTAGGACTAGTAGTTCTTCTGATATCCTGTAATACTAGTAAAAAAGAAACAGAAAATATAACTCCCGAAAAAGAAGTATATCTGTTTACTTCTTTTCATGAACCGGCTACCGAAGGGCTTCGATTCCTTTACAGTTACGATGGATATAAATGGGACAGTATTCCGGGAATATACCTAAAACCCGAAGTAGGGGTGCAAAAAATAATGCGTGACCCCAGTATAGTTCAAGGACCCGACAGTACATTTCACTTGGTGTGGACTTGCAGTTGGAAGGGAGATCCCGCCTTTGGATATGCTTCTTCTAAAGACCTAATTAATTGGTCGGAACAAAAGTATATTCCCATTATGGCATTCGATACAACGACTGTAAATGTATGGGCTCCCGAATTATTTTATGATGACGAAGCAAACGATTTTATTATTGTATGGGCTTCAACAATTCCATTCAAATTCGAAAAAGGAATAGAAGATGAAGATAATAACCATCGCTTATATTACACAAAAACAAAAGACTTTAAAGACTTTACCAAAGCAGAATTGCTTTATGATCCCGGATATAGCTCTATTGATGCTGTGATTGTTAAACGAGATTCGGCAGATTATGTTCTGGTTTTCAAAGACAATACACGTCCTGAACGAAATATGAAAGTAGCATTTGCGACAACTTCAACGGGAGAATATATTAATCCATCTGAACCCTTTACAGGTAATTTTACAGAAGGTCCTTCGGTAGTGAAAGTTGGAGATGAATGGCTTATCTATTTTGATGCTTACGATAAAAAGTCTTATGATGCAGTATCAACAAAAGATTTCAAAACATTTACTGATATAAATGATAAAATATCGATTCCTGTTGGACATAAACATGGAACTATATTTAAAGCTCCCGAAAGTGTTTTGAATAAATTAAGATCTCAGACCTCTTTATAATTTTAGTAAAGTGCAATTTGAACAGGCTTTGGTCTGTGACCTCAAATGATTATTATGAAAAAGAAATCAATTATACTATCCTTACTTTGTTTGAGTAGCATCTTCTTATCCAAGGCTCAAGACGGTGTTTATTATACGGGAAAAACATTATCTAATGTGAACTATCACAATGGACGATTGAATCCTGCGGTGGGTACTCACAATATTCAAACGATGCGTGCCAATCGCGAGCATCCCGAAAAAGGTGATGGCTTCGGTTGGACTTACAATCACCAATCTTTTCTTGCATATTGGAACAATACATATTATCTGCAGTACTTGAGTGATTCTGTTGGTGAACATATACCTCCATCTCAGACATTATTGCAAACATCTAAAGACGGCTATAGCTGGACTAAACCCGAAATTGTTTTCCCTAGATATAAAGTACCCGATGGTACAACCAAAGCAGGATATAATGGTGTTGCAAAAGACTTATACGCTATAATGCATCAACGTATGGGTTTTTATGTATCAAAAAGTAATCGTTTACTAACTATTGGCTTTTACGGTATTTGTCTTGATAAGAAAGATGATCCGAATGATGGAAAAGGAATAGGGCGTGTTGTAAGAGAAATAAAAGCTGACGGAAGCTACGGCCCTATTTATTTTATACATTATAATCCTACGTGGAACGAGAAAAACACAGCTTATCCTTTCTATAAAAAGAGCAAGGACAAAGCATTTATTGCAGCGTGTGAAGAATTAATGGCTAACCCTTTGATGATGATGCAATGGGTTGAAGAATCGGACAGTAATGATGCCCTTATTCCATTGAAAAAGAAATACAAAGCATTCAGTTATTATCATTTAAATAATGGTGATGTTGTTGCTCTATGGAAGCATGCCCTAACTACGATAAGCAAAGACGGAGGTAAAACATGGCCGGGAAATGTTGCCCGTGCTGTTGGTTTTGTAAATAGTAACGCGAAAATATGGGGACAAAGAACTTCTGATGGAAAGTTTGCTACCGTTTATAACCCATCCGAGTTTCGTTGGCCATTGGCTGTATCAACAAGTGAAGATGGATTGAATTACACGAATTTATATTCTGTACATGGAGATATAGCATCAATGCGTTATGGTGGAAACTATAAGTCACGAGGACCTCAATATCCAAGAGGTATTCTTGAAACTAATGGCACACCTCCCGATGGCAATATGTGGGTAACATATAGTGTGAATAAAGAAGATATATGGGTGTCAAAAGTTCCGGTTCCTGTGACAGATAAAGCGATTAGTCATGCAGATGAAGCCTTTGATTTGATGCCACAAAGCAAAGAGCTAGATACTTGGAATGTGTATAGTCCCTTATGGGCTCCTGTCAAAATAGAAAAAAGATCGGATAATAAACGTTGGCTTTCGTTGAAAGACTGGGATCCGTTTGATTATGCAAAAGTGGAAAGAGTTATTCCCGAATCTAAGAATTTAGAAGCCTCTTTCTCGGTTCTGTCTGCTCAAAATAAGAATGGAAACCTACAAGTTGAGTTTCAAAATGCTCAAGGCGATGCTTGCACCCGTATCATTTTTGAGAATGACGGTTTGATAAAATTAAAAACCGGAGCAAGATATGCTACCTTAATACCCTATGAAGCAGGAATTGTATATGATATCAAAGTTTCTTTATCGACTTCTACCAGAAGCCTGACAATGAAAATCAACGATAAGGAGATTTCTACAAAATTATTTTTTAATCCCGTAGAATCTATCCAAAGAATTGTGTTCAGAACGGGTGATTTACCGACCGATCCGACTCCTAATGATGTGGCTGATAGAGATACCGATTTGCCCAATGCAGGAGCTGAAGATGCTAAAGCAGAATATTATATCTCATACCTAAAAACATCTGATCCAGTAAATCGTGCTGCAATTTTAAACGTGGATGATTATAAGCGTTATGCAGATTATTTTAATACAATGGAAGACGAAAATATAGCACAAGCTATTCCAAATGCTAAGTCTTGGGAGTGGATGAAAGCCAATATACCATTGTTTGAATGTCCTCAAAATAACTTCGAAGAGATGTTCTATTATAGATGGTGGTCTTTAAGAAAACACATCAAAGAAACTCCCGAAGGTTATATAATGACCGAATTTTTAGTAAATCGTTCGTATGCTGATAAATATAATTTAATCTCTTGTGCTTTAGGGCATCATATCTATGAAAGCCGATGGTTACGCGATCCTAAATATCTAAATCAATACGTACATGTTTGGTTTAGAGGAAATGAGGGTAAGCCTATGTCGAAGCTTCGTAGTTTCAGTAGTTGGACATCCGATGCACTTTATAATAAATATTTGGTGGATGGAGATAAAAACTATCTGTTAGACATGTTTCCCGATCTGGAAAGCGAATATGCAGCATGGGAGGGAGATCATCGCTTACCAAGCGGATTATATTGGCAAGGAGATGTACAAGACGGAATGGAAGAAACCATTAGTGGCGGACGCCGTAAGAAATATGCTCGCCCAACTATCAATTCTTATATGTTTGGTAATGCAAAAGCTCTATCGGAAGTTGCCAAATTGAAGGGAGACAATGCCACAGCTCAGAAATATGAGAATAAAGCTATTGAGATTAAGAATTTGGTTCAAAATCAACTATGGAACTCAGATAGTATATTCTTTGAAACATTAAGAGAACCCGGAAAATTTGCTTTGGTACGCGAAGCAATCGGTTATATACCTTGGTATTTTAATCTTCCCGACAATAAGACTGATTTTGCAAAAGCATGGTCTCAAGTGAAAGACGAAGGTGGTTTTTGTGCCCCTTATGGACTTACCACAGCAGAACGCCGTCATCCCGAATTTCGTTCTCATGGATGTTGTAAATGTGAGTGGGATGGAGCTATCTGGCCTTTTGCCTCATCACAAACTTTAACAGCTATGGCTAACCTATTAAATAATTACAAACAAGATGTAGTAAATGACAGTGTTTATTTTCGTCATATGGAATTATATGTAGAAAGTCAGTATCACAGAGGAAGACCTTATATCGGAGAGTATCAGGATGAAGTAACAGGCTACTGGCTTAAAGGCGATCAGGAACGCAGCCGTTATTATAATCACTCCACTTTCAATGATTTGATTATCTCTGGATTGATAGGCTTAAAACCTCGTCCCGATAATACTTTAGAAGTTAATCCCCTCATACCTCAGGATAAATGGGATTGGTTCTGTTTAGATAACGTTCCTTATCATGGAAAAACGGTTACTATCGTTTGGGATAAAACAGGAGGCAAGTACAAAAGAGGAAAAGGATTTTATATTATGCTAGACGGAAAAGTTGTAGCTAAATCTGATAAATTAGAACGATTAACCTATAAGATGTAATGATACGAACGATTCTATAAGATAAGGTCTGAGACCTTTTTATTACTATGGCAAGCATAAAACCGATAACTATGATTCTGAAATACAACATTAAATATTCTCTGCTTCTGATATTGTTTACACTTTTTGTTTTTAATGTCTATCCTATAGATATTAAGGATTTGACTTGTGAAATGCAGAAAACTCCATTGGCTATGGATAAAGCTAATCCTCGTTTCGGGTGGAAGCTGACTTCTAATGTCCAAAGAGATAAACAAACGGCTTATCAGATAATACTTACATCTAATGGAATGAAAATATGGGATTCGGGAAAAGTAAAATCCGATCAAAGTCAATTAGTAGTTTATAAAGGGAAGCCTTTGGAAAAAGGTAAACGCTATTTATGGATTGTGAAAGTGTGGGATGCAAAAGGAAAAATGAGTGAAAGCAAAAACACTTTTTTTGAAACTGCACCCGATTTTAATAATACAAAAACACAATGGATTGGTGCAATTACTCAAGCAAATTCCAATTTACCAATAGGGCGTCGTGATCTACATAGTCCATCTTTTAAGAAACCCGAATATAAAGAGCTGTATGATAAAATAAATCCATTAGCACTACGCAGTATTATATTGAGAAAATCTTTCAATACAAGCAAAACTGTGGACAAAGCAATTGTTCATGCTTCAGGTTTGGGTCATTATAACCTTTCTTTAAATGGTAAGAAAGTAAGTAAAGATATTTTTACTCCCGTATGGAGCGATTATGATAAGACGGTTTATTACAATACTTATCAGATAGATACTTTACTAAATAAAGGAGAAAACGTTATCGGAATAACATTAGGCAATGGTTTTTACAATGCAGTAGGCAATCGTTATCGGAAATTATGGATTTCTTTCGGACCTCCAACTTTATTTCTCGAAATGCATGTGTATTATACGGATGGCACAAGTGAAATAATTACTTCTGATGAGTCGTGGAAATACGCACTTAGTCCTATAACATTCAATGATATTTTTGGGGGCGAAGACTACGATGCCCGCTTAGAACAAAAAGGATGGGATAAACCAAGTTTCAATGATAAGTCATGGAAATCGGTTGTTATCCAAGAAGCTCCAAAAGGAATTCTTCGTGCCCAACAGATCACAAGTGTTCGTAGTATTAAAGAATATGGAGCAGTATCGATGTCTAAAATAGATACCAGCTATGTTTTGAATATGGGACAAAACCTTTCGGGTTACCCCGAAATAAAAGTTACTGGTAAAAAAGGACAGACAGTTAAAATTACCGTAGGTGAGTTGTTGAACGAAGAAACAGAAAAAGTTTCTCAAAAACAATCGGGAGGACCACATACATATTCTTATACATTAAAAGGTGATGGAGTGGAGGAGTGGCACCCCGAGTTTACTTACTATGGTTTTCAATATATTCAGATTGACGGGGCTAATGTATTATCGTCAGATGGTTCAGATAAACCATTGATTGTAGATATAAAATCGCACTTTATATATAACTCAACTAATGAGAATGGGCATTTTGGATCTTCTAACGAGATTTTTAATAAAGCACATCAGTTGATTAAAAATGCAGTGAGAAGTAATATGCAGTCGGTATTTACAGATTGTCCTCACCGCGAAAAACTTGGATGGTTAGAAGAAACTCATTTAAATGGTCCAGGGCTCCTTTACAATTGGGATTTAACTCAGTTCTTTCCAAAAGTAATGCAAGATATAGCAGACGGACAGCAAGCTGATGGACTTGTACCCAATATAGTTCCCGAATATGTAGAGTTTGGCAAAGGGCTCGAAGTATTCAGAGATTCTCCCGAATGGGGTGGTGCTGCGGTTATTGTACCCTGGATGTATTATCAGTTTTATGGTGATAATGCCTTGATTGGGGAATACTACAATGTGATGAAGCAATATGTAGATTACTTAACTTCAAGATCAACAGATCACATAGTTTCTCATGGATTGGGTGATTGGTACGATTATGGAGAACATCGTGCAGGATTCTCTATGAATAGCCCTGTTGAAGTGTCGGCTACAGCTCATTATTACTATGTTACACATTTGTTAGCAAAGGCTGCAAAGATGTTTAACAAGTCTAATGATGAGAAGAAATATACTATTTTAACTCAAGATATAAGAAAAGCTTTCAATGAAAAGTTTTTAGATAAAAACACGATGCAATATGGCTCAGGTAGTCAATTTTGTAATGCCGTAGCTTTATTTATGGGTATAGTAGAGCCACAGAACAAAGTTGCTGTACTACAAAATCTGAAAGCAGATATTCAGCAAAGAGGTAATCGATTGACTACGGGTGATGTAGGCAATAGATATTTGTTTCAGGCTTTGGCTCTAAATGACGAGAACGAACTAATGTATTTAATGAATAATCATACCGATGCTCCGGGGTATGGCTTTCAAATACAATTTGGTGTAACAACCTTGACTGAACAATGGGATCCACGTAAAGGTGCATCATGGAATCACTTCATGATGGGGCAGATAGACGAATGGTTTTTCCAAAGTTTAGCAGGAATCGTTCCTTCAACACCCGGTTTCAAAGAGTTTACAATACAGCCACAACCTGTGGGTGATTTAACTTGGGTAAAAGCTAATCACGAAACATTATATGGAAAAATAGCAGTAAGCTGGAAAGTGGAGAATGATATATTCTACCTATCAGTTGATGTACCCGTTAATACTCGTGCTACTATTATATTACCCGATGGCAAGGATACAAAAAGAATAGTGGGCTCAGGACAACATTTATTAGAGTGCAAATTAAATAAAAAGTAAAGATTGGCATAATATCTCGAAGATATAACTAGATAAAGGATTAAAGGTCTGAGACCTTATAACATTTTAGAAGAATTGAAATGGAATACAGAAGAATTGGAAATACAGACATGAGGGTGTCTACTCTGAGTTTTGGAGCTTCTTCATTGGGTGGAGTTTTCCATTCGTTGAAGGAGACCGAAGGTATAAAAACGGTGCATACAGCAGTTGAAGGTGGTATAAACTTCATTGACGTATCTCCCTATTACGGACATTTAAAATCAGAAATTTTATTAGGAAAAGCTTTAAAAGAAATTGATCGAAAGAAGTATTATTTATCAACTAAAGTAGGTCGATATGGGGAGAACGGTATAAACCTTTGGGACTATTCAGCAAAAAAAGCAAAAGAGAGTGTATATCAAAGTATGGAGCGCTTGAATGTCAACTACTTTGACTTGATTAATATACACGATATTGAGTTTGCCGATCTAGATCAGATTTGTAATGAAACATTGCCAGCCTTAGTTCAACTAAAAAGGGAATGTGTTGTTGGATATGTTGGCATTACGAATCTAGCATTAAGACATTTTAAATATGTTATTGATAATGTACCTCCAAAAACAGTTGATAGCATTCTCTCTTTTTGTCACTATTGCTTAAATGATGACGCTCTTAGTGATTATCTGGATTATTTTGAAACCAATGGAGTGGGGGTTATTAATGCTTCTCCTTTCTCTATGGGATTATTAACAGAAAGAGGAGCTCCCGATTGGCATCCAGCACCAAAACCTTTAATAGAACTTTGTAAGAAAGCTGCACAACATTGCAAAAGTAAGGGAAAAAACATCGAACAGCTTGCTATAAAATATGTAGTGAGTAATCCACGCATAGCAACAACATTATTTAGTACTACACGATCAGAAGCTGTTATTCAGAACTTACAGTGGATTGAAGAGCCTTTAGATACTCAATTATTAGAAGAAGTACAAGATATCCTTAAATCGCGATTTCGAGATACTTGGCTGAATAGCTAAAGGTCTATTTTGCTATTTAACCTTAATCAAACTACATATCATGAAAAATATTAAAATAATTGATGCACATGCTCACCTTTGGTTGAAACAAGATACAGAAGTAAACGGTCTTAAAATACAAACTTTAGACAATGGACGCTCACTTTTTATGGGAGAAGTTCGCCAAATGCTTCCTCCATTCATGGTTGACGGACGTAACACTGCTGAAATATTTTTATCGAATATGGATTATGCCCAAGTATCGGCGGCAGTTATTACACAAGAATATATAGACGGCTTACAGAATGGTTATCTGTGGGAAGTTCAACAAAAATATCCCAATCGTTTTTTATGTTGCGGCATGGTTGATGCTCGTAGCTCTGGTTATTTTGAGCATGTTCAGAAATTAATAGAACAGGGGTTTAAGGCGATTAAGATTCCTGCCGAAAGATTGATAGAACCACATAAGCAAACATTTCTGACATCGTCTGAAATGATGAAGATGTTTAAATTGATGGAAGAAAAAGACATTTTGCTTTCTATTGATTTGGCAGAAGGCGACACTCAAGTTGCAGAAATGGGAGAGGTAATTTCCGAGTATCCCGATCTACGTATTGCAATAGGACATTTCGGGATGGTAAACCGCCCTAACTGGCAAAAACAGATCAAGTTAGCCCGATATAAAAATGTAATGATTGAATCAGGAGGAATAACGTGGTTATTTAATGATGAGTTTTATCCATTCAAAGGAGCAGTATTAGCGATAAAAGAAGCTGCCTCACTTGTAGGAATGGAAAAACTGATGTGGGGATCAGATTATCCACGTACAATCACAGCTATAACTTATCGTATGTCATACGACTTTATTTTGAAGTCTGATTTACTTTCGGAGAATGAAAAGCGCATGTTTTTGGGAGAAAACGCTGTTCGATTTTATAACTTAAAAGATTTAGTAGAATTACCCTATATCAAAAATATGTCCGAATGAAAAACAACACGTACAGAGGATCCTTAATATTAATTTTCAGCCTGTTTTTTATATGGGCAATCAGTAGTAACCTTCTGCCAACCATGATTCGGCAATTAATGAAGACCTGCGAACTTAATACGTTCGAAGCATCATTTACCGAAACCGCTTATTGGCTTGCTTACTTTATATTTCCTATTCCGATAGCTATGTTTATGAAAAAATACAGCTACAAATCGGGTATTATTCTAGGATTACTTCTTGCCGCTTTCGGAGGTTTTCTATTTCTATTTGCCGCCAATATAAAGGAATATTGGGCATATCTGGGCATATTTTTCATTATTGCAACGGGTATGTGCTTTCTGGAAACGGCAGCAAACCCATACGTTACAGCATTGGGAGATCCTAATACGTCAGCACGAAGACTCAATTTAGCACAATCGTTTAACGGTTTAGGAGCTTTTATAGCTGCTATGTTTTTGAGTAAGCTTATTCTCAGTGGAAAAACATACACGAGAGATACATTGCCTACTGATTATTTAGGAGGATGGGAAGCTTATATTCAGTTCGAAACTGACTCCATGAAATCAATCTATCTCGTATTAGCTTTAGTTTTAGTACTTATAGCTATATTGTTTGTCTTCTTTAAGTTTCCGAAAATAAAAGAAGAGGAAGCCGAAGATAGCTCAGACAAATTGATCGATTTTAAAGTATTGAAACGTTCCCACTTGAGATGGGGCGTAATTGCTCAATTCTTTTACAACGGAGGGCAAACAGCCATTAATAGCCTGTTTCTGGTATATTGCTGTGTATATGTTAAAATGGAGGAAGATTTAGCTACAACTTTCTTTGGACTCTATATGCTCGCTTTTCTTTTAGGTAGATGGATAGGTACACTGTTTATGAGTAAATTCAAACCTCAGAATATGTTGCTCCTCTATGCAATAGTCAATGTCATATTATGTGTGGTAATAGCTGTATTTGGCGGAATGATAGGACTGTATGCTATGCTTGGAGTATCATTCTTTATGTCGATCATGTATCCTACACAGTTTTCCCTAGCTTTGAAAGATTTAGGATCAAATACTAAAAGTGGGTCAGCCTTTTTAGTAATGGCAATTGTAGGCAATGCTTGTCTGCCACAGCTAACAGCCTTTTTTATGGATCAAAATGAGCATATCTATCAAATAGCTTATATTATACCACTTATATGCTTCCTTTTCTGTGCCTATTATGGATGGAAAGGATATAAAATAATAGATTGAAGTTAACGGAATAAACAAATAATAATGAAAGCAATACAAATTGTTCAACCTGGCGAAGTTCGTATGGTTGAATTAGAAAAACCTATACCTCAAGAAGGCGAAGTTTTAGTAAAACTTCAGTATGTTGGTTTCTGTGGATCAGACTTAAATACATATTTAGGAAAGAACCCAATGGTAAAACTACCAGTAATTCCAGGACATGAGATTGGAGCAGTTATAGACGCTGTTGGAAATAAAGTTCCATCAAATATTAAAGTAGGATCGCCATGTACAATAAATCCATATACCAATTGCGGAAATTGCCCATCATGTAGAAATGGTCGTCCTAATGCCTGCCAATTTAATGAAACCTTCGGAGTTCAGCGCAATGGCGCAATGGCTGAATATATTGTTGTGCCATGGAGTAAAGTTATTATTGATGGCGACTCTCAACTTTCGCCTAAAGATTTTGCCTTAGTAGAACCTATGAGTGTAGGCTTCCATGCCGTTTCGAGAGGCGAGGTGTCTGACCTTGATACAGTAATGGTTATAGGCTGTGGCATGATTGGTGTTGGAGCTATTGTTCGATCTGTAATAAGAGGTGCTACGGTAATTGCTGTAGATATGGATGATGAAAAACTGGCATTAGCAAAACGTCTTGGAGCACATCATACAATTAACTCTAAAACCCAAAATGTAACGGAAGTTTTAGGCAATTTAACTAATGGGTTGGGAGCTGATGTAATTATCGAAGCAGTGGGTTCACCTATAACGTATCAGATGGCTATAAATGAAGTTGCTTTTACAGGTAGGGTAGTGTGCATTGGTTATGCAAAGAGCGAAATAGCATTCGAAACTAAATATTTTGTTCAAAAAGAATTAGATATTAGAGGCTCCCGCAATGCTATGCCTGAAGATTTTAGAAGTGTAATAAAATATCTAAAAAAAGGGACATGCCCTATTAACGAACTTATTAGCGGAATCTATAAGCCCGATGAAGCTCAAAACGCTTTGATAAAGTGGCAAGAAAATCCAGGCAAGGTATTTCGGCTATTGATTCAATTTTAGAAAAATAAGTATAGCATCTATCTAAAATACAAATATCTCTCTTTACGCAAATTACAAATCAATAATAAATCCACATTAAGGTGGGCTTTTTATTGGTTTGTAATTTCTTGTCCATATATCTCATCATTTCGTCACTTGTAACGGGGCATCCAAAGCTCCATCCCATTGGTAAATGCTGTGGATATATTTCTTTAGTAGGCATAGGTGTATGCGAATGAAATACAATAATACGCTTATAGGCATTATTGTTCGTTTTTTCGAGTCCATGCATTTTGTAATGTACATTAATTCCCCATTGACTATATGATCGTATACCTAGTTTATATTTGCCCAGAGAAGAACATAAACTACCATCTGTATTGCTGAATACTGGTTTTGCTCCTGTACTTAAATTTTCACCTTTACCACACCCATGTGCACATAAAGCTTTTCGGTCAATGCTTTTTGTTTTAAAATTCCAGACAAACATGCGGTTTCGTCCTGAGTGAATTTTCATATCAATCAATACACAGAAATCTGTATTATAATTGTTCTTTTCGCAGAAAGCCATAGCCTCATTAGCTTTCTCTTCTAATCGTTTTTGAGCTTCTGTTGCTGTGTCTTGTGTCTCAAGTGAATGACCTGAGATATTATTACAGCTAGATAATAACATCAAAACAATCATAGTTTTGATGTATATAATGAATGAGAAATTCATATAAAAAGTCGGTTAGTGTTTAAAAGTCAGTTTCCTTAGAGTGTTTAGTTTAGAAATATATTATTCCTATTCCTTCCACAAAGAAACAACAAAAAAGTCAATCTGAGAAAAGAGAGGCAATAAACCTAATTATTAGCATTTTTAAATTGGTTATATATATTGATTAGTTAGTCACTTTAATTTCATTAATTCCATATACAATTTTTCCATCCGTAGTCATGCCTTCAATAACAACTGAATAATCAGTTATAAAATCTGCCGTATAGAAATCAACAGATGCTTCACCCAATGAGGATGTATTGATATTTGGATTCCAATAAATTGTTGTACGCAAATCAGGCTGTTTATCATTTATTTCTCTTACTGTCTCATATTTTGGACTATAAAAAGATATTGGTTGCTGATATCCAAGAGGCATAATAGATTTTATATTATCTTCTTTTGGTTCTATAATATTTTTAGACTTTCCTGTTTTTGTTCGTATCACAACTGCTCCTGCTCCTCCTCTTACACCCAACAGACTACCAGCCTTAGCCCCCTTTATGACTCCGATTTCTTCAATATCTGAAATGTTTAGTAGTGTATAAATTGACTTTTTCTTCTTTGATTTATTTTCTATTAGTTACTATTTGGGCCCGCGGGGGCATTTGAACAGAAACTTACGGTTTGGATACAACCAGCATTTTCTACAAAACCTAATTTAGAGCTTCTTGCTGAAATTTTCAATAAATGCTACTTTAAGGATATTTTTAACAACCCAGATAATTCTGCTATGTAATGTATTTCTATTATTCTTACTTATCTTTGTAACCATAATAATGAAATTTNCAATTGTTTATAGAAATAAGCATACTCTTACTATTAAATATTAGTTTCTTGTGACATAAAATACCTTACATGGCTAAAACCGTTTATACATACTTGAAATTACTGCGTATTCACCAGTGGGTTAAAAATCTTTTTGTTTTTGCACCTATATTCTTTTCTTTTAGTTTTTTGAATCTAGAAGCGTTAATAAATGCACTATATGCATTTATTGGCTTCTCATTTATTGCCAGTTCTATATATATAATCAATGAGTGGAAAGATGTTGAGCTTGATAGGTTGCATCCTACTAAAAAACAAAGACCTCTCGCATCAAAGGCTATAAGTATAAGAAACGCTTTTATTGTATGCATAACATTGCTAATTTTTGAATTCTCGACCTATTTGTTTATCTTAAAAACGATATTGCAACCATACTATTATTCTTTTATTTTGTACTTAATGTCTTTTATTGTCTTAAATTGAAGCAGTTATCAATTATTGATATTACAATAGTAGCCATCGGTTTTGTTATCCGTCTTTTTATAGGTAGCACTGTAACCTCAATAGCTTTATCACACTGGATTATTATACTGACATTCCTTCTAGCCTTGTTATTGGTTGTGGGGAAGAGATGTAATGATGTAGTCATTTTTGCAGAAACGGGTCAAGAAATGAGAAAAAGTATTACTGGGTATAATATTGAGTTTTTAAATACAATAATTACTTCTGTTGTAACTATTATTATTTTCAGCTATATCATGTATACGATATCCTCCGAAGTTATACTTCGAAACGGAGAGCACTTATATATTACATCATTATTTGTAATTCTTGGATTATTCAGATATCTTCAAGCTATTTTCGTAGAAAAAAAGGGTGATAGTCCAACTAAATTGGTTCTTAAGGACCGTTTTCTACAAATTACTATCTTATGTTGGGTAGTATCATTTATATTAATCCGATTTTTTTATAAGTAGCTAATAATAAACAAATATGAATAATAGGAGTATTCTATACCATCTTCTCCCTGAAAAGAAGATCGAAATAATTTTACTGTGTTTACTAATGCTATTTTACTTTTCATATTCTTATTTTATAATAACACAAACTTCAATAATAGATAATTCAATACTAGGTGATCTCTATTTCTCTTTTGACAATAATATAATTTATAAGTATGGGTATCAGAGTATAGTTCCACATCCACTTATGAGATATTTGACAAGTCCGATTATCTTTTTGGGTAATTTATTAGTTGCATTAACGGGAAGCTTCAAGGCTAAAACTTTTCTTTGGGTTATATTTTGTAATTATATGATAGCAAGCTCTGTTTTGTTTATCTTTAAATACCTTAGTAAGGTAATTAGTTTAGATAATAGGACTTCGATTCTGGTTGCTGTATTATATGCAATTACTCCTATAAATTTAATGCTGAGCTTTACACCCGAATCATTTACCATATCTACTTATATAATTACATTTGTTTTATATTATACAGCATATCATATAAAATCAGAGACAGATATACCCCTTATAGAGAAAGCGATACTAGCAACAACAGCTGCTGGTATAACTATTACAAACTTTGTAATTTGTACAATACCTTATTTGTTTTTCAATAAACCAACAAAAAGTAAGATTAAAGATTTAGCTATACTAAGTGGTATAATGAGTATAATACTAATTTGGATTACTACAACTCATCATTTAATAGCTGATACAAAAACTCGCATGGAGTGGTTTACTCATACAAGTGGTGAATTTTATAAACATGTAATCGATTTATTCTGGGGATCTCCCATCTTTTCACCGGAGCTATGGATTCATAAATTACGTAGTGATGAAACAGATGTTATTAGTATGGACTATTATAATTATTGGTGGCAATACTTAATGATCTTTACCATAACAGGTTTAATAGTATTCTCTTTAATAAAAAATTATAAAAATAAATATGTCCAAATCCTATTCTTAATATTAATTTATAATATATTTATTCACATAATAATAAAGTATGGATTGGATGAACCGTTTATGTTTGGAGCACATTGGGTTTATATCGTTCCATTATTATTCGGCTGGTTGTATAAGTCATTCCCTAAACAGAAACAAGCTGCTATCTATTTACTATATATAGTTATTTTTATCTCTATGTTTGTAAATAATATGTACCATCTATATGACTTTATCGAAACATCTATCCAGCTCTTCCCTATCTAACAAATCATCTGATTATGAAAGAAAAACATACGATAGCCGCATTTGATTTCGATGGAACTATAACTACAAAAAATACTTTATTTGATTTTATTAAATTCTATGTGGGAGGTAAAAAACTGTTTAAAGGGCTTATGATCTTATCTCCTATATTGGTGCTATATAAGTTAGGTTTTACAACTAATGATGTTGCTAAACAAAAACTATTTGCCTATTTTTTTAAAAATAGAAGTATTTAATAAAGCGAGTGAGGATTATATTAAAAGAATACAGGATATAATAAGACCTGAGATTATAAATAAAATAAAATGGCATCAAAGTCAAAACCATACAGTTGTTATAATCAGTGCTTCCGTATCGAATTGGATAAAACCTTGGGCAAAAACGATGAATATCGAAAAGGTGTTAGCTACAGAAATTGCTACTATTGACGATTTAATAGTAGGAACTTTTAGTACTGCAAATTGCTATGGACAAGAGAAAGTAAATCGTCTCTTAGTGGAATTTCCTAACAGAGCTGAATATATACTTTATGCATATGGCGATAGTGCAGGAGATAAAGAATTATTAGCCTTATCAGACCATCCAACTTTTATTAGCTAAGCTATAAGATCAGTTAATATATATTCGAAATAGCTATTCTTTCTCCCTACTTACCATCCAGATGAAGATACTTTTTTATTGTAGAGGTCTCTCTAAGTGCTTTTGATAAACAATACTTAAAAG
>NZ_CVRU01000162.1 GCF_001261715.1 Dysgonomonas sp. HGC4 | reverse complement strand
ACTTCATATCGTTCATATTAACAGTGTGTGCCATTTTTTTTATTATTCCCTCAAAACTGGTCTTGCTCCTCTTTATCCTGATCGGCCATGCCTACTCCTTTACGAGTCATCTCGCACTTCCCTTCAAATCGGGCGCCAGCCTCGATCTCTAGCTCTGTGGTCTTCAGATTCCCGTTTAAAAACCCGTCTTTCCACAAGAAAGTATGTTCTGTGACATCGGCATTCCCGTCCAGATGGCCGTATATACTCAAGAAGGCAGCCTTGATATTTCCGTGCACCTCTCCCCCGCGGCTTATGACCACGGTCTTTTCACTGCAAATATCCCCGACGACGACTCCGTCTATACGCAGGTCATATGTGAGCTTTACCTGGCCGGTGATAACCGTACCGGTGGATAGTATGCTCGGGGCTTGCTCCTCTGACCGGTCGTCTGGACTCTGCCGTTTTTGTCTTTTTTCAAATAATTCCATCGTTTTATTCCGTTTTTTAGTTTTTCTTTCTGATAATCCTGATCCGGTACACGCTTGGATGATAAGTCTTTTTTATCTGGCAGATTTTCTCCATAGTCCGTTATTTTATAAGTTAAAATACGGTGACTTCCATCTATATTCCTGGTATGTAATTCCATCGCGCCCGAAAGACCGGCGGGAAGTATCTGGATTCGGATGTCATATAAGTAGCCCCGTACCGGCAGCGGGAAGTTCGAATTTGCAACGTATTCCCTGCTGATTCCTTTGATTGAAGTCAGTATTCTCAGGCACGGGGATTGTAAGGATTCATAGATATATATTATACTCTGATACATGCCTGGTGAAATAGAATCTAAGGTTATCTGCGGATAGGTAATCAGGTCTAAGGTACCGAACCTTAAGGGAGTTCCTGGAGCGTAAAGCGTAGAGGGTGCTGCATTCTCTACAATGAACGCATTGCTTGTATCGGTGACATTCTCCATGGTAACACGTAGTTTGGCACATGCCCGCGTTAATGTGATATTGGCCGGACTGGCGGCAGATGTACCGCCCAGGTTGACGTTTGCAGCCTGTCCGTACATGGGCAGACCAGAATTGAGTATTATCGCGGTAGTTAACGGTCCCTGTGGGGTTGCCAGCGCTTTTATATCACTGACGGTCGTTACCGCATTCAAAGAAGTTACATCACTGCAATTGGCCACTACATAGATATCTCTGAATGCAGCCGTTGCAGGATCCAGCGGTAGGTTTACCAGTGTGCAGTTGTCACCCGAGGGAGAGAATCCCGTATGGATAAAGCTATTCAACACTGTATTACTCCCGGGAGTTGCCAGGAAGACGCTCAAATCTTTTACTGCATATTCTGCGGGCAGGTCGTCCGGATCACCCGCCGCCTTCAGGCTTGGTACAGACATGAGCACAAGGGATACCTCCTGGGATGTTTCTGCAAACGGCTCTCCGTCATTGTGACAGGCGGATAGCAAAGAAAGTGCCAGGAATAATGTCATATATATATTGCCGATTTTCATAGTTCTTCGTTTTGTTATTCTACATTTCTGACACACCTCGATACGGTTGAAGAAAAGCTATAGCGTTCAAAGCGCTGGTACAGTACTTTATCATAGTTCGCAGGATCAGCATAATCCAGATAACCGCTATACCAATACTCTTTGACTTGGTGTACGACCTCCATCGGGTACCAATCTTCGATGCCTTGGAATGGCGGTGCCGGATATGGCCATCCGCCTGGAAACTGCTTCCGTGTAACTACAATATCACCCGGAGTGAAAAAAGCGTCGATAATCCCTAGTTTTTCGCTTCCGAAACTATCTCCTCCCTGCATATCGCTTAATAGGTATTTCGACATATCCATCCCAGTTAATCTTCCTAATAAGTCTTGTGCTTGTTGCCGTAAAGTCTTGGAATAAAATGGTATGCCTGAATTAATGCCAAGCCATGTATTAGATTGCCATATCTTATAGGTTTGATCGAACAGTGCAAGGAATGACATCATCTCACAAGAGTTGATTAACCGCCAGCCAGGGCCGTATTTTTTTTCACAATAATACGGAGGCTGCCCTTTGATGATATTAGGGCCCTGTACATTGGGATCCCACCAATTGACCTGGTCGCCAAAAGCACCCATCAGTCCCTGCTGAAATTGTTCATTGGTCGAATGGATCTCTATCTTCCCGCAGGAAGTAGGCACGATCACGCTTGAGTCGGTCGGTATCACCGGCGGAATGGCAAGACTTTGCCCATCCTGAAATATATATACGTAATCGTCTTTCTTCCAGGGTTCCACACAAGTTTTTAACGTAATGCTTCCATCAGGACTTATATAGGCGTTTATCCGGTAGTGATAATTACGTATGATACAGCTATCCGATAGGGAAGAAATAGTACGCCGCTGAGCGGTTAATCCGGTTTTTGCCTTGTCTGTAAGGATAGGAAACACTCGGTTATTGATATGCAGTCCGGTAAAGCTGGAATTTCCGCTTTTATTGAGAGACTCGGGGATATAGAAAGGTCCTACCGACCCGATCGAATCCCGTGTATAATCCAGCCCTGCCAGATCGCCGAAAAGAGAAGACACCGCCTGCCCACTATAATAACTGTTTGACGGAGGAACAGAGTAAGACGCTGCTACATTTTGTAATTGTACAGAGGAGACGATATCGGCAGCAGGCAAAATACTGCCCGGGTTTTTCTTATAGAAGACGATTTCTACCCTGGCTAATGAACGCACCAGTTCAACTTTGGGAGTCGGTAAAACCAGAGGCTCGGGGGAAGCTTCAGTACCTCCTTGCAACACTCTGATTGCTTTGTAAACTGCCGACATAAGCATCCGGCCTGCATTTGTGGAAGTATCCGGTTTAAATCCTGGATTATATAATAATCCATTGAAACGCGAATCACTTTGAAATTGTGACACATTGGTCACGGAAGTCAGCATGTCATGAAAACCAACATATGCCGACTCGTTGGCAAAGAAATAAAAATCGTAGGTTCCCGGCTTAAACTTTATCCCATGGCTTCGACTCCCGAAACCATGGGGGAAATCCAGGATATCATTGTAGACCGAGTTGCCATCCGGATCGAAAGCTATCATGCGTACTTCAGTTATCCGATCTTCACCGCCCGCGTCTTCATTGATGCTCCCCGAAGAGGCTTTTATCGACAGGAAGATATAAGCCTCTTCTTCCTCGGGGACAGGAGAATCATCTCGGCTACAACCTGTGATGATTTGGCTCCAGCCACAAAGCAAGATGTACAGAAGCATCTTTAATTCCATTGTTTTCATAATTCGGTCGTATAGCTGTGTACTAACCAGTTGTTAACCCATATCGCCGCAATCATATAGGTCCCGCAGCCGCACTGATCCCTGATACTGAAACGGATCGAGAAATCATGATCGCAGTCCAAGTTCACATCTGGATTCTTCAACAGTAGTGTCCCTAGCAAATCACCCCGATACAGTTCGCTGTTATCTGTCTTGTTCGATATGATCAACGAACTGTATTGGTCTGTAACCAGTTTTAGTACGGTAATCCTTGCTTCCAGGAGACCGTTAGTGAAGGCGGTCTGCGAACCGTATTCGATCAGATCGTCGGGAGCTATGCTGCCGTCAGTATTCATCGAGCCATTGGCCGATTTAATGACAATCTCATAATCGCCGGTTGGCGGAAGGCCTTCGACCTGTATAGTCAAACGGTTCGTTATCTCTTGGAGATTGATAAATGTGGATTCGAAGACAGACCCGTATTCAGTCGGGTCGGGTAAGAAGACCGCCGGACTTTTCCCGTAATAGATCCGTTTGCCCTCAAGAGAGGCGGCTAGGCCGTTAGAGCGTTTAAGCCTGAACAACAAGCCGCTTTTTTCATCCGAGAAGCTGCGTTCAAATGGATCCGTATCAAGACCAGCCCAAGCAATTACGTTGTACAGCCCGTTATCCGCCTTCAGCCTCTTAGTATAATGTTTTGTCAGAACGCTATCGTTGGTTATGCGGTATGATACCTGCTTATCGTGGCGGTCAAAGACATTTAATTCTAGGCTGGATAACCGGGGATATACCGTGTCGGTACGGCACGGGGTTTTGCTGTACAAGCGGATGTCTATCCCTTGCGGGCAGTCGTCCGTATGATCGTAAATACAACCATTCAAGTCTAAGAATATTAATGCAATTAACAGGAGGAAAATCAAATTTCCCCTGCCTAAGTACCCTTGCCTCACATTCATTTTACGCATACCTTTGCATATTATACGTATATTACAGGTCTATATCATAGGTGTGTACAGTCCATGGTAAAACCATGACATCCACAGACATGTAAGTATCGGTAGAACTCAATGGATCAGTAGGGTCAGTTGGGTTTTCCGGTTCGGGGCCGGTCGGCTTCGGATCTGGATTGCGCGGAGCGTCAGGCCCTGATGGGATTAGTGGGTTCCAGTTTACACCGATACTTTTAAAGGTATTGATATTGATATGGTAGATATTGTTACGGATGGTAGGGGAATTGACAGGTTTTTGGATATTATCCGGATTCAGCCAGATATAATACAATACTTTCCCATTCGGGTAGGTAGATACTGGCTGGTTTTGTACGCCTACTCCAGTGAGATAATTCTGGGCAGCTGTTACGCTGGAATAGATCTTGCCGTTGATCCCACCTATATAAAAGGTACCGTTAGTGAGAGCACCTCCATCCGCAATCTGAGCTGCGTCAGGTGTGAATTTGGCACGTACTAGCACATAGGCTGTATTTCCTTTCCGGTAACGACTAGATGATAAATCGACACCGTTTTGGTGTGTGTTTTCCAGAAAAAATTTTCCGGGCAGATACATATAAGATCCGGTAGTACCCGGTTTGGACGGAACCGCATCCGTTTGATTCAGTAGGTCGGAATAATCATAGTAAGTGGTAGCGGTGGTTCCATAGTCGGTTCCAGGACCTGGAAAATAATCATAGCCCCATGTCTTGGTACTGCTATCTGCATTGGCCTGCGCAAAAAGATACACCGAATTTGCTCCCTGAGCTACCGAATAGGTCACATCGCTTATTGTACCCAGGCTTGTACCGTTTATGTCAACGACTGTGCTCGGCGCCGAAGAAGTGACGATCACACGGGAAGGAACCCTTGCCACGTCCACATTAATTATATTTTTCCGGCTAGCAATTACTTCCGTTTCACTCACGCCGTCTTCTATATTGATGACACTGCTTTTACCGCTCAGTACAACAACATCGGCGTAAACTGTTACATTACCGATCTGTGCCGATCTGTTCGGGTCTATCCGTGCCAGGGAAGAAAGCGGTAAGGAGGAAGACAGGACATAACGGTAGTCATCCGCAGGCGCTGCAGTCAATGAAGGAAGTGGACAGTTAATAACAACAATCATCTTCTTACTACCAGGGGCAGTCTTGAATGGTTTTGTCAAATCAATATGGTCATATCCACTGGCATCCGCTTGAAATGTATAATCGCCTTTTTCATACTCTAGCCTCCTGGTTTCAAGCATGGTTGTACCGTCCGTCGAGGTCAGGTATATGTCTACTGTATTTATGGCTGTCACCCCGGTATATATCCCAGCTGCATTGTAATTATTATCATCGCCCGCTCTTAGATTCGCTTGCTTGGGTAATCGTAAAGTCAAGCTCATATAAGTCGTCATTTCCTTTGGCTCGTCAGGGGTATTTCCATTTTCATCCGTACTGCACGCTGTAAATCCAGTAAGTAAGACCAGCGCTGTTAAAAAACTCCATTGCTTTCGTTTCATAACTTTAAAGTTTAATTGTTATTATTATATACTTTAATTATCTTCTTTTTATGTTTCTTCTGTTGTTGCAAGGACTGTATAGCTGATTCGGTATTCACAGACACACAGAGTGGGGGAAACCTCCGCCAACAGGTTGTAGATGAGCGGAAGGTCTAGGATCAAACAAAACTCGCCGGAAAGACTCAAACTTGTCGTAGCATCGTACAGTAGGTTCGTCTAGAGGACGGCTGCCGGTACTACTAAGCGTTGATCAGCAAGTTTCCTGTGCCTGCACAGTACCCGCTATAACCTGGATACAAAGCAGTACACGAAGTACGGCAGCTAATAATCCCCTTTTTTACTGTTTCCTTTGTTCTACATAATATACGTTCAATTACATGAATCGTTTTGAGTGTCTATACTTCTGTGAACGTTGGTTCTTATAATGGCTAAATTTGAATAAATTCAATTTATGCTCTCATTGCTTAACGAAAACGTTCTTTGTTTACCTATGTATTTTCTTATTCTCTCCTTTTATGCACGGGTTCCTGTTATTTTTGTGGTACGGCGGTCACATAATTCCTCAGTGAATGTTTAGCGGAGTTGTTCAATATGTTCTAGTCGTGGCTGTTGTTCCCCGATCAGGTATTCCTCAATAGTCTGTGCCGGCGCGTCTTTCAGTAATACATGCTTAGAAGCATCCAGCAGGTATAAGGACGGTATGGCTTTCAGGTCGTACAACTTTTTTCCGAATACTACCTGCCCCTTATCATACCCGTTCAGCCACAATGGAGGCATCAGGTTGGCATGTTTTCTCCATAAGTCCAGATCGGAATCAGGATAGACGGCCAGCAAGTCCAGCCGACCAGACAACAGCCGACTATTTATTAGTCGGGAGGAAGCCAAGTAGGCGGTCGTCTCTTTACAGGCAGGACAATCGGGATTGTAGAAATAAAGGATGGTGTATTGATTATGCAGGTCGTACAGCCTTCCTTTTTTTCCAGTTGCCAGCGTATAGGTTATATCAGTAGCCAACTCTCCGACCCTGTTTTTCAACAACATCTCCAGCTCGAAGGCTGCGCGCTGCTTGTCTGCGGTGTCAGTGATGGTATCCTCTATTATATAGCGAATAACGGGTATATAAAATTCCTCATTGCGCAAAGGTGAATTTGCATCATACAGGTATTGTTTGTACAGATCCCTCAGGTATTGGTACATCCGACCTGTTCCTTCTTTGCCGGCTTGCCGGAGCGTGTTTTCAATGGAAGAATAGGCGTTCGGTTTATTGGCATGAGACAATATGTCCAGATAATCGGCGAAAGCCTGCTCTGTAATCTCCGGCAAATGCACATAAGCCGTATCACTGAAATCAAAGTTATCCCAGTAATGGACGGCCAAGTAATCAGCCCGATCTTTGGGCAAGGTTAACTCACTGGGAATAACAGGTAGGACGAATGTGTGCCGCTTGTCCTTGGCCAGAACGGCCTGTTGTTCCCCATGCTGCTTTTTACCGCCGCATGTTAGAAAACAGAAGATTATCAACCCCAGCGTTGAAACAGGATAAATGATATTAGTCAGTATCTTGATAAATTTAAACATGCTTATTTTATTTATAGGTTTCAATATATTCTAATTTATAGGTTTCAATATATCCCTAAAAGGCTCGTGCAGTGGATGACTCCTGATGCGCCGCATAAAAACATAAAGAAATGATCAGCATGATAACTATAGCGAGTAGTATCTCTATCAGGTAGTCTTTTCTTTTCTCGTGTTTTTTCATCTACCTTAGTGTTATGATGTTCTTTTTCCATTCCATTTTTTACCTGATCTATTATCCGGTGTCCTCCTCTTCCTTTCCTGAAGCTATCTTACTGCGACCATCGAAGTAGGCGCCAAGTTCTATTTCTAAAGAGAGGGATAACAGATCCCCTGTCAGGAAGCAACCTGTACATAGGCAGGCTCTCTCACTGGCGGTAATATCACCCTGCATACGGCCATACACATCGACCGTACCGGCTATTATATTGCCATTGACCGTACCGCTAGGACCAATGATCACGACTTTTTCACTGTAAATATTGCCCTCCACACGGCCATCTATGCGTAGATCTTCACTCAGATGCAGCTCACCGCTGAGAACAGCCCCTGACGATAATATACTCGGGCTGTTGGATTCAACAGCCTGTTTCTTGCTTTTTTTCTTTCCAAATAGTTCCATCGCTTGATTCTATTTTTGTGTTTCTTCATTCTGTCTGATATAACCAACACCTCCAAGCAAACTGCTCCGTAGTTCGCGTAATAACTCCAGATATCAACTGTTCTTGTTCAGAGGGGTCATGCTCTGCAGCAGCAAATTATGACCGCCGCCGATATCCGTTTCCATCACAATTTCATGCTCGCTGACATTGCTGACCAGCTTCAGCCTCATTTTACGCAAACCCTGCACACTAGGTAATCCCGATAGCGCTGATGCAGAAAGCAGTCTCTATAGAGCACAGACTCAGTATTACACAGTCCGAGCGCTCGAAGCAAATCAGCACACCACCCAAGTGGTACAGATAAACCATGTTCGTATTGGCCGTTTCACGCTCCAGTATTGCGTCCAGACTAGGCGAGACCGATACGGTGGCTGGTGTCCAGTTTCTTAAACTTAATGCATGCATTTAAAATACTATTCTGATTTTGTTATCCTCATGAGTCAATAATGGATTACACCCGAAAGCAAATTCCGCACCTTTATCCGTAGCTTCCATACAGACAAAATTATACACCAACGTTGTGGTCGATAGCCATGATTTCGAAAGTACCACAAGACAGCTTTTAGTGGATAAAACCGTCCTTTAGCGGCCGTGCCTACAGCAAAAAATAATACTAAGATCTTTATTACTGATACATCATATCTTGCTAGCTATTAAATATTTAATTATCTATGCTTTCGTTTGACTTTCTTCTGTTATTTTACACCTGTGACCCGAATCCAAGCCAGTTTTCTATACTCCTGATTCAGGAAAGGAAACCTATCCTGCGGGATATAGGTGGTCAAACCCGAATGCTGTCTTATGACGAATCCGTTGTAACCGAGCATAAAATCCGGGGTAGAAGCCTTCCATACGACCGTCTTGCCGACCAGACGATGTAACTCCTGTTGCTGTAGTTCATCAGTCATTAAACCTGCATAATAATCCTCAAAATCGAAGAACAATCTGTAGGTCTGATAGCGGTCGAAATGTTGTATGTCCATGATGTCTCGTATTGCCCCCGAAACGGCGTATTCCTTTATAAAGAATGCCAGCGGTTCTAGTTCCGACGTCTTTATCACAGAGAAAGTAGCCGACTGCATATAGCCGCTTTGTCCTTTGAAATAACTGAAAGCTATGTTAGCAAAAGTCTGTAGGCCTGTGCTTCCTTCAAACAGTAAACCCAGCGCTCTCGGATAGATATCCGTAAAGCCCGGGGATAGTATCTCTGCGCTTGATGCCAGGATGTATTTGGTTTTATCTTTCAATTCGTAAGCCACCTCAATACCAGCCATAAAGCAGGCCTCGAAGACAATATAATCGAATGTACCGTTGGGAATGGCATGGGCAAAATCAATGATATTCATCTCGGAATTGCCGTCCACGATAACCGACCTTGGCTTGAGCAGCGTACCTACGGGTAACCAGCCTGAAGCGTGGGAGAATACCAGTAATCCATAGCCGGAGGACGGATAGATGCGTCTAACTTCATCAATGACGGAAGCGAATACCTCACTGTCGGCCGAATTGACTTCTTCGTACCGATATATCAATCGGGTAGTGGGGATACCCGTGTCGCTCGGGGACACCTCGAGCAGTTGTGGTGGAGCATCGGCCGGATCGTGGAAAATGAGCAATTTGTTCTCCGGGCGGGCATCCCAGCCCTGCACGAGTGCCTGGAGCTTCTGATAGCTCTCCCCCGAGAGGTTGTTGTTGCCTCCCAAATAGACCAGCAACACGTGGCTGGTGGCTACAGGGTCGTCTTTCGAACAGGAACTAATAAATACAAGGCATAATGCCCATCCCAGGACTCTCAGGGTTTGGGTTAGCTTCATTAGTATCGTTGTAATTTTCATTTTATGTATATTGTATATATGCACTTTTTACTCTATTTATAAACGGCACGAATTTTGTCAGAGATCTGCCCACAATATCGGAGTGTAAAAGACAGTCGTGTTACTAGTTAATTCTCTCTATGATTTTGATCTAAAGCTCGTCCCGGCACTCCAAGTAAGAGTATTACGCTTGTCGGGTGATCACCCGGTAAAGGGTTTCCCGATAACCGGTATACGTTTTCCATGCCTGTGTACAAAACCTTGCCAGAATGTGGTCGCCATACCTGATTCCATCTGGCGGAACAACGTAATCCACCGCATAGGCGAGGCATCCTGTATCGGAATCGATATAAAACATGCCGCTGTCATGTAGCCTGTTGATGTCTGATAAACAGGCTTGCACCGTTTCGGCTTCACCTTCTTGAATATACATCGTGCAGATAAGGCGGTTCTCCAGAAGGTTATTACAGCATCCGAACAAGTTGTAAACGGTTCCGTATTTGTCTTCCCGGTATATGTAAACCATATCATTAGCAGAATCATACACTCCTTCGATATGATGTTCCTTCAATATCCGTATTATTATTTCAGCATATTTATCCATATTATTCATTATCGTATTTCTTTTAAATAAACCACGCGAATTATCACAACCAGCGTGGTTTGCACAAACTTTACAAAACTTACATTATGAGGACTTCACTTTCGCATCTCTTTTACTCAATTCAAATACCATTACAGGTTTTATCATCTGTAACAATGGATCCTGTATATCCTCCCGACAGACAGAATGATCCCACTAATTAACACAAACTTAAAAAAACTCTACAATCGTCCTTTGCTTAGAAGGAACACCTTCTTTCTTTTATTCTTCACAAAAAGACATATATTCTATCGTTTGATCTCTTTTTCTTCGATGGAGAGTGAAGCAGAGCGAAATAACCAGATTTTGTTTCATTATTTATTGTTATCCTATCATTCTTTTATCATCAAAGATTATTCTGCTAAGAACTTCTTTTTGAGCCTATATCTTTCCACATGGCCAATAAAATAACTGAATCTGTATATCATCATTTTTTTTGTATACGATTTTTTTCTTTAGTTTGAGGGAACGATAATACCGCATCATTCCCAGATAGGAATTAATGGAAGATCTCATCCTGAACAAAATGGCTTTGTGTACCTCCGCTTCCTCCGTATACCGCGACAAGAGTCTGTTCCAATGGTAAAGTACCTGAATAAATTTACGTTTAGCACGGTTGTGGATATACCTGCGATAAGGTTTGACCACTGCCCTCAGAAATGCTACCTCTTTGCGGTACGATTGTAGTTTAATTTTGTTGGAGTGCAATCTGATACGGAGTGTATAGAAGTATGCACATATGAGAGGGATAAATTCCAGCAGCGTTTTTTTGCTTCTATCAATCAGGTAGATGTCATCCATATAACGACCATAAAATTTTAGCTTTAATTGCTGTTTCACGAAATGATCAAAAGAGTTCGTATACACATTACTGAACAACCGAGAGGTTAGATTGCCTATAAGTAAGCCACATTTCGGATCAGAGTGAAACAAACTTTTACTCGCAGGCAATCTTTCCCTATTGATGATACTGCCTTTTCTCAGACATCCTTCTATAAGATTATGAAACACAATAACAAGCAAAAGATAATCAACCAAATCAAGTTCGGGAGGATCCTTGAAATAGTTCCCGTCTTTGGTTTTTACATCTGCATCTGCAAAGAGTTTGAGATTTTTGAGCAGAGTACCATATAGGGTAGGGCGATTTATACTCATAAAATATCCCTGTATTTCTAAGGTCAGAATATACACCTCTTGTGAATAGTTAGAAGTGCAGCTGCGAATATGCTTTTCCAAGCGTTTGATACCAAACAACGTTCTTTTTTTTCTTGCGGCACGAATAACAGTCTTCGATAAACAAACGCTTGTAAAAAGATGAAATATAAACGAGTTGTTCAAGCACGAAGCAAGTCTCAGGTTTTCTTCGAGGTTCATCTCAAAGTGGAGCTGGCTCATGTAGCTACGAGTCCCTTTACGGGTATCGTAATAAGTGGTGAACAGGTCTTCGAGTAAATTCATCTTCGTTTTGAATTATGAGGTTTTAAGTAAAGCTATTGTCTGTTCATTCGTCAGTTAGCTTTTTACTTTTCAACTTATGTCAATCTTAGTACTCGATACAGCGGATAGGATAACAGTTTCTACGGTCCGCTTGGCTGCCGGGGGGCACGGTGCTACTACTGTTGAAGTACATGGAATTTCCCCCTAAATTATCGTTCGACGACGACCAATAGAACCCGGACCCCACGCTTTGCACCGTACCCATGACTATATAGCGGTTCCCTGAAGCGGGCAAGAAGTAGCTATAATTATTAATACTATTTCTCCATCCTGAAGCTATACTGTTCGTACCCGCATCGTTGGCAGAGGTATTTGTACCACCCACCCAGGAACCACCATTACTTAATATGAAGACTAATTCATCTTTTGTTGGCAAACGCCAGTTTCCGGGAG